>NZ_JBEPSU010000003.1:0-312042 GCF_040549175.1 Exiguobacterium sp. PvP048 | reverse complement strand
GACTAAAAAACCTGAGCCCGGTGGAATACCGGACTCAGGTCCTAAAGGTCGCCTGACAAATTATTTATTGTCTAACTTTTTTGGTTCAGTTCACAGACTCAAAGGGGTTTTATCTGTTGCTTCAAATTATTCGATGGCTTCTTTTAATTCTTCTTCCATATCGTCAAATGTATCTTGAACCGATTCAACCGGTTGCTTCGTCAAGAGGCTGACAACGACAGTAAAGAGTAAGCTGGTAAAGAAACCGGGTACCATTTCGTACAATGTATCGCTGAGTCCGAGCTGTACCCAGGCAATAACCGTAATGGCACCGGATAACATACCGGCAAGTGCTCCTTGTTTCGTCATCCGTTTCCAATAGAGCGAAAGCAGAATGATTGGACCAAAGGCCGAACCAAAACCGGCCCATGCATAACCGACGAGTGATAAAATCGTAGCTGACGGGTTCCAGGCTAATATGGAACCGATGACAGCGATGACTAGGACGGCAATACGTCCTGTTAAGACTAACTGTTTATCCGTCGCTTTTTTGTTTAAGAACGTTTTATAAAAATCTTCTGTTAAGGCACTTGATGTGACGAGCAACTGGGACGAAATCGTCGACATGATTGCAGCAAGAATCGCTGCCATCAGGAATCCAGTGATATACGGGTGGAACAGGACGTCAGAGAAGCGGATAAAGACCGTCTCCGGATCACCTAGACCGTTGCCTTGTCCTTCAAAGTAAGCAATTCCGACAAGTCCTGTCATCATGGCACCAAGAATCGAGATAAACATCCAACCGATGCCGATCCGACGTGCATTTTTCAAGTCTTTGACTGAACGAATGGCCATAAAACGAACAATGATGTGCGGTTGTCCGAAGTAACCAAGTCCCCATGCGAGGAATCCGATGATTCCGAGGAATGTCGTTCCTTTCAATGGATCAAACAAAGTAGGGTCTAAGTTTTCAGCGTAGCTGTAGGCCCCGTCAATCCCGCCGACATCTGTCAACGCGACGACTGGTACTAGAACAAGCGCGATGAACATGATACAACCCTGGACGAAGTCGGTCCAACTGACTGCGAGAAAACCGCCAAACAATGTGTAGGCGACAACGACCGCAATCGTCAAGAGCATACCATAGTGGTAATCAAAGCCGAATGAGCTTTCAAACAATTTCCCGCCGGATACGATACCAGCTGATGTGTAGAACGTGAAGAATACGATAATGACGACTGCTGAAACCGTCCGTAAGACACGTGATGTATCTTTGAAACGATTTTCTAAGAAATCGGGAATCGTAATCGAGTCATTTGCCATTTCCGTGTAGAGACGAAAACGTGGCGCTAAAATCAGGTAGTTCACGTAACATCCGATCAGTAATCCTAAAGCAAGCCATAAAGCGGATACGCCAGTGGCATACATGGCACCAGGTAATCCCATCAACATCCAACCACTCATGTCGGATGCTCCGGCGGATAGAGCCGTAACACCGGGTCCTAAATCCCGACCGCCTAACATATAATCTTCTGTGTTTGTCGTTCGCTTGTAGGCAATGTAACCGATAGCAAGCATCATGACCAGATACAAGCTGATAGAAATCCATTCTTGCGTCATAACAATAAATCCTCCAATTTCAACTTTTTTTGCGCTGTTCATATCTTCGTCAAAATAAGCACAATCGATTTGTTCCCCACGTTACAAGGTCTAAAACAACAACGCAAGTCTTCACAAAGTCGTTAAAAGCGGCGTCAGCCCTCGTCCATCAAGGGGTTGGGACGGTTTTCGTCCCTGTTAAAGTTTAAACTTTCTGAATTCAGTCTTATGAACGTAACATGAAAGAAAAACCGTTGAAATAAATAACGGTGTAAAAAACGATACAATAGGAGCTTTGTTTGCATGAAAAAACGATTCAAATGACGTGAAAGTCACTTGAATCGCGGGGTTCATCACTCTTAATCCGTAAAGACAATCGCTTCATAAGCCGTTCGAAGACGATTAAGTGCCTCGTCCAATTGACTCCGCGGGCATCCGAAGTTCAATCGCTCGAAGGCTGAAGCATTTTTTCCGAATGGTTGTCCGTGCGTCAAGGCGAGACCGGCCTGTTCCACTAACCAGTCCGCCCGTTCTTTCGAATCAAACGGAAGAGCACGGCAGTCAATCCAAAGCAGGAAGGTCGCGTCCGGCGCAACGACGGTGAGACGTGGCATTTCTGTTTGAATCCGCTTGACGGCATGGTTCCGGTTCTCCTCAAGATAAAGCAGCAATTCCCGTAACCACGATTCACTTTCGGGATCGGTATAAGCAGCAATGATGGCCGTTGCTGCAAAAGCATTCGGATGGACAAAGTTTGCCTGCTGTACCTGCTCGATTTTGAGCCGCAAGTCGGCACTCGGTACGATCAGATAAGACGCATACAGCCCCGGGATATTAAATGTTTTAGACGGGGCACTGACTAATATCACCTGATCATAATCAAAGGCAATGATCGGATGATGGATCGCTTCGGAAAACAGCAGGTCTGCATGGATTTCGTCCGATAAAACAAAGACACCATACTGTTTAGCGAGTGTAACGAGCCGTTGCAATTCATCGTAACTGAATACACGGCCGGTTGGATTATGCGGATTACATAAAATAATCATGCGGGCGGTCTTCATTTGCTGTTCCAGCATGGAAAAGTCGATCTCATACCGGTCATTTTGCAATTGGAGCGGATTTTCAATTAAACGTCGTCCATTTGCTTCAATGATATGATGGAAAGGCGGATAGACCGGAGTCTGGATGATGATTTCGTCGTTTTCCTCGGTCAAGGCCAGTACACTGTGTGCGAGGGCGGGCACAACACCGTTCGAATAAAGAATCGTCGCCGGATCCACCGATTGATTGTAACGTTTTTCAAACCAATGCTGAATCGCGTGTTTTGCTTCTTCTTCAAACAGGGAATAGCCGAAATTGCCGCTTGCAGCCCGTCTTGTCAAGGCTTTCGTAATGGAGTCGGCTGGGCGGACGTCCATATCCGCAACCCACATCGGAATTAGTTCATCCGATCCGAACAACTGTTTCAAACCATCCCATTTGACGGAACCGGTTTGTCTTTTTTCCAAAATTTCATCGAACATATGCTCATTCATTCTGATCAGTCCTTTCTCTAAAAAAGTTACCATATCTTCACAGTACCGAATGCCTCTTATTTCGGCAAGCTGGAAAAATAGAGGTTTTAAAAAATGAGCCCATGGGAAAACTCAATATCGTACACAAAAAAAAGGACGGGGTGGATTTTATGTTACATTCAAAAGTGTTAGTAGGACGATCACCAGAAGAACTCGAAGAACGACTTAACCAATTCTTTGAGGAAAACGGTGTCGGTTCAAATTCAATCATCACACTCAAATTCTCGACATTCGTCGCATCGAAAGCGGATGAACATTATTCTGTGTTGATTGTCTTTGATAACTCATTAACTAAAACAGTCCTTTAATGTATCATCAAAACGGTTAGGGGAAAGGGTTCCTCTAACCGCTTTTTTTCTATATTTGTGAAAAAGTTGAATTTCATATTGGGTTACGTTATACTAATATTAGAAAAAACAGGCTTCCGTAGGTTAATGGCAGACCTCAGCAATGGTAATGCTGGAGTGCGAGTTCGATTCTCGCCGGAAGCATCAAAATAAACAGGTCTTCCGTCACAAGTCAATCACTTGAACGGGAGGCCTGTTTTTTTGTCCAGAACAGGAACAGATTGTGAAGGAGACATCCATGAATCAATTAAATGTTTCGATTGGTAACGAAATCAAACGGATCCGGCAAGAGCGGAATTGGACACAATCCGAACTATGTCAGGGAATTTGCAGTCAGGCAGAAATCAGTAAAATCGAGAATGGACGCAACTCACCCACGGTTGATTTGTTGCAACAAATTGCAGAACGTCTTAAAATACCAATCTCTTTCTTGTTCGAAAATCAGAAGCAAGAAGAAAGTGTAAAAAAATTAGACCATACATTGCTTCGATTGACTAGAGAAGGAAATTATGAGCAGATTCGATCGTACAAAATGATTACTGAAGATAGATTTGAAGAGACAATTTTGTTGTTGAAATATTATCAAATCATCAGTGACTATCGCTTAAACAATTTTGATCATAGGACAACATCCGTCCAACTTTCTCGATTAATTGAACAGAATGACATTAAATATAGTTATCCGGATTTATATTTAAGAACAAAAATGGGAATAGCAATTCTATACGCAGAAAATCAGGAGTATAAACAAGCTGAAAAACTATATAAAGAGTTAGAAGAGACTCACTTTGATTTTAGTAATGAAAAAGTAGTAGGTCAGCAATTGAAAATCACTTATAATCATGCGAAACTGTTGTTTAAAATGGGAGACTTAGAAAAAAGTTTAACTGTTACATTAAAAGGTATTCGTTATAGTGTACTGCTAACAGATACTTCTTACATTGCACACTTTTATTATCAACTGGGTGAAGTTTTAGAAGAAATGTACGGGGATAATAAGGAAACGTGTCAAAGCTATGTCATTGCATATGAATTATTTAAAGCATTTCATATGAATCGATATGCTAATACCGTTAAAAAAAGTAAAACAAAATTTTTGTGACGAAATAAACTATGATGAATACTGACTAAAAGGGCTGTTTATTACATGACTTCACTCTCTAACTTGATCGGAAATCAATTAAGACGAATCCGGCTTGAACAACGATTTACTCAACAAGAAGTTTGTCAAAATATTTGTAGCCAAGCGGAATTAAGTAAAATTGAGCAAGGAAAAGTATCTCCAACAATCGAAACGATTCAAAAAATCGCAAATCGATTAAATATTTCGATTCTACAATTATTTGAGGAAGACACGCAAATGATGTTATTCCAAGAATATGATTATGAATGGACAAAACTCTATCGTAGTCAAAAATTTGATGACCTTATTGGTTCTGTTAAAGAAATTTTTAATACAAAGATAAATACGTCGATATATCTACTTGCTAAATATTTTGAACTGATTGGATTAGAAGGCAGAAAATCAATAGATTACCGATCGTGTATTTCAGAATTATCCTTTTTAACAGACCAGGAAGAAGTATGGTATGAGTCACCTCTAATGTATGTAAGAATTAAATTAGCTATCGCAAACTATTATTATTTGAATGATCAGTTTGTGCACTCAAGAAAAATTTACGAAACATTACTAGCGATGGACTATAATACGGAAGAATTAAAAAGCTTACGAATTAAAATACTGTATAATCATGCGCAACAATTATTTTTTCAAGGATACTATCGAGACGGAATGATAGTCACAGAATCAGGAATTTCTGAGAGTATAGAACGAAAAAATTCTTCTTTTTTAGGACACTTTTATTATCAACGTGCAAATTTCAAAGAAAAATTAAATTTTGATCTTCAAACAGTAAAAGAGGACTATTCCATGTCGTATACTTTGTTCACTGCACTTAATTTGGATCGTTACGTTGAGATTGTAGAAAAAGGAAGAAATGAGTATTTATTGTTTAAGTTCTTATGAGGTTTAATCAAGGGAGACAATTAATGAATTCACTACCGGTATCGATTGGAAATGAAATCAAACAGATTCGTAAAGAAAAAAGAATGACACAAAAAGAATTGTGCGACGGGATATGTAGCCAGGCAGAAATCAGTAAGGTTGAAAATGGGCGTAACTCGCCAACGATTGATTTATTACAACAAATTGCGAAACGATTACGTGTACCCCTGTCAATGTTATTTCGTGATCAATATAAAAGTGAAGAATTCCGTGAATGTGACCGACTCCTTACCGGCTTGTTTCGAAGCCAGCAGTTTGATGAGTTAATAAATCAAACTGAGAAAATAAAAAGTCAGTCAACAAACAAGGAAATATTACTGTTGTTGGAGTATTTTGAAATTATTTGTAGTGAGAGAACTCAAAAAATAGATTTTCGATCAAGCATTTCTCGATTAGTGCATTTAACGGATACAGAAGAAGTTTGGTTCGAATCACCTCAAATGTATCTGCGAATCAAGATGGCAATTGCTAATTTTTACTTTGAAAACAAACAATTTGTTCACTCGGAAAGTGTTTTTGAAGACGTCTTAAGTCTGAAATTTGATACAATTGAATTAAAGAAAGCTAGAATTAAAATTATTTACAACCATGCTCAGCAACTGTCATTTCAAAAGAATTATGAAAAAGGTCTTCAAGTAGTAGCGACTGGAATCCAGGAAAGTCTTGCATTGGATGATGCTTCATTTTTAGGACATTTTTATTTTCAGCGCGGCTATTTCACTAAAAAAACAAATGGTAATATAAATGATGTTAAGCGAGATTTTACACTTTCCTATAGTCTGTTTAAAGCCTTTGAGATGCCAAGCTATGAACAGCTTGTCATAGATAGCCACGAAAAGTTTTTACTCTACAGATTTTAAAATGTTTCCCCGGCCTTCTCACATGCGGAGAGGGCTTTTTTAGTGAGTTCATCCGCGCGGTCCGGATATTGTTGGTGGCCTTCCAAAATGATCGTTTGAACATCTTCAATGCCGAAGAAACGGAGTATGTCGAGCATGTAACGAACGGCATGTTCGGAGTCCGCTTTATCGGATGTCGAATAGTCACCGCCGCGTGAATGCAGCAACAACACTTGTTTTCCTTTCACCAATCCGATCGATCCTTCTGCCGTATAACGGAATGTCTGACCGGCTTGCGCCAGATAGTCCATATAGTTATGGAGGGGAGCCGGAACGGTCAAGTTCCACATCGGGAAAGAGAAGACGATTTTGTCCGAGTCGAGAAATCCGGTCAGGTATTCTTGTAATTTTCCGATCGGAACATCGTCATCGGCATCTACCGATTCCCCGCGAAACAGTTTAGCGGCAGCGGAAGCGAGGCGTAAATCAAAAAAAGGTAACCGTTCCTCAAATAAATTGAGAACGACGATTTCGTCCTCCGGATGATGTGTCCGGTAGCTTGAAAGAAAGGCTTCATTCATATGGGAGCTGATCCCTTTCTTTTGATGGGTACTGTCATTGGCTTCGATAAATAAAAGACGGCTCATGATTTAACACTCCTTTCAATCTTTATTAGTCAATTACCCGAATGAAGACTTCTTTAGACGTGAGGAATTAAAACCAAATCAATGGAGGAATTAGGTTTTAATTCCAACTCGATAAGGAAAAGAAGAGGACGAAGTCACGGGAAGGAGAGAAGATTATGAAGGCACATGAACGTCCTTCATCGACGAATTTTTACTACCATCGCGAAGTAAACGCCAATTACCAGCTGTTCGGAATGATTATTTTTGTGCTGACTAGCTGTGGTTCCATTTTATATATCTTCTCGAGCAACATCAGTTCGTCTGGATTGCAGTGGTCTGAAGTGTGGCGTGCTTTTTTGATTTTTATTGTGGGTGGTGTACAGTTTCTGATTGGGAAAAGCAGTCTTAGCGACCGATGGAAACCGCATATGATGTCGAGTGTCTTCTTATTGATCCCGTTCATCAACTATCCGTATATAAACAATGGGGCACAGACTGTGTGGGCCGCATCGTTGTTATTTGTATTGGCCTCCCTGGTCGTCATTAACCGGACGATGTTACTGTATGCGACGGCAATCAGCGTTTTATCACTCCTGTACGTCTGGTTAAAAGCACCGGCAGGCATGTCAAACTTCAGTTCAACGGATCATATCGCACGGATCGGACTGATTTTGATTGCTACACTGATCAGTCTGTTGATTCATAGACAGTATGTTTCACGGCTGGAACGAAACATCGACTACTTAGCTCGATTGAAGGAACAAGCATTTTTTGATTCGGTCACGGAACTGGCGAACCGGTCTTTTTTTGTGATTGAAACGGAAAAAAAAGCGGTCGCGGGAGATATCATCTGTCTGATTGATTTGGATGATTTCAAGACAGTCAATGATGCATTCGGTTACCGAACGGGAGACCGGACGTTGCATATCATCGGAAAACGGTTGATGACGCGTTTTTCCGATTGTATCGTCGCTAAAGCGAGTGGAAGTGCCTTTTTATTACATGCGACGTCCGCGCAACCGGATCAGTTATGCGATGAGATTTTAGCCAGTATTTCTGAACGTGTCCAAATCGATTTTAAGCAAATTAATGTAACGGCAAGCATCGGGGTGTCATTCGTTAACGGGGAATCGATTGATCATGTCATCAATGATGCCGAGATTGCTTTATTTACAGCAAAGTCAAATCGTAAAAATACGTTTGCGATCACGGATCAGGTGACTCAAAATGAACGCAAACGAGCCATGCAACTGACACGTGATCTGTATGATGCTGATCTTGACCGGGACTTTTTCGTATTGTTTCAACCGCAAGTCAGCGCAACTAATCACTGCATCACGGGTGCAGAAGCACTAGTCCGGTGGAATCATCCGAAATACGGGTTGATTTCTCCGCTGGAATTCATTCCGTTGGCAGAACGGACACGATTCATCGAAACACTTGGAGGATGGGTAATGCGTAAAGCCTGCCTGCAAGGTCAGCAATGGTTGGAACAAGGACGAAAACCAATCACGATTGCCGTTAATGTCTCGCCTTCGCAGTTGCGTCAAGAAGACTTTACCGAAAAGGTATTGGAGATTTTACGATCAACCGGTTTTCCGCCTTACTTATTGGAAATCGAAATGACAGAACATATTTTTATCGAAGGAATGGCACAAATAATCGAGACATTAAATGAATTGCATCTCCACGGGATCCGGATTGCGCTTGACGATTTTGGAACCGGCTTTTCTTCGATGCAGACGCTCGTCGAATTACCTTTTGATCAGTTAAAAATTCCGAAAGAGATTGTCCGGGCGGCGATTGACTCGGAAGAAAAACGAGCCATCGTCAAGATGATCATTCAATTAGGAGATCGGTTGAAGATGACGATTGTCGCGGAAGGAATCGAAGCGATGGTGGAAGCGGAACTTTTGACAGGGTTAGGGTGCCAGACGCTTCAAGGCTATTTGTTCCATAAACCATTGGAAGCACTATCCGTCGAACCATTGCTCGACCAACAAGCTTGAACTACCTCCACCAACGCTATGCTAAGAGGTGAAGGATTCCTGAGTTATCCGACCTATTGGTCTGAAATTTATCAAGCTAACCCCGTCGTCCCGACGGTTGGATTTTAATCTTGTCAGTTTCTTTTGTGCGGACGCTTACTCTGCTTGGTTTTCGCTACTTCGGTCATCTGCAAGGTGAACGTTGAAGATTTTACGTGACAGACGAACTTCCAGTCACAACCCTATACCTTCAGTTTTCAAAGAACACGACGTATTGTTTTTTTCCTGGTTTTAAGTGTTTTCAAACCGAAAACGTCGGGCAATTGACGTGTCGTAAGACACGCCTTGCCCGAAGGCGATTCATCTCCCACCTACGCTGGGCTTTGTCCGAGACACTTAGAGGTGAGAGTATTCTCGCCTAATTTTGATAAAAAAAGCTCAACCTGTTTTCTACAGACGTCCTCGTGACGAAAGTGAAAAACGGTTGAGCTTTTTTACGTTATAGATAGCGGGCGAAACGCCGTTCGAGCATTTCTTGTCCGGCGGCGATGACGGCACAGATTCCCCAGTAGATGAAGGCGATGACAAAATAAACTGTCATGTAGTCAAACTCCCGTCCGCCGACGATTTTTGCCCGTTGAAAAATCTCCGGCACCGTAATCATGGCAGCGAGCGAAGAGGCTTTTACCAAATCAAGAAGGACATTTGATAACGGGGGGATTGCCAGGCGGACGGCCTGCGGCAAGATAATGCCGACGAACACACGGTATCTGGAAAGCCCGAGCGATTGTGCCGCTTCTTGTTGCCCGCGATCAACGGACAAAAGTGACGAACGAATGATTTCAGCCATATAGGCAGCACTGTTCAGACTGAAACCGGTAATGGCAGCGGTTAAGGCATCGAGTTGAATGTTGATGACCGGTAAACCAAAGTAAAACATGAATAATAAGACGAGAATCGGTACACCGCGCATGAAGGAGATGTAGAGAGTGGCGACTGTCCGTAACAAACGTGATGCAGATAAGCGTGCCAAAGCAAGCAATAAGCCAAGTCCAAGACCAATCAACATGCTGAGTATCGAAATCCAAAGCGTATGACCGAGCCCTCCTAAGATGTAGGGAAACGCTTCTTTTGCTAATTCCGGGTTAAAGACAGACCGCCATTCAATCTCAGAGAAACTGTTCAATTCACGTTGACGAGCGTCGTCTTGACATCAGGCATTTTCGAGACGTCTTTGTTGGCATAAAATGTCTTCGACAATTTGGCGAGCGTGCCGTCTTCTTTCATTTCATCGATTTCAGCATTGATGTTCGACTGTAACTCTTTGTTGTCCAAGTCCATGATGAGTCCGACTTGGCTTGGGTTATAGGCAATATCAGGGTGAATCGTGATGTCGAAATCTTTGAAGAAGTCGACGGCAAGGCTCTGGAGATAATAATCGTTTAAGATGACGTCCGTCCGTCCGTTAGAGACATCACGTAAATATTGATCATTCGTGGCATTATCATATGTGACTTCCTTGGCACCGTATTTCTTGGCCACTTGCATGTACGTTGTCGTCGCTTCTCCAGCTGCTTTTTTCCCTTTTAAATCTTCGAGGGACTTGATGCCGGATAAATCACTTTTACGGACGATCGCTGTCCCGTACGTATATTTGTAAGGTTTAGAGAAGGCAAACTTTCCTTTACGTTCTTCCGTAATCGTAATATCGTTGGCCGCTAAATCCACTTGACCGGTGTTCACACTTGTCAGCATTCCGTCGAAAGACATTTCTTTGAAGGCGACTTTTAAATCAAGACGTTTTGCGATTTCTTTGACGACTTCGACATCAAACCCGGTCAATTTGTTACTTTTTTCTTCGTGGAAAGATGTCGGATAAAGGGTACCTGCTGTTGCAACGGTCAAGGTTCCTTCTTTTTTAATTTTATCGTATGCGGTCATTTGTTTTTCTTCCTGACCACATGCACTAAGGACAAGGGCCGTTCCTGCAATCAAGAGACCCGTCCATTGTACAGAGTTTTTCATTTTAATATTCTCCTTTTCCAAACAAGCACTGATAATTTATTTTCTATTTAAAAATACCACGGAAAAAGGAATTACGGCAAAAATGAACAGCCTCTTAAAAAATATTTTATTCAAAAAAATTATTCATCTATATGTAAGCGTTATCATCACGATGAGGCGGTCTATCAAGGGATGGGAGAACTCAAATTTTGGAAATATACATGGTAGCGAATAAACATAAAAGAGTGTAAAGTATATTTTAACAGAATATACAGAAAATTTAGAACGGTTAGGAGCGTGGTAACATGTCATTTCATCAAATACCGCAGCGGCAAGGACTTTATGATCCGAGACAAGAACACGATGCGTGTGGAATCGGGGTTTATGCTCATCGGACGGGACGAGCCAGTCATGAAATCGTTCAAAACGCCTTGAAGATGTTGTGTCAGATGGAACATCGGGGAGGACAAGGAAGTGATGCGAAAACCGGCGACGGAGCCGGCATCCTCACGCAAATACCAGATCGTCTCTTCCGTCAAGCCTTACGAAATGTCCATCTGCCGCGCAGTGGGGACTACGGGGTCATGATGATGTTTTTACCGCGGGAAGACCGGTTGCGTCAACGGTTGGAACGGGCTTTGGAATCCATCATTTTATCAGAAGGACAACGCTTGATCGAATGGCGGACGGTACCGGTCACGAACACTGTGATTGGAGAAAAAGCCCGTCAAACGGAACCTGTTATCCGGCAATGCTTCATTGAAGCAAACAAAGTGGAAGGACTGGCGTTCGAACGGGCATTGTTCCTGATTCGCCGCTTATTTGAACGGGAAGCGGAGCAGCTTGGCATTGAACAATACGTCTTAAGCAGCTCAAGCGAAACAATCGTTTACAAAGGACTTGTGACAACCGATCAGCTTGGTTTATATTTTGATGATTTACAGGATGAACGGTATCAGTCCGGCTTTGCGATCGTTCACTCGAGATTCAGTACGAACACGTTTCCGAGCTGGAAACGTGCCCATCCAAATCGTTATTTAATCCATAACGGTGAAATCAATACACTACAAGGAAACGTCCGGGCGATGCGGAGCCGTGAAAACGGGTTGGCCAAGACGACGTACGGCCGTCGGGCGAAAGATGTCTTACCGATTTTGGACGAATCGGGCAGCGATTCCTCGATGCTGGATAATGCGTTCGAGTTTTTTTATCTGTCCGGATTGACGCTTGCGGAAACCGCCTTGATGCTAGTACCGGAACCGTTTGAACACGCAGAGGTGCGACCGGCAAAACGGGCCTATTACGAATACCACAGCAGCATGATGGAGCCGTGGGATGGACCGTCGGCGATTGTCTTCACGAATGGGAAACAGATTGGCGCGACACTTGATCGGAATGGTCTGCGACCGGCACGGTATATGATGATGCGGGATGGTCATTTTATGTTGTCTTCCGAATCCGGTGTCTTACCAATTGCGGAACACGATATTTTATTTAAGAAACGGCTTGTTCCGGGAGAGCTGCTACTGCTTGATTTTGCATCCGGTCAATTGATTTCAGATGAAGAGGTTAAGCGTGAACTGGCGATGCGTCATCCGTATGCCGAATGGTTGGCAGAAGAAATGATTGCATTACCGGCAGACGTCAGAACGGAAGAGGTCTCGAATCTCGGAACGTTACAACGTTTATTCGGTTATACACGGGAAGACATCGACCAATATTTGATTCCGCTCGTGGAAGAGAAAAAAGATCCGTTAGGGGCGATGGGAACGGATATCCCGCTCGCTGTCTTAAGTGAACGACCGCAATCCTTGTTCCGCTACTTCAAACAGTTATTCGCACAAGTGACGAATCCGCCGATTGATGCATTGCGGGAACAAATCGTCACGTCGACGATGACCTGGCTTGGTCAGCAAGGGGAATTGTTGACACCGAACCGGCAGAATTGCCGTCGGATTCGTCTCGCCTCACCGGTTCTCACGCCAGCGGAAGCAGCGGCGCTCAAACAGACGAAACTTGCCCACAAGACACTTTCAACGGTGTTTGACGGTCAGCTGGAGGAAGCGCTCGAAGCGTTACTCGAGCAAGCTGTCCATGCGGTCCGGGGAGGCTGTGAACTGTTGATTCTTTCTGACCGGAATGTCCGGCCGGGTGCTGTGCCAATGCCGATTCTGCTTGTCACGAGCGCCATTCATCACCATTTGATCCGGGAAGGGTTACGGACGAAGGCCAGTTTGATCATCGAAGGCGGCGAAGTCCGGGAAGTCCATCATTTTGCCGCCTTAGTCGGATACGGAGCCGATGCCATTCATCCGTATCTCGTCTATGCGACGTTACAGGATGCGGTTGACGAAACGATGCCGGATTATGCCGAACGATATCGGTCGGCAGTGACGGAGGGTGTCGTCAAAGTCATGTCAAAGATGGGCATTTCGACGGTCTTCAGTTATCGGGGTGCTCAAATTTTCGAAGCGGTCGGTATTTCCGAAGAAGTCATCGACCGGTACTTCACGGGAACCGTCTCGCAACTCGACGGTTTGACCTTGGCATTGATTGAACAAGAGGCTCTTCGCCAGCATGAAGAAGGAGTCAAGCGGACACGACTTGAGTCCGGCAGCGTTTTCCGCTATCGCCATGACGGCGAACATCATGCCTTCAACCCGGCAACGATTCATCTGTTGCAACATGCCTGCCGGACCGGCCGATATGACTTGTTCAAAACCTACTCAGACCGCATCCAGGAAGAACCGGCGACGTTTTTACGTCACCTGATGTCTTTCCGAGAAACAACCCCGATTCCGCTTGCCGAAGTGGAACCGGTCAGTGAAATCGTCAAATATTTCAAGACGGGAGCGATGTCTTACGGCTCGTTGTCGAAAGAAGCGCACGAGACGTTAGCCATCGCGATGAACCGGCTCGGCGGTAAAAGTAACAGCGGTGAGGGCGGCGAAGAAGAGGAACGATACCAGTTAGATGAAAACGGGGATTCCCGGATGAGCCGGATCAAACAGATTGCATCCGGACGATTCGGTGTCACGAGTGACTACCTTGTTCATGCCGACGAATTGCAAATTAAGGTGGCGCAAGGGGCGAAGCCGGGAGAAGGCGGACAGCTGCCGGGTGAAAAAGTTTATCCGTGGATTGCGCGTGTCCGTGCCTCGACACCGGGTGTCGGATTGATTTCACCTCCGCCGCACCATGATATTTATTCAATCGAGGATTTGGCGCAGCTGATTCATGACTTGAAACGCGCGAATGACCGGGCGCGGATCAGTGTCAAACTGGTCGCAAAAGGCGGTGTCGGAACGATTGCTGCCGGCGTCGCCAAAGGACTGGCCGATGTCATCGTCATCAGCGGTCATGACGGGGGAACCGGTGCTTCACCGAAGACCAGCATTCAGCATACGGGATTACCGTGGGAACTGGGCTTGGCCGAAACCCATCAAACACTGGCCTTAAACGGATTACGGGACCGTGTCGTTTTGGAAACGGACGGAAAGTTATTGACGGGACGCGATGTCGTCATCGCTGCGATGCTCGGTGCCAATGAATACGGCTTTGCAACGGCACCGTTAATTGCCGTCGGTTGCATCATGATGCGGGCCTGCCATCTCGATACATGTCCGGTCGGCGTGGCAACACAAGATCCAAAGCTTCGTGAGAAATTTACAGGGTCAGCGGATCATGTCGTTCACTTCATGGAATTTGTCGCCGAAGAAGTCCGCGAATATTTAGCGCAACTCGGTGTAAGACGGTTAGCCGATTTAGTCGGCCGGACGGATCTGTTGCAATCATCGGACCGGTTAAAGACGCACTGGAAAGCAGCCAGTCTCGATTTATCCCGCCTGTTCGTCATGCCGGGATATTCACCCGAAAACCGGCAGTACCAGGAGCATCACGTCTCAGCTTCTTTTGACGGGCGTGAACTGGAAACGCTCATCACGGATCAATCGTTTACAGAACAACAAACCTTTACCTTCCCGGTCACCAATACGGACCGGGCAATCGGAACGAATACCGGATCCCGTTTGACACGGCTGTATGGAGCGATGGGGCTTCCGACGGATCGGTTAACGCTCAATCTGACGGGTTCAGCCGGTCAAAGTCTTGGTGCATATATCCCGCGTGGTATGACATTAAATGTGTCGGGAGATGCCAACGATTATGTCGGTAAAGGATTATCCGGCGGGGTCATTGCCGTGCGCCCGCAGGCAAAATCCAGTTTCGTCTCCTCGGATCAGGTCATCATCGGAAATGTGGCACTGTACGGGGCAACGAGTGGAGAGCTTTACGTCAACGGTCAGGCCGGGGAACGATTCGCTGTCCGGAACAGCGGAGCGACAGCAGTCGTCGAAGGAATCGGCAACCACGGTCTCGAGTATATGACGGGCGGAAGTGTCGTCATATTAGGAGATGTCGGACTGAACTTTGCCGCCGGAATGTCCGGCGGCGTCGCGTACGTCTTACCGAAAGATGTCACCCGTTTTGAGGCCCGGATCAACCGGGAGCTTGTCGTAACGGGAGCCGTTTCGGACCCTGAAGAGGCAACCCGCTTAAAAACATTCATCGAGCGGCATGTCGCCCGGACGAACAGTGAACAAGGTCATGCGATTTTAGCAAACTGGGATCATGTCCTCAGCTCATTCATTCGTGTCATTCCGTCGACATATCAAGCGGTGACGACTTTAATGGCGGGATATGCGCAACAGGGACACAATACGGAAGAAGCGATGCTGTTGGCATTTGAAACGCATATCGGACGCGGAACAGGAGGGAAACAATGAAGAGACGGGATCAATTCATGAACGTTCCCCGCCAGGCAGGCAAGGAACGTGACAGCAGTGAACGAATTGGTGATTTTAACGAGTATAAAGAACGTTTTTCTGAAACGGAAGCTTCGGAACAGGCGAGCCGTTGTATGGATTGCGGGACACCGTTTTGCCATGTCGGTGAGACGTATAGTCAAGTCAAAATCGGTTGTCCGGTCTACAACTTAATTCCCGAGTGGAACGTACTGGTCGAACAGGGCAACTTCCAGGAAGCCCTTGAACGGCTGCAGGAAACGAATAATTTTCCTGAATTCACGGGCCGGGTCTGTCCCGCGCCCTGTGAAGGATCGTGTACGCTGTCCATCAATGAACCTGCTGTCACCATTAAACAGATCGAACGGACCATTATCGATATCGGTTTTGAGAACGGGTGGGTCCAACCGCGTATTCCGTCAGTCAGAAGCCAGCACCGGATTGCGATTGTCGGTTCTGGTCCGGCAGGCTTAGCGGCAGCCGATCAATTGAATCAAGCAGGGCATCACGTGACCGTCTTTGAACGGGAAGATCAAGTCGGCGGTCTGTTGACGTACGGGATTCCGGCGATGAAGCTTTCAAAAGATATCGTCGCCCGCCGTGTCCGGTTGCTTGAAACGGAAGGCATCACATTTAAAACCGGTGTCACGATTGGTCTTGATGTCTCACTCGATCAACTGGAAGCCGATTACGATGCCGTCATCCTCTGTGTCGGTGCAACCGAGCCCCGCAAAATACCGGACGCACCGGGTCAGGGCGTCGGATACGCGATGGACTATTTGACGAGTGTGACACGGCAACTCCTGACCGGACAATCTTTGATTGACCTGCATGATACACGGGGGAAAGATGTCCTTGTCATCGGAGGCGGAGATACAGGCGCCGACTGTGTGGCGACGGCACTGCGGCAAGGTTGCCACTCCGTCGTTCAGTTCGGCAAACACGAGATGCCGGGCTCAACACGGACAGCGGACAATATGTGGCCGGATACACCGAACCTGTTCACTCTCGATTACGGGTATGAGGAAGCACACGTGCAGTTTGGTCGCGATCCCCGGGAATACTTGATTGCGATCGAGCGTTATACGACGGATGAAGCGGGCCGATTGACCGGTGTCTGGACGATTTATAATGACAAAATCCGTCATGCCGACGGACGGGTGGAGTTTCAGAAGCTTCCCGGAACCGAAAAATATTATCCGGTTGATACAATGTTGATTGCCATCGGCTTCAGCGGCGTCGAGCAGGATGTTCTGCGGCACCTACCGGTTGCGTCACAAAACGGTAAGATTAAAACGATGGCATATGCGACCGACCGACCGGGGGTCTTTGCCGCCGGCGACGCCCGTCGTGGTCAGTCCTTGATTGTTTGGGCGATCCGCGAAGGACGGGAAGTCGCTGAAAAAGTCGAACAACATCTTTTAACCGTGCATAAACAAACCGGGTGACCCGGATTAGACATGGAAAACGTTCGAACCTCCTCAGGCGGGAGATTCGAACGTTTTTTTGATCTGTCAGGAATTTTGGACAAGATTAAAAAAAGAAATTAAATAAACCGGTTTATCATCGCCCCGTTTTTAAGCGCTTTCAGATAGGATAAAAGGGAAGGGGTGAATAGGATGGATATGATGACCATTATCTTTGTCTGCGACTCGGGCCTAGTCAGCAGTGTCATGGGGGCAAAAGTCTTACGGGATCGATTACAAAAAGAGCGATTATCTGTCACGGTTGAAACGTGCCGGGCCAAAGAAATTCCGGCGAATGTCAGCTTTCTGGTCGGTCCCCGGCAAATCGTTGCAAATCTTCCGGTGAAGTCCTCGTGCCGGGTATTTGCAATTGATCATTTGTTGGCAACGGCATCCTATGATGTTTTAATTGAGACCATTAGAAATGAGTTGATGCAAAGTGACTGATTTTACGGCCCGTGAGCGGGAAATCTTGTTTTATTTACTGACGAAATCAGAACCGGTTCAGATTCAGAAAATCGCAGAAGCACTCGAAACTTCGGAACGGACGATTCAACGGGAACGAGACCGGCTTGGACAAACCGTAGCACCGTTTCAGTTGGAACTGGTTTATGTACGGGGACGCGGTTTACAGCTGAATGGGGATGAGGGACAGAAGCGGGAACTGCGTGAAGCGCTATTATTATCCCATCGTCAGTTACCCTCAGCGGAAGACCGGCAAGTCGAACTCGCGTATCGCCTTTTGCAGGAACAAGGGATGATCAAACTGCAGGCTTTGGCACATGCCATGTACATCGCGCCAAGTACGATCAGTCAAGATTTAGAACGGATTGATGAATGGTTCTGTCAGTATGCACTGGAATTAAAACGTAAAAAGGGGTTAGGGGCAGAAGTTATCGGCGAAGAAATCAACAAACGACGGTTGCTGGTCTCGTTGATTTTTACGCAATGGGATGTCTTGTCCTTTTACCGGTTCCTGCAAGGTCATGTCGATCAACTGCCGCATCTGCTTCAGATTCAGCAGCGGGAGTGGATTGAAGCGATTAACCAATCGTATGCCGTGATTGCTCCTTTGACGAAACAGCAGGATATCAGTGATCGACTTCTCATGCGGGCGGCGCTGAGTTTAGCCGTTCAAGCGATTCGGATGGACCAGTTTCCGATGGTCTATGAATTAAAAGCATATCCGCTCGAAGTCTTGCATCACGTCGATACGCTACAGCAACGGTTGCCGTACCCCTTATCGATTGCCGAGCGGCAATGGATTTCTGAAGAGTTACGGAATTTTCAACAAGATCAGCTGGAGACCGGCGAAGAACTGGTTATTCGTCTGCGTGTCAAACGACTGATCGAACAGGTCTCCTTATTGTACGGAGAAGGTTTCACAGAGGACCGGGCGCTCGAACACGGGTTGGTCAGTCACATCATGTCGTATACGAAACAAAACATCGTGAATCCGTCTTATGTCATTAAACAGATCGAACGGGAGTACCCGCGTTTGTTTGACGCTGTTAAACAAGCCGCTGAATTCGTCTTCAACGATCAAACGTTTGCGGATTATGACTTAGCCTTTTGGGTGATGCACTTTGGCGCTGTTTTAAGTAAACCGTTGCCGAAAACACCCTACCGTGTCCTCGTCGTCTGTTCGGCGGGACTCGGATCGTCGAAATTACTGATGAACCGGTTACGGCAGGAATTTACCGAACTCGAGCAAGTCGAAAGTTCGTCTCTCTTTGGCATTGGACGTCTCCAGCTGAAGGATTATGACTTTGTGTTATCGACGGTGCCGTTGCCGGACATTAGTCAACCGCATCTGCTCGTCAATCCGTTACTGCCGAAAGAAGAAGTCGACCGAATCCGGAAATTACTTGTCTCCCTACCGAAATCGTTCCAATCTCCCGTCCGTCAGGAGTCATCGGGATGGCTGGATTTAGTTCGATTGGAAGAATTGGTCAAGACGGCCCGCCAATTGAGTGACGCGTTTTCCATTGAAACGATTGCTTCGCAAACGGAAGGGTTGGAAGAAATCCTTCTTGAAATCAGCAATGGACTGGTCGAAAAAAACGTCACCTCGTCGGCCGTCCAATTATCGGCGCTATTGTTACGGCGTCACGAGATGTCTGGACTCGGCATTCCCGGGACACGGTTGGCTTTATTCCATGGTCGCGACGAATCGATTCATCGTGGAGGGTTCTTCATCTATGAGCTGGATCAACCGATTGATCTTTTGGGGATGGATCAGCTCATTCAACCGGTCGAACGGATTTTAGTACTCGCGGCACCAGAAGAAGCGACGGATCAACTGCTGCAACTGCTCAGCTCAATCAGTGGTGCGATCATCGAAAATGATGAACAAACCCATCAATTTGAATACGGGGATGTTCATCAACTGCAACAGATTTTGAACCGGACATTCCGGAAGGTCATCGAAAGAGAGCTCGAGGCGGTCGAGCAACCGATTAATTTCTCATGAGGACAACAAATCAGAAGAACCATTCGTTGATACGGATGGTTCTTTTGGTCTTGTCCAAGTAATCTGACAAAACGTGAACTAGGAAAGATTGAGTAAGCGTTTCCATAGCGCATACAATAAGGGCATAGCAAAGCACTTATCATACAATGCAAACAAAGAGGGTACACCAATGACAACAACACAAGAAGGAAAACGTGGACTCCGTGTCCAGGTACAACGGTTTGGAAGTTTCCTCAGCGGGATGGTCATGCCGAACATCGGTGCATTCATCGCCTGGGGGATCATCACGGCGTTATTCATTCCGACCGGGTGGGCACCGAATAAAAGTCTGGCGGAGTTAGTCGGTCCGACGATTACGTATCTGTTGCCGCTACTGATTGGGTTTACCGGCGGGAAATTGATGCATGACGTTCGCGGAGGAGTCGTCGGGGCACTGGCGACGATGGGGGTCATCGTCGGAACAGAAATTCCGATGTTCCTCGGCGCAATGGTCATGGGACCACTCGGCGGATTTACCATCAAGAAATTTGATCAACTAATTGAAGGCAAAGTTAAACCGGGTCTTGAGATGCTCGTTAACAATTTCTCGGTCGGGATTATCGGTGGTTTGTTGATGATCGGTGGCTTTAAACTGTTTGGTCCGCTGATGACGGGACTGGACGATATCATGGCAGCGGCTGTTGGAGCGATCGTCAGTGCTCATTTGCTGCCACTTGCGAGTCTGTTCATCGAACCGGCTAAAATCTTGTTCCTCAACAATGCCATTAACCACGGAATCTTAAGTCCGCTCGGTTTGGACCAAGTTAGTGAAGCCGGAAAATCGGTTCTGTTTTTACTCGAAGCGAATCCGGGACCGGGTCTCGGCTTGTTACTCGCTTATTCGGTCTTCGGTTCAGGTGCAGCGAAAAAGACAGCACCAGGGGCAGCCTTTATCCAGTTCATCGGCGGGATTCATGAAATCTACTTCCCGTATGTGCTGATGAAACCGGTTCTCTTGCTCGCCATGATTGCCGGCGGTATGAGCGGTATCCTCACTTTCGTCTTATTTGATGTCGGTCTGGTCGCACCGGCTTCACCAGGAAGTATCATTGCTGTCCTTGCGATGGCATCTCGCGGTTCATATGTCGGTCTTGTTGCCGGTATCCTGATTTCTGCATCCGTTACGTTTGTTGTTTCGTCTGTCTTGCTCAAAACGAGTAAAGCAAAAGAGACATCGCTTGAAGAAGCAACGGCTAATGTCAGCGCGATGAAAGGTAAAAATTCGATTGCTTCCTCGCTTGTTTCAGCGGAATCTGCAACTTCATTAGCAGAAGTCGAACACATCATTTTTGCCTGCGACGCCGGAATGGGATCGAGTGCAATGGGCGCATCCGTCTTACGCAACAAAATTAATAAAGCCGGACTGCCGATTAAAGTAACGAACACGTCGATCAGTCAACTCCCGACAGATGCCGAATTCATCATCACGCACCAGGATTTGACGCAACGGGCGAAGGAACGAGTACCGCAAGCTGAACATCGGTCCGTCGAAAACTTCTTGAATGCAGGTTACTATGATCAACTGGTTCACGAAATCGAAACAGCACGCAATAAAATTTCTTAAAAAATAGACAGGAGTGAATGAAGGATGGCAACTGCGATGAAACTGGAAAAAGAAATGGTGTTACTGAATCAACAGTTTAATACGGACGAGGAAGCGATTGAAGCAGCAGGAACATTGCTCGTCGATCATGGATATGTCCGTCCGAACTATATCGAATCGATGAAAACCCGTCACCGGTTATCGACGGTCTACATCGGAAACCATGTCGCGATTCCTCATGGGACGGAAGAGTCAAAAGAAGAAGTCTTAAAAACAGGATTATCCATTCTACAGGTTCCGAACGGTGTGTCGTTCGGAACCGAAAAGGCAAAGCTGATCATCGGGATTGCCGGCATCGGTGACGAACACCTGGAACTGCTGTCGCACATTGCCATTATTTGTTCGGATGAAGAGAATGTCGAGCAGTTGGTCAAAGCGCAAACAGCCGAAGACATTATTCAGCTGTTATCTGTGGAGGTGTAAGCTATGAAAGCCGTTCATTTTGGTGCAGGAAATATCGGTCGGGGCTTCATCGGCTTACAATTGGTTAAATCAGGTTATGATGTCTGTTTCATTGACGTGAATGCCGAAGTCGTCGAAGCGTTGAAAACGCGCGGGGCGTACACGGTCGGTTATGCGGCGGAAGAAGCAGCGGTGGAAGAGGTGTCGCGCGTCACAGCATTGAACAGTGAGACTGAAGCCGAGCGGGTAGTCGAAGCCATCGCGACAGCCGATGTCGTGACGACAGCTGTCGGACCGACGTTGCTTGCGAGAATTGCTCCCTTGCTTGCGGAAGGACTCAAACAACGGACGACAACCCAAAACGTCTTTGTGATCGCATGTGAAAACATGATCGAAGGATCCAGTCATTTGCAGCAAGAAGTGATGCATTATCTTGAGTCAACGCCAAGCAATGTCTTTTTCCCGAATGCCGCCGTCGACCGGATTGTCCCGTTGCAACACCATGACGATCCGTTATACGTCGAAGTCGAACCGTTTTTCGAGTGGGTTATTGAGACAAAGGCGTTACCGGATGATTATCCGGTGTTCGAAGGTGTGACATACGTGGCAGACATCACACCGTTCATCGAACGGAAATTATTCACCGTCAACACCGGACATGCGATCGCCTCTTACCTCGGTGCATTGTTTGGAAAAGAGACGATTGCTGAAAGTCTGCAGGATGTCCGTGTCCGGCGCGGCGTACAAAGTGCCTTGTATGAAACCGGATGGTTACTGCTTGAAAAATATGGCTTTGATCCGAAAGATCACAGCGCCTATATTCAAAAAAACATTAAACGATTTGAAAATCCGCGGATCCATGATGAAATCGTCCGTGTTGCCCGTTCACCGATCCGGAAGCTCGGGCCACGCGACCGGTTGGTCAAACCGGCCCGCGAATTAATGGACCGTGGTATCGAGGCGAATGGATTAGCTCTGGGGATTGCTGCGGCTTTAACCTACTCCGATCCAAATGATTCAGAATCTTCTGAATTAAATACCTTTATTGAACAAAACGGCATCCAAAAAACCGTCGCGACTTATCTGGGACTGGAAGCAGACGAACGTCTCAGTCAACTGATTGTCAGTCAGTATGAACAGATGCACCCGATGAGTGATTCCATTGCCTGATCCCGTTTGACCTGAACCAGTTCCGGTGTTTGCCGGAGACTGGTTTTTTTGTCTTTAAATCCAATTGTTTTAGGAAAAGCACCCAAGTTTTCTAATTTCCAAATCTTTAACATAAATTCATAGTCTTGTGTATAACAGATTTAGAATATTCGTTATCGAATATTTTTAACGGTTTTTGCGATGTACGCTATAGAAACGGAACTATTCTCCGATCCGATTCTTAGTTAAGAGAAGGTGGAATTATGCTGAATTATAAAGTGAACGTATATATGGCTAAAGGAACACGATTAAAATCAAACCATTCGATGGCAGCAAAACACTTGATTTACACGAGTCAATTTTCATCTCATACACCGGTCGAACTGATTCATCAATTGCTGTTGAACCGCCTGACCCTCGAACAAGAACAGAACCCGCACTTGATGTATACACTCGAAGTCAATACTGTCGTCGACCAATACGTGATTGATGTCCGTCTTTCCTCTGAAGGGGACGTATCGGACACGGTGGAACGCGGACTGATTGAATTGATTGAACGGGAAGAAGTGAGACATATCCAGGCACTTGAAATCGGAAAACCGGATTACGCCGAATTTGCGCATCTGGTCCTGCATGTCAAACCGGGAGCTCTTCGCGTCGATCAAGAGAAAATGCAACATGTCTTTGATGGATCCGGCGTTCAAGGGCGAATCATCCTGCAAAAAGAGCGGATCGACAGCCGAGAACCGTGTCACTCGATTCAATTGTTGATAGGCGGGATGGAGAAGAGTTTATACAGTCTCTCGCATTACCAGCTGGATCCGCTGTTCCGGAAATTCGGTTTAGTCATCCAGTCCTTGAATCTGTTGCCGTTTGATCTGTTCTTGATTCGTGACAAAGTAGCGATGTTATCCTCCGCTGACGCTACCCGGCTGTGGATCGATGATATTACGACTTCTAAAAATGGCAGAAGTCATCAAATCTGCTTCAAGGATGGTCAGGAATTCATGACGGTCATCTGTGATTTACACGGCTCGATCCGCTCCTATAAATGCTCTTAAGACAGTCTTTGACGTTTAACATGGTTTCATTTCGGTTAAATCCTTTAGAGAAGAAGCTGAAGCTAAAGAATTGGAGATGAAGGCTATGTTATCAGAAAAGCAAATCGAGACATTCAAAACACGTTTGTTAAAGGAAAAAGATAAAACGGAAACAAATATTGAAAATCGCGAAGTCGACTATGATACAGGGGAACTGTCGAGCTACGACAACCACCCGGGCGATTCGGGAGACGAATTGTTTTTACGGGAACGCGATCAAGCAATGACAGATATGCAGGAAGAAATGTTATCGGATGTCGATGTCGCGTTAAAAGCGATTGAAGATGGCACGTACGGAATCTGTAAAGTCTGCGGCAAAGAGATTGAAATCGAACGTCTTGACATCATTCCGGAAACGTTATTATGTATTGAAGACGCGAAAAAAGAAGAAGAGCAGCTTGGAAACGATCCGACATCGCGCCCGAGTGAAGAGGCGGTCCTTGATCCATCCGTTACGGCAACCGGTAAAGACATCGATGGGGCAACTGACGGATTCAGTAAAGTCGGTGAGTTCGGAAACTCGGATACACCTTCTGATAAAGAGGACGGCATCGATCCGACACGCTGATTCGACCAATCCACACGTCAATCCATTTTTTGGAGATGACGTGTTTTTTTTGTGAAAAAAAATCTTTAAAAATATCGGAAAATTTTGACTTTTATAAAACATTTGGTACGATAGAAACAAGAAGACATTTCGATAGGGGTAAAATGAAAGCGCATACATGAGATACCTTCTCGTCGGTTGACCATTTTATTTGAGGGAGGAACAATCAGATGATTTATGAGATTCCAAACACGCAAGGGTCAAAGGTACAATACAAGGATCGTTATGAAAATTTCATTAACGGAAAATGGACGGCACCGGTCGGTGGAGAATATTTTGATAACGTGACGCCGATTACCGGGAAAGTATTATGTCAAGTAGCCCGTTCAGGGAAAGAAGATGTCGAGTTGGCACTGGATGCGGCACATGCGGCAAAAGATGCCTGGGGCAAGACGTCAGTCGCAGAGCGGTCAAACATCTTAAATAAAATTGCGAATCGGATGGAAGAAAATCTTGAGATGCTCGCCTATGCGGAAACTCTCGAAAACGGGAAAGCAGTCCGTGAGACACTGAATGCCGATCTTCCGCTTGCCATCGATCACTTCCGGTACTTTGCAGGTGTCATCCGGGCCCAAGAAGGTTCAATCGGGGAACTCGACAACGATACAGTCGCTTATCATTTCCATGAGCCACTTGGAGTCGTCGGTCAGATCATCCCGTGGAACTTCCCGATTTTAATGGCTGTCTGGAAACTCGCACCGGCACTCGCGGCAGGAAACTGTGTCGTCTTGAAACCGGCGGAACAAACACCGGCAAGTATTTTACTGATGACGGAACTGATTGAAGACTTATTACCTCCGGGTGTCCTGAATATCGTCAACGGTTTCGGACTGGAAGCCGGAAAACCGCTCGCCTCAAGCAAGCGGATTGCGAAAATCGCCTTTACGGGTGAAACAACGACGGGACGACTTATCATGCAGTATGCGTCGCAAAACATCATTCCGGTTACACTCGAGCTCGGCGGGAAATCACCAAACATCTTCTTTGCTGATATCATGGATGCCGATGATGCCTTTTTCGATAAAGCAATCGAAGGATTATTGATGTTTGCCTTGAACCAAGGGGAGGTCTGTACGTGTCCATCACGTGCCTTGATTGAAGAATCCATCTACGAGCCATTCATGGAACGGGTCCTCGAACGTGTCAAAGCGATCAAACTTGGTAATCCGCTGGATGCTGATGTCATGATGGGTGCTCAAGCATCGAGTGAACAAATGGAGAAAATTTTGTCGTATCTCGAAATCGGAAAATCGGAAGGGGCCGAGTGTCTGATTGGCGGCGAACGGAACCATCTTGACGGTGACCTCGCGGATGGTTATTACATTCAACCAACAATTTTCAAAGGAAACAACAAGATGCGGATTTTCCAAGAAGAGATTTTTGGGCCAGTCCTGTCCGTCACGACATTTAAAACAGAAGAAGAAGCACTGCAAATTGCCAATGACACGCTGTACGGCTTAGGTGCCGGTGTCTGGACGCGTGACATGAACCGGGCATACCGCTTCGGACGCGCGATTGAAGCAGGACGCGTCTGGACAAACTGTTACCACCAATATCCGGCACATGCTGCGTTCGGCGGTTACAAAATGTCGGGAATCGGCCGTGAAAATCATAAAATGATGCTTAACCATTACCAGCGGACAAAAAATCTTCTCGTCAGCTATAGCCCGGATAAACTTGGTTTCTTCTAATCGAAGAAAGGATGTGGCGACATGGTCGAACGTGTACTTGCGACCGATGCCGGCTTGGAATTGATTGAACTGCTAAAAGCAAAACACGGACCGTTAATGTTTCATCAATCGGGTGGATGTTGTGACGGCAGTTCCCCGATGTGTTTTGCGGAAGGCGATTTATTTTTAGGCGATCAAGATTTATTGATCGGTACAATCGGCGGCTGTCCGTTTTATATTCATGAGGATCAATACGCCTACTGGAAACATACGCAACTGATCATTGATGTCGTTGATGGTCGAGGCGGAATGTTTTCCTTGGAAGGCGTCGAGGGGAAACGGTTTTTAACACGTTCTCGTGCTTTTACGTCTGAAGAATATGCGGAGCTCACAGCTACTGCCAAACCATAGAACAATCAAAAGAAGACACCTCGCCCGAGTATTTAAGTGCTTATGACTTAGATACACCGGGTGGAAGGTGTTTTTTTTGTGGCATCACGTTATAATTAAAAGATATTTTACAAAAAGAGGAGGACGAAACATGGCGACTTTTCAAGAGTTGACGTCCATTGAAGCCGTGAGGGATTTTTATCTCGGGCAGCGGGCGAGTTTTATTTATGTTTCGAGTCCGGGCTGCGGTGTCTGCGCTTCGTTGTTTCCGCAGATTGAGCCGATATTAGCGAGTCATCCCGAATTTCGGTCGGGACATGTCGATTTAGGAAGCGTCCCGGAAATTGCCGGAGAATTTTCCGTGTTTACTGCTCCGGCTTTGCTGTTTTTTGCGAACGGGAAAGAAATTCACCGGGAAGTACGAATCGTTCCCATTGAACCGTTTACTAAAAAAGTCGAACAGCTCAGCCGATTGGTAGCATCACTCGATTAACAATATCACATCGTCAGGAGGAAACAGACATGCGTTATCCTTATTTAGGTTGGACCGGACAAACAATCGGTGTGACGGCTCCGTCTTCCGGATTATCGGAAGAACTGCATCCGATGATTGAAGAGGCGACGAATCGATTACGGGATCGGCAAATGACTGTTCAAGTCGGACAAACCGTTTGGACACAACAGCAGGCGGCAAGTGCGCCGGTTCAAACGCGGGCGGACGAGCTGAATGCAATGCTGCAAAATCCGGAAATTGATGCAATCATTCCACCATTTGGAGGGGAACGGGCGATTGATGTGTTACCATTCCTGGATTTTGAACGAATTCCGGCAAAGTGGTTGCTCGGGTATTCGGATATCAGTACATTACTGTTTGCGATTACGCTCAAGACCGGCATTGCGACGGCGCACGGACCAAACTTCGTCGACATGCGCAGTGAAGAATGGAATGAAACGACGACAGCTTGGCGACGAGTTCTCGCGACGCCTGCCGGAGCAACCGTGACGCAGTGGACATCTGATTTGTATCAGACGAATTGGAATCATGCGGAACGGCCCGAACGTTATATGTACCACCTCGACGCGGCAACAGAGTGGAAAACAATCGATCCGGCCCAAAAACAGGTATCCGGCCGGTTGCTTGGCGGATGTCTTGAAACGATTCGTCATCTCATCGGAACACCGTACGGAGATGTGGTCACGTTTCAGACGGATCAGCTGAATGAAGAACCGATTCTTTGGTACTTTGAAGTATCGGAAGCGAGTGCCACCGACGTTCACCGTTCGCTGATGCAGATGTATCTCGCGGGGTGGTTCGAGCGGGCATCGGGCATCGTGTTCGGACGAACAGCCGGCGGGCGGACAGTTGAGGAGTATACCATCCTCGACGTGTATAAGACGTTTAATGAACTGCTGGACATTCCGGTGTTTTACGATCTCGATATCGGTCACCAACCGCCGCAAATGACACTCGTCAACGGAGCATCAGCAACTATCATGATTCAAGGAAAAGATTCTAGATTAGACATGACATTTCAGTAATCTAGAAGAGGAGGACAGATATGGCGAGTCGGAAGTTTCAATCGTTAGCAGCGTACAAGCGGGTGCACATCAATCCGGAAACACGGCGGATGACCCTGCCTGAACCGTTTTATGATGCGTTACAGGTAAAAGATGAACTGATGTTAGCACAGGTCGGTCAAGTGCTGATTATTCGGAACCCACAGGAAATCGTCACGACGGAAACGGATTTGCTGTCGGACATCGTCGAAGAAGGGTTCACGGGACAAGAATTGGTTCAGGAATTTGCTTACCGAAAGGCACAACACGAACATCGTCTGCGGCAACAAATTTTACAAGAAGAGGATGCCGAGTCCTCAGCACAACTACAAATTGATCTTTAAGAGCAGATGAGGAGTGGGAGCAATGCGAACACGAACGAAAATCGGTTTAGGTGTAATCGGTTCCGGGATGCTTGCAGCGAGTTATTACTTTTATGAAATGGCGATCGCAACCAATCCGAAACCCTTTTTATCCAATAACCGTGATTTGAGTGACGAAATGGTCCGTCTGATGCAACCGGGGCAGACGTGGATTAAAGAACAGCCGCTGGAATTGATTGAAGTCAAGGCGCATGACGGATTAATGTTACGCGGGCATTACTTGCCGCCGCTTGTACCATCGGATCGGATTGTGATTTTAGTGCATGGATACGGCGGTGTCGGAACGGATTTGGCCGGATTTGCGTATCTGTATCACCAAGCCGGTTTCCACGTCATGATGCCGGATAACCGTGGACACGGAAAAAGTGACGGGAACTATATTGGTTTCGGATGGCATGACCGGGAAGATTGTCTCCGGTGGACCGAATATCTGGTAGCTCGTCTTGGCCGAGAAAGTGCAATCTTTTTGCACGGTGTTTCGATGGGAGGAGCAACCGTTCTGATGACCAGTGGGGAACTGTTGCCGCCGCAAATCAAAGGCATCATTTCCGATTGTGCGTATACGTCGGTCAACGCCGTTCTCGCCTATCAAATGAAGCGGATGTATCGTCTGCCGCATTTCCCGTTCCTGACGATGACAAGTATCTTGACGAAATTAAAAGCGGGCTATTTTTTCAGTGAAGCCTCGGCCATTAAGCAAGTCCAGCGGGCGACGGTTCCGATTCTGTTTATTCACGGCGGAGCCGATACATTTGTTCCGACTTCAATGGTCTATGAATTGTATCAAGCCTGTCCGACGGAAAAAGAATTGGTGGTCATTCCGAATGCAGCCCACGCGATGGCTTATTTCGAGGATCCGGACACATACGATACGGTCGTGGAACGATTCGTCCGGCGGATTTTAGACGAACCGACAGAAAAAGTATAAAAAAATGCATGAAACCGTTGACACGAAAAAAACTATTTAGTATTCTAATAACATAAATAGAAGTCGTCGTGGCGGAACTGGTAGACGCGCTAGACTCAGAATCTAGTGGTGGCAACACCGTGGAGGTTCAAGTCCTCTCGGCGGCATTTTAAAGTGAAAATAGGAGTACTTTTCGTCAGAAGGGTGCTCCTATTTTTTTATTTTGAAAAATTTTGATTCATGCTCTTAACAAGTTTGTTCGTAAAATTTGAATTTTTCTGATAAAATATGTGTTAAGGAAAATTTTTTGAGGAAAATACATGAAAGAAGGCATTTGTCTTCAAGAGAGGAGTAACAACATGAAAAAGCATTTATCGGTATTATTTTTATTGCTCAGCTGTCTCGTGGTATTAAGCGCATGTAGTATCGGTTCACAGGACGAGGTCTCAAAAGACAAGACGTACAAGGTTGGCATCGATGTTACGTATCCGCCGTTCGAATATAAAGACGGGGACACATACAAGGGAATCGATATCGACCTCATCAAAGCGATTGCCAAAGATCAAGGATTTAAAATCAAGTTTGAAGCGATGGATTTCAGCGGAATCATTCCCGCTCTTCAAGCGAACCAACTGGATGTAGCGATTGCCGGAATGAGTATCACACCGGAACGGAAAAAGGTTGTTACGTTCTCAGACCCGTACTTTAAAGCCGGGCTGATCCTGGTCGTCAAAGAAGATGAAAACAAAATCAAATCAGTCGATGATTTGAAAGGCAAGAAAGTTGCGGTTAAAAAGGGAACAACAGGTGCAAAATATGCAACTGATAATGCAGACAAACTCGGAATCACCGTCACTCAATTCAATGACAGCCCGGCCATGTTCCAGGAAGTCAAAAACGGAAATGCTGCCGCATTGATTGAAGATTATCCGGTCATCTCCTATGCAAACAAACAGCAAAACCTTGGTCTGAAACTTGTCGGAGACCGTTTGAATGGTGATAATTACGGAATTGCCGTCCTCAAAGGTGAAAACGAAGAGTTGATGAAAAAAATCAACAAAGGACTCGCAAACCTGAAAGAAAACGGGGAGTACGACAAAATCGTCGATACGTATTTAAAATAAGCCATTTGAACGAATGACAAGGGAGTTGAGTCACTGATGGAAGTCGCAAAAACGGCGTTTCCGTTTTTTCTAGAAGGGTTACAGATCACCCTCTATATCTTTATCATCGCGGTCATCGTCGGATTTTTAATCGGCTTGATCGTCGCCTTGATGCGTTTATCACCACTTAAGATTTTAAACGGGATTGCCATCGTCTACATCGATGTCATCCGGGGAACGCCCTTTATCGTCCAATTGTTCTTCATTTATTTTGGACTCAATTCACTTGAGTGGCTGTCGATGGACCGGATGTATGCCGGGATTCTCACTGTCGCCATCAATGCCGGAGCCTATTTCGCCGAGATCATCCGGGCCGGGATTCAATCGATTGATAAAGGGCAGACAGAAGCGGCACGTTCTCTCGGTATGACGGGGCGTCAAACGATGACACAAATCGTTTTACCGCAAGCCTTCCGCCGTATGCTACCGACGATTACGAACCAATCGATCATCAGTTTAAAAGATACGTCGTTGCTATCGATCATCGGTATCGCGGATTTGACGCAACAGGGACAAGTGCAACAAGCAACGACATTTGAACCGTTCATCGTCTGGACGGTCGTCGGTCTGATGTACTTCGTCGTCATCTATCTCCTTTCACTATTAGGGAAATTCTTGGAGCGGAGGTTTACACTGCGATGAGTATCATTGAAGTCAAACAATTAAAAAAATCATTTGGTTCGAACGAAGTCTTAAAGGATATTTCGGTCGAGATTGAAGAAAAAGAAGTCGTGTGTGTCATTGGACCTTCGGGATCGGGGAAAAGTACGTTTCTCCGTTGCTTGAACCGGCTCGAAGATATCACGGGCGGTACAGTAATCGTCGATACCCATGACATCACAGATCCGAAAGTCGATATCAATAAAGTCCGTGAAGAAGTCGGAATGGTGTTTCAACATTTCAACTTGTTTCCCCACAAGACCGTGCTTGAGAACGTCACACTTGCACCGATGAAAGTCCGGAAAACGGACAAAACGCAAGCGAAACAGCGGGCGCTCGAATTGTTGGATAAAGTCGGATTGCGGGAGAAAGCCGATAACTATCCGGGGGAACTGTCCGGCGGTCAAAAACAACGGGTTGCCATTGCCCGTGCCCTGGCCATGAATCCGAAAATCATGTTGTTCGACGAGCCGACATCCGCGCTCGACCCGGAAATGGTCGGCGATGTCCTTGCTGTCATGAAACAATTGGCACTTGAAGGGATGACGATGATTGTTGTCACGCACGAGATGGGATTTGCGCGTGAAGTCGGGGATCGGGTTCTTTTTATGGATGGTGGTTTCATCGTCGAAGAAAACATTCCGAGTCTATTGTTTGATTCTCCACAACACGAACGGACACAATCGTTTTTAAGTAAAGTGTTATAACACAAGACATTGAGCAGGAATGGCCTTCAGGGAGGTCGTTTCTGCTCTTTTTTTGACGAATACAGCTGTTTTCCCCTAGAGAGGTTTCATTCATAAACAACACAGGGTACAGTCATAAGAAAAACTTATACATTTATGACTGAGAAATTGGGAATTCGAAACGCACTGACCTAAAAGAAGTAGTAATATAATAACTAAGGCAAACACTTTTGACATACAGGCCATCGTTAAGGGTTATGTTCGGCCTCGTTGCAAGGAACATGACGATTATCGAATTTTTATGTCATATGATTTGAAAGCGCTAACAGGTAGAGAGCTGGAAATATACTGATTTTCAGTACAATGAGTGGAATGAATGAAACGGGGGGAACCGTACATGGCAAGCCGGGAACAGGAACAGCAAACATTTTATGGACCAAACCTTGGATACATCATTGAATTGTATGAACGCTTTTTAGAAGATGCTTCTTCTGTTGATGAAGAAACACGGACCTATTTCGAACAAAATGGTGCTCCGGTCGCAGAATCAGTAACTCAGCAACCGATCGAAACGGGAGATTTCGAAAAGTACTTGGCAGCGAGTCGCTTAGCGGATCAAATTCGAGCGAAAGGTCACCTTGCGGCTGACATCTATCCGCTGAAAGATCATCCGCGGGAAACGGAATTGCTGGAGCTTCGTCAGTTCGGATTGACGGAAGCCGATTTACGCGGCATGCCGGTCACGCTTGTTTGTCCGGAACCGCCGGGACATCTGAAGGATGCCTATGAAGGGATCGAACATTTAAAAGCACAGTATACAGGTGCCGCAGCCGTTGAATTCCAACACGTCGATGATTTGGAAGAAAAGAAATGGTTACGCCAAAAAATTGAACAAGGTGCATTGACGGCACGTTTATCAGTCGAACAGAAAAAGCAGTTATTCAAACGGCTCGCCGAGACGGAGTTATTCGAAAAATATCTTCATAAAACGTACGTCGGACAGAAGCGGTTCTCGATTGAAGGTCTTGACGCGATGGTTCCATTGCTCGACACGATCGTTGGACATCTGATTGCCAATGGGTCGGAAACAATCAATATCGGAATGGCGCACCGGGGACGATTAAACGTCTTGGCACATGTATTAGGCAAACCGTATGAAATGATTTTCGCGGAATTCCAGCATGCACCGAACCATGATCTTGTCCCTTCCGAAGGATCAATCGGCATCACGTACGGTTGGACGGGTGATGTGAAGTATCATTTAGGGTTAAACCGAAAAATGGAACAACAGTCAAGTAACGTCCGGATGACGCTTGCCAACAATCCGTCTCACCTCGAGTTCGTCGATCCTGTTGTCGAAGGATTCACACGGGCAGCGCAAGATGACCGTTCACAAAAAGGGGCACCACGTCAGGAACAAGGGAAGGCTGCCGCTATCCTCATTCATGGAGATGCTGCTTTCCCTGGACAAGGAATTGTTGCTGAAACGTTGAACCTGACGAATTTGAAAGGTTATAACACAGGCGGAACGATTCATATCATTGCCAATAACACAATCGGCTTTACGACGGAACCGACGGATTCCCGTTCGACCCGTTATTCAAGTGACTTGGCAAAAGGGTATGAGATTCCGATTTTCCACGTCAATGCAGATGAGCCGGAAAGTTGTTTGGCAGTCGCCTTGCTTGCCAGCGAATACCGCGCGACATTCAACAAAGACGTCTTGATTGATTTGATCGGATACCGTCGTTTCGGACATAACGAGATGGACGAGCCGATGAATACGAATCCTGTCCTTTACGATTTGATCCATAAACATGACTCAGCCCGTGTCTTATATGCGAAGCAACTGGTGGAACAAAATGATGTCACGAAAGAAGATGTCACGACGATTGAAACGGACATCAATGACATGATGAAAGCGGCTCGCGAGAAAGTTCCGAATGTCGAAAAAGAATACGGCGGCATCATGCCGGATGTTGTCTTCAAAGGTGTCCCGCACATCGAGACCGGTGTCGCAGTTGAAAAATTGACGGCTTACAATGAGCAGTTGCTCGAATGGCCAAGCGGATTCAATGTCTTCCACAAACTTGAAAAAGTGTTGAAACGCCGGACCGACGCGTTGACGACTAAAAACGGCATCGACTGGGGACATGCGGAAACGTTGGCATTCGCCTCGATTCTTTCCGACGGTACACCGATTCGACTCAGTGGTCAGGATTCAGAACGGGGAACATTTGCCCAGCGGAACATCAATTTAAATGACGTGAAGACAGGCAAAGCGTTTTCACCGATGCACAGCTTGAAGTCAGCAACAGCATCATTTGCTGTCTACAACAGTCCGTTGTCGGAAGCAGGCGTTCTCGGATTCGAATACGGCTATAATGTTTTCGCACCGGAAACACTGGTGCTGTGGGAAGCCCAATACGGCGACTTTGCCAACTCGGGTCAAGTCATCTTTGACCAGTTCATTTCGGCAAGCCGTGCTAAATGGGGGCAGACGTCCGGACTTGTCATGCTGTTACCTCACGGATATGAAGGACAAGGACCGGAGCACTCGAGTGCCCGCCTGGAACGTTTTCTGACTCTGTCAGGCGAAAAGAACTGGACGGTCGCCAATGTATCGAGTGCGGCCCAGTATTTCCATCTGCTACGCCGTCAAGCTGCGATTCTTGGAAAAGAAGAAGTACGTCCGCTTGTCGTCATGACACCAAAAAGTTTACTCCGCCATCCACTGGCGACGTCCGATTTGTCGGAACTGACAGACGGTTCATTTAAACGGATTGTCGAACAGGACGGTCTCGGGCAATCACCGGAACAAGTGGAACGAATCGTCTTCTGTAGCGGAAAAGTGGCCATTGATTTGGCGGAAGCCGTTTCGAAATCTGATGATGATTTCAACTGGTTGCACATTGTCCGGATTGAAGAAATTTATCCATTCCCGGCCAAACAGTTAAATGCTTTGCTTGAACGTTATCCGAATGTCAGTGAGTTTGTCTGGGTTCAGGAAGAACCGAAAAACATGGGGGCTTGGACATACATCGAGCCGCGTCTTGAATCGGTTGCCGTTAATGGCATTACAACGGTCCGTTATATCGGCCGTCGTCGACGTTCGAGTACGGCGGAAGGTGATCCGACAGGACATAAAGTCGAACAGGCGCGGATTCTGACAGATGCCTTAACACGGACGACAGTCGATCAACCGAGCACATCAGCTACTTCCGAAACAAATGTCTAAGCTAAAATCAAGTGGGGTCAAACACGAAAAGTCTTAGGGGGACGAATTAACATGGAAATCAAAGTGCCAGAACTTGCAGAATCGATTACAGAAGGTACGGTCGCATCGTGGTTAAAACAACCCGGCGATCAGGTAGAAAAAGGGGAAGCCATCGTCGAGCTGGAGACAGATAAAGTTAACATCGAAGTCCCATCTGATGAAGCGGGCATCCTGTCCGAAGTAATGGCAGCCGAAGGGGATACAGTCCGTGTCGGAGAGACGATTGCCATCATCACGGCAGGCGGAGAAGCGGCACAACCGGCAGCAACAACGCCGGCACCGGAGCAAAAAGAAGCACCGGTTGCACAGGAAGCGAAAAAAGAACAGCCGGCACCTGTTGCTGCGACAGAAGCGACGTCGGTTGCCGATCGTCCGATCGCATCACCGGCTGCTCGGAAAATGGCCCGTGAAAAAGGAATCGATTTAGCACAAGTCGCGACACAAGATCCACTCGGACGGATTCGTGTACAGGATGTCGCGACGTTTGAAGTCGCTCCACGTGAACAAGCAAAAGCACCGCAAGCGCCGGCACCACAAGCAGCACCGTCTGCAGCTCCGGGTAAACCGGAAGAACGGATTAAAATGTCACGTCGCCGTAAAACGATTGCCAACCGTTTAGTAGAGGTTCAACAAACGGCAGCGATGTTGACGACGTTTAACGAAATCGATATGTCGGCTGTCATGTCATTACGGAAGCGCCGCCAGGAAAAGTTCGTCAAGGACAATGAAGTTAAGCTCGGCTTCATGTCATTCTTCACGAAAGCAGCTGTTGCCGCATTGAAAAAAATGCCGTATTTGAACGCAGAAATTCAAGGGGACGAAATCGTTCTCAAGAAATTCTACGATATCGGAATCGCAGTTTCTGCTCCAGACGGCTTGGTTGTACCAGTCGTTCGTGACGCCGACAAAAAGAACTTCGGTGAAATTGAAAAAGATATCATCAATCTGGCTGTCAAAGCCCGGGACAACAAACTCGGCTTATCTGATTTGACAGGTGGGACATTTACGATCACAAACGGCGGAACGTTTGGATCATTGATGTCGACACCAATCCTGAACGGACCGCAAGTCGCGATTCTCGGGATGCATGCGATTAACCTGCGTCCGGTCGCCATCGACGCCGAGCGGATGGAAAATCGTCCAATGATGTACGTTGCACTTTCCTATGACCACCGAATCGTTGACGGGAAAGAAGCCGTCACGTTCCTGAAGCACATCAAAGACTTGCTTGAAGATCCGGAGTCATTGATTTTTGAAGCTTGATTCAATCATTTTTACTCCCTGTTTCCGTCGCGGAAGCAGGGAGTTTTTATGCATCAGTTCAAGTGGATGTGACAACTTTGTCACGGAATCTATACGGAAGATTACATGGAGTTCATAAATCCTTCATCAACAGCCTATAAGATACATCTGTACGTTACTTCGAAAGGGGAACTAGAAATGTTGAAACAAATCGGTGTCACGGTAGTCGCAGGAATGATCGTCGCAAGCGGTACAACGAGTATTGAAGCAGCGGGGAAAGCGAAAGGGTTGCTTGATCCAAATCGAGTTGTCAACATCGCTCACCGCGGAGCATCCGGTTATGCACCGGAACATACGATGCTTGCCTACGATATGAGCCATAAAAAGTTTAAAGCGGATTATATTGAAATTGATTTACAAATGACGAAGGACGGTCAACTGATTGCGATGCACGACGAGACGGTTGACCGGACGACGAATGGTACCGGAGCCGTCAAGGATAAAACGCTTGCGCAAATCAAGCGTCTCGATGCGGGCAGCTGGTTTAACGAAACCTATCCGGCATATGCCAACGCGAAGTATAAAGGACTGAAAGTACCGACATTAAATGAAATTTTCGACCGGTACGGCAAACAGGCAAACTACTATATCGAAACGAAATCTCCGGAAGTTTACCCGGGGATGGAGAAAAAACTGTTGGATACGTTACGACGTCACGGATTATCGAGCAACCGGATTAAACCGGGACAAGTCATGATTCAATCGTTCAGCCGGGACAGTTTACTGAAGGTCAAGCAGTTAGATCCGAAACTTCCGCTCGTTCAACTTCTTGAGGCACCGCAAATGACGGATGTTACGAACCAGGAATTAAAGACGATTAAATCGTATGCTGTCGGTGTCGGACCATCATTTAAATCGTTGACACGACAAAATACGAAACAAATCCGGAATGCTGGATTGTTGCTTCATCCGTATACAGTCAATGAAAAAGTAAATATGCAACGGATGCTCGATTACGGTGTGACCGGCGTCTTTACGAACTTCGCCGACCGGTTCAATGAAGTTCTGAAACATACAAAAAAGAAATGATTCCTTAAAAAGTCAGTTTCCGGATCCGGAAACTGACTTTTTTTGTTCGGATGGCATCCAAATCTCTTTCCGTTACGTATACTGTTAAAAGCACATCCTTTATTTTCGATTAGGATCGAACATGATACGATGAAACAGCAGTGTGAAGTGGGATTTAAATGGGTTCCATGAACAGAAAGAGAGGAAAAACATGCGAATCACTCAATATACAGACTATGGACTTCGCGTCCTGATTTATTTAGGTCTTCACCGAGATGAAGTAACACCGATGCCGGCGATTGCCAATCACTACGGTATTTCTTCCAATCACTTGATGAAAGTGACACAACAATTGACGAAACTCGGATACGTGGAGTCGACACGCGGGCGGACCGGGGGACTTCGGCTGATCCGTGATCCGGAAGAAATCAATATCGGAAAAGTCGTTCGCGAGATGGAGCCGATGGATATCGTCGAATGTTTTGCGGCAGATGGTCATTGTGTCATTGAACCCCAGTGTCAGCTCAAAGGGATTCTTGCCCGTGCCTTGCGTGCTTTCATTCGGGAACTGGAACAACATACATTAGCCGAATTACTCAAAAATCCATATGAACTGAATTTGTTATTCGCAAAAACGGATGCGAACCCTTCACGTTAAGTGAACGGTCGCATCCGTTTTTTGTGCTCGTAGAGAAAAAGAACTGGGCTCATTTTAATTTAGGAGCAGGTCGTTTTTTAGGGGTGACATGCTCCGGATTTTTGGCAAGGTCATCCTGAACCGAACCTTTCCAAAGCGGAACATCACTGTAATAGGCGGCACGGGCAATTAAATGTCCGCCAATCGGTGCTGTGATTAAGACAAACAGGATGCCGAGTACGACTCGGGACGAGAAAAATCCGTCTTCAGCGACGAAATAGATGATGACGCTGATAAGAATACTCATGACGCCGAGTGTTGCACTCTTGGAGGCGGCATGCGCACGTGTATAGAGGTCAGGTAACCGGATAAGGCCAAGTGCCGTCACGAGGCTAAAAAATGCTCCGATCAATGCAAAGGCAGCTACAAAAAAATCACTGATTGCGGTCACGTTCGATGATCTCTCCTTTCTCGATGAATTTCGAGAAGGCGACCGTCCCGATAAAGGCTAAAATCCCGATCAACAAAATGACTTCGAGGTAGTTACTCGTCCGAAGAATAATTGAGACGAGACCGACGACGGAAATCAGGCTGATTCCGATCGAGTCAAGGGCGATGACCCGGTCGGCTACGGACGGTCCTTTAATGACCCGGTAAAATAAACCGAGCATGGATAGGAAGACGCCTCCTAAGGCAATGAATAAAATCGTCTCTAACATCAGCGGCTCACCTCCAGGATGGCTTTCTCAAAACTGTTTCGGATCGAGGCCACTGCATCATCCGCTTCCGGCATGTGCAGAGCATGGATGTACAATGTCTTGTTATCGTCCGAGATATCGACGACCAACGTTCCGGGGGTCAACGTAATCAACAGTGACAGCAATGTAATCTGCCAATTGTGTTCGAGTTCTGTCTCATAGGCGAAAATCCCCGGTTTAATGTCGAGGCGTGGCTTTAAAATGATGGACAACACTTCCAAATTCGCGACGACCAGTTCATACAAAAACCGAATGAACAATCGGATCAAGGCGATGAACGGTCCAATATAAAACCGGGTGCTGAACCCTCGCCGCATCGCGAACATCGCAATCAAACCGAGTAAGTAGCCGATGATGAACGATGAGGCGGAGAAGGAGTTAGCAAGAAACATCCAGAGGAATGCAAGCAAGATGTTGAGTAATAACTGAAACGGCATAGGTTAATCCTCCTTCAGTACAGCTTGGATATAGAGTGTCGGATCAACTAGCGGATCGACAGCTTGCGTGATGAGCGGACGGACGGCTTCCGTTCCGATTCCATATAAAACGGTCATTGCGACTAAAGCGAGTGCAGGAGCCAGCAACTGTTTGGTCAGATGGCGTTTTGGACCGCTGTAAGTTTTCGGTGTCCCCCAGAAGCCGCGGATGAAAATCTGCATCACGGAATAAAGCACAAGCAGACTCGAAATCAAGACGACGAACGGACCCACGAGATCGCCGGCTTCAAAACCACCGCGGACGATCAACAGTTTCCCGATGAATCCGCTGAGCGGTGGAATGCCGGCAAGTGATAATGCCGCAATGAAATACGTCCAGCCAAGCAACGGATAGTCCTTGATCATACCACCCATATCTTTTAAGCGGCTGGATCCGGCAATACCAATCATCACACCAATCAACAGGAATAACGCAGCTTTGATCAGCATGTCGTGAATCAGGTAGAAGACGGCACCTTCAAGCGACTGCCGGGTCATGACAGAGACGCCGTACAAGATGACACCCACCGCAACGATGATGTTGTAAATCAGAATCTGTTTCACATCACGTGTCGCAAGTGCCCCGATGACACCGATGACGATCGTTGCGAGCGCCAGCCAACCGAGCAGTTGATGCGTGAACTGTTGCTGGTGTGAAAAGAACAGACTGTATGTCCGTAAGATACCGTAGACACCAACTTTTGTCAGCAAGGCACCAAACAGGGCAAGAACAGGTGTCGGCGGCACTTGATACGAACCGGGAAGCCAAAAGTACAACGGGAAGATGGCGCCCTTTAAGCCAAAGACAATTAAAAACAGAACCGCGATGACGCTTAGGATACCGGGTTGATTGATTTCAGTGATCTTTTGTGAAATATCAGCCATGCTGAGTGAACCGATGACCCCGTATAAAAAGGCGACGGTCATGACGAACAAGGCGGACGAAATGACGTTAATCAACAAATACTTCAACGACTCCCGAAGTTGAGCCGGCTTGCCGCCGAGAACAATCAGGACGTAAGACGAGATCAGAAATACTTCGAAAAAGACGAACATGTTGAAAATATCACCTGTCGTGAAGGCACCGTTGACACCGAGCAATAAAAATTGGACGGCGATGTAATAATAAAACCGTTGGTGCAAGTCGGACAAATAATACATTGAATACCAGATGACAAAAAAGACGAGCAGACTGGTCGTTAAGACAAGCAGGGCGGACAACATGTCCGACACGAGCGTAATACCAAACGGAGCCGGCCAGCTGCCGAGTGTCACGGTCAGAATGCCGTCTTTTCGGACACTGTACACGAGATAGATTGTTGCAACGATCGTCAAGAAAGTCGAAACAAGCGACACCGATCGTTGCAGGCGGAGTCGGTTTGGAAACAGCATCAAGATGACTCCGGTAATCAGCGGAATTAACAGCGGTAGTAATGGTAAATTAATCATGCGTATCGGTTCCTTTCATTTCCTCCAGATTATCTGTTCCCAGTTCCTGATAAGCCCGATAAGCAAGTACAAGGAAAAATGCAGTCACACCAAAGCTGATGACGATCGCTGTCAAGACTAAGGCTTGTGGCAGCGGATCCGTATACTGGGTGATGCCGTCCTTGATGACAGGAGCGGCACCGGTCTTCAGACCACCCATCGTCATGACGAGCAGATGAGCAGCATGACTGAGTAAACCGGTTCCGATGATGATTCGTAAGACACTTTTTGAAAGAATGAGATAGACGGCACACATCGTCAAGATGCCTGCTGCAATCGCCATGATGATTTCCATGCGTTAATCACTCTCCCCAATCGTTTGAATAATTGTCATTGTCACACCAACGACCACAAGATAAACACCTAAATCGAATAACATCGCTGTATGCAAAGATGTTTTTCCAAACAGCGGTAAATTGAAGTAACCGTGGGCATGTGTGAAAAACGGTTTGTTGAACAGCAGGGCACCAGACGCTGTCAGCACGGAAATCAACATGCCGACTGCCGTCATCTGTTTGTAATCAATCGGAAGAATCTGCCGAAGTGTCTTGATGTCAAAAGCCAATAGGACGAGAACCAGTGCCGAGGCGGTCACAAGACCGCCGATAAATCCGCCGCCCGGTGTGTAGTGACCGGCGAAAAACAGGTAGACGGCAAACAAAAAGATGATAAAAGTGATGAATGTCGTCGAAGATTCCAATATGACGTCATTCGTATGCTTTTTGATCGGGTTTTTCATTTGTCGATTCCTCCTGTCTTGCGGAAATTGATCATCGCGTAAATCCCGAGTCCGGCAATCGCGAGCACACTGATTTCAAACAACGTATCAAAACCACGGAAGTCGACGAGAATAACGTTGACCATGTTCCCGCCGGCAGCAAGGTCCGCTACGTTGTCGATATAATACTGGGCAATCGAAGCAAATGACCGTTGGCTGAGCGAAGCGAGTGCAACGAGTGTGACACTTAAGCCGACAAGTGCGGAAATTGCTGCGTTTCCGAGTTTAAATTTAATCCGTTCCTCTTTCCGGCTGATTTCCGGCATGTGATAAAACACAAGCAGGAATAAAGCGACGGAGACGGTTTCGATGACGAGTTGGGTCAAAGCCAAGTCAGGTGCCCTGAATAAGACGAAGAACAGAGCGACCGTATAACCAACGACACCAAGTAAGATGATCGATGTCAAACGCGACCGGGCAAAGGTAATTGATAAGGCACTGCCGACAAGGACCAGGACCAAGACGACTTCATAGGCATGAACCGTACTGAGTGGGTTCACATCAAACCGGAAGGCATCGAGGAAATAAAGGCTCGATAATACCAGGACGACGATGAAACCAAAGATATACACGAGGTAGGAACGCATATAGCCGGTCATGACCGTGTCATGGATAGCGGTCGAGGTCCGCTCACCGCGACGCAACAGGGCATCATATTGATGATTGAGCGAGACCTGCTTCGGCATCCGGTGATACAGGGAGCGCCATTTTGGCAAGGTCAGGAATAAAACGGTTCCGGCTGAGATGATCAGGACGGTTAAGAACAGTTCCAGATTAAATCCATGCCAGAGCTTGATCTCGACCGGAATCGTACCGCCGTTTGCGATGACTTTCGGTAAAATCGCTTCCGCCGCCGGACGAATCAAGGTGTTTGACAACAGGTTCGGGAACAAGCCGATCAAGATGACCAATGAAACAAGAACGAGCGGCGGAATCAGCATGCCAATCGGTGCTTCATGCGGTTTTTTCGGCAACTTGTCGAGTTGCTTCGGACCAAGGAATGTCCGGTAGACGATTAAAATGCTGTAGACGAACGTAAAGATACTACCGACGACGGCGAAGAACGGGAACAACAGACCAAATGTATCGAGATGGAATAAGCCGGACTCTGATACTTGAAGAACACCGGTCAAAAACATTTCCTTACTTAAGAAACCGTTGAACGGCGGTACACCCGCCATCGACAACGTGCCGATCGTCGCAATTGTGAACGTCACCGGCATCAGTTGCGATAAACCGCCGAGTTTCCGGATATCCCGTGTGCCGGTCTCATGATCGACGATTCCTGCCATCATGAACAGACTTCCTTTGAACGTGGCATGGTTAATCAAATGGAAGACGGCAGCGACGGTTGCGACTGTATAGAGGCTGTCCGGTATGATGTCGACCTGCAATGCAGCTGCTCCGAGTCCGAGCAATGACATGATCAAACCGAGTTGTGAAATGGTTGAATAGGCTAAAATCGCTTTTAAATCAACCTGTTTGACGGCGTTCAATGATCCCCAGAAGAGTGTGAACATTCCGACAGACGACACCAGATAAAACCAGAGCGGTGTTTCCGCAAAGATCGGACTCATTCGGGCTACGAGGTAGAGACCGGCCTTGACCATCGTAGCCGAGTGGAGATAGGCGCTGACCGGAGTCGGTGCCTCCATTGCGTCCGGTAACCAGATGTGAAACGGGAACTGGGCGGATTTCGTAAAAGCCGCCAGTAAAAACAGGACAAGCGATACGGTGAAGAGCGGATCACCGGAATAGGTGCCGACCGTCGCAAGCGATTCACGGATGCTGAATGAGCCGGACAAGAGCGACAGCAGGGAAATCCCGCCGAGCATCGACAGACCACCAAAAACAGTGATGAGCATTGATTTTTGGGCACCATAACGGGAGCGTTCCCGTTCGTACCAATAGCCGATCAACAGGAAAGACGAAATCGATGTCAATTCCCAGAACAGATACATGACGATCATATTGTCGGACAAGACGATTCCGAGCATCGCCGTCATAAACAGGAGCAGATACACATAAAAATTATGAAGTGCTTCTTTTTTGGCATCGAGATAATAAATCGAATACAGCACGACGAGCGAACCGATTCCGGTAATCAATAACGCAAATAGTAAACCAAGCCCGTCGATGTAAGCCACGAAATTGATATCGAGCGAAGGAATCCATTTCATCGTCGCAACGACTGTTTTTCCGGCCATCGTCTGGCTGAGAAATTGACTGAAGTAAGCGACGAGCGTCAGCGGAACAAGCAGGACGAACCAGCCTGTGTGCACCGATCGAATTTTTTTATACAACAATGGAATGAAGAGACTGACGAGTAACGGCAACAAGATTGCCAAATGAAGCAATGACACATGATTCCCTCCTTTTCATATCGTTCATTTCATCGAAAAAATGAAAGAAGGACACAGTACGCAAGCGAGCAGTCGTGCTTGTGACGAGTCCTTTTTTATCCAATCATTCGATTCTTATGAAGCATCTGTTAAAAGTATAACGTAGATTTCGGCTCTCTGCATGACCCGAACCTTCTTGAGGTAGTGCAGGAAAGCGGTTTTTGAATAAATTATTAAATATGTAGGAACACGGCAGAAAAATATGAAAAAAGTTCTAAAAAAATTTTTGAAGACGGCGGAAATTTGATTACAATAGTCTTTTTCAGGGAAAACCAATAAAGTCTAAAAATTCAGCGAACAGAGGTGTCGTCATGAAAAAGTCATTTAAACAAGGTTTAGTCATTGGGGGGCTCGCAGCCTTATCTGCGTTAGCTATCAAACGTTATAAGCAAGCAGGGAATTCGTCGCAAGGATTCAGTGATCCGACTGCACTCGACCGTCAGCAGAGTGTCGACGCAAAAAAAGATGAAACGGAAGTTGGATTAACACAACTCGATTCCATTCATCGCGCGGATTGGCAAGCCAATGGTTTCCCGCAAACACACGCTGAACTGGAACGTCTTGAAAAGGAAGAAAATCAGTAAAAAAACACGCTCTCCATTGGAGGGCGTGTTGTCATATAAGGAATTAAGCACTGGTTGAAACGAGCGCTTGAATCAGCTCGCTGTGTGCAGTATAAGAAGAGAGATGTTCGAATTGATGTAGAGTCAGTGTCGTCATCCGACTGTGACCGGTACTCGATTCCAGGAACAGGTACGCTTCGTTTTGATCCTGACCACCACCGTCGAAACGAATTTTTGCTGTGATCGTTCGTCCGTCGTTTGCTTGCATATAGATATCGTAACCGCCGAAATCAACCCGGTTAAAGCGATTAGCTTCACTTACGATTCGTTTAAAAGTTTCAATCAATGAATAAGACATACCATTTCCTCCTTATGTGAAAAGCACATGACCTAAAAATATATCACCTATCAGTATCGAATATGTCTTTTCCCATTATATTCAAAAATTAAACCTCCAAAAAGAATCTTTTTTTTGGGTTGATATGAAACGCGTTTTATACTTTATCATTAATCCTGACAGCGCGTGACTATCCGGATGATGGGCGTCAGCTGAGTTAGAACATGTGAAAGAATCTGGTTTTTTTTGCACAGACGAACGGAAGCTAAACAAAAAGGAGTCGGACGTAGATCCGACTCCTTTTTGTGTATCAAAGCCGGTATGAGAACCGGCTGATGGATAAAACGACGATCAAAGTTCGACGTTGTGATAGACTTGTTGGACGTCTTCGAGGTCTTCGAGCGCATCAATCATTTTTTCAAACTGTTGCACGTCTTCGTCAGACAGCGTCACTTCGTTTTGCGCAAGCATGACGAGTTCAGCGACTGAGAAGTCAGTGATTCCTGCCTCTTTTAACGTCTCTTGAACGGCATGGAACTGTTCCGGCTCGGCATAGATGATGACCGATTCCTCTTCTTCCAAGATGTCACGGACATCGATGTCCGCTTCCATCATCAATTCCAAAATATCGTCTGCCGTTTTGCCTTCAAAAGCAAAGATCGCAGTTGCATCAAACATGTAAGCGACCGATCCGCTGACTCCCATATTCCCGCCGTTTTTACCAAATGCAGCCCGGACGTCAGACGCTGTCCGGTTAACATTGTTCGTCAATGTCTCGACGATGACCATCGAACCGCTTGGTCCAAACCCTTCATAACGTAAGACGTCAAAGTTTTCTTCCGCGCCGCCTTTTGCTTTTTCGATGGCACGATCGACGATGGCGCGAGGAACGCTATACGTCTTCGCACGCTCGAGAACGACTTTTAATGCCTGGTTGGATTCCGGATCCGGCTCACCTTGTTTAGCGGCCACATAAATCTCCCGGCCGAACTTCGCATAGACGCGACTAGTATTTTTGTCTTTCGACGCCTTTTTTTCTTTAATGTTATTCCATTTACGACCCATCAGAATCCACTCGCTTTCACATGACTTCGAATTAGTTAGGAACTGCTTGGTTCCTTCTGCTTCATCAGTATACCGCATAAGCTGTTGATTGCTAAACTGAAAAGATAGCAAATCCGCTGTTTTTTCGTGATTGACGTTTACATACAGTCTGAAATCGGGAAGTAAAAGAAGATGAAATGAAGAGGATGAAAGGGGAGGGACTTATGAATAAAGCAGCTGTGTTTCACCGGGCCCTGTCTCCGTATGTCTATACATACGATCAAGAAGCGGTTCATATCCGCTTGATGTCAGCCAAAGGGGACCTGGACCGTATTGAACTGATCCACGGGGATCCTTATGAATGGGATGCAGAAAAAGAGGAAGATCGGGACTGGAACTTTGATCCGGATAAAGAAAAATTTTGGAAAACGGAGACGACAGACATGACGTTTGCCGGATCGGATGCGACACATGATTTTTGGTTCGTTGCCATCCGGCCCCCAAAGAAGCGGGTCCGCTACGGCTTTAACGTTCATGCTAACGGTGAATCGGCCGTCTATACGGAACGCGGCTGGTACGATGAAGTACCGCTCGATCATCCGGGCTACTACTTTGCCGTCCCATATATGAATGCGGTCGATGTATTTGATGCGCCGTCATGGGTCAAAGACACCGTCTGGTATCAAATTTTTCCCGATCGGTTCGCGAACGGGGATTTGACGAATGATCGTCCGGGTACCATCGCCTGGGGTGCCGAAGCACCGGCGTTTGACAATCATTTCGGGGGCGATTTTCAAGGAGTGATTGATCATATCGATTACTTAAAAGAGCTGGGGATTACCGGAATTTATTTTTGTCCGGTCTTTGTCGCACCGTCGAATCATAAATACGATACGTTAGATTATTTACGACTCGATCCGGCCTTTGGAACAGAAGAGACGTTCCGGGAAATGATTCAGTTGCTCCATCAAAATGGGATTCGGATTTTACTGGACGCCGTCTTTAATCACGTCAGCGTTGATCATCCGGCCTTCCAAGACGTCATTGCGCATGGCAATGAGTCGCAGTATGCGAATTGGTTTATGATGGACTCGTTCCCGGTCCAATCGACACCAGTGCCGAACTATGAAGTTTTTGCCTTTGAAGGGAATATGCCGAAACTTAATACGGCGCATCCTGATGTAAAAGAGTACTTGTTAAAAGTTGGGCGTTACTGGGTGGAAGAGTTCCACGTCGACGGATGGCGACTGGATGTCGCGAGTGAAGTGGATCATGCTTTTTGGCGTGAGTTCCGGCGTGAAGTCCGGGCAGCGAATCCGGAAGCCTATATTGTCGGCGAGTGTTGGACAGATTCACAACCGTGGTTGCTCGGCGATCAGTTTGATGCGGTCATGAACTACGGATTGACGGAAGCTTTCTTAACATTTTTTGCGACGAATGAAAGTACGGCGTCTGAATTCAGTCATGCAATCGTCAGGAATCTGAACAGCAATACGATGAATGTCAACGAAGTGATGTTCAATCTGGTGGATTCGCATGATACACCCCGTGCCTTGACGCGGGCGAATGGGGACCGTGACCGGATGAAACTGTTGATGCTGTCACTGCTGACATTCACGGGAAGTCCGGTCATCTATTACGGAGATGAAATCGGTATGACAGGCGGTCAGGATCCGGATAACCGGAAGTGTATGGTCTGGGATCAGGCGGAACAGGACAGGGATCTCTTGGCGTATATCACAAAGTTGGTTGATTTACGGAAATCGCACCCCGCTCTCGCCAACGCGAGCGGCTATCAATTCGAACAAATGGATGATGAGACGGCAAGTTTCCTCGTTCGTCGTCAGTCTGATGAAGCGACCTATTTGATTGGATTTAACAATGGTTCAGAAGAAATCCGCTTTGACTTGGACAAAGCAGCGGTTGATTTAATGGACGGACAACGGTATTTGGGAACCGTCACCGTACGTCCGTTGTCCGGAAAAATTCTCTGGGTGGAAACAACATAACCAAACTAAAACATCCGTTCAGGAAAAATTAATTTCTTGAACGGATGTTTTGTTGTCTAAAAACGATCAGAAAAACGGGTGAATCAGCAAACCGCTTCTTAGTTTGGGTTCAAACCAGGTTGATTTCGGCGGCATGACTTCACCGGAGTCAGCGACCGCCATCAATTCGGTTAAGCTCGTCGGATGAAGGTGGAATGCGACGGCCATCGTGCCTTGGTCAACCAGTTGCTCGAGTCCATCATATCCGCGAACACCGCCGACGAACTGAATCCGTGCATCTGTTCGAGGGTCTTCAATTCCGAGGAATGGCGTCAATAATTCGTCCTGTAAAATGGCGACATCGAGATCTTCCTTGACGGATCCACGATTTTTCTCGTAATCCAGTGTATACCATTTTTGTTTGACATACATTTCGAAACGGTGTTTTTTGGTTTCCGTCGCACGTCCTTCGGTCACGTTAAACCGGCTGCTGAGTCTTTCAAGCAAATCATCAACCGACTGACCGTATAAATCTTCGACGACACGATGGTAGCCTTGAATGTTTAATTGATCACTTGAAAAAGAGACGGCGAGAAACAGACCAGCATCTTCATGAGGATTCAGTCGGGCGACTTGTGAAGCGGCTTCAGCCCGATGATGACCGTCAGCAATATACAGGTGATTGTGACGGGCAAACTGGCTGCCGATCGTCATCATCGCATCACGGTCCGTAATTTTATAGATAGTATGCTCAATCCCGTCTTCAGCGGTAAATTGATAAAGCGGGGATTGACTCGTCTGTTCCGAGACGACGCGATTCAGTTCATCATCCGGATGATGGGCCAGTAAAATCGGACCGGTATGGGCAGCGAGCGACTGAACGTGACGGACGCGGTCCCGTTCTTTATCCGGTCGTGTGAATTCGTGTTTCCGAATGATACCTTGGTCATAGTCCGCGACAGAGACACAACCGACAAAGCCGGTCTGCGTATGCGTCCCGTCGGTCAGACGATAGAGATAATAACTTTCGACGTCATCGGTCAGGAGAATCCCGCGTTCAATCGCTTCTTTGAAATGAAGGGCTGCTTGCTGATAAACACGCGAATCATGATCATCAATCAAGTCCGGTAATGTCACTTCGGCCTTATCGATTCGTAAAAAAGACAACGGACGGCGCCGGACTTCCAACCGTCCCTCCGCGCGATTGAAGACATCGTACGGGAGAGACGAGAACGCTTCTGCATATTTCGGATCAGGTCGCAAGGCATGGAAAGGTTCAAACGTAGGCATAGTCATCGCTCCTTAAAGTAATCTTGTTTTCAGTACACCGGGAATGGCGTTTAATTGTTCCAGTGAAATCGTTTCATCCAGATGGTTATCGATATCGATGATCGTGTAGGCGATACCATCCTTACTGCCGTTGATCATATTGGCAATATTGATTTGTTCGGTCGCGAGGACCGAGGCGATTTGACCGACCATGTTCGGAATATTTTGATGGGCGATTGTCAGGCGACGTTTACCGGCATACGGTAATTCGACCGATGGGAAGTTCACCGCGTTCCGGATGTTGCCGGTCTCAAGGAACAGCTTCAATTGATCGACAGCCATGATGGCACAATTTTCTTCTGCTTCCGCCGTTGACGCGCCGATATGCGGCAGTGGAATGACACGAGGAAGAGAAAGAATGAAAGCATTCGGAAAATCAGTGACATAGTTAGATAACCGCCCTGATTTCAACACCGTTGCCAAAGCCTGTTCGTCAATTAATTCACCACGTGAAAAATTGAGTAATGTTGCTCCTTGTTTGACTTTTCCGAGTAACCGTTCATCGAGCAGATGTTGGGTGGAATCAATCAACGGCAAGTGGAGTGTAATGTAATCACTTGTCGTGAGCAATTCTTCAAGATTGGTCACGCGGTGAACCTGATTCGAGACGCGCCATGCAGATTCGACGGACATATGCGGATCGTATCCGGAAACCGTCATCCCGAGTTCGTGCAGTGTATTCGCTAAGCTGGCCCCAATCGCACCGAGTCCGACGATACCGATCCGTTTTCCGAGTAACTCTGTGCCGGCAAATTGTTTTTTGTTCGCTTCAATCCGTTCCGGGATGTCCGGTCCACGCAGGTTGTTGGTCCATAAGATACTGGGGATTAATTTCCGGGCAGTCAGGAATAAGCTTGCGATGACCAGCTCTTTCACAGCGTTGGCATTTGCGCCGGGGGTTGAGAAAACCGGAATTCCCCGATTCGCCAATTGGTCGAGCGGGATGTTGTTGACGCCGACACCGGCGCGGGCGACCGCTTTTAAGGAAGGCGGGAACTTCATGCCGTGTAAATCTTTGCTGCGGACGAGAAAAGCGTCCGCGGCCTCGATGTCTTGTTTGACGACATAGTGGTCGGTGAAGCGTTTTAACCCTTTTTCAGACACGTCATTCCATAGTTGTACATGATGCATTTACCGTTCCCCCTGTTCGAATCGTTCTAATACGGCAATCAGGGCATCGACGCCCGCCGTTGGCATCGCGTTATACAGACTGGCACGCATTCCTCCGACAGAACGATGTCCTTTTAAATTCACGAGCTGATGACGTTCTGCAAATTGCAGGAATTGTTCATCTAACTCTGTTTCACTGGTCGTAAAAGGAATATTCATTCGGCTTCGATCCTGTATAGCAACAGGATTTGAGAATAAGGTAGATTGGTCCAAATAAGCATACAGGGAAGCGGCCTGCTTGCGGTTACGCTCGACGATTGTGTCGAATCCCTGCTCTTTAATCCATTCGAGGACCAGTTTCGTCAAATAGATGCTGTATGTGGGTGGTGTATTGTATAAAGAATGATGAGTAGCATGCGTATCGTACCGTAAATAGGATCCTAAACGGTCCGGTGTTCGTTGTAACAGATCCTCCTTTATGATGACAAGCGTCATACCGGCCGATCCCAGATTTTTTTGAGCCCCGGCATATATCACGTCAAACTGACTGACATCAATCGGTTCCGACAAGATGGAGGAGGAGAAATCTGCCACTAACGGGACATCGACTGTTGGAACCGAAGTAAACGTGGTTCCTTCGAGTGTATTATTCCAGGTGATATGGAGGTAATCGGCGTCAGAACGGATTGTATCGGTCGGGATCGAACGATAGCGGTCCGCTTTTGAGGAAGCAACGATATTGGTCTGAATAAAAGCCTCGGCATCCTGCATCGCTTTTTGTGACCAACTTCCGGTATCGATAAAGTCGACACGCTGACGGACAGTCGCTAAATTAAGCGGTAACATAGAAAATTGAAGGGTTGCACCGCCTTGTAAAAACAAGACACGGTAATGATCCGGAATTTGGAGAAGCTCCCGAAGCAGAGACTCTGTCTCCTCGATGATATGTTCAAATAAGCCGGAACGATGACTCAATTCTAAAACAGACTGTCCAGATCCTTGATAATTCAGAAGCTCGGATTGAGCTTTAAGTAAGACCGGTACCGGTAGGACTGCCGGACCGGCTGAAAAGTTAAATACAGTCATCGCATTCCGCCTCCAATAATTTTCAGAAAATATTCACAACTAAAGTGTAACGGAATGAAAACAGTTTATCAAACTTCATTTCGAGTATGATGAAGTTTCTGAAAGAGGAGGGCGAATCAATCCGTGCATTAAAAAAGACCAACCCTCCTGAAGAGTGACTGGTCCGATCGGGAAATCCGTACAGCTTATTGTTCTTAAGAAGGATCAAGAGGTGTCAGCTGGTGAAAATGCCATTTCCATCCTTCGTTTGCCCAGTGATAAAGTGAAACACTTCGGAAACGGCCGATGTACATGCTACGACCGTATGAAAAATGATCTTCGACGATTTCCTGGACGAGAGCCGTCGTCTCGAAGACTTCAACCACCATCGATTCACTGATTTGATTACTCCATTGAATTTGGTCCGGATCGACATAATGATCGAGATACGTCTCAGCATCAAACTGCCGTCCCTGACCGTCAATGAATGAGAAATCACTTGAAAGCAGCTGATGCATCGCTTCTCGGTTTCCTTCCATCAAATAAGCATGTCGTTCGCTCAAGAGTGTTTGCAGTTGAAGGTGTTTAGCTGATGGTTCCATGAATATCATCCTTTCGGTCTTAGAATGAACAGTCAGTTCAAAGAAAAATCAAACAAAAAAGACCCTGCAACAGCAGAGTCTTGGAAAATTAAAGTTTAGTAACGTTAGTTGCTTGTGGTCCGCGTTGGCCTTCTTCAACTTCAAACGAAACTTCTTGACCTTCGTCAAGTGATTTGAAACCGTCTGTTTGAATAGCTGAGAAGTGAACGAAAACGTCGTCGCCGTTTTCACGTTCGATGAAGCCAAAACCTTTTTCTGCGTTAAACCATTTTACTGTACCTTGTTCCATGTGTGTTGCCTCCTGCGTATGACTGAGTCATACTGATTATTACTACCGTGATCAATTTCATCGAGTCAAAAGTGTAACCTTTGTATCTCCACCGAACAACAATAATTACTTAATAATATACCATGTCCGGTTTGAAAAAGATAGGGGAGATTGAAAAAAATTAAAAAAAGAGGAAACGCGGCTGCGCTTCCTCTCAGGAAAATTAAAGTTTAGTAACGTTAGTTGCTTGTGGTCCACGTTGGCCTTCTTCAACTTCAAACGAAACTTCTTGACCTTCGTCAAGTGATTTGAAACCGTCTGTTTGAATAGCTGAGAAGTGAACGAAAACGTCGTCGCCGCTTTCACGTTCGATGAAGCCAAAACCTTTTTCTGCGTTAAACCATTTCACTTTACCTTGTTCCATGTGTGTTGCCTCCTGCGTATGACTGAGTCATACTGATTATTACTACCGTGATCAATTTCATCGAGTCAAAAGTGTAACCTTTGTATCTCCACCGAACAACAATAATTACTTAATAATATACCATGTCCGGTTTGAAAAAGATAGGGGAGATTGAAAAGAATTAAAAAAAGAGGAAACGCGGCTGCGCTTCCTCTCAGGAAAATTAAAGTTTAGTAACGTTAGTTGCTTGTGGTCCGCGTTGACCTTCTTCAACTTCAAACGAAACTTCTTGACCTTCGTCAAGTGATTTGAAACCGTCTGTTTGAATAGCTGAGAAGTGAACGAAAACGTCGTCGCCGTTTTCACGTTCGATGAAGCCAAAACCTTTTTCTGCGTTAAACCATTTTACTGTACCTTGTTCCATGTGTGTTGCCTCCTGCGTATGACTAAGTCACACTGATTATTACTACCGTGATCAATTTCATCGAGTCAAAAGTGTAACCTTCATATCTCCACCGAACAACAATAATTGTTCATAATATACCATGACGAGATATAAAAAGATAGGGATAGGCAAAAAAGATTGAATTAACTCTACATACGCTTCATTAAGAGGTAGTAGATTCCTGAGTTATCCAACCGAGCGGTCGAAAATTGACGTGTCGCAAGACACGCTTTGCCCGAAGACGAGAATACTCCCACTCGCACGAGGACTTCGGCCTGAATGTTAAAAAGTGGGAGTATTCTCGTCAAATTTTGATAAAAAAAAGAGGATCCGCATCAGCGAATCCTCTAAGAAAATTAAAGTTTAGTAACGTTAGTTGCTTGCGGTCCGCGTTGGCCTTCTTCAACTTCAAACGAAACTTCTTGACCTTCGTCAAGTGATTTGAAACCGTCTGTTTGGATAGCTGAGAAGTGAACGAAAACGTCGTCGCCGCTTTCACGTTCGATGAAGCCAAAACCTTTTTCTGCGTTAAACCATTTTACTTTACCTTGTTCCATGTGTGTTGCCTCCTGCGTATGACTAAGTCACACTAAATTATTACTACTGTGATCAATTTCATCGAGTCGAAAGTGTAAACTTTGCATCTCCACCGAACAACAATAATTGATTATAGTGTACCATAACTAAATAGAAAAAGGAAGTAATAAACAAAAAAAGTAGAAGTTCTCCCTAAAATTATCAAACTGATCTTTAAAAGATAAAGGGATTAATTTAAATTTTTCGAATATCTATAACATCAATCATCTTCTTCTATAGAAGAAATACATCGTAAAAAGAAGAATTAATGAATCGGTTCGCGTTGCGATCGAACTTGTTTCACGGCTTTGATCAAATAACCGTGAATGGATGGGTATTGATTAGGACTTGTCCAGACATCCTGAAAGATTTGTCTTAAAGTAAGTTGGACTCTGTTTTCGTCATTTAACATACGTGTAAGGAATAAGTATAAGGATTTCTCGTAACGGTCGTACAACGCTTCGAGAGCTTGCTTATTTTTTAATTCGATTTGTTTGAATAATTCTGTATCTGTACGCATGCTCTCCTCCTTTTCATGGTTTACATCCCCTCTGTAAACACTTTGTTACTTATTCAGGTTTTATATTTTTCCCGAAAAACGAATTGTCAAACGCTTTAACTGTCTAAAGTTGAAGAATTATGAATTCATACTATTTTTTAATGGAGGAAATTAATCATGGGAACTATTTTTCTTCGCCCGTACCAGCTGTCTGATGCAAAACAGCTGCTCGAGTTAAACGTAAAAAATCAATTACATTTTGAATACTGGATGCCGGTGAAACCGCAAGCAAATGCTTACACGTTGACAAAACAACAAGAACGAATCGAACAGATGATGGAAAACAGCTTGTCGGACCGCTCGTATGCCTTTGGAGTGTTTTTAACGGAAAACAATCAACTGATCGGTGATGTATCTGCTGTATTCGTCGAACGGTTTCCGGCAGAGACCTGTATGATCGGATACCAATTGGACCGGGAACATAACGGGAAAGGGATCATGGCAGAAGCGGTCCGGCAAGCCGCAAGAATTTTGTTCGAGACGCATCAGTTTCACCGGTTGCGGGCAGAGGTCATGCCGGAAAATATTGGTTCCATCCGTGTGTTGGAAAAAGTAGGGTTCAGAAGAGAAGGCCTTGCTAAAAAAAGTTTGTATATTAACGGAGCATGTGAAGATTTTATTTTATTTGCATTGTTGAAAGAAGAATTTCTATTCGATTGAACCAATATCGGTTAAGCTTTTTTCTGAACATGTTGAAAAAAAGGAGTAGATTCTATTTTTATAAAAAATTCCTCTGAAATTGTTCTCTGAGGGTTTTTTTGATTTAAAAGACGAACATTAAATAAAATTAAACGTAAAAAGTATGTTTTTTAGCAAAATATTTTTGACAAACCTTTAATCGTTCGTTATAGTATTATAGTCCGAACATTAAGAAACTATTTATAAAAAATATTCGTTATTTGGGGTGTTAATGATGGATGTAGTATTTGATTATGAAGATATTCAATTGATTCCAGCTAAATCGATCGTCGGAAGTCGTTCAGAGTGTGATACGACGGTTGAATTTGGAGGACGACGCTTTAAATTACCTGTCGTTCCAGCCAATATGCAAACGATCATCGATGAAAAAATCGCAACTTTTCTGGCTGAAAACGGCTATTTTTATATCATGCACCGGTTCGAGCCGGAAACGCGACTGAACTTCGTTCGCGAGATGCAACAGCGGGGATTGATTGCTTCGATCAGTGTCGGTGTGAAAACAGAAGAATATACGTTCATCGAAACGTTGGCGCAAGAAGGATTGACACCGGAATATATCACGATTGATATTGCCCACGGACACTCAGAAGCAGTCATCCGGATGATTCAACATATCAAACAAATACTACCGGAAAGTTTTGTCATCGCAGGTAATGTCGGTACTCCGGAAGCGGTCCGCGAACTGGAACATGCCGGCGCAGACGCTACAAAAGTCGGGATCGGACCGGGGAAAGTCTGTATTACGAAAATCAAAACAGGTTTCGGTACCGGCGGCTGGCAATTAGCCGCATTAAGATGGTGTGCAAAGGCCGCCAGCAAACCAATCATCGCAGATGGTGGAATCCGGACACATGGAGATATTGCCAAATCAGTCCGGTTCGGGGCAACGATGGTGATGATCGGTTCCTTATTTGCCGGACACGAAGAGTCACCGGGTGAAATGCAGGAAGTTGACGGTCTTCAAGTGAAAGAATATTTTGGTTCGGCTTCGGAATTTCAAAAAGGTGAAAAGAAAAACGTTGAAGGTAAAAAAATGTTCGTTAAATTTAAAGGCAGTTTATCTGATACGTTAACTGAGATGGAACAAGATTTACAATCGGCGATTTCATATGCCGGCGGTAATAAATTGCAAGCCATTCGAACAGTTGATTATGTAGTGGTTAAAAATTCAATCTTTAATGGTGATAAAGTTTACTAAAGAGATCGGAGTAAGGCCTATCCAAGGTCTTGTTCCGATTTTTTTATATTTATGAGAGCGCTTACTTTGACTGATACGCGGTAAAGATAATAGTGTATATTTTCAGAATATTTCATAGTAAAGGGAGTGAAGGCGTTGAGTCAGGAAACAACAACCTACTTAGCAGACAAATTTTATACAGTCAGGAACCAGACACTTACGTTGATTGAACCGTTAGAGCAAGAGGATTTTGTGATTCAGGCAAGTTCTGACGTCAGTCCGCCAAAATGGCATATTGCCCATACGACTTGGTTCTTTGAACGAATGATTCTTCAAGAATATGCTGATACGTATCAAGTGTTTCATCCCGCATATAACTATTTATTTAACTCATACTATAATTCAATTGGTCCTTATCAACCCCGTCACCAGCGGGGTATGTTGTCCCGTCCGACAGTTAAGGATGTCATTGCTTATCGTAAACACGTCGATCAGGCTGTCCTGACATTTTTACAGGAAGAACGGGACACATCGCTTCAACAGAAAATCGAGCAATTGATTGAAATGGGGTTGCAACATGAACAGCAGCATCAAGAGTTGATTCTGATGGATGTAAAATACAATTTCTTTACCAATCCGTTGTTACCGGCTTATCAGACGCGACAAGTCGAGCGTACTGAAACTGATCATTCTCTGTCACTTGAGTTTACACGATTTGAGGGTGGACTCGTTGAAATCGGTCATGACGGTCGCGGATTTGCTTTTGATAATGAAAGTCCGGTGCATAAAGTCTGGCTCGAACCCTTTGAATTGGGGACACGCCCCGTCACCAATCGTGAGTTTTTAGCCTTCATCGAGGCGGGAGGATATGAACAGTCCGAATATTGGCTGTCGGACGGTTTCCAAGTCGTCAAGCAACAACAATGGAAGGCACCTCTGTACTGGATGAAAGATCAACAGGAAGACTGGTCGATCTTTACCTTAAACGGTGTTGAACCGTTGCAATGGGATGAACCGGTATGCCATGTCAGTTTTTATGAAGCAGATGCATACAGCCGATGGTGCGGTAAACGTCTGCCGACAGAAACCGAATGGGAATATGTCGGACGGCAAGTCGCTCAACAAGGAAACTTCATGGAACAGGGATCCTTTCATCCGCGTTCGGTTTCGGATACGGACCACGCGATACACGGTATGTTTGGTGACGTCTGGGAGTGGACGGCAAGCGCCTATGCCCCGTATCCGAAGAGCCGCGCGCTCGGAGAATACAATGCCAAGTTCATGTGTAACCAAATGGTTCTTCGCGGCGGAGCATGTGTGACCCCGGGTGACCATATCCGAGCGACGTACCGGAACTTTTTCCCGCCGGATAAACGTTGGCAGTTCAGCGGCTTCCGATTGGCGGGTGATCTTTAAATGCGGCAACGGGTCGAAAGTTTTGATATGTATACGGATCAGCAGAACATGCTGCAGGAAGTGTTGCACGGTTTGGCACAACCTCAAAAGGTATTGCAGGCAAAATATTTTTATGACCAAACCGGTTCCGAATTGTTCGAACAGATTACACAACAGCCGGAGTATTATTTGACACGGACGGAAATCGACATTTTATCCGAGTACCAATCCGCTATCGCAGATTGTATCGGACCCGTTCATACCTTGATTGAGTATGGGAGCGGCAGCAGCCGTAAAATCAAAAGTTTACTCAGCTCCCTTCATCAGTTGGAACAATATATGCCGATTGATATTTCCAAAGATTTTTTAATTCAATCCGCGCATCAATTGTCGAAAGATTATCCGTCACTCCGGATTAAAGCGGTTTGCGGCGATTATTCCGCGCCTTTACTTCTACCCGTCGAGGAAAAACAGAAAAAGGTAATTTTCTTTCCCGGTTCGACCATCGGGAACTTCCATCCGCAGGAAGCAGCCGACTTTTTACAACAGTCCAGTCAATTACTGGAGAAGGGAGACGGCTTCCTGATTGGAATTGATACAAAAAAAGAAGCCAGTGTGCTTCATGCGGCTTATAACGATCAAGCAGGCATCACGGCTCAGTTTAACTTAAACATTTTACGGCATATCAACGGATCGCTCAATGGAACGTTTGACGTCGACCTATTCGAGCATGTCGCTTTTTATAATGAACAGCAGGGACGGATTGAAATGCATCTGAAAAGTCGAATCGATCAAATCGTCACGATTGCCGATCAGCGGTTTACCTTTAAAAAGGACGAAACAATTCATACGGAAAATTCTTATAAGTACAGTCAGGAAGAGTTTCAATGGTTGGCCAAGCAAAACGGATTTACACCAATCAGATGTTTCACGGATCCGCAGCATCATTTCAGCGTGCACTACTTGGAAAAAACACGGGTCTGACTTATCTTTCCGTTCGTAAACGAAAAAAGAGGGAATTGCGCATCTGATATGCTCCCCAAAAAGTAGACAGTTGAAATAACAAAAACTGTCTACTTTGAAGGGAGCTTTTTCTATGGCTACATCTAGATTTTCGATGGATCAAAAACTACACATCATTCAGATGTGTGAGGACGGAATCGACTCAATCAAGTCGATCGCCTCGCTCTTCGAGCTTTCAGTCACAACCTTGAATAGATGGAGAGCAAAATATCGTACGGGCGGTCCCTCCGCACTTCGGAGTCGATCAAAGTGGACCAGCTATCCCGAAGACCTAAAGATGAAAGCTGTGCGCGCAGTACTCGACCAAGAAGAATCGCTCACTAGCGCTTCGGTACGGTTTGATATTTCGAACATAAGCGTACTTGCGAAGTGGATCGAGAAGTATACTAGTCATAGTACTCAAGGGAAACCATTGAAGGAGCGATCCATTATGACTAGAGGTAGAACCACTACATTCGAAGAGCGTGTCCAGGCAGTTATGGACTGTATACAAAACGGAAAAGACTATCAACGCATCATGGAGACCCATCGGGTCTCGTACCAACAAATCTATAGTTGGGTAAGAAAGTTCGAGAAGGATGGAATCGACTCACTGATAGACCGTCGCGGTCGTCAGAAGCTAGTAGAAGAATTGACGGATACAGAACGTTTCGCGCTGGAGCTGAAACGACTCGAGCGAGAAAATGAGCGTCTACGTATGGAGAACGATTTCTTAAAAAAGTTAGAGGAGATCGAGAGGAAGTCACGTTAAATCAAATTCGACTTCAAGATAAATATGAAGCCATCCAATCATCGGTAGAGCAATTTGGTTATCCAATCATTGCCCTATGCCACCTCGCTAGTGTCTCGCGCGCTGCCTACTACAAGTGGTTACGTCGGATAGATATGCCGAAAGCACGTGAGACGGAGAACATGAAAATCACCGAAGAGATGAACGAGATTCACCTTGCGGTGAACGGAATCTATGGCTATCGACGAATGACATTAAACTTAAAACGCCGTTTCGGAAGAAACGTTAACGCGAAGCGTGTCCGTCGTCTGATGCATGTCGCTCGTATTCATTGCGTCATACGCCGGAAACGTCCTTTGTACATTCGTAATCGTCCTCAACAGACCGCAGAGAACATTCTGAACCGTGATTTCAACGCGGCAGGACCGAATCAAAAATGGGTAACGGATGTCACGGAATTGAAGTATGGCGCCTCTCAGAAGGCGTATTTGAGCGCTATTCTAGACCTACATGATGGATCTATCCGTGCCTTCGTTCTTGGGCACTCAAACAATAATCAGCTCGTGTTCGATACACTCGAACTCGCCTTGAAAGGCGCACCCGGAAGCCGTCCCTTACTTCATAGTGATCGAGGATTTCAATATACTTCGCATACGTTTCGTCACATGACACGCGTGGCGGGTATCACACAAAGTATGTCTCGGGTTGGTAAATGTATTGATAACGGTCCGATGGAGTCCTTTTGGGGAGCGTTGAAGTGCGAAAGTTATTATCTACATAAGTTTACGGAGTTCGACGAACTCCAACTTGCAATCCAGAAGTATATTCATTTCTACAATGAAGAACGGTATCAACAACGATTAAACGGCTTGGCTCCATTAGAATACAGAGCTCAAGCCGTTTAAAAGATTTTTATTATTTATCCTGTCTACTTGACGGGGAGCAGTTCAATCTTTGATGGCGATTCCTTCTTTTTTAAGTCAGACCGGAGGTTCAGACAGTGTTAACTTAAGCGACTGCCGTCAGGGATCGGATGTTCCGGACAGGCGAGTACCGGCATCAGATGATCCCGTGTCCCGAGTTCCAATACACGACCGGTCGTACCGGCGACGATGCCGGGAACGTTGAGCAGGATCAAAGCTTGTTTCCCGATGATTTCTTCATACTCGAACCGTGTTTCTTTCCAATCCAGAAAGACGGATTGCTGAAAATCTTCAAACACAACCGACAGAACTAAAAAGTCTGCTTGAGTGTCTGAAAAGCTGAGGGAACGGATAGTGCCGACACGAATGTCCAACGCTTCAAATTGTTTAAGGGTCACCATAGCTTTTATCGGATGCACATCCAGAACTCCTTCATAAGTCAAATTAAAAGAACGTTTGTTCTTGTTTTGTAAAGGGTATATCTACTATACAGATGATAATACGTAAACCGTGAACAGGTTACTGTAAAAGATAATCGTTCAAATCAATTTCTAACTCCTGATCGAGTGCCAGTTTCGCCAACTCTTGACCGAGATACGGACCAATCGTTAGGCCGGAGGCTCCGAGACCGTTAGCGATTAAAACATTCGGATGATTCGCCAGCCTGCCGATGACAGGTAAGGAATTACTTGTATACGGGCGGAGACCAACACGCATCTCATTAATGTTGGCTTCTTCGAGTGCCGGTGCCACGGGAATGGCGCGAGTCAACAAGGCGTACATGCCTTTGACGGTCGGCTGAAGGTTATAATCGAGTTGTTTTTCATGTGTCGAACCGAGGGCGAGTTTGCCGTCCTCGATCGAGACGAGATATAAACCGCGCTGTCCCATGATGACGGGCCATTCTTTCGACTGGTCATTCGAGATATCCAAATGAAGAATCTGTCCTTTTTCGGCTCGAATATCAAGCTTTGTTTGCAACGGTTCAAGTAACTCGTTGACCCAGACACCTGCAGTCAAGATGACCTGGTCGGCATAGTGGATGTCCTGACCGATTTGAACCCCTTGAACGTGACCGTCGACGACGACCAGCGAGGCGTCCGCTTCAAGGACGGTAGCCGCGTGTTTGATCGCTCCGCGTTCCATGGCAGCCCGTAAGGCACGACCGTCGACACGGGCGCCTCCTGAGACGAACAGAGCATCTTCGACGGACTCAATCAAAGGAAACATCGACCGGACCTGATCAGCCGTCAATCGTTCGATGCGTTGAATGGCCGGTGCTTCCGGGAAACGATTTTCCGCAATCATCTGCATTTTTTCGATTTTTGATGTTTCATGCAAGGCGATGGTTCCGACTTTTTGATAGCCTGTCGTTGTTTCGCCGAGCGCCTCCAGTTCCGGGATCAACTTATCGTAGTAATGGGCTCCGTTATTGGCGAGGCGGTACCAGGCTTTATTTCGTCGCTGTGTCATCCAGGGACAGATGATACCGGCTGCGACATGTGTGGCACGTCCGGCTTCTTTCCGGTCGACGAGGAGGACATTCGCTCCTTGTTTTGCTAAATGATAAGCGGTCGATGTTCCGAGGATTCCGGCACCGACAATGATGTGGCTGTACATGTTTTTCATCTCATTTCCAAAGTGATCTTTATCAAGTGTAAAGAAAAAAATCAAAATCGACAAATTTTGATGAGGCAGCACATTATAAATATGGGGAATGATGGGAAAGTAAAACTTTTTATCAAAATATTTCGTATACTGAATATAAACCGATATTTCACACGAAATATACGATTAGAAACGCTTCAATGAGGAAACATACCCTTATAGGCATCAGAACCCGACATCATCGACTCGAACATGTAGTCATCACTGAAGGAGGGGAAGGCAATGAACATTAGTCGCGCCATCGTACGCAAACGCTACACGGATCACACTTTGTTTTATTCCGCCATCCTAATTTGGAAGTTGCTCTTCTTCCTGCCCTTGCTCATGTATGTCAATAGTGGGTCGGACAACATTTTTCGTCTTTATTTTGTACCATATTTGACGGTCATTGTTTTATTTCGTGTCATGACGTATTTTGCAACGTATAAAGCTTCCTTTATGGAAATGACCGAGATGGGGTTATCCGTCTTTTTAATCGTTGCGGACTTTTATTTAATCGCGCTGTTTGATATACCGTTACCGTTCGGTATGATCATCATGCTGTTATCGATCCTACACTTTACAGCTGCGTTTAGTCGGTTCCGCTGGTTCCGTCGCCGGTTGTGGTTGAATCGTCATCTAGAGATTCTAAACTTCTTGACGGATCACGGGGAAACACCGGTTAAGATTGCTGTCGTTTCGGAAGATGAAATGCTTGTGACGACTAAAAGCGGTAAAGAATTTACGTATCGTCATGTCTACTGGAGTGGCTTTTACTTCGAACGAGGATAAAGGAAGGGACTGTAGGGCTTGATAAAACCTGCAGTCTTTTTTTTATGGAAATCGAACAGATTGTTTGCGATACTGATTACACAAACCGTGACGAAAAGAAGGTGAATGTTCATGATACGCTGTCTTTTGGTGACGACGGATCATCAAGTTGTAATGGACGATGGCTTGGGTCGTATTCACGCACCTGACATCAAATGGTATTTCGTTGATTTCAATCAGCCGACGGAGCAAGAAAAACAACAGTTGATTTCCGTCTTTGATTTTCATCCGCTGGCCCTCGAAGACTGTTTTCAATACTTACAACGTCCGAAGCTGGAATATTACGACGGATACAGTTTTTTTGTGCTCCATGCCCTGGATACGGAGTCATTGAAAGGAAAAGAAATCAACCTGTTTGTCAATGAGAACTATGTGGTGTCCTACCACGAGCAGCCGTCAAGTGAAATTGACGTAGTGTTCCAAGCTTTCCAGCGTCTACATGATGATTCCGAGCATTGGACCATTGAAATTGTACATAAAATCATGGATAAAATCGTCGATGGTTATTTTCCGATCGTTCATGCGTTGGAAGACAAGATTTTTGCACTGGAAGGGCGGTATGAACAGCGTGGGAATGATAAACGGATCATGGAAGAGATATTTGAGATTCGGTCCGATTTATTAGTTGTTGCCCGAACGCTCTTACCGATGCGGGATTTGTTATACCGGGTCGTTGAATCCCGTCGGCTTGCGATTCATGCCAATAAAAAAGCATTTTTCCAGGATATTTACGATCATCTGCTCAAACTAAACGAAATGATTGAGTATAACCGGGAAATGACGTCCGAATTCCGGGATAATTTCATTTCCCTCAACTCGTACCGGATGAATAATATCATGAAAACGTTAACGATTTTTACAACCATCTTCATGCCGTTAACGTTCATTGCCGGCATCTATGGGATGAACTTTGAACATATGCCGGAACTGACGACACGTTTTGGTTATTTCTTTACACTCGGGGGGATGGCAGTCATTGCGTTGGGGATGATTGTGTACTTTAGAAAAAATCATTGGTTTGATGAGTAAGAGGGGGGAGTCCGGTGGATATCCGGCAATTGACGTTTTTTACGACGATCGTAGACCATGCGTATAATTTAACGCGGGCATCCAAACATCTGCATATTTCGCAACCGGCGCTCAGTCAACTGGTGCGAGAATTTGAAGAATTGGAACAAGTGGAATTGTTTTTGCGGCACCATGGACGACTGACCGGTCTGACAGACGCCGGACAACAATTTTATGAGGATGCCCTCAGTGTCCTGCACGGACATCAACAAATGATGGAACACCTGCACGAGCGGTCGCGTGTCCTACGCGGGAAAGTCCGGCTCGGGATTCCGCCGGTCATTCTGCCCGTTCTCTTTTCGCAACTGATTCCGAAATTGATGGCGGAACATCCCGGTATCGAGTTGGAAATCATCGAAGAAGGGGCATTTGAATTGAAACGCCGGCTGCTGCTTGAAGAATTGGATCTGGCGATTTTAATTGAACCGGGGGAGACATACGGAATCGAACGGCATCGGTTGATTGAAGATGAAGTCGTCGTCGCGGTCAGACCGAGCCATCCGTTAAGCGAATCTGAAAGCGTGTCTTATCGTGATTTGGCAGAGGAACCACTCGTCATCCTCAATGACAGTTTTATGTTGCATCATCAAATTTTATCCCAGTTCCGCCATGTACAGGTCGAACCACAGATCTTTTTTACGTCCGATGCCTGGGATTTATTGATCGGGATGGTGCAAGAACTCGACGTTGTGTCGATTTTGCCGGAACCGATTCTCCGGTTTCATCATGCCGATGATATCCGTATCTTACCGTTTGACCCGCCGATGTTATGGGACGTCTCGTTAAACCGTTTGTCGGTAGTCGAGCAGCGTCCGCTTGTGCGCCACGTCGAAGACTATGTACTGCATTATTTCAAATCGTATTGGCCGCATCCGTCTGATCGCACAGCAGACGCTAAAAAGAACCCGGACCAGCCGCATCTTCTGTAGAAGAGCAGCTGATCCGGGTTCTTTGTGTACCGCCTACGGGAAAAATTAAACGGTTTGATTGAGATGGCTGATGCTGGTGTAAGCTTGTTTGAATTGCTCGAGATGGTCGGTCGTCGCCAAACTGGTTCGTTCCATCTCGATTTGTTTATGCAGGGTTTCGGAAATCCGGGCATACATCTCGTCGAGCAGACGGGCGACATGTTGCTGCGCGAGTTCGCGCAACCGCTGTTCTTCCGTTTCCAGATAAGAGGTCGCATCCGGTTTCGTCAACTGAATCAAAGCATCTTTCAATTGTTCCTTTTCATTGCGTTCAAAAAAGGCTTTTGGATTACGGAAATACTGTTTCACGGACTGATACGGCGTCGCATCCTGGAACGGCCCCTCGAAATGAACGGACGTCATCGCCGGCGCTTCGAATGGGGACAGTTGGAAAGAGGGATTCAACTTCACCGCATACCGTTCCTCTTCCTGGAAACGTTGGACGAGCGCAGCTTTGATCCAGCCGTCAATCCGGAAGTGGGTTACACGTAATTCTTGTTCAAAATCATATTTCAAAAAGCCGAGCAGCTCGACAAGCGCTTCCTGCAACGCCTGCTGTTTTGTGGCATTCGCAAAGCGGACGGGATGATACGCTTCCTTGAAGAAGTCAGGGAAACGATAATAGATCCGTTGGTTGACATGGTGCAGCAGCTCATGAATTTCCGCAAACAAGGCATGACGAAGTAACTCGGTTCTTGGATCCGAAAAGTGTGCTTCAATCGTCTGTTTCAAGTCATCCAGTTCTTCGAGACGTGTTTCTTTACGGGCGATGTTGAACTCGGTCTGATCCATCAATTGACGTAACCGGTGCACGGTTTTCTCCGTTTCCTCCGACAATACTTGGACAGCCAGTCCTTTCAGATCCCGTTCCAAAAACTGATGGAAGGCGTCTTCGAAGACAGGAAGACCCGAGTCGAGAGCTCGGTCCGTCTGCTTCTTTGCCAACGCCTGAAGACTCGAGACGCCGAACAGACGAGGGGTCCGAATGCCGAACCGCTGTAGTTCCGTCTCGACATACTGCAGCACCGCTTGTTTTTCACCCTCGTTTTGTGCGAGGTCAATTGCATTGACGATGAAAAACATCTTGTCCAGTTCGAAGGCATCCTTGACACGGCCGAGCTGAATCAGAAACTCCCGGTCCGCACGGGCGAACGCGTGATTGAAATACGTCACGAATAAGATGGCATCTGCATCCTTAATATAGTCGAACGCGACATCCGTATGACGGGCATTGATCGAGTCGGCACCCGGCGTATCAACCAATGTAATTCCGAGACGGGTCAACGGGCTGTCAAAGTACAAATCGATGACATCGACGAAGCAACTGAGGTGCTCTTTTGCGACGTAATCGGTGAACGTCGTTTGATCGACTGTTTGTGTCGTTCCGACGAACGGCGCAACAGTCGGATAACCGGTTGCAAAGGCCCGTAAGAAAGAAGCATCCCGTAATGTATGTGTCGGCTGGGATTCGATCCAATCCGCCGCTTCTTTCAAAGAAGTGACTGTGGCATTGAACGCCTGAAGGAGGTCGTTTAATTCAGCAACGAGTTCCTGCTCCGTCTTAAAGCAGATGGTCGCCGTCCCGTGCAGATGTGCTGCACTGACGGGATTAATCCGGTTAATCGAAGCCGTCGTCGGATTAGGCGAGACAGGCAAGACTGGTTGTCCGAGCAGCGCGTTGCAAAAAGATGATTTTCCGGCGCTGAACGCACCGAATAAAGCAATCGTAAAGGTACTCGAAGCGACCCGCTTCAGTTTGTCTTGCAAGTAGGCGACCGTCTCTTCGAATCCGGGAACGGACGACAAAATCGTTTGAATCTGGTGCATTTCTTCCGGCGTATAGGCACGTGTGTCCTCGACATCGGTTAACCGAACCGCTTCTGCCGCGACGGCGACTTCCTCCAGCGTTTCCTGCGGTTGGAACGGGATTAAAGCTTGCTCGGCCTGAATCAGTTCCTGTTGCCAAAGCAAAACCTGTTGTTTTGCGGTTTGCAATTGCTTGTCCGTCGGTGAGTCGGCCTGTTCGAGATACGTGTTTAAGACTTGCCGGGCGTCTGCTTCGGCTTTCAATAGGTCACATTTTTGACGTAAACGGGTTTGTTCTGTCAGCACCTCTTGTTTGACGCTGCCATCTGTTTGTTCGAGTTCCGCTCGAATTCCGTCCCGCCAGCGGTTCGTCTCTTTCGTATACCAGTCAGCCGTCAGACTGACGACACGATTCGTAAACTGGAGGACGGATTCACCGGTAATCGTAATGCCTTCCTGGACAGCATCCTCGATGACACGAAGCGGTGGATCAAGTGGATAGTTGTCGATCTGCATCGTATGCTGATCAGTTAAGATACCGGCTTCCGCCAACGATTGTTTCATCAATTTCCGAAGATGCAAGGCAATTTCGGATGTCGTGACGGATTGATACGCCCGCAAGAGTTCGTCTGCTACCTGTTGCTGGGTGGACTGTGTCTTTTTCGCACTTCTGAAGAACCCGACTTTAAAGGACGCTTGTCGTGTCTCTAAAAAGGTCCGCATTTTCTCGCGAAGTTCAAACGGCATCAAAGTGGCATTTCGCAACAAGCTTTCCCGGTGCTGTGAAAACCGGCTGACCCATTGTTCGGGAGCCATCAGTTCGAGTTGTAAATCCAGTTGGTGCAGCTGTTCAAGCAATGCATCCGATTGTCGCCGTTCTGCCGGTGTCAATCCTTCATTTGTCGATTCGGCGGCTTCCTCGATCCGTGTTTCGAGGTACGCCACGTGTTCGGCATGTAAGGATTCCAGTGTAGTAGCCGCTGATTGCAACAGTTTCGGCTGGACGTCCCGGATGCTGTGATCGACGAGTTCTTTAACGGTCTGGAAGTCATTTTCCGGATGATCCGCTTCCCGTAAGCTCGTAAAGAAGATTCCTTTTGGTTCCACGCCGTGGGCAGCAAACGACTGAACGACGGAACGCTTAAAGGCGGCAAAAGATAATTCGCTGGACTGGTGTTTATCGATTTGATTAACGATTAAATACAGTTCAGGTACGGAAGTCAACAATTCACGAGTGACGGTGAAGTTCAGCTCGGACTGGACATGGTTGTAGTCCATGACATAAAAAATCAAGTCAGCCAGGTGTAAAGCGGATTCGGTGGAAATCCGGTGGGCGTCATCGACGGAATCGACACCCGGTGTATCCATTAAAACAAGTCCTTGCGGTAAGTTTGAGCCGGCATGGGTGATATCAATCCGTTCAACGGTACCGTCACGTCCTAACGTCTCGAGATGCGGTAAATCGGCCGCTGCGAGCTTTACGGCAGGGCGGTCGTGAAAATGAATGATGGCAGCATCCTGTTCTTCCCGGCGTAATGTGACGATGTTGGCACTGGTCGGAATCGGACTGGTCGGTAAAATCGACTCACCGGTCAGTGCATTGATCATGCTTGATTTCCCGGCCGAAAAATGTCCGGCAAAAGCAATCGTAAATTCGCGTTTTAATAATTTCTCGGAAAATTTATTTAACTTGTCGAGCCGGAGTTGATCCGACGAGGGTTGAATCAATGTCGTGAGAAGCGCGGTCGCTTCAATGTGATTCGTTAACCGTTCTTCAAATGAGCGCATGCGTGTGAAACCCCTTTCTTACAATCCAGCTTCAGTGTATCACGCTTATTTTGGTTCCGTCATCTGTTCATCGGTAAGTTCCGCAGTCAAGCAACAGGCAAGACATTAAAACTTACGGATTCCGCAAAATGCTATATGATAATAACAGACTGATTACCAAGCGGTCCGTCGAAAACCCGGCTGGTGAAAAGTCATTAAAAAAGACTGAATCCCCGCTTCTCGGGGAATTCAGTCTGGTAGGAAATCTGAGTTTGTTTAAAATCAAGCGTTTGTTTCCGGGACAATCATATCCGACTCGTCAGGAGCGTGTTCCGTCGTCTGCATCAGACGGAGAAGATGGAGCTTAAACAGGTACATGACGAGCAAATGAATATTGGCTTGCGTCGATTTGTAAATGATCCATGGTAAGGCCGGTACATATTCATGAATGGCAATCAGGCACTCCTGGGATCCGGGAATTTGTCGGAATTCAATCCGCCCTTTGCTGCCTTCCTGAACTTGCGCAAACATTCCGCCGGTAATCCGGTACGTAGCTTGCTCGGCATCCTGAAACGGTTCTTTCGTCAATTCGAGAAGCGGTGCATCGAGAAACGGCACTTGAATCTTTACGACGGTCTCGTTCGCAACAGAAGTGAGGAACGGCTTAGCGAAAGAGGAGAGCCAAGATACATAGTTATCTGCCGCCCAGTTGGCATCGCGTCCTTCCGGCAGACGGACACGCTGAACGGACCGGACATCGAGCACTTCGCCTTTTTCTTTTTTAGACGAATGACCCGATTGTTTTTTCTGATCCTTTTCCTTCTGCTCTTCTTTTAACGCCATCCGAACGGATTCCTCGAATGTGACTTTCCCGTCGCTGATGCCGTCCACCATTTTATCCGGATCTGCGACCATTTCGTGGACCATGCTCTCGACGAGCGGATAGACCGTCTCCTTCGGCTCTCCGGAAACTAATGTCACCCAAAGGCGGGACAGTTTGACTGTCATTAAAGGAATATCGAACGTCGGTTGGTTTTTCCCCATGACTTCGGCTGTTTTCAAAATCATTTCTTTATACGTCATCGATTCCGGACCGCCGATATCGATGGCGCGGTCTTTCAAATCTTCCCGTCCGACGCTTGCTCCGAGGGCATGAATGACATCTGGCAATGCAACGGGATGCGTCTGATTCCGTGTCCATTCCGGCAACAACATGACGGGAAGCCGTTTGACGAGCTTCGATAAGATCGGGAAGGAAGATCCTTTTGGACCGACGATCAACGCAGCACGGATGGTCGTTACGGGAGTCCCGTAAGCACCAAGCACACGTTCCACTTCCAAACGGCTTTTCAAATGGCGGGACAAGTCCTCCGTTTCTTCCGGAATGATGCCGCTCAGGTAGACGATTTGCTGAATGCCGTTTTCTTTGGCGGCACGGGCATAATTGTCCGCTAAAATCAAATCCATATCTTCGAATGAGCCCTGTGTCAGTTTAGCGGACGGCATCATCGAATGGACCAGATAGATGGCGATATCCGCGCCCTGTAACCCGTCGATGGTATCATTCAGCGAAAATAAATCACACGAGCGCCACTCGACATGGTCTTCATCATCCTTGTCATCGCCGTTTCGCGATAAGGCGATGACATCATATTTTTTCTTGAGTTCATTTAAGAGATTATGTCCGATATATCCGGTTGCACCTGCAAGTGCCAACCGTTTGCGTGTTTGAGTCATGTGTTTTCCCCCTCGATTAACGTTACTTGTTGAATTTACCCGAATCAATCGGTTCGTAATCCCTTCAGATGTTTTCAGGAAATAACAGGCTTGAGGCATAAAAAACAGGGAAAAGAAAAAAGAGACCGAATAGGAGTGGTGACCTCCACCAACTTCCATGTACATATTACTTAATTTCTACTTTAAGGAGAGGGCGAAGATGAACGCAGTCTGTTTCTTAGATGAGCAACACCAGAAGCGGTACCAGATGATATTAAAACGTTTGAGTACGCGGAATCGTGTGAAACCGCCGTATCAAGCCATTTTGTTTTTGGCGACGGGAAATTTACAATTGATGCAATTATTCAGTGACTATTTTTTTCCGGAAACGGGTGAGTTTTTTTATCAGGAAATGTTGGCGGAGTCGATTGATGACCGGATGATTGACGTGGAGCGTCAACTCCTTGTGCAATTGTATAATGGGCGGACGACGGTAACTGTGATCGAAATCATCGATCAGTTGAGTCCGACGGAATTGAAATTGGCACTCGGAGCCATTCAGGTCCGGATGTTTGGAACAGCAGATGAAGAGGCGGGACGGCGTCAAACGTAACCGGAATTTGAACGAAGGAGAAGAGGCTGAACGCAGCCTCTTTTTTTGTTTTTTACCGGAAACGGTAAAGAAAAGATAATTATAAGAATTTTATTAAAAGATGTTTGTGATGTAAGTTTACTATCATAAAACGGTATCCGAATAAAAGCTAAGCTTGTTTACTAAGATTTGATTGAACCGCCGAATCACTGGAAATAAGATGTAAGTAACAGGAAATGGATAACGGCTCAACTGAAATTTCTGACTGAGATGTGAGAGGAGTGGACGTATGCAACTCAAGCAATCGATTTACTTTCATTCACCGATTTTTCTTCAAAATATCTTAACGACGATTTATGGTCGCGTGCTGTATCAGGAACGATATGGTCCGGTTTATCAGAAACGGTTACAGGAGTTGAAGGAAAAAGAACGTTTTCAGACGAATGCGCAGGCAGAACAGTTGGCGCGTCTGAATCAATTTCTGTTGTTTTGTCAGACGTACAGTCCTTACTATCAAGAACTGTTCGAGCAACACCGGATCACTTTACCGCTTGAAACATTAGACGAACTAAAACAGATTCCGATTTTAAGCAAGGAAATCCTCCGGACACGTAATGCGGACGTGCATGCTAAGATCCGAGCGCCGATCCTCGGGAAAACGGGTGGAACGACGGGGAAGTCGATTCAAGTCCATTACACAAAGGAAGACATGCAGATCCGGATGGCGCACCTCGATTACTTTAAGTGGACACACGGGATTGAACGCGGCATGCGGCGCGCCAGCTTTACGGGACAGACACTGGCGGCAGAATCACAGAAAGCACCTGTTTACTGGCGGATGAATAAAGCCATCAATCAGATGCTTTTTACGATCAAAAACATTAATCCGCAAACGGCAGCCTTGTACATCGAACAATTGAACCGATTTAATCCGGAATCGATTGACGGCCTCCCTTCAGGTATGATTGAAGTGGCACGTCATGCCAAAAAGTACAATATTCCGTGTACGTTCCGACCGAAGGCGATTTTCCCAACAGCGGAAATGATGACGGCGGCGGAACGCCAATTGATCGAAGAAGTGTTCCATGCGCCGATTTTTGATCAATACGCATCGTCTGAAGGAGCACCGATTGTCGCGGAATGCCGTTACGGAAAAAAACACCTTCACTATGAAATGGGCATCATCGAGGTTGAGGAAGATGGTCAGATTCTCGTGACGAGCTTTGATACCCATGGCACGCCGCTCGTCCGGTACCGTGTCGGGGACCGGATGACGTTAAGTGAAGCTACGTGTCAGTGCGGACACGCCGGTCCGGTCATTGCATCCATTGACGGACGGGGACGAAGTTTCATTCAGCTGAAAGACGGTCATCGGATTTTTGAAGGAGAACTGGCCGGGATCGTACGGGCCTTCCCGAACTGTATCGAACGGGTCCAGTATATTCAATCCGACAAAGAAGAAATCGTCATGTTGTATGTACCGGACGAACGTTGTTTCAAAGAAGAACATGAAAAAGAACTGTACTTCGTCTTAAAACGTTTGTTCGGCGGACAAATGGAAGTGTTGTTACGGGCAGTGCCGGAAATTCCGAAAGAAATCAGCGGAAAAACATTATTGATCAAACAACTATTGCCGGAAAAAAGTTGAAGAATTCGCTATACGACGCGAGCAGACTCCCTTTATTTTCAAAAAGGTCGTCTGCTTTTTTGATGTCTTTTCAAAAAAAGAAGGAGTTTGCTAAAGGAGGAAAAAAATCGAAGTGAAAGTGTAGTGCGGTAGATTTTGTCATGTGATTGTCAGAATGCCGACGTAAGCTGAACCTATTAAGAATATGTTCAGTGAAGGCGTCGAGTCGTTGTTCGAAAGGACGTGCGCAGATGGGAATCAAAGAGCAAGTCTATCTGTATTCACCGGTGTTCATGCAAAATCTTCTTACCACTTTGTATGGCTATCGACTTCAACGGGAACGTTATGGACCGGCGTACCAAACACGATTTCAGGAATTAGCAGACAAATTAGAAAAACCAATCGATGTGGAACGGGATCAATTGGCGCGTCTCAATACGTTTTTGCTGTTTTGCCGGCAACATAGCCCCTATTACCACACGCTGTTTAAAGACTTGAATCTGCAATTGCCTTTTCGAGCGTTAACGGAGCTTCGGCAGATTCCGTCACTTGAAAAGGAGATGTTACGGCAGCAAATCGAATCGATTCGTACGGACCTCCCTGCACCGATTCTCGGGAAAACAGGCGGGACGACAGGGAAGTCGATTCAAGTCCGGTATACGAAAGAAGATATGCAGGTGCGGATGGCGCATCTCGATTTTTTTAAGGCGACTCACGGTGTAAAAAAAGGAATGCGCCGGATCAGTTTTACAGCACAGGCGCTCGTTTCGGAACGGCAACAAAAACCTGTCTACTGGCGGATGAACCATGCGCTGAATCAACTGCTGTTCACCGTCAAGAAACTCAGCCCTGAAACGATGACTGCTTATTTGCAGGCAATCGACCGGTTTGATCCGGAATCGATTGACGGGTTGCCGTCAGCGATGATTGAGTTGGCCTACCATGCCAAACGAATCGGAATGGAGTTGCAGTGCCGGCCGCGCGCTATCTTTCCGACGGCAGAGATGATGACCGCGACGGAACGGAAATTAATTGAAGACGTCTTTCACGCGCCGGTGTTTGATCAGTATGCCTCATCGGAAGGGGCACCGATCGTTTCCGAGTGCCGTTTCGGAAATAAACACCTGCACTACGAGATGGGCATCATTGAAATTGAACCGGACGGGCAAATTCTTGTCACGAGCTTTGATACCCATGGGACGCCGCTCGTCCGTTACCGGGTCGGGGACCGCATGACGAGCAGCGGCAAAACCTGTTCCTGCGGCCATCCGGGTCCCGTGATTGATTCAATTGACGGTCGGGGACGGGGGTATATCGTCAAACAAAACGGACAAAAGGTTTTTGAAGGTCAGTTGTCCAGCTTGGTCAAAGTGTTGCCGAACAGCGTCGAACGGGTCCAATATATCCAAAACAGTGAACGGGACATCACGTTTTTATATATTCCGGACCGGACCCGGTTTTTATCGGAGCACGAAGAACAACTGTACCGGTTTTTAAAGACTTTACTTGGTTCCGAGATGAACGTCTCGTTACGTGCTGTCGATAACATTCCGCGGGAAGTCAGCGGTAAGACGCTTCTAGTCAAACAGTTGATGTAAACGGAACACGGATCCAGTTGAGGATCCGTGTTTTTTGATGGATTTTTTTACAATTGTTGTAGTATAAAAGAAGATCATCGAAAAAGGAGGAAGACGATGAGGTCACGTGCCGCGGTACTACTGCTTGGAACGATACACTTCGACCGACCGGATAACGGAGACTTACTTCATTTGCGAGGCGTGTCGATGCTGACGCCGGACCGGCAAAAACAAATTGAGGACGCATTAAATGTCTTGTCCGACTTTCGTCCGACGAAGATCATGCTTGAAAGCCCTTCTGAACATCAACAGGCTTGACGCGTGAGTACGCGGCGTATCGCGCCGGAAAATTGACGTTGACCGCCGACGAACGGCATCAACTTGGTTTTCGTCTCGCCTCTCAAAATGGTCTCGATGATATTCAAGCAGTTGATTGGAACCAGTTGATTGACGGGATACCATCGCTCGACCAGCTGAGAAGGGAAAAACCGGAACAATTTGACGAAATCATTGCAAGGGAGACCACACGGATGCAACAGATGGAACAGGAGTTTACTGAACTACCGTTGCTTTCCTTTTTACAGAAAATCAATACTGACGGACGTGTGCAGGAGATGCACCAAACTTATTTAAAACTTGCTTGTCTTGGTGAGTCCGGAATGGAGTGGGTCTCGCGATATTGGTATTATCGCAATCTGATGATCTTTAAGAACATCCTTGCGGGTGTTACAGAACCAGATGAACGGGTTATGGTCATCTATGGTCTTGCACACGTTCACTTGCTGCAACAGCTGTTGACGGAGAGTGGCGAGGTCATGCTTTTGACGCTTGACGATATTATGATATAAGGAGCGATACATATGTTATTTCATTATCATCTTTGGACACCGTTTGTGGAGGAAACAGAACGGTTTTATCAACAGCTTGGTTTTCAGGTGACACAACGGATTGGGAAATACGCGGGGGAGTTCACTTCGTTTGATCCTCCGCTCGATTGGGACGATTTTCGTGAGCAACAGATTTTGTTTCGGATCATCGAGATGAAACGAGGAGCCATCAATCTTACGTTTGGTTACGGGAAAAAAGTGATGTTTGACCATATCGGCTTCCTTGTAACGGAAGCCGAGCGACTGCAGGTACTCGGCCGGGCGGAAGGTCTGGGACTGACGATTCAGGCGAACGAACGTCGGACGTTCATCGGAACGCCGTTTGGTTTCCGTATTGAATTGCAGACCCATCCGGATGCCGTCGAGTCAGAAACAGGGGACCGGCTCCTGCAGTTTGGAATCGCGACACCGACACCGGGTCTTGAGCCGTTGCTGTCTCAATTACTGGCTCGACCGGTTCCGGAAATTACGTCGGTTGTAGCGGAACGGATGCATGCCAGACAGGTTGTATTTTCCGGAATACCTGCGCTGCCGGTGCAAGATCCGAACGGTCTCGAGGTCCGGACGGTGAGTCCGCCTGCATTAATCGACGGACGGATAGAGGACCAGCACCTTTAAAGGCGGCGCGTCTGTCAGCAAACGGTCGAAACATTCGACTAAGTCACGGGCTGAGACCGTTTTTTCAAACAACTGTTCGAGATGTGGAACATGTGGTGCCGTCTTGAAAAACCAGGCGGCATGTTCCTGGTAATCCCATCCGTCACTCGAACCGACGAGCCGCAATTCTTTCTCGTAAAAGGCCGGCGTCAACGATAAGGTTTCATGATTCCCGTCTGAAAGAATACAGAGCTGTCCGTGGGGAACAAGCTTTTCCTGTAATAAGGCGAAAGCGTCCTGTCGTGCAGAACACTCCAATGCGTGTGTAAACGACTCATCCGAATCTGAGTATGAAGCATGCGCCCCGAGTGACAGTGCAAGCGATGAGCGGACGGGATCAGGGTCAAAGACGACGATCCGGTCGACATGATAGAAGTGCCGCAGATAGAAAACGGCCAGCAGTCCGATGACACCCATTCCGGTCACTAAAACCGAGTCCGTCGGTTTAGGGACCAGTTTCCGGACGCCTTTCGCAGCGTCGCACGATAAGATGTTCAGCAAGGCGAGTTTGGCGGACACACCGTTCGGAACAGGAATGGCTTTGGCTTCGTCGACGAGTGCGATATCCTGATGACCGTAAAAGGCAAGTAGACGGTCGCCGACTTGAAACCGGGTGACCTGATTTCCGACGGCAATGACAGTGGCGTAGCTTTCGTAGCCAGTCTCCTTCGGATAGACGGGAGCCGGATCGGTCGGATCGTCGCCCCGGACTTGCGGCAGTTCAGCCCCAATGCTGATTGCACCGGCAATTGTCCGGACAAGCAGTTCGTGTGCTTGGACCGGAGGAAGATGATGTCTCGTCCAGGTGACAGACCGGGCTGCCGTGACCTGTAAGCGTTCTTGATGCATAAAAACCCCTCTTTTCTAAAAACATAAAACTTCTTTCTATAGTATAAGGTAAAAAATTCCTTATCAAAATAAAAATATGACAATTTTGTAAGGTGGAAACTGTTCGGACAGTGTCAGTTTACGAACAAGTCTGTGTTATTCTGAAAAAAAGACAGAAACAGAAAAAGGACGTGACCCCCATCGAACGAATCGAAATGTCAATTCATCGCGGATTAGTGGAGTTAAAAAATTTGGATAAACGGATTCAAAAAGCACAGGCGAAAGCGTTTATCGGTGTGCAGAACGGCAGTCAGGCGCCGGCGGGATATCCTTCAGTCGCGACGTTTGCGGAAGAAGCGAAAGCCAACCTGCAGTCGATTCGGGATTTGATGGAAAGGCGGAACCGGATTAAGTCTGCCATCACGGCATCGAATGCTGTAACGGTCGTCCGTATTAACGGCCGTGAGATGACCGTTGCGGAGGCGATTGACCGGCGGGATGCCGGGCTTGTCTATGAACGGCAACTGTTGCAGACATTACGGGAGCAACTCCTGCAAGTCGAACAGACCATCGAGACAGAGCGGCAAGATATCGTACGGCGGGCAGACAGCCACATCGAGGCAACGTACGGTTCCCGGGAAAAAGGGAATGCGGACGAGATGGAAAAATCACGTCGACTGTTCATCGAGCGCCTGGAGCCGAAGTTGATTGATCCGTCGAACTTGCGCCAGGTCATCTCTGAACTGGATGAGACGATCGATACCTTTGAAACGGAAGTGGACTTTACATTGTCGGAAAGCAATACCGTAACGAAAATTTTTGCGTAAGAATCATACCCCTGTTAGTCTGATATTCCTGCGACCAAACACGCCTGTTTTGTGCGATAACAAAACAATCCGTGCTTCGGCACCTCACATCGGTTCCACTGAGAACCGGAAGTGAAAGTTCAATGTTCACAGCTCAAGGAACAACGAACAAAGGTGAACGCTCAGAGCATGAAAGCTAAACCATCAACGAGCAAAGAGTGATCAAATCCACGATTAAACGGGATAAGAGAGGGCTTGTTTGTTGCCTCTGGGAGTACCGCGTGGCTGGGCTGACAGGGAACCTACATATAAAAACGTTAACCGGAAAGGATGGAGAGATATGCTGAATCTGTATTTGACTTTGCTTGACATGCCGAGCCTCGCGCTTGCAGCACTTGTCATCGGCCTTGTTTTAACCATGAAGTACGGACGGCTGTTCGTCCGTCGGGATATTCCGGGATCCAGTAAACGAATAGCAGCTGTTCTGTATACGGGCTGTCTGTTCGGTTTGGGCAGTATCGTCCTGTTGTATACGTGACGCACGAACCTTTTTTGATCGGAGTCATCCGTTTCAAAGAAGGTTTTTTTTGATTTCGGCACGAAGGACATAGAAACAGATCTGCCAGTTGAAGTTGAAGAGAAAAAAGGAGGAAAGGAAGATGGATGGCTTATTAAAACGCCGAATCGGAGCGGGCGTCGTCGATGTCCTTGTCCAGGGAATTGTGTCCGGTGTCCTGGAGAAAACTTTGTTAAAGCGCGTTAAAAACAAAACAGTACATGCACTGATTACGGAACCGGCCGTTAACTGTTTCATCGAGACGGTCCAATTGTCGACGGGGAGCGGGCAAACCGTCGGACAACGCCTGTTTCGGATTCAAGTCGTCAGTGAGAACGGACAACCGCTTGCCGTAAAACAGATTGCGAAGCGGATTGTATACCGGGAAACGATTGCCCCGATCAAGACATGGAAAAACCGGAAAGTATATCTGCGAGACGGATCGATTCTGCCGGAGGATGAATTTGCCGGAACCCGGGTCATCCGGAAAATCAACTAGGTTTGCGGGTGGACCCGTAAAACAAATCAAACGGAGGAGGATGACAGACGCACAGTCTGCTGTCCTCCTCTTGCTGTGAAATCAATACGTCGTGCTAAACGAATAAGTCGTCTCGTGAAAGTAGGGAATTGAACCGCGGATGAGAGATGACAGCAGGAAATCCGTTGAATCAAAACAAATACCGGAGAAGGACGTGTCGGTATGATGCGCTGCTGCAGACAACACAAAGCCGGGGTGGGAAGTTTCGATTGTCACCCAGCGCCCGCTTACGGCTTCATGAACAGAGATGACCGGTTGTTGATGAAATGAAAAATAGGTGTCGACAGGAGATTGTAAAAACACCTTGTCTAAAAAGAAACGGTGCAGACGACGCCCTAACCGAAAATCAAAGGGGGTCCCTTTCGTCTGTTGAAAGCAGGGATTCATCGACAACGTCGGTACGGGATGGATGAAACAAGAACTGGTAAACTTTAAATCATGTTGTGTAATACTGTCCTTTAAATTACCGCTTAGGTTAAAGAAAATCGGAAGCGCCAAAGAGAGGCGAAGTGGTTGGTTGGTCGTCGCTGCATATCGGAGAATCAGTTGATTGCTGTTAGTTAGCGCATAAAGCATGTCGATTGCGATCACCTGTCCATTGACAGATATTTCCGCCGACAGACGTAGTACGGATTCTTGTATTGTCGAGAAAGGTTCAGCTGTGAATAAAAGTTGATATAATGCCAGATCGATTTCGTGAACGGAACCGGACGACGTATCATACAGCTTGCCAGATAAACCGCGAGTAATCACAGGGACTGGTGTCAAATAACAGTTGAACATAATATCTTCCGGATGCCCATTCCGGTCAGGCACGATCAAACGTTCAATGCTTCCTCCTTTGCTTGAAATCTCGACTTCCATTCCCCGATCATTTTTCACACGATATCGTGTCGACTGGTCTTGTTGTAAATTCATACGGACCTGCAATTTCTTTCCTCCTCTTTTCGTATGAAATAAAACGCTTTTTAACGGTATAATACAAATACAGCTATTAACCATTCATTGAGTAAAATTATTCCCTCTCATTTTACCATATGATAAAATTTAAAAACTTTAAATTTACTAAATTTTTTTACTTAAAATAATTCAAAAAAAGAGGCGGATGCATGATGGCGACGATCAAAGATATTGCAAAAGAAGTGGGTTGCTCGATTTCGACGGTATCCCGCGTATTGAATAACGACCCGACGTTATCAGTGGGTGACGAGACAAGAGCCCGGATTTTTGAAGTGGCGGAAGAAATCGGATACCGGAAAAAAACATTGAAAACACTCGTGAAGAACATCGCGTTTTTATATTGGCTGACCGATAACGAAGAGCTCGAAGACGTCTATTTTCAAACGATGCGGGTGGAAATCGAAAAAAAAGCACGGGAAAATAACATCGAAATGACGACCTACAAACTCGAAGGCGGGATTGAAAAAATCCCGCTGGATATCGATGGATTCATTGCTGTCGGTTCATTCATGAACCGTGAGTTGGAGTATTTGAAAGAATTGACACCACATGGCGTATTCATCGACTCGACACCTGATCCCGCACATTACGATTCGGTTCGTCCGGATCTTGCACAAATCACCCGTCAGGCAGTTGAAGTGCTAGTGGAGCAAGGTCATGAAAAGATTGGGTTTATCGGCGGCACGTACCATAATCTTGATACGGATGCGGAAGAGATGGATGGACGGGAGCGGGCGTTTCGGCAAACGATGGAGGAACGTGACTTGTTACGGGAAGACTTCATCTTTTGCCGGCGGGGATTTTCGGTCGACAATGGGCATTACTTAATGAATCAGGCGGTCGAACAACTCGGGGAAGAGTTGCCGACAGCGTTTTATGTAGCGGCGGATCCGATTGCAGTCGGTTGTTTGCAAGTCTTGAACGAGCAACAGATCGAGATTCCGAAACGGGTTAGTCTGATCAGTGTCAATGATACAAGTATTTCGAAATATGTGTCGCCGCCTCTGACGACGTTTCATATTGACCTCGAGGAGATTTGTCAAAATGCGATTCAACTTTTACTAGAACGTGTTTTAAAGAAACGAAATATCGTCAAAACGGTCTATATCGGTGCAGAATTGATTACTCGGAAAAGCACTTTGTAAATAAATTTAGTAAAATTTTTTACTAAATTTATTTACAAAGTTTTCTTGTGGTGCTATATTTTGATTATTAAAGCGCTTACAAAAAGTGTTCTAATCTTTTCATAATATGATCCACAGGAGGAAAAAGAAGATGAAAAAAACCATTACATATATGACTGTCCTGAGTAGTCTGGCATTGACAGCCTCGCTCGCGGCGTGTGGTCCCGGGGAAGAAGCGCAGGGAAACAAGGAACAATCATCAAATAAAGAAGCGGAGCTGATCGTCTGGGAAGACATTGAAAAAGGCGAAGGAATCAAAGACATCGTTTCAAAATTCGAACAGGACAACGATGTCGACGTACAGGTCATCGAAAAACCGTACGCTAAGCAAATCGAGGATTTACGATTAGATGGTCCGGCTGGTACAGGTCCTGATTTGTTGACGATGCCGGGGGATCAGATTGGCACAGCGGTAACGGAAGGAATCATCAAAGAGATGAATGTCCCGGAAGAGGTCCAGTCGATTTATACCGATGTTGCCCTTGATTCGCAAAAAGTGAACGGAAAACTCTACGGTGTCCCGAAAGCGGTGGAAACGACGGTTTTATACTACAACAAAAAACTGGTCTCAGAAGACAAGCTACCGAAAACACTGGAAGAATGGTACGCCTTATCGAAAAAAACGACAACTGGGCAATCGTTCGGGTTCCTCGCTTTATTTGATCAAATCTATTATGCCCAAAGTGTCTTAAGTGGATATGGCGGTTATATTTTCAAACAAGATAATCAAGGAAAATACCAGACAAAAGAAGTCGGTCTTGCGAATACCGGAGCCATCAAAGGTGCGTCCTATATTCAAAAGTTCTATCAGGAAAAATTATTCCCGGCAGGCATCATTGGGGAGCAGGGCATCAACGTTTTGGAATCCTTGTTTACGGAAGGGAAGGCAGCCGCCATCATCTCCGGTCCCTGGAATGTCGAACCCTTTACGAAAGCAGGCATTGATTTCGGCATTACGAAACTGCCGGAACTGGAAAACGGAAAAAACATGAGTTCCTTCATCGGTGTCAAAAGCTATAATGTCAGCGCTTACTCCAAACAGTCGGAAATGGCGAACAAGCTAGCGCTTTACCTGACGAATGCGGAAAACTCGAAAAAGCGTTTTGAAATCACAAAAGAAGTCCCGGCCGTCAGTGCGTTGGCAGAAGATCCTGCCGTCACAAAAAGTCCAGCCGCACAGGCAGTCGCCGAACAATCGAAATTTTCCGAATTGACACCGAACATCCCTGAAATGAATGAAGTCTGGAAGCCGGTCGATGCCGCCCTTCAAACGATTGCGACCGGAAAAGCTGAACCGGCAGCCGCGATGAAGCAGGCCGTCAAAACGATCGACGGGCAAATCGAAGCGAAACACGGAGCGAAGTAAGAACGCTTCATATGATACGACCAGACAGTCAGAGATTCTAGTAAAGAGGTGAAGGACGTGCAGCACCGGAAAATTGGATTGATGTTATCGATCATTCCAGGACTTGGCCAATTGTATCACCGGCAATGGATGAAAGGCGGACTCCTGCTTATAGTCAGCATTGCTTTTTGGATTACGTTCGCCGACTTGCTCAATATGGGATTATGGGGAATCGTGACGCTAGGAACGGAAGTCCCGCGCGACAACTCGATTTTTCTGTTGGCGCAAGGCATCATTGCCATCATCGTCTTGTTGTTTGGGACAGGAGTCTATGTGTTTAATTTACGCGATTCCTACCGCAATGGACAAAAGCGGGATCAAGGGATGCGGCCGGATTCGCTGTTATCGGATTATCGGAATTTGATCAATCAGGGATATCCCTATCTGGTCAGTGGTCCGTCCCTGTTTCTGTTGATTTTTGCCGTAATTTTCCCGATCTTATTCAGTTTCGCCTTGGCATTCACAAATTATGATTTATATCATTCCCCGCCTGCGAAACTGGCGGATTGGGTCGGATTTTCTACTTTTGCTCAAATTTTCACAGTTGATATTTGGCGATCGACGTTCTTTGATGTCTTGTCTTGGACTGTAGTCTGGACCTTGGTCGCCTCGACGTTACAAGTGTCGCTCGGTATCCTGATGGCAGTCCTCGTCAACCAAAAAGAGGTCCGGTTCAAACGGGTCATTCGGACGATTTTTGTCCTGCCGTGGGCGGTTCCGGGATTTGTGACGATTCTTGTTTTTGCCGGTCTCTTTAATGACAGTTTTGGGGCCGTCAACATGGATCTGCTGTCTCTGTTCGGTCTTGATCCGGTCCCATGGTTAACAGATGAGAAGTGGACACGGGTCGCGCTCGTCTTCATGCAGGGATGGCTTGGATTCCCGTATGTCTTTTTAGTGACGACGGGTGTGTTGCAATCGATTCCGGAAGATTTATATGAAGCGGCAACGATTGACGGTGCCTCGATGTTTGCAAAGTTCCGGCACATCACGATGCCGATGGTGCTGATTGCGATGTCGCCGATCATCATCACCCAGTTCACCTTTAACTTCAATAACTTTAATATCATTTATCTCTTTAACGGCGGCGGACCGTCCGTGCCGGGTTCAAATGCCGGCGGAACGGACATCCTCGTCTCCTGGATTTATAAATTGACGATGCAGTCCGGTCAATATGCGTTAGCGGCCGCGTTGACGATCTTACTGTCGATTTTTGTCATCGGGATTGCCTTATGGCAGTTCAGACGAACAAATGCATTTAAGGAAGGAGCGTGATCAAGATGGTGACACGGAACAAAACGCGGACGGTTCGCCTGACGCTGACCTATTTGATTCTGCTGTTCGTTGCGACCTGTATCATCTATCCGCTCCTGTGGACGATCGGTGCGAGTTTTAATCCGGGCAACAGTTTAGTCAGCACATCAATCATCCCGAAAAATCCGACACTGGATCATTACCGGGAATTGTTTGCCGGAAAAGAAAGTCTGCAATACAGTCACTGGTATATGAATTCGTTAAAAATCAGTCTCTTTACGATGCTCGGGACGATCGTCAGCGTTTCCTTTACGGCCTATGCCTTTTCGCGCTTCCGTTTTAAAGGACGTCAGCAGGCCTTAACGCTGTTTTTGCTGTTACAGATGATTCCGCAGTTTTCCGCCTTGATTGCCCTGTTCGTCCTGGCCCAGATGCTTGGCATGATGAACAGTCACTGGCTGCTGATTCTGTTGTATATCGGCGGTCAGATTCCGATGAACACCTATTTGATGAAAGGATACATGGATTCGATTCCGGTCGATCTCGATGAAAGTGCCAAACTCGACGGCGCCGGTCATACACGGATTTTCATCCAAATTATTTTACCGCTCTGTCGGCCGATGCTTGCCGTGGTCGCGATGAACGGATTTACGGGCCCGCTCGGGGACTTCGTGCTCGCTTCGACGATTTTACGGACGCAGGAAGCGTATACGTTACCGATCGGTCTGTTTAATCTCGTCAACGAAGCGATGGGTGCAAGTTATACGACGTTTGCTGCCGGGGCGATTTTAATCAGCATCCCGGTTGCCGTTCTGTTTGTCCTGCTGCAAAAACATTTTGTGTCCGGGCTAACGGCAGGGGGAACAAAAGGGTAAGAGAGATAGAGAAACGAAATAGAGGATTAAGGGAGAGGCTTAAAAAATGAGGCAAACGATTTATACGACAAAAGCGAGACATCTGTTGCACGGCGGGGACTATAATCCGGATCAATGGCTCGACGTACCGGACGTCTTACAGGAAGATTTACGGTTAATGCGTCTTGCGCATACGAATACGTATTCCATCGGCATCTTTGCCTGGAGTGCGCTCGAACCGACCGAAAATCAGTTCACGTTCGACTGGCTTGACCGGATTATTGACGATATTCACGCAAACGGCGGACAGGTAATTTTGGCGACACCAAGCGGGGCACGTCCGGCCTGGCTGTCGCAAACGTATCCGCAAGTGTTACGTGTCGACGAGCACCGTATCAGACAGCTGCACGGCGGGCGTCATAATCACTGTCTGACGTCTCCGGTCTACCGTGAAAAAACACAACGGATCAACCGCTTATTGGCCGAACGGTACGGGAATCATCCGGCACTGCTGATGTGGCATGTTTCGAACGAATACGGTGGCGAGTGCCATTGTCCGCTTTGTCAGGCAGCCTTTCGCGACTGGCTGAAAGTGAAGTATGAGACGCTCGATGCACTGAATGCTTCCTGGTGGAGTGCCTTTTGGAGTCATACGTTTGACGACTGGTCGCAAATCGAGTCGCCATCACCGATCGGCGAAAGCATGGTCCATGGTCTGAATCTCGACTGGAAACGGTTTGTGACCGATCAGACGATTTCGTTTTTTGAGCAGGAAAGTGTTCCCCTGCGCGAGTTGACACCCAATCTTCCGATCACGACCAATTTCATGGCAGATACGGAAGACCTGATTCCATTCCAGGCCCTTGACTACAGTCGATTCGCGAAACACGTCGATGTCGTCAGTTGGGATGCTTATCCGACCTGGCACAATGACTGGGAAACAACAGCTAATTTAGCGATGAAGGTCGGATTCATCAATGACTTGTTCCGGAGTTTGAAGCAGCAACCGTTCCTCCTGATGGAATCGACGCCGAGTGCTGTCAACTGGCATCCCGTCAACAAAGCGAAACGTCCGGGCATGCACCTGTTGTCCTCGTTGCAAATGATTGCCCACGGTTCCGACAGCGTGCTGTACTTCCAGTGGCGGAAATCCCGCGGCTCGTCAGAAAAGTTTCACGGGGCGGTCGTCGACCATGACCGGTCGGAAGAGAATCGGGTCTTTCAGGAAGTCGCCCACGTCGGACAGACGCTGGAGCAACTCGACGCCGTCGTCGGTACGACGCGTCCCGCAGAGGTCGGGATTCTTTACGACTGGGAAAATAACTGGGCATTAAATGATGCGCAAGGGTTCGCAAACGACACGAAACAGTATCCGCAAACGCTGCAGGAACATTATCGTTTCTTTTACGAACAGGATATTCCGGTCGATGTCATCACGAAAGAACAGCCATTTGATGCTTACAAACTGTTAATTGTGCCGATGCTGTATTTGGTCAGTCGGACGACGCTGCGGCAGTTGCAACAATTCGTCGAACAGGGCGGTACGGTAGTTGCGACGTACATGACGGGTCTGGTCGATGAATATGATTTGGCGTATGCCGGATGGCCGGAAGAACTGCAGACAATCTTTGGTCTGAGACCGGCGGAAACAGATACACTGTACCCAAGCGATCGAAATCACGTGATGTTTAACGGGAAACAGTATGAACTGCAGGATTATGCGACGGTTATCGAGGTTGAGCACGCGGAAATCGTCGGCCGCTATACGGACGACTTTTATCGACAGGCGCCGGCCGTGACGAAACATCAGCTGGGACAAGGCGAAGCCTGGTATATCGGTGGACGACTGGAAGCCTCCTTCCAGCATGACCTGTATACCTTGCTGACGGATCGTTTACGAATCGAGGCGCCGCTCGCGACATCGCACAGCATGGAAGTATCCGTACAAGTACGGCGCGGTCAGGAGACGGATTACGGATTCATCATGAATTTTTCCGAAACCGAGCAATCCATCGAACTGTTGGAGCCGTTGCTGGAATCGGCGACACAAACAGCGCTCAGCAATCAGCTGATGCTTGCACCGTATGAAGTGAAGATCGTCGAACGGAAGAAAACATGAATGCAATACAAAACGGCTTTTTAGACAGAGATATGTTCTGTCCGAAAAGCCGTTTTTTGGATGTGTTCGTTAAAAGGTGGTTTTCTCTTGTGGAAAGCTCATCCATTCGAGCAATGTTTTAGCCGGACGCGACAGAATCGCTTGTTTTTTCCAAATTAAGTAGGTGTTGGAAGTGAGCGCCGGCGCAAGCGGAACGAAAATGAGTTCACTTCCACTTTTGTTGATGATGCGGTCGAGACACACGGCATGACCGATTTCTTCCTTGACGAGGAGCGAAGCATTAAACAGCAGGTTGTAGGTTCCGACGATATGGACCGTGTCCCAGTCCAAACCGGTCCGTTCGGCAAACGTCCGGTTTCCTTGGAGTTGTTCCGAAACGATTAACGGAAGGTCCCGCAAGTCGTCTGCCGTTACCGTCGCCTTTTGACTGAGCGGATGATCGCGCCGTGTCAAGATACCCCATTGATCAGGCTGATTCAATTTCAGATAATGATAGGCGTTGACGTCAAACGGTTCAATGACCAGTCCGAAATCCAGAATTCCTTTATCGAGCTTATCCAGAATATCCTGACCGTTCCCGCTGTGAATCCGAATCGTGACGTCCGGGTGCTGTGATTGCATTTGTTTGAATGACCGGATGACGGGCAATAGACTTTCCGTTTCACCGCCGCCGATATAAAGTTCGCCACGCAACGTTTCCTCGGTCAAGAGATTGGTGACGATTTTATCGGCCAGCGTCACAAGTTCACGCGCCCGTTCCGCCAAATAGTACCCGCTTTCCGTCAGGATGATGCCCCCCGGAGTCCGGTCGAACAACGGACTGGCCAATTCGTCTTCTAACCGTTGGATTTGACGGGACAGAGCAGGCTGTGAAATCCGAAGAATCCGTGCTGCCCGAGTAATGTTTTTTTCCTCGACGACTGCTAAAAAGTATCTTAATTGTTGAATTTCCATGGGGTCCTCCTATGCGTTTTGGTTATGGTGTATGATTTTATATTAGCATTAGACATGAAGGGTGAATACTCGTAACCTTGTAGACAAGCAACAACTAAGAGGAGGAATACACATGAACACACCACTAGATAAAGTCATTGTCATCATGGGCGCGTCAAGCGGAATCGGCGAAGCGACCGCACGACTGCTCGCGTCACGTGGAGCCAAATTAATGCTTGCGGCCCGTCGGGTTGAGCGCTTACAAAGCATTCAGGAAGCATATCCTGAGGCGAACATTCAGATTAAACAGGCGGACGTCACTGAGTTCGATCAAGTCGAAGCTGTCGTCGAGGAAGCAAAAGCCGTCTACGGACGGATTGATGTTCTCTTCAACAATGCCGGCATCATGCCGACCGCTCCGCTTGCAGCCGGGCATCGGGAGGACTGGAAAAATATGCTCGATATCAATGTGATGGGCGTCTTGAACGGAATTGCCGCGACACTGCCGATCATGGAGCAGCAACAGTCCGGTCATATCATTGCGACGGATTCGGTCGCGGGACATGTCGTCTATCCGGAATCAGCCGTCTATTGCGGGACGAAGTTTGCCGTCCGGGCGATCATGGAAGGATTACGTCAGGAGCAACGTGAAAATAATGTTAAATCGACGATCATCTCACCGGGAGCCGTCCAGACAGAGCTGTATACGACGATCAGAGATCAAGCAACAGGCGAGTCGCTCCGTCAAGCGCAACAAGAGTGGGGATTGACGAGCGAAGATGTCGCCGAGGCCGTCCTGTATGCCATTGATACGCCGGACCGCGTTTCGATCAGCAACTTAATCATCCGTCCGACCCAACAAGAAGTGTGATGCGCATGAAGCATTCATCGATCTACCAACAAATCGAAAATCGGCTGATCGAGCCACAAGATGCCGTGTTCGAGCAAATTCATGCCATCCAGCAGGACGGAGAACGATTGCTCCACCGGTTAAACTGCCAGCTGTTGTCACCGGCAGAGTTTCGCGAGACGCTGAGCGAGCTGATCGGTCAACCGGTTGATGAAAGTGTGGTCGTGTTACCTCCGCTCTATACGGATTTCGGGCACCATATCTCACTCGGGAAAAACGTCTTTATCAATCGTGGCGTCATGTTGACGGATCTCGGATCGATTCAGATTGATGATCACGTGCTGATTGGTCCGTTTGCCAAGCTGTTGACCGTCAATCATCCGGTCAGTCCGTCGAAACGGCGAGGGCTGTCGGTGAAACCGATTCACCTGAAACAAAATGCCTGGATCGGAGCAGGGGCAACAATTCTGCCAGGCGTGACCGTCGGTAAACATGCGATTGTCGCAGCAAACGCGACCGTGACGACAGATGTACCGGACTTGGCGATTGTCGCCGGCACGCCGGCGCGAATCATCCGTTATATCGATGAATCGGAGAACTGATATGAAGCGTCGAATCGGAACTGTCATCATTCTTCTTTCGTTTGGACTTTCAGGTTGCGGCCCGTCGGTTCCGATTTCGACAGAAGTAAAACAAGAGGTTGAGGAGAGAGATACCATGAACATCAACGTCAACGGTCAGGTCGCTTCGATTCAACTGGAAGAAAATGCGACAACAAAAGCTTTAGTGGCGGAAGCCCCGTTTACGATTCAAATGGATGATTTACATCGTAATGAAAAATACCATTATTTCGACAAGTCGTTTCCGGCGCAGCCCCAACCGATTCAGACGATTGAAGCCGGAGACGTACTGCTGTATCAAAATAACTGTCTGGTGATTTTTTATGAATCCGCCAAACCGGTGGCTTCATATATGCGGATTGGAAAAATCATTGATTTTCAGGACATCCGGAAGTCGTTCGGTAACGCGTCCGTTTCCGTTCAGTGGTATGAAGGAGAGGGAGGAGAATGATGACAAAATCGAAGACAGCTGTAGAACATCCTTTTCAACGGGGAGAAAAAAATGAGGCGTTTGCGGCGTATTTCACGGGACAAAGTTACCTGAAACCGTTAGTCAATGATCCAACGCTCGACATTTCGGTCGGTCAGGTGACATTCGAACCGGGCTGTCGCAACCATTGGCATATCCACCGGAACGGATATCAAATCCTACTCGTGACAGATGGGGAAGGGTGGTATCAGGAGATGGGAAAACCGGCCCGTCTGTTACGAAGCGGCGATACGGTCGTCACACACGACGGCGTCAAACATTGGCACGAAGCGACGTCAGACAGCTGGTTTTCGCATCTGACGATCACGGCCGGGACACCGGACTGGCTGGAACCGGTTGCGGAACAGGAATACGATGTGCTGAAGAAATGAATTAAAAACGAGATCTATCTTCAGTCCGTCATCCGGACCAGAGCGTAGATCTCGTTTTTGTTTGGAGTAAACAAATTAAAACGAACTGCCAAGTTTAAAGATGGAGTCACCAAGATGTTGCATCAGTTCGTTGGCCCGGCTTTCAATGTGTTCCGGCAACGTCGCTTGACTGAAATAGGCGAGATCGAGACTTTCCCCGTCCAGCATCACGAGTGTCCCCGTAACGTTTTTCGCATGATAGAGATGAATGACGCCATGCACTTCATCTCCGTTCGGATACTGGTAGTAAAAGCGGGGGCCGGAAAAGACGCCGATCAGTTCCAGTTCGCTTGTCTGTAGTCCGGTTTCTTCGTGTAGCTCGCGAATAGCGACTTCTTCCAGTGTCTCGCCGAGCTCCATTGACCCGCCTGGCAGTCCCCAGTCGAGCGTGTCGGACCGGTGTTGGAACAAGACTTCCTGTTGGTCATTGGTGACGAGAATTGTCGCGCCGACACTGATGATCGGACGGCTGCCGATTGTTTTGCGTAATTCTGAGATATATCCCATCTGATTGAACAACTCCTTTATGTGATGAAACTCTGTTTGTTTACCGACTGAAACCGCCCTCAGCATGGATGACCTGTCCGGTGATCCAGGCCGCGTCTTTACTAACGAGAAACGCAATCGTCCGCGCGGCGTCTTCCGGTGTCCCGATCCGGCCAAATGGAAACTGTGGTGTTAAATGCGTCCGAATCTCCTCTGTCATCCAGGTCGAGTCGGTTGGTCCGGGATTAAGTGCATTGACCGTGATGCCGAGTGGTGCGACGGCTGCTGCAAAGGAAGTCGTGAACGATGAGACGGCTCCTTTCGTTGCCGCATAGGCCAGTTCTTCGGGCATCGCGCCAAGATCCTGTCCGGACGTCAAATTGACGATCCGGCCGTCCTTCAAACCGGCTTCCGCGAAAGCCCGGGCAAACAAGGTCGATAATAAAAGCGTACTCCGGACATTGACGGCGTAATGGGCATCGAGTGCCGTCACGTCAAGTGTCGCGAAATCGGTGTGTGTCGAATGCGCGGCATTGTTAATGAGAACGGACGGTGTACCGATCGTCGCGACCGCATGCGCCAGAACACGTTCCGCGGCATCGGGTGCGGACAAATCAATTTCGAATGCTTCACTTGAAATACCGGCCGCCGACAGTTCAGCTTGAAACGTATGGATCCATTCGGAGTCCGCTTTCCAATATGTAAAACAGATGTTTAAACCTTGGGCAGCCAGTTTCCGGCAAATGGCTGTGCCGATATCCTGGGGATGGCTCGCACCGGTAATCAGGGCAAGCTGTCTTCGATCAGTCATAAGAGTGCCTCCAATCTAAAGATATGCGCTTTCATCGTACCGTTTCCGGAGGAAGGAAGTCTAGAGAAAGAGGGATTTTTTTACAAAAATCAACAGAATTATGCCTTGCTGGATGATATGATGAAAAAAGAGGTGTTTTCAGATGATCAAGCGGAAATACGGGGCCCGCACGGCGTGGAACCGGATCAGCGAACGGAATTACCAGGAGCTTTACCTCGAGACCGACGACTTCACTGGTCATGTGACACGTCTTGAGATGATCCGGGTGACGGATCCGTTGTTTGTCCAGTATACGGAACAAGCGCTCCAAATTGCCGGTGACGGTTACGTCTGGATTCAACAGTTTCCGGCGGGCAAGCAGCACGTCATCACGACGATGTTTAATGATCAATGGCAACTCGTGCAGACGTACATTGATATTTGCCTGCGACACGGACGTGATGCAACCGGTATCTTTTGGGACGATTTAATGCTCGATCTCGTATTATTGCCGTCCGGAGAATATTTTGTGCTGGATGCGGAGGAGCTGGAAACGGCTTTGACGGTCGGCGAGATTACACAGGAGGATTACGACCGGTCGTGGCAGGAAATCAACCGGTTGCAACAACAAATCCGGACAGCGAGGTTTGTTCCCAGTCCACTTGCCTGTGCCCATGCGGACCTGTTCAGGCAGATGAACAAGTCCCGTTGAAAAAATCAACGGGACTTTGCGAGACGGTTAAACCATCTTGTTGCGGTTATTGAAGACGACAAATACGACGATACTGATGACAGCTAAGGCAACCACGATGAGGACCATGGGGATTCATCTCCTTTTTCCCGCCGAAAAAATAGCAACTGCTGTTACTGGTCTTTACCCGTAATTCAAAAAAACGAATAAAGGATACCAAAGAAGAAGTTATCAAACGGTGACGAAATGAGGCATTATCATCAAGGAGGAAATGATCGTGAAACAGGCTTACATTTTTGATATGGACGGCACGTTATTTCAAACAGACCGGATTCTTGGTCATGCACTGAAGGATGTGTTTGCTTTCCTGCGTGAACAGGGCCGGTGGACAACAGAGACGCCGCTCGCCGAATATCGGGCGATCATGGGCGTACCGTTGCCGGAAGTCTGGCGGACGTTGTTGCCGGCACATACAGAGGCGGACCGGGCGCAAGCTGATCAAATCTTTCAAGACGCATTGATTCGCCATATTGAACAGGGGCATGGTGCCCTGTATCCGGGGGCGGAAGAAGTACTGGTTGCATTACAGGCAAGCGGACATGCTGTTTATATCGCGAGTAACGGCTGGAAAGGATATCTAGCGGCTATCGTGCGGCAGTATGCGCTGGAGCGTTGGCTCGACGGTGTCTACAGCATCGAAGACGTGGCCTCGTCGCAAAAAAGTGATCTGGTGGCGCATATCTTGTCGCATCACCGGTTAAAGGAAACGGTTGTCGTCGGAGACCGACTTTCCGACTTTACAGCAGCCCGCGTCAACGGATTAGTTGCCATCGGTTGCCGGTTCGATTTTTCAAACGAAGCCGAACTGGCACAGGCCGATGCCGTCATTGACGACTTACAGGAACTGCTTCAACTGGATGTTAACGCCGTAACACGGTGACCGAACAGACGAAAACCGGTGTCCCTCAACACGTGAAGGGACGGCCGGTTTTGGTGTGTCCGATTAATTTTTTCGGAACAGGGCCGTCCACAGGCCGGACAGTCCGAAAAAATTAATCGGTCGGAGCAGCCTCCTGCATCAAGCGGATGTCGAGTACCTCAAACGTGTCGAAAATCGACCGCAGTTTCTCTTCCGTAAAGCCGAGACCGCCGTTTAGACTCCGCTGGCGGTAAACCTCCCAGTCCGTTATGTCGGAGCCGCCGTACTGTCCGCCTTCGACGAAGCAGGTCAGGGCAAAACAGCCGCCCGGCCGGAGTGCATCCGAGACGACGCGGATATAGTCATTTCGGCGGTGCGGAGCGATATGATGAAAGCAGCCGGAGTCATAAACAAAGTCGTAGGCGCCCTGTTCAAACGAAAGGTCAAACAGGTTTGCTTGACGGAATGAAACGTCGAGTTGCCGCTCCCGTGCCCGGTCATTGGCCCAGTCGACCGAGGTTTTCGCGAGATCGACCGCGTCGACCTGACTGCCGTGTTCCGCAAGATACAAGGCATTGCGGCCGGGACCGCTTCCCAGTTCGAGCACCCGGTTCACCGGGATCTCCAGTTGTTCGACGTAGCGGACCAGGTTCTCGTCCGGTTTGTCGACGAAAAAGGGGATCCGTTTCGTTCGGTCGGCATAAAAGCCGTCCCAAAAAGCGGTCGGTTCCCGGAGTAAAGCGTCAAGCATCTGCAACAGGTCGTCGTGTGTCCGAATCGTTTCGTTCATCATCAGTCCTCGTTTCTTCCCGGCAGGTTCCGCAGGCGGACCGCCGTCATGAGTGTTTCTTTTAAGTGTTCTGCCCGTTTTTCCGTAAAGGTCGTCCAAAACGTCTCACCGATCGTTGCGAGTTCGTCCGGCGAATAGACACCGGGTTCAAAGCTTCCCCAACAACCATCCGTCGTCAGCTGATCCCAAAAGACATAATCGGCGACCGGATAATAGGGCAGCGGAACGTCGCCACCCATCGGTTGCAGGTCAACGAGCTCCGGGCAAAGCCACATCGCGGTCGCGACGGACAACAGACCGCCGTGCCGTTCGTTTAATCCGGCGAGTCCCGCAGCACTCAAAGCTTCCTCGAAGGCCCGGTAGCGGTGCGTCGTGATGACGACGAGCTCCGGATATTTAAAGTTAATCTGTTTGACGAACGCCGACTCCCAGTAGGCACCGCCGTGTCCGTTGTAGAGAACGAATCGAGTAAATCCTTGGCGGTGCAGATTGACGATGATTTCTTCGAGCATCAGCGCGATCGCCGTCGGACTGACGGTGACGGTCCCGATTCGATTGGCATGTTCTTCGTAGGTGTTAAACGGCAGCGTCGGTAAGACATAGGCGTTTAACCGTTCACCGAAGACAGCGACCTGGTGCTCGGCAATCAATGTATCAAGATGCATCGGCAAATACGGTCCGAACTGTTCCGTTGCCCCGACCGAGAGAATCGCGGTGACAGTCTGACTGTCTTGAATAACCTTCGTACTGTTTTTGTAGCTGAGCATTAATTGATTCTCCTTTATTCAAATACTTGGCGTAATTCGATTTGTCCTTCGCCGTGACCTTGCGGATCCGGCATACGTCTGGCCCAGGCCACTGCTTCCTCTTTTGACGCCACGTCAATCAAGATGAATCCTGACAATTGATCCGCCGGAGGTTCAAACGGTCCGGATGTGACGTCCGGCTCCTCGTCGGGACGGCGAAACGAAATCCGGAGAGCTTCTCGCGTCGGATGCAGTCCTTTCGCCATAATCCGGACACCCGCTTCGACCAGGTCCCGGTTAAAGGCGGCCATCGCTTCTTGGAGGGATGGATCGGGAAAAAGACCGGCTTCTGAACGGCTTGACGCTTTAACGAGCAATAGGAATAACATGGATCAACCTCCTTGCAAAATGTGACCGGTGGGGATGAAAAACGTCTACTGTATGTTATTCGACAAATCGGTTGTAATCCCTGTTTTTTTAACTAAAAAATGGATGTTAAAATTATTTTGATGGAAGAAGAAAGGAAAAAAAGTTACCGCGTCAGATCTACTTCGATTAGTATAAAGTCAGAAGACAGAAGATCAAGTTTTCTCAGGAAAGGAGCTCGGAAATGGTCTATTTTATCGGCATGTTTGCGGTCGGTGTGGTTGCCCTGACGGCGCGGGGACTGTATTTTGAGATATTTCGCTGGACGGAGTGGGGGAGTGTATTCGCATTTCTCCTGGCTGCCCTGTTGCTCTTTTCGATTGAGCGGCGGCAGCAAAAACAAGATACAGCGTTTGCCGGAAACGGAGCCGGTTACACGTCGCGACTCAGTGACCGGCAATCGACGGGAATCAAACAGATCTACCGGGCGGAGACGGTCGTCGGTTCCTACCGCCGGACGTTTAAACAAGTCTGGCACCGCTGGTTTGTCGCTTTTCCGAAAGTCGAGAATTTTTTTCTGAATCTCGATTTTAATCTATCGCAACGTGAACTCCGGTTCGAGGAAAAAGCGGGGCAACGGTTGTGGAGCAATCAGACGGAGTGGACAATCGAAGAGAGCGGCGAAACCGTCGGTGACATTCGAACTGAAAATACGGTCCGGCATGCTGTCGAATTCACTGAAGTACTAAGGATGACGTACCGTGGCGAGACGTATCAGATCCGGTCACCCCGGTTATCCCGACGGATTGAGGTAAGACGTGACAAGAAAACGATTGTGACAAGTCACCGGAAACGGCACCTGCTGACGTTTGATGTCCGGGATTTTGAGACACAGGCCGTCCTGCTCGCCGGCGTGATTTTGTTTCGCCTGCATTTTCGCGAGTGAAGACGGACCGTTCCGCCTGACTTGGTACAGACAGGAAAATCAGCTATCCTAGACAGGTAACCCAATCAAAAACAGAAAGCAGGCGATGTTTGATGAGTAATCCACTGAACCAACTCGCATGGACGTTTGTCTCCGAATGTGACATCCCGCAAGACGTAACAGGAATATTGATTCAGGGGGAAAACGCGTTGTCCGCCTATAAGACGATCCGCGATGTCGCGATTTTTACGACACACCGGCTAATCATTCGCGACGCGCAAGGATTGACGGGCAAGAAGGTCGAAGTCTATTCGATTCCCTACAAGTCAATTAACATGTATTCAACGGAAAACGCCGGCGGCATGTTTGACATCAATTCGGAAGTCCAACTGTTCACCCGGTCCGGAACCATCAAAATCAATCTCAACAAAAAGGTTGATGTCCGTAAAATTGATTTGCTGATTGCGAACGCGATTCTTTAAAAAGGGGGGCTGGACGATGAAACGAGGAATTTCAAAAACGGCGGTACTGGTTGTCGTGACGTTACTTGCAAGCCTTTGCCGGGCGAAACGAGTCCGTTAATTTTATTTCAATTCCCGTATATTATGCATAAAATGCTTTTATAACCATATGAACGATTCTACTCCTTCTGAACCGTCAAATGTCATAACAGGTAAAAAAAGAAATATGTTCAAAAAAACGGATCCTTCAAGGACCCGTTCCGCAACTGACGCTATACTGTTGTGCTGTTTTTTTGCTGTAACAGATCGTCGGTGTCATCCCGGTTTCACTGTCATAGTCGTACCACACGACATCATACATCCGGCCGTATTCCGGATCGGCCATTCGTTTGTCGAGGATGGCGGTGTAACTTTGGTACGGATGACCTGCTTCATACAGATAATGCCGGATGGCACCGCTCTCGGTCTCATTCGAAAAGACGACCGGCGACAACGGCGGCAAGAGGATCAGCAGGAGAAGAATCAGCAGACCGGACCACAGTCCGATTTTAGTGAATCGTTTCATGGAAACATCGCTCCATTTCGCTTAGAATATTACCTTATCTGCACAATAATAACCGCCAATCCCAGGGATTGACGGTTATTTTAAATCAGCCGGTTTTCCGCATCGACTCGAACAATCGTCCTTTATACACGTCGGCGACCGTGTTCAAAAACGTTTCCGAGAACCGTTTAGGGAAATACGATTTTGCATAAAAGTACTGGTACGCCCGTTTTAAGTCATCCCACTGCGTACACGGATCTGTCTGCCGGAACCGGGCAACATCGATGATCCGCGTCCCGGTCGGCGTCAACAGAATGTTGCGCAGGTGGATATCGGACGGATTCAATCCGACCGAGCGGGCTTCCGTAAGCGCCCGGTCAACGGTCTCGATGACGTCGTCCGTAATGACCGTACCGCTGATCAAACATTCGAACAATGTTTGTCCTTCGATGTATTCAATGATGAGGTAATCCGGACCATAGGCATACTGTTTGGCGAATGTCGGAAAAGGGTTCAATTGTTCGTAAATCGATCCTTCAACGGATGCAAGATGCCGGTGCGACGGGAAAAACTTTTTGATGACCCGGTCGGTTCCGGTGATGCGAAATACAAACGCGCTGCGGCCTGTTCCAATCCACTCCAGTTCGTCCGGATGGGACGTTACTGTATATCCTTCCGGAGTCTCCGTCAGCCGGATGGCACAAGCCAGTTCGGAATCTGTCTTCACACATGCCACTTCCTTTCTCTTCTTTTATATTATACGACGGTTTCCTGCGGATGGTTTCATAAAACGGCTCCTGTGTGAAAGTTTTGAACATTTTGTGATATGCTGAAATCGTAAGGCAACTACTTAGCTCAAGGGGGCATTTTGATGACTACTTTACAACAATGGCGTGACCATTTTGAAGCGCTTCGTGCATACGATGAAGCTGTCGCGTTACTTTACTGGGACATGCGGACATACATGCCGGAACAATCGGCCGACAACCGTTCAAAATCGATCGGATTCCTGTCGACGGAAAGTTTCCGCCGCCGGACGGGGACAGCGTATCAAACGTTGCTCGAAGCGATGGGCCAAGAGACGTTGACAGGCGTCGAAGCGGTCTCATACGCAAAAGCGAAACAAGCGTACGACCGGGACTCGAAGATTCCGGAAGCGGAATACCAACAGTTCATCACGTTAATTTCAGAAGCGGAAAGTGTCTGGGAAAAGGCGAAAGACGCGGATGACTGGGACTTGTTTGCACCTTACCTGGAAAAAATCGTCGCCATGGAACGGAAGTTCGTCGAATACTGGGGGTACGACACTCATCCGTACGATGCATTGCTGCATGACTATGAACCGGGCATGACCGTTGCGGAACTCGATCCGTTATTCGCTGAACTGCGCCAGGCGATCATCATGCTCCTGGAACAGCTCGACGGGAAAACGTTCCCGACGCTTGATTGGTCGGCCGACCGCGAGACTCAGATCCGATTGAATCATGAATGGCTGCAGGATATCGGCTATGACTTTACGGCCGGACGACTCGATGAGACGGTTCATCCGTTCCAGACGACGATCAACCGGAAGGATGCCCGGGTGACGACGAAATATGACGAATCCGACTACCGTAATTCCGTTTTCGGAACGATGCATGAAGCGGGACATGCGACGTATGAACAAGGCATTGATCCGAATCTTGATACACTCGGACTCGGTGAAGGGGCTTCGATGGGGATTCACGAATCACAATCGCTGTTCTTTGAAAACTTCATCGGCCGCAACCAAGGGTTCCTGTCCGCCCGTTATGCCGGTCTGCAACGGGCGATACCTTCATTGACGGATGTCCCGTTTGAGACGTTTTATGCGGCTGTCAACGAAGTCAAACCGTCGCTGATCCGGATCGAAGCGGACGAACTGACGTATGCCCTGCATATCATCATCCGTTACGAGCTAGAAAAACGTCTGATTACGGGCGAACTCGAAGTCAAAGACCTGCCGGCGGAATGGAACCGTCTCTACAAGGAATACCTCGGGGTCGATGTTCCGACGAACGCAAAAGGTGTTCTGCAGGATGTCCACTGGTCCGGCGGATCGTTCGGTTATTTCCCAAGTTATGCGCTCGGACTCGTCTACAGTGCTCAGCTGAACGAAGCGTTGCGCCGTGACGTTGCGGATGTCGATCAACTGATTGCCGACGGGACATTGGCACCAATCAAGGAATGGCTGAACGTCAACATCCATCAGCACGGAAAAGCGAAGACCCCGGCGGAATTGATTCAAGCGGCGACCGGACAATCGATTTCCGTTCAACCGTTGATCGACTACCTGACGGCGAAATATACGCGGGTCGTCGAAGCATTATGATGAAGTGGTTCGCTCATCGCGGAGCGAGTGATCGGTTTCCGGAAAATACGCTCGAAGCGATTGAAGCGGCGATTCCGTATGTCGACGGCATTGAATTTGATGTTCATTTTTCGCGCGACGGTGTCGGCGTCATCATTCATGACGAGACGGTGAACCGGACGACGGACGGAACGGGGCGGGTCGTTGATTTGACGCTGGCTGAATTGAAGCGGCTGAATGCGGGAGCGCGGTTCAAAGGGAACGGCGGACCGATCCAGACGACGATTCCGACGCTTGACGAAGTCCTCGAATTACTTGCGCCGACCGATCTTTTACTCAATATCGAGCTGAAGACAGATACGATCCGGTATCCCGGCATCGAAGCTTACACCCTTGAACGGTGCCGGGCACACGGCATTGCCGGTGAACGGCTGATTCTCAGCTCGTTTAATCACTATTCGGTCGCGACCGTCCGTGATCTTGATCCGTCGATCGAAACCGCGATTCTGTATCCGTACCCGTTGTATCATCCGGAGCAACAAGCGATTCTGCTCGGAGCTAAGGCGATCCATCCGGATTACCGCCGGGTGACGCGAGAAGATGTCATCCTTGCCCATCAAGCCGGGATTGAAGTCCGGGTCTACACACCGAAATCAGCTGCGGATGTAGGACGGATGATCGAGCTCGGAATCGATGCCGTCATCGTCAACGATCCACAAGCATTCCAGAAAAGTCTATCCATCCCATAAGGAGGTAGCGTCATGCGGAAGGAGCATCTGTTCATCATTTTAGCGTCATTGGTCGCACTCGTCATCGGTCTGCAGATTGGTTTCGCCAGTCTGCCGGAACCAAAACCGAAACAGGTGGAGGAATCGGTGACACGACCAAATGATTTTCAGGCAGGACTCCGCGACGCAAAAACCGAATTGAAGATGGTACAAAGGTTCAGCCGATCGAGCACGATCGAGCATAACCGATCGAACCAGACCTGGATTTACTCCAGTCCGACATCGACACGTATTGCCGTTGATTGGTATTACGTCGCGAGTTATCCCGAAAAAAATGTTCAGATGACTCGAAATGAGGTATCCCGGATTTTAACGTATGACCGGTATCTTGTTGTCATCCGCCCGATTTACGGTGTGGTCGAAGACAGTGAGCTTGAACAATTTGCACTTCGCTTTTCAAGCTACTTCATGGCAGTGCAACAACAAAAGGAGGAGAACGATGTCAGGTAAAATCATTCTGTTGATTGGTGGATCGGGCAGCGGGAAATCTTCCTTGATTAAACGATTACGCCAGGAATATGAACGAGTCCGCTTTATTCCGTCCGTGACGACACGTCCGAAACGTCCGACGGAACACGACGGGGAAAGTTATCATTTCGTTGATGTCAAAACGTTCCAGCAACTGATCCAGGAGAACGGATTCATCGAATATGCCCACGTCCACCGGGCATGGTACGGGACGCCGCGCCAGGCGTATGAAGAAATTCTTGCGACCGATGGAATTGTCATCAAGGATATTGATCCGAAAGGGGCGACAGCGTTCAAAACGTTGTTTGCCGATCACGTCATCACGATTTTCGTATCCGTTCCGCCGGATTTGATGAAGGAACGGTTGCTGATGCGGGGGGATACGCCGGAGTTCGAGGCACGGCTCGTCGACTATGCGGATGCCTGGAAAGAGCGTGATCATTACGATTATATGATTGAAAACATCGACTTTGAACAAGCCTATGCGGATTTGTTGAGCATCATTTCCGCCTATATTCCCGGACAACCGTCCGAATCGTAACAGCAGGGAACCATCCCTGCTGTTTTTAGTATCGTTAAGGAGAGGGGGAACGTGGATGGATGTCTGGCTACAGCTTTTGCAGGCGGAACCGGAGCTCAGGTCCTTGACCGACTGGAACCGTCTTGCGACGCGCTATACCGATTCACCGAAATACACGGCGCGTGACGCAAGCGGAGTATTCATCATTCATACCGCTCCGTTGGCATCATTGGCACGGAAAAAGCGGGAGTTTGAGCTTTTGCAGCAGTTACGACACGACGGGTTGCCGGTCCCGGAACCACTCGACTTGAAGCAGATTTCGGCAACCGCTGTCTGTTACAGCCGCTATCGTTTTCTGACCGGTAAGACGATCCAGGCATGTTTACCGCTCTGCCGGGACAAAGCATACAGACTCGGTCAGGAGACGGGCCGCTTGTTACAATGGATCCATCAGCATGAGGTGCCCCGGGCGACGGAGTGGGCGATCCGCTGCCTCGAAAAACACAAGCGGTATGTTGCGCTGTACCAAGCAGAAAGACCGTTGACCGACGATTCAATCATCCTGTCCTTCATCGAACGAAACATCCATTTGATCGCGGGACGGCCGAACCGGCTGCAACACGATGATGTTCACCTCGGAAATCTGATTACGGACGGGGAACACCTCGTCGGACTGATTGATTTCTCGAATCACGATGTCGGTGACCCGTGGCATGACTTCGTCAAAATGGGACTGTTTCAGGTCGACGACAGTATTCCGTTTGCCGTCGGTCAAGTCGACGGTTATTTTGCAGGGGATGTTCCGGAGCTATTTTGGCGTGTCTACAGCGTCTATCTGGCGATGGCTTGTATTTCATCGATCGTCTGGACAAGCCGGCATGCACCGGAGGAAACGGACCAAATGCGCCGGCGGCTCGAACGTGTGTTGTCCGATCACCGGCGGTTTGAGTGTGCCGTCCCGATTTGGTATGCAACGTTTGACCGGACGTGATCGTCTGAGTAGACTTTTCGTTCGACCGGAAAAGCCGTGCCTTCACCGATTGATTCGGTCAGGACACGGCTTTTTTGGTTCAGTTTCCGTCCCAGGTCTCGTCGACACGGGAGGCATAAAAGCGCGGGGCGCGGGCATAAGCATGGATTTCCGGATTTTCCGTCGTATCGACAAGCGTTCCGATCAACCGTTCGATTGCTTCGGCCGATCGGTCGAGATTATGTAACGTCAGTGCTAAAAATGTCTGCAAGACGGCATGCTGCGGAAAATGGACGAGTCCTTCCGTCAGCGTCCGGTAGGCATCATCGTACCGTCCGAGGGCGCGGTACGTACTGCCGAGCCCGACGTACGCCTCCTGTAAATCGGGAGCAGCCAGCCCTAGCTTGATGGCAGCGACGTAATGCGGGACGGCGGCGGCTTCCTCTCCGAGATTATCATGACACCACGCCATCTGATAATGGATCATCGGATCGTCTGGCAACTGCTTCAGGTAAGAGGCGACGAAAGCTTTTGCAGCCTGATACTGTTTCGCCTGACGAAGACGCGAGACGGCTGTCCGGTCAAACTCGACTGCCGGGGAGGGTTCACCTGACGGACGGTAAACGAAGGTCAGGTGCTGACTCGACGGTCCGTATAAAACGCTGTAGTCAAACGGCAGTCCGGCTCTGGAGGCGACAACGAGCGCCGGTTCATTGTCCGGGTCCACCGTCGCCTCGACCCGTCGATAATCGAATGTCGCGAAACTGAGCGTCAGCATCGCAGGAAGTACTTCAGTGGCATATCCTTGTCGTCTAAACAGCAGATCGATCTCGCAGTCGATTTTCGCCGAGCGGACGTCCGCTTGACGGATCGGCGAGATTCGGATCGTCCCGACCCTCGTTTCATCGTCCGAACGAAACAGACCAAACGTGAACGTGTCTGTTGCCGACCGGACCGGTTCGTTTTGAAACGGCACCGGTCGAATTTGTAAGCGCGCCGTCTGAATCGTGATGGCATCTGTCATGTCAAGGCACTCCTCGCGTTTGGTATCATACAAAAACCCTTCAACCGGTCAGGCTGAAGGGATGGATGTTAATTTTGTTGTTCGAGTTTCGTTAATAATGTCCGGAACGTATCGAGTTCGGCATCCGAGAAGTCAGCGAAGACGTCCGACAGGTATTCCATCTTCATCGCTTCAAGTTTCCCGTATAATTCAATCCCGTCTTCCGTTGCCCGGAGTTCGACGACACGACGGTCGAGTTCACTGCGTTCACGTGAAATCAGCCCTTTTTTCGTCAATTCATCGGCCAGTGCCGTGATCATACTCGCTGAAAACTGAAATTCGTTGGATAAAGCCGATGCGATTTGGGGACTGCTTGTGCAAAGCGACTTCAGGATAAAGAATTCGTTTCGCGTCAAGTAAGTCGTGAACATGCTCCGGACATCTTTTTTGATGGCGCGGTAGTTCATGCGTAACCCTTTTTCTGTATCCACGATCAACTGATCGCGATTTGCTACTTCTAATGTAGTTGCCATAGTTTCACTCTTTCCATACCGTAGTTTCTTCTTCCGTGATTTAGTATAGTGAAAAATTTTAGTTTAATCAATATTTTTCTCTTGAATCATCTGTTTAGTTAACGGTTGGACCTGTTTGATGATGTCGTCGACGTTCCGGAGCTCCGGATAGAACCGGCGGAAGAAGTAGTCAATCCGGTGCGGATCATTCCCGGCAATCGTCACGGCCATACAGATGTAGGCGATCCCGATTCCTTGACGGGGAAGGAACGGGTTCGGCATGACCTGGGCACACTTCAAGGCGAGCGGGCTGTGGACGGCGACGGCTTCAATCAATTCTCCATAATTCCGGATATCGACATAATGGAACATCCGGATCAGTTCATTGATCAACTGCTGATCAGAATCGAGCATCATCTGGGACGTGACCAGTTGTTTGTCGAGATCGTTGATGACAGCGGAATGGTCGATGAAATAGTTTAAGTTATCGGAAGTGATCCGGACCTTTTGCGGATCCGATAAGATTTGCTGGACCGTTTCGTCTTCGAATTGCTTCAATTGTTTTTTGATGTTGACGAATTCCTGATCGGCGATTTCAAGGAGTCCGGCAACCCGGCTGAAACTGCGGCGGACTTCGGCCGGCACACTGTTCGGATTTTTGTACCCTAAATCGTGCTCAATTTCCGCCCAGGCATGCTGGAGAATCGACCGGATCTGAATTTCGGCTGTATGATCCTTAAAACGGCCGTATTCACTTAGCGCGAGCCGCTGTTCATTTAAGGCGGCGACGAAATGGACCGACAGATAACCGAACTCGGTCGTATCGAGCAACGTGGATTTGTCGACGGATTGATCCCGGTCGATTGAAAATTCATTTTCGATGATCCGGGCCGCTTCCCGGACATCATCGTGAAAGTACGTCACTATCCGGATTCCCGTCAAATCGTGCACATCCCGGAGCGATTGGTATTTATTCGGTTGCCGTAATACTTTTTGGTACAGGCTGTCGGACTCTTTCGTCCGGGCGACGATCGAATGGTATTTGATGCCGGCTGCATCGAGCAATTCCGATAATAAGACTTTTAATTTATCGGCAAAGGCGTCATAGTCTTCCTTGTCATTGACATATTCAAGCATCATCGTATTTAAGTCCTGTGATTGCACGGAATTCACCTTCCTTGTCATGTCTTCTTCTGACATTATTGTAGCACTCGTTTTCACCGGACGCACGGAAGGACCCTGTTTCAAGGAGGACGCTTCGTGGGAAAGACAGAGTAGAACATCTGGGAGGGGTGCTAGAATGGAAATTTTGGACGCGCGGGCGTTGCCAGCTGATCATTCTGATATCTTACATGTCACACCATCATCGGTTTATTTCCGCCGCCGACTCAACGACAGTCAATTTCATATCAGCCGGTTTGATTTAGAAGATCAAGAACAGGTCGATCTGACGCCGGAAGTGTTGCAGGACCACGGACCAACCCGGCCGTTCGTCAAAAAGGGAAAAGTGTATTGCCTGAATGAAAAAGACCGGGAAGAGGGCGGTGAGACGCAATTGATTTCGATTGACCTGCATTCAGGAAAAAGCGAGCATCTCGCGTCGTGGCGTCTTGGAGGCGATTTGACGCTCTACTGGGTCCTGAATGAGCGGTATATGGTCTTGTTGCATGTCGATGAGGGGACGACCGCCTTTTTGTATGACGTCGAGACGATGCGTCAGCATCCGATTAAAGATGAACGGTTGTATGGCATCACGGAAAACTACCGTGAACTATATTTTTTCCTCGTCACGTTAGCGGATGCCGATTATATCGTCTGCAATGCCCGGCTTGATGAGTTCTCCTTTTATGATGCGCTGGAAAGCGGAGTCATCTCACCGGAAGATCCAATCGACCACTCGGAAAGTCTGTTGATTGCTCCGTTGTCGACGATCGTCACGGAAATCGAGCAAGGCGTGGAACACCTCTCCTTCCGGACGTTGTTGCGGCTGGATGGGGAAGGCGATACCGTCCAGTACCTGGGTGAACAGGACGGCCATCTCGTGTTTAGTGCTTATACGGAACGCCTGAATGAAGAAGTGTTTTATGAAATCAAGGAACAATCGGCCGTTACGGAGCGGGAACGGATTCGGTGGAGTGATTTCGAACCGCTGGACTTCACCTATGACGATGTCGAGTCGACGATTTTCATCGTCAATGACCGGTCGGATCAGCACCATGAAGTGATGAATCTGCGGACGGGTGCTCGTTACCTGGACCGTGACCCGTTTGAGCGGGTGCTGCGCGACCGGTTTTACCTGCATGAATCGATCGGGACGGATGCTGAACCGATGGTCACGGTGTATGACGGTGAGCAGGCAGTGCGTCACCGGTTCGAGGATGCTTATTATATGATTGTCTCCGGAGAATTGGTCATCCTTTCCGTCAATCAGTTAAAATGAACGAAACAGCTGAACAATTCAGGGAATCACACTGTGAAAAAGGCAGTGTGATTTTTAAACAGAAGACCTATTTATTTCATATACCGTACTTGTCATATAAAAACAAGTTAAAAAACAAGAAGTATAAGCTTATATGCGTCAAAAACAATAAAAACTCCTCCCCGTCAGCGAAATACGCCAAGCAAGAGGAGGAGTGGTATGCTTATTCTGAGTCAGTCGTCCGTGTGAAGATGTCGACCTGAATGTTGCCAGCTGTTGCGCGTGAGTAAGGGCAAACGCTGTGGGCAAGTTTACCAAGCTCCGCAGCTTGTTCTTCTGAAACGCCACGGACAAGAACGTCCAGTTCCACTGAAAGTGTAAATCCGTCTGTTGCTTCGTTCAACGTGACGTGTGCCGTTACTTCACTGCCGTCATGCTTGATTCCTTGTTTACGAGCGACAAGATTTAAAGCGGAATCAAAACAAGCAGAGTATCCGGCAGCAAATAATTGTTCCGGGTTTGTCGCTTGTTTCTTTGATCCTGGTACAGGCATGGCAAGAGCGACGTCTAAAATACCGTCTTCCGATACGACGCGGCCGTCACGGCCTCCGACAGCTGTAGCAGATGATGTGAACATTGGTTTCATAATAATAACTTCCTTTCGGGTTGGCTGATTAATTTAAGTAGCTTACAATTAGATTGTATACAATCTATAAAAGAACGCAACTATTTTGCTTAAAGGAGGATATATATGTCGAATCCCTTATTGCTTGAAGAACAACTCTGTTTTCCGTTTTATGCGATTTCCCGTGAAATCACGAAACGATACCGTCCGTTGCTGGAGCCGCTCGGATTAACCTATCCGCAATATCTCGTCATGCTCGTCTTGTGGGAGCAGGATCAACAATCGTTAAAAGCGGTCGGAGAGCGATTGCATCTCGACTCAGGTACGTTAACGCCCTTGTTAAAAAAATTAGAAGTTTCCGGTTTAGTCGAACGGGTCAAAAATCCGGTGGACGAACGTCATATCCAAATCACGTTGACGGCAAACGGTCAAGCCCTTCGAAATGAGGCCGAACAAATTCCGCTGGCTTTAAAAGAATTACTGGGTGTATCGGACGAAGACATGGAACTGGTCAAGCAGACATTAAATCGCCTGACCATAAAAATGAACGGGACTGATTGACAGTCCCGTTCACTTTGACTATTTATTTGCGGCGGAATCCTTCTTCTTCAAGGTAGTTCGCTGCTTCTTTATACGAATTGAACGCTCCGTCAAGCAAGTCGCCCGCGTACACCAACCAAGTATCGAGGTCTTCGTTTAATAACGTCAATTCGAACTGGTTGTCGTTGATCCACGTTTCTTCCAGCGTTTCGACCGTTTCGACTGTCTCTAGCGCTTTGATCGCATCTTGTAACAAGAGGATTAAAGCGGGCTCGGAGAATTCACGAATGTTGACGAAACCTTTCCGGTCCGTCTCATATCCCGGTAATCCTGCAGCGTAAACAAAACCGTTGCCGTTCGGGTGAAGATGATAGACGACGATTTTTTTCTCGAACTGACTCTCCGGGAAGTGGAAATTGACACGGTTAAGCGAAACTTCTTTCCGGACAAGTTGCGGGAAAGTCTCGATGATGTTTAATTTTTCTTCAAATGTTAGCATGGTTCCTCCTTGAAATACATTTCTACTCTCTTATATATGCGATGATTCGCAGTGAAATGTCAACGTCTGTTTGATGACAGTGAAACTTGAGCAAGTCTCTTCCCGTATGAAAAAAGGAAAGGCAGGGGATTGGATGCAACCAAATCAACCGACCGGGGACTGGCAACGTCTGCCACGTGCCTCGGTGACCGCCGAACGTCAATACGTCGGTATTAAGTATACCATTTATCTGTCGCTCATCGGAACGGCAACCGTGGTTCAGATCAAGTGGCTCGATCTGTCTCCCTGGTGGATGTGGATTCTGGCCGGTCTGTGGACAGGATTCTTTTTACTTCAGTTCGTCTACGTCCCGAAGATCCGACAACGGTATTTTAAATACCGGGTGAATGATGAATTTTTAGTCGTTGAATTCGGGATTTTTATCTTACGGCATGTCGTGACGCCGCTCGTCAAAGTACAAATCATCGATACATCGTCCGGTCCGTTGCTCCGTCGTTTGAACCTGATGAACATGAGCGTGCATACGGCGTCCGGACAAATTGAGTTACCCGGACTTGAGGTGACACAAGCCGGCATCTTACGGAAGCGGATTGAACGATTCGCCAAACTCGAGGAACAGGAGGAGGAGTCGTTATGACACGGAGGGTGCATCCCCTGTTCATCTTAATGACGACATTGACACAGCTCCGGTCACTCGTCATTCCAATTGCCGTCATCCTGTTTAATGATTTGAAAAATGACGGATTCGGCATGTATACGATGATTGGTGTCGTGGTCATCAGTTTCCTGTTACTCGTGTTCGGCATCATTTCCTGGTACTTTTATACGTTTACGATTGATGAACAAACGATTCGGGTCAATAAAGGGATTTTCCGTAAAAGTGAGCGGACGACGCAACGTCAGCGGATCGAGTCGATCGGGATCAATCAAAACCTGCTCGAGCGGATTCTCGGTTTGGCGACACTGACGGTCGAAACTTCATCCGACAGCGGCAAACCGGAAGTCGAATTAAAAGGGGTCCGACTCGAGTTTGCCAAACAATTGAAATCGACGATCGGAACAGCGGTCTTGCCACCCGCCGAAAATGCGGAGACAGCCGTCACCTATACGGTCGGCTTAAAGGATTTAGTGACGGCAGGGGCATTATCCGGCCGGCTTGGTCTGGCACTCGTCGGATTCGGAGCCGTCTATCAGTTCGCCAACCGGTTCATCGAGCCTTACATCAGCCGGGCGTTTGACGAATTGTTGCATTTATCACTTATGATTTTGCTGATTCTCGGCGGAATGCTTTTACTCTTGATTTACCTTGGCTCGATTTTGGTTTTCGTCCTCCGGTACGGTTCCTTCCGGGCGACACGTGATAAACAACGGATGACGATTGGCTACGGCCTCTTGAACCGGACGGAAATCGTCTTTCATCAAGATAAGGTGCAGGCACTGGTCATCGAGGAAAGCTGGATCAAACGGCGCTTGAAACGGGCGCATCTCTCATTACACATTATCTCGGCAAACGGTGAAGAAGAGAAGCTGCTCTTGCACCCGTTTATCCGCACGAGTGAGATCGACGATTTTTTGAGTCGGTTTTTACCGCGGTTTCAATTGCAAAATCCGCAGAAACGAGCTGTCGACCGGGGATTTTTTTACATCGTCCGTTGGCCGCTGCTCGGCTACAGTCTGGGGTTACTTCTGTTGAACGGGGCGATGCTCTATACGTTACCGGAACCATTCCGATATTTGGGATTACCGTTTCTTCTGCTGTTGCCTGTTTATTACGCGATCGCACGGTCGGGCTATCAAAACACCCGTTACGGGCATCAGGATGATTTGTTTGTCCTCCGCAAGGAACTCGTCAACCGGGAAACGATTTATGCGCCGCGCCTCAAGATTGAAGCCTTCTCGAGCCACGTGTCCCGTTTTCTCGAACACAAAGATATCCTGAAGTTTCAGCTTACATTACGCGGTTCAAGTGTCTTTCATGCCGGTTACTTTACACAGGCAGAGTTTGAAAACGTACTGCGTTGGTATCAACAGACTTTTCTCAAGCCACCGGCTCCACCGGCAGGGACACGGCTGTCGGATGACGAATAGCTTCTGAAAGAAACAGATGACAAAAGGAGTGAACGTGGTGCGCAAATGGATTTTGATACTCTTGCTGATCCTATTCGGAATCGGAAGTCTGATCGGATATGACGGCTACCGTTTACAGCACACTTTAACAAAAGCGTCCGACCGCTCTCGTCTCTTGCCTGCGAAGCAAACCAATCCGGATACAACGGATCAGGCATGGATGAAGCGGCAGGATGTGAAAACCATCCAATTAAAGACGACCGGAGAAGCGCGCGTCGGTCGTTACCTGACCGCTTCTCCCGCGTCCGACAAGACGGTGGTGCTCCTTGCTGATGATGTGCGCCTCGGTTCCTCCGAGACGGAACCACTCATCCGCTTTTATCAGGAACAGCTCGGATACAACGTATTTGTTCCGAACCGCCGCGGTCAGGGAGGCAGTAAAGGACCATTGAACTATGGTTGGCTTGACCGGCTGGATTTGATCGAGTGGACCAATCAATTGATTGAGGAGACCGGAACCCGTCACATCATCTATCACGGACTGGGTGTCGGAGGGGCGACGGCACTGCTCGCAGCAGGAGAGCCGACCGTTCCCAAACAAGTCAAGGTCGTCATTGCCGAAGGCGCATATGCCCGTCTGGATGATTGGCTCCAGTCCCTTGCCCAAGCAAATCTGTCGTATCCGGCCGGTCCGTCGCTTGCTGTGGCAAGTATCTTGAATAAAGTCGAACAGGACTTCTTTTACGGGGATGTTTCCGTCACGCGGCAGACGAGCCGGATCATGGTGCCGACGTTGTTCATCCAGGGAACGGAGGACAAGATTGTTCCCCCGCGGATGGTCTATGAGCTGTATCAGGCAAAACCCGGGATCAAACAATTGTATCCGGTCCGCGGAGCGGGTCACGGCATGACCTATTCCGAAAATGCCGGGAATTACGAAAAACGTCTGCGTTTGTTCGTTCAACCTTTTGTCACGACCCCTTAACCGGTCGTGTCATGAGGGTGGAGGAACGCGGGATGAACAGACAGATTGAAAGGGGTCATAACAGAAATGACGGATTTGGTTTGGGTAGGCAATAAAACACCGTTCGTCGATGTCATCTCCATTGGATCGGGGAGGACTGGGAATGGACGATGCTCCTCGACGCGCATGATACGGCGGAAAGTGCCGTTTTACTAACCAACTACTTTACCGTGCATCGTGCAAAAATCGAACGGATCCTGAATGAACCTCTCGAAACGATGTTTTTCGCACTTGAACAGCAGGTCGTATCCTTGTTGCAAAACGAAGCCTTCCGGACTGCCTGTCAAGACGTACAGGGCGAGACCGCCTGTCTGTTTCTTGTCCGAAAAGGAAAATATGTCTGGTGGTTATCAGTCGGCGATGTCGTCGCTTATCTATTCCATCCGGAGTTAAGTAAACATCTACAGTACAAATTAAACGAGCGGCAATTTTTTGAATGGATCGGACGGGTCAATACATTTGATTTACCGGTTCCGTGCTACAGCCGGGGGATTCGTGAATTACGTCAAGGAACCAATCAGCTGTTGTTGACGACGGACGGATTGATTGAATGTCCGGGAGCCCCGTTTCAGGACGGAAAACAGATGGAAACGATTCTGAACACTTCAACGGCTGGCGTTGAGACGTTACTGACGACAATCAAGCAGCTCGGTGTTCGGGACAGCACGACCATCTTGGCCTGGACGGTCAAGGTGGAGGAGCATGTGACAATGCCTGGAAATGCAAAATAATAAAAGCATGACCCGTCTTTTCCGTTGATCAGGGAAAGGGGTCATGCTTTTATTCGGTCGTTGCTGATTCAGCATCCGTCTGGTTCGTTTGTAACGGGATCGGCTCCTGTGCCTCTTTTTCGGTATGTGCCAACGGCAGGGCAATCCCGACGCTCGTCAGTAAAGCGATCAGCGCCGTATTCGTCAAGGTTTGGTACATCTGTATCCCTCCTTTTCTGGAAATTGTGTCACCTTTTTAACTATTCTGAATATTTATTCGTGATTCGTCAAGTAATCGTCATCTTCCCGGTAGTCTTTTTTTCCTTGAAACCGGTATACTTAAACGTGAAAAAGGGGGATCTCGCTTGAAACTTACTAAAGCCAACACACGTATTTTGGAGTCATTGTTACCACGGTTGAACCTGAACGTCGAAGAACCGGAACGGACGGATATCGAACGCCGTCTCCAAGCGGATCTGTATGAAGCCCAGCGCTTGCAAAAACCGTTTGAAACCGTCCACGGACAATCACCGGAAGAACGGTTGAATCAAATGATTGCCGAGATTCCGGAATTGCGGCGGAACGAAACTCAGAAGCGCTGGACCCGGAATTATATCTCGACGATTTTGATGTTTATCTTCATCGAAGGAATCGATGGAATCTTCCAGTTCGCTCTCGCAGATTACATTTTATTTTCGATCATCGCCTTATTCCTGATTGATGCGATGTCGATTCTAATCACGTCGCCGAAAATCCGTGACGTCAAAAAACGGGTCTGGCTTCAATTTTTAGTCAGCTTCATCTTGTTTGCGACGTACAAAGCGGTTTTGATTCAATTCGTGCCGAATCCCGTCGTCCTGATGCAAGTCAGCGGCACCCCGGCGTATCTGATCGGAATCGCCGGATTGGTCGGTCTTTATCTTTACTGGTCCAAAAATCCGCTTCGTAAACGCGCATAAGGCAGAAGGAGGGAAAAAGATGGAATTCACGCACTGGAAAAGACGTTTGCAAGATCATCTGGAACGGATGGGGTTTGATTTACGGATTGAGCGGCTTGCCATGCAGGATATCCTGAAACTTGAAGCCACACATGGTGCTTTCTTATTTTTCCCGATTACGATCAACTTATATGAACGGATGGGGTGGCAGATGGTGGCCATCGAATCCCATCATCCGGAAAGCGTCGACGATTTGTTTGCTGAAGCCCAGGTCCAGTCCCTGTTTCAAATGACGATAATGACGTTCGAAGAGGAAGAGCGGGAATACATTTTAGGTTTTTACAGCAACACCGGCCGTTATCTGACGGATACACTCTCGTTGACCGGACAGCTCGTCCGTGTCATCGAAGAGGAGTGGAACGACGGCGAACCGCTCCGGATTGCTACGTTCGAACCGTTCCCGGGTCTGTTCGTCGCTCCATCCTTTGCCCATCAGACCTATGCCTTTGCGGCGGTTGAAGACCACTGGCAACTGTTCGTCGGGCGGACGGGACGTCCGGCAAGTGATTACCGGCTTGACGGGACGGTCCTCGCACCGCACCGTGTACCAGAAAGCGAATTGTTCACGCGGATTCCATTGGCTGTCCCGCTTCACGAGTTCGAGGATGTCCGGACCCGGTTGCAGGCGGAACGAACGGAAGTGCAATCATTTCTTGCACAGGTGATGGCGGTCATGCAGGTTTACGATCCGTCGTTCGGTTTCGCCTGGCGCGGGACAGTAACGTTTTTCCATGGTATTCCGGTCAATCCGTTTGCCCAGCGCCTGTGGCTTGACGACGGACATAAGCGTTTCCGGATCATGCAGCAAGGATCGCGACGGATCTTGGCGCTCGGGGACACGGCACCGGAGGCCATCGAACGACTCGACGAAGCGGTCGGGGCGGGGGAGCCGGATGGAACTCCCGTCAGTGCCGTCGGTCAATTGCTGTTAGGGATCTGGAAACAGTTCGAGTCCGACGAGACGACCTATTTGACGGAAGTCTCCTGTGAAGGGATTTCGAGACAACAGGTCGAAAACCGGGTCCACAACGCCTTGGCACGGCAGGAAACGATTGATTGGATCGTCCGGGCACAAAACAGTAATGACAGTTGCCGATTTGCGGGACTGACGATCACGTTCCCGCATCGTCCGCCGGGTCTTGTCCGGATTCAACGGACGGAAGATCTGACCGGAAACCGGTGATTGCCGGAAAAAGAAGAAATAAAAAGACCGGACGCCCTCAGGTGTCCGGTTTTTTTGTCTTAGATTCCAAGGGACGCAATCAGTTTCCGGATCCGTTCTTCCGATTGTTTCGGCGTCAGGATCAACAGTTGATCGCCTCCGATTAACCGGGTTTTTCCCCTCGGTGTGATGATGGCATTCTGCCGGATGACGGCGACGACCAGCAAATCCTGCGGCATCTCAATCTCCTGCAGTGTTTTCCCATCGATGCGGCAATAGGACGGGACACTGACTTCGACGATTTCGGCATTCGGATTCGCGACCGTCATGAACTGAATCAACGGTTCAATGTCGATGGTCGGTTTCGCATCAAGCTTCATCAGCTTGACGACCCACGGCAAGGCAGTCCCTTGCAGGAGAGCCGATGTCATGACGGCGAAAAAAACGATATTAAATAACGGATAGGCGTCCGGTAAGCCACTCGACAACGGATAGGTCGCAAGGATGATCGGCACAGCGCCGCGTAAACCGGCGGCCGTGATGACACTCTGTTCGCGGAAGTTATAACGAAAAGGTAACAGGGATAAATAGACGGCGAGTGGACGGGCGACGAGAATCAACGTCAAGACGATGATGCCGGAGACGAACAGCGTCTGTGGATCGAACAGTTGCCTCGGGAAAACGAGCAGTCCGAGCATGATGAACATGCCGACTTCCGCCAAGTGAGACAGGCTGCCACTGAACCGGACGAGAATATCCCGGTAAATCAAATCATGGTTGCTGAGCCATATTCCAGTCACGTAGACGGCTAAAAAGCCGCTCGCATGAAGGCTGGTTGCGACGCCGTAGGAAAGGAGTGCGCCGCTGATCAAAAGCGTCGGGTAGAGGGCCGACGACTGCAACTGGATGCGGTTCATCAAGGACGTCAACAACCAGCCGACGAACAGACCGATTACAAGACCAAGGCCCATCTCGTAAAATAACAGCAAGATGCCGTGTAAGGCGGAAAAGGCTGCCGGATCCAAAGCGAATTCCGTGAACAGGATCGTCAGGAAAACGGCCATCGGGTCATTTGTTCCGGACTCCGCTTCGAGCGTATGCTTCACTTTTTGATCGATCGGACGACCGTTCAGCAGGGAAAAGACGGCAGCGGCATCGGTCGAGCCGATCAAGGCCCCGATCAGTAAGGCGATCGGCCAACTGAAATCAAGCAGGTAATGCGCGACGCCGGCAATCAGCCCGGTCGTGACGAGGACACCGACGGTTGCGAGGGATAACGCTGCCGGCAGTACGGTTTTGAAATCCCGCCATTTCGTATTCAAACCGCCGTCAAACAAGATGATGACGAGTGCGATTGTACCAAACAGACGGGCTTGTTCGAAGTCGGCGAAATCAATCAAGCCGGAGACATCCGTTCCGGCCAGGATGCCGACAAACACAAACAGAATCAGGGTCGGGACGTTCAGACGGACAGAAAATTTCGTCGTGACGATGGCAAGCAACAAGAGAACACCGGCCAGCAACAGGACGGTTCCTTCGTTCATAGGCGATCCCTTCCTTCAATGAAAGACGTCTTTTCTTTAGTATACGTCATTCGTTGCGGTTGCTTCCGAAAATAGTTTGCCGGAAGATGTGTATAAATCCGTAAAAAAAGGAAAACACGTATCATAATGGATCATTGATTGAAGAAAGAGGAGGCATCTGATATGAACATCTGTGTAGTGACAGGAGCAAACTCCGGTATGGGGATGGTGACGATTCAAGAATTGCTGGAACGCGGAGACCGTGTCATCGCAACCGTCCGTTCGCAAAAAAAAGCGACGCTGCTGATTCAACTTTTACGGGAACATGCTGTTTCCGATGCGAATCTGGAAGTGGAAATCGTTCAACTCGATCAGCTTGATTCCGTACGGCGTTTTGCAGATGTGCTGTTTGACCGGATTGGTCGGATCGATCGCCTGATTTTAAATGCCGGTATCATGGTTCCGCCGTATCATGTGACGAAAGATGGATTTGAATCACAGTTCCAAGTCAATTACCTCAGTCACTTTTATTTGATTGAACGGTTAATGCCGTTAATCGAGCAGGGACATGATCCCCGTGTGATCTCGATTTCTTCCTTGGCGGGAGAAGGCGGGATGATCCGGACCGATATCGAGCTCGAGGCGATTGCACATGTCAGAAAAGAGCAGTATAACCCGATGAAGTCATATCGGGAATCAAAGCTTCTGCAAATGGTTCACATGCGGGAATTAGCGGAACAATACGGCACGCTGGCGACGTTTGTCAGTGTTCACCCGGGAATCGTCAACACAGACCTGTTTTACCGGGGCAAATACGGAAAAGTGCTTAAAACCGTTCTGAAGCCGGTTGCTCAGGTGGGCTATTGGACCGGAAAGCTGTACACCCCGGAATACGGGGCAAAAACTGCCCTGTATCTGGCAACGACCGACGATGTGATTGACAACGGCGGGTATTACGCGGATTCTGCGCCGCGACTCAGTAACCCCGTCGTAGAAGATGAGGCATACCGTCAACAAGCCCGCGCACTGTCCAAACGTTGGGTCGGATTGGACTAAACGGTTTAAAAAAAGGTCTACCGACTCGTGGGAAGTCGGTAGACCTGTGTTGTGCAGACTGGGGGTCTGTTCACTCCCTGACTATACAATATTGAGATATAGAATCTGAAACTATGAAAAAATTTACAAACTCATGCGTTTTTGTGATTTTTGCAGGACTTTATGCAAAACGGTTTTCTTCTGGGTTCAATTTCGTTAGGATGAAGGAGAATTTTTTTACAGGAGGAACAGTATGATACGACTAGCTACTGAACAGGACGTCAAACAGATTGCGACCCTGTTGCGCGAAAAAGCCAAATTGTTTCAAGCACGCGGGAGCCAGCAGTGGTCCGCTTATCTGAAGGCAGATTTACAGCAACTGGTCGCAAACGATTTGGCAGCCGGGCGACTGTATGTCTTTGAACAGGGGGCGGAACTGCTCGGTTCGATTGCGCTGTTACCGTCGCTCGCCTGGGATCAGACGTTGTGGCCGGATACGGAAGGGCTGTACATCCACCGGATTGTCGTCAGCGAGACGGCAAAAGGTCTTGGCGTCGGCAAACAACTGTTGCGGCATGTCATCGCGGTCACGACGGCAGAGCAGGAACGGTTGCGTCTCGACTGTCTTGCGACAAATGACTTCCTGAACCGTTATTATGCGTCCTTTGGTTTTGAGCCTCAAGGGATTCGTGACGGTTTTGCGACATATGAGTATAAGGAAACACCGGTTCTGAAATAACGGGACATTTAGATAGGACAAGTTCCGTCTGCTTTGGTATGGTTAGAAAAAGAATGTTTCGAGGAGTGATCGGATGCGACTTCAGATTGGTTTTATCGGCTTTGGAAAAAGTACGACCCGGTATCATCTGCCCTACGTCATGATTGAGGACCATTTTGATATCACCTGGATTTATAATCGAAAAGCAAAACCGGAATTAGAGACAACCTATGCGTCTCGATTGCCGCATGTCCGCTTTACAACGGATTTGGACACGATGCTGAACGATCCCGAGCTTCAGGTCGTTGTCATCAATACCCCGCCGGCGACGCATTTCTCCTACGCCCTGCAAGCTTTGCAACACGGAAAACATGTGTTGGTCGAAAAACCGTTCACCGTAACGGAGCACGAGACGCACCGGTTGTTCGAGGAAGCAGACCGGCAAGGGGTCAAGCTGCTGGCGTATCAAAACCGGCGTTTTGACAGCGATTTTCAAGTCGTCGAACAAGTCATCCGTTCAGGCAAGCTCGGACGACTCGTCGAAGTGGTCTCACACTTCGACCTTTACCGGCCGGACGCGGCTCCGGCCATTCCGCGTCCGGAAAACGGTGCCTTATACGGTCTCGGTGTCCATACGATTGATCAAATCGTTGCCCTGTTCGGGAAACCGGACCGGGTCGGTTACGATATCCGGACGGTCCGCCTAGCCGGCAATCCGGATGATACGTTTGCCCTCGATTTCTATTATCCGGACTTAAAAGTCAGCGTCCGGACCAGTCATATCGCGTTAGCGGGTGCTCCGCGCTGGATGCTTCACGGCACAAACGGAACGTTCATCAAACAGCATATCGACCGGCAGGAACTCGATCTCAAAGCAAACTACTTCCCGGGAGAAGAAGGATTTGGTGAAGACTCAGAAGATGATTTCGGTCGTCTGTTGTACCATGACGATCACGGTCATCTCCAGGATGTCCGGATTCCAAGCCCGGTCGGAGACTACGGCAAATTATACCGTGCCTTTTATGAAAGTATCGTCCACGGGACACCGTTGCCCGTCTCCGAAACCGACACGAAACTGGTCGCGCGCTTGATAGGGCAGGCTTTTTCGAAACCGTCCCCGTTCATTTTAGAGCTTCAAAACTGATTTTTACTAAATATCAATATAATTACATCTCAGCAATCTGTCTATACAGAGCTGAGATTTTTTGTTATAAAGAAAAAGACATCGCAATTTTTCAGAATTTTCTTGTGGAATATTGATTAAAATTCCAAAAAGATGGGAAAAATGTGTGTATTACAGAAAATAAGGGGGTTTATCATGAAAAAAATCATTACGTCCTTCATTTTGGCAGGGGTTTTGTTCGGTGTGTTCAGTCCATCGCTCATTGCAGAAGCTGCCACGAAGCTGACGGTCACGACAGATGTATTACGTGTTCGTGAGAAACCATCGACAACAAGTAAAATCTTGGGGAAAATCACAAAAGGAGCCGTCTATACTTCAAACGGGACGTCCGGCAGTTGGTATAAAATCACGTACAAATCAAAACCGGGTTACATACACAAAGATTATGTCCGGACGTCTACGACATCGAAGTATACGTCGACCGGCGCGCGTTATACGACGGTCGGGACATTAAACGTCAGAACTGCTCCAAGTACGACAGCGAAAACCGTCACACAACTAAACAAAGGTGTAAAGGTCGCGTCTTACGGAACATCCGGCAGCTGGACACGTATCTTATACAACGGCAGCTACCGTTACGTGTCGACACAGTATTTGACGAAAACGGCACCAAGCAGCAGTTCGTCGAAACAATTGAACGTCCCGTATTACAACCAGTATACGCTCGGTTATCCGTCAGGCTGTGAATTCGTTTCACTGAAAATGGCACTCGAATACAAGAAAAAGGCCGTTTCCGCGTCTTCCTTATATAACCAGATGCCAAAAAGCATGACAAATGCGACCTATAAAAACGGTAAGTATTACTGGGCCGATCCGGAAAAAATGTTTACCGGAAATCCGGCAGGAACACTTGATTATTATAAAAACTGGGGTATTTATCCGAAAGGCATCCTGCCGCTCGCGAAAAAATACCGCAGCGGTGCTGCTGATATCTCGAAACAAGGGGTCAGCAAAATTGAAAGTGAAATCCGTAACGGAAACCCGGTCATCGTCTGGGCGACCGTCGATTTCAAAAATCCGTACGGTTACTTCTCTTGGATCAAGCCGGACGGTAAAACGTTTACCGGTTACCGCAACTACCATGTCATGCTCGTAACAGGTGTCTCAAGCAGTGCGTTTACGGTATCCGATCCCTACCGTGGAAAATATACGGTCAGCCGTTCACAATTTACGTCTGTTTACAACACGACAGGACAGTACGCGTTATCTGTCCGTTAATCGATTGACCGGTGAAGCGGTTGGCTTCACCGGTTTTTTATGCGGTCGACCAAGGGCGCTTTTTTAAAGAAATGGGAATCGATTTAAAAATCGTGTAAAATAATGACAACCTCTGTAAGTTCTTCTTGAAAGGAGTGGTGAAGAAATGGATGACCAACGACTGGAACAGCTGGAACAGGAAATCGTCCGCTTAAAGGCTCGTGTCGATCAACTGGAACACCAATCGGCAAAAGAATTGCCGCCGGAACCGGTCTCTTCCGTGACGCGCCCAGCCGTCCGACCGGCGTTCGTCAAAAAAACCCGGACACCCGTCGTGAAAAAAGCCCGAACACGGGAGGAATGGGAAAACGTCCTCGCGACGGTCTGGTTACCGCGGATCGGGGCGATTTTTGCAGCAATCGGGGCGATTTTTCTGTTTTCCTATGCGTCACTTGCCGGACTGATCAGCCCGGCGGTCCGGATCGGAAGTGGTGTCGTCATCGGTCTGCTCGTCATGGCGCTCGGAGAATTTCAGTATGAGAAGAAACGACGTGAGCTCGGCGTCGGGCTTGTCGCGACCGGAACGATCGTCTCCTTGTCGGCGTTATTTGCCGGTATGGCCTTATATCAATTTTATCCACCGCTGTTGGCCTTTTTCTTAGAGATTGTCGTACTCGCGATCGCATATGGATTAATGTTGTGGATGCGTTCGACGGCATTGCTGGTGCTGGTTTCGATTACCGGCTTTTTATTGCCGTTTCTTCAGTTGACGGACGAGCCGAACGTCTTCCTCTTTTTACTGTACGAAGTGCTGTTGTTTACCGCCTTGCTATTTGCTGTCCTTCGTCTGAAAGCGGTCAAGGCGTACCCTGTTGCTGCCGGCGTCTTTTTCCTGGCGCTTGTTTTCGGCAGTCTCACTGTCAATTTTGAGACACGTCCTCTGATTGATGAAGTGACGTTACTCGTTGCCTCTGTTATGGCTTATCTCGGTCTCGCCTATATCGGGACGCGACTGCCGCTCACGTATAACTATCCGAGCTGGATAGCGGGCGGGTTCGTCCTGCTCAGTCTGTCCGTGATCGATTGGCCGTTTGGTTACGGACTCGCGGTTCTGTTTGCACTACTCGCTTACGTCGTCGCGAATCAAACGAAAGACGCGTGGCAAAATGGTGTCGGTCATGTCGCCGTTCTGTTTGCGATTTCGCAGATACCGGTCGATCCACTGAGTTTCGGTGATCAATTCCGTTCAATTCTCTACGCTCTCGTGATTGCCGGTTTATGGCTCGTCAAACGTCAGCAAGTACCACACCAACGGATTTTCGGGATTGTCGTGTATGTGATGTTCGTGTTGTATACGATCGGAACATATGAAACGTACCGCTTCAACGATCAGTCGTATGCCGTCTCCGTGTTCGGTCTGACACTTGCAACAACAGCGTTCATCGTTCTGCTCGTTCGGACGCACGAGGAAGCAGTGTGGCGGAAATATTGGCAGCTTGTGCTGTTTTTCGCCGCTGCCGGTGTGTTCGTCACCTATACGCTGATCGTAATGGAACTGCCGTTTTACGCGGCGCTTGATCAAACGGATCGTAGTACGACGTTATCTGTTGCCTACATCCTGTTATCGTTTGTACTCGTGGCAATCGGCCGGATTCGCGGGACAGCGGCCTGGCGCCTGTCCGGTCTGCTGTTGTTGTCGGTCAGTGCCGTCAAACTGTTGTTGTTTGACTTGTCGTTCTTGTCGTTGATTCAAAAAGCGTTTGTATTTATCGGCTTCGGCATCGTGGCCTTTATCATTTCGCGGACGTATTTCAAGAAACGTGAATCCTGAATCAGTCATCCTCCCTCCAGACCATGCCGTCTGAAAGGGAGGATTTTTTTATTGAAATATATTGATAACGATTATCATTATCGACTATACTGATTGATGAACTTACTTAACGATCAGGGGGAACCATCCATGCGACATACAAAAACACTGGCCATCGGACTTTTATCGATGACGGCTTTACTGGGAGCCTGTAACGAACAAACCGCGACGACGAAACCGGCGACACCCAAGCCGGACCCGTTCAAACAGGTCGTGGCCGATTACCGGACCTATGCGGTTGCAGAACTGGAACAGTTTACGAAACAGACGGAAGCGTTCACGACAGCGGTCAAAGAGGGTGACTTGGCAGAGGCGAAAGCGCTCTACGCACCAACGCGGATGCATTATGAGCGGGCGGAACCGATTGCCGAAGTATTCGGGGATCTCGATCCGAAGATCGATGCCCGTGAAGGGGATGTCAAGGAATCGGAATGGGGCGGCTATCACCGGATCGAACAAGGACTGTTTGAAAAAGGGACGACCGAAGGATACGAAGGATACGCCGATCAATTGATGCAGGATGTTCATCTGCTCCGAGCAAAAGTCGAAACCGTCGAGGTGACCCCGGAACTGCTTGTCACCGGGGCGACTGATTTATTGAACGAAGTTTCGACGTCGAAAGTAACAGGGGAAGAAGACCGCTATTCCCACACGGACTTGTATGATTTTGCAGCCAATGTTCAAGGGGCGGAAAAAATTTATCAACTGTTGAACCCGGCGCTTCAAAAACAGGATGCCGCTTTGTCGAAAGAGATTGCCGCCCGCTTTGCTGATGTCAACGGTTTACTGGAAGCCAAAAAGAAAGAGGATGGGTATGTTCTCTATACCGCGTTATCCAAAGCGGACGTCAAACAATTGAGTCAAGCCATCAACGAGCTGGCCGAGCCGCTCTCGAAGATGGGGATCGTACTGGAGGGCTGAATCGATGACACGAACTACTTTAGAAGCGGGCGTTACACGGCGTGACGTCCTGAAAGTTGCCGGACTGACCGGACTCGGAGCTGCGCTTTACGCGAGCGGGCTCGAACGGTGGTTACCGCGTGCCTTGACCGCCGAAGCGACGGATCAGGTCCCGTTCTACGGCAAGTATCAGGCGGGTATCCTGACACCGCCCCAAAATCATGTCCAGATCGTCGCCTTTGATGTCCAGACGACACGACGCGATGAATTGATTGACCTCTTGAAACGCTGGACACGGGCATGCGCCCGGCTAACGGCTGGCTTGCCGCTCGGTGACTCGGACAGTCTGTACGTCCCGCCGGAAGATACGGGGGAGGCGGAAGGGCTGTCAGCGAGCCATCTGACGTTTACGTTCGGTTGCGGACACGGTCTGTTTGCGGACGACCGGTTCGAAATCGGTCATAAGCGTCCGAATCTGCTCCGGGAGTTGCCGGCTTTTGATCTTGATCAGCTCGACCCGAAATGGGCGGGCGGAGATCTTGTCGTTCAGATTTGTGCCGACGATCAACAAGTCGTGTTTCATGCGTTGCGGAACTTGACCCGAATCGGTCGGGGCGTCGTCAAAATCCGCTGGACCCAGACCGGTTTCCAACGGTCAAAAGCAGCGGATGCAACAGGAGGGACACCACGGAATCTGTTTGGATTCAAGGATGGAACCGGAAATCCGGATGTCTCGCAGCCTGCTATTCGGAATAAACACCTCTTTTATCAGTGGCAGGACGGCTCACCATGGATGACAAATGGCAGTTTTCTTGTCGTCCGCCGGATTCAGATGCATCTTGAAGTCTGGGACCGGACGATTTTGAAAGAACAGGAGCGCACCTTCGGCCGAGACCGGGCATCCGGTGCACCACTCGGTTCAAAAGACGAATTTGCATCCGTGACGCCAAGTAAACGCATGGCACGCGGGGAAGCCTCACTTCCGAAAGATTCGCATACGGCAGTCGCGCACGGATCAGGTGAAGCACAGTTGTTACGCCGCTCCTACTCCTATCAGGCGGGCATCAATGAAACAACCGGGGCACTCGATGCCGGCTTGTTGTTTTTATCGTACCAGCGGTCACCGGAACAGTTCATCACGATTCAGCGGCGTTTAGCGGCGTCCGATCGTTTAAATGAATACATTACCCACCGCGGCAGTGCTCTTTTCGCCTGTTTCGGCGGGATTCAAAAAGGAGGCTACATCGGTGATGTGCTCTTTGCTTAACGTGTTCCTGGCACTGTTCCTCTTCACGGCAATCGGCAGTCCGGTTGTCCACGCGGATTCCGAGACAGATGCGCTGTACGTCTCGATTGGTCAAGCGTTGTCAGCAGTCAATGACAACGACCGGAGTACGCTCGGGACGACTTTGAACACACTTGAAAAACAGATTGACCGCCTGCCGGCTTCTGCCGAACAAAAGGTCATTCAACATCGGTTGACAGAAGTTCAGAAACAAACCGCCCTCCCGGAGATCAGACAACGTTTGACGGAACTGTCGACGGCCGTCCGGACGCTGGAGGAAACAGATCAGCCGAAAACAGATCCTGCGGCTAAAAAACGCTTAACAGAGTTGTTCGGCTGGACGAAACAGCTCCGGCAGGCTACGACGATGTCTGAACGTCAGCAGCTGCAATCCGACTTACTGCAGGCGTGGACGGACCGTGAGACCGTCGTCCGGGAGACAAGCATCGGTCATTACGGTCAAGTCGAGATGGGGTTGTCTGCCATCCGGATCGCTTTGGCGCGGGAAAATTTTGATCAGTCGGAGCTGAATGCAGCACTCGATCAGTTTGACGCAAGCATCCGTTCTTTCCTGCAAGGTGATACCGTTCAAGCGGCGGAACAGACAGGATTGTCCGAACTGACAGCCTTGCTGAAACAGACCGATCAGCAACTCGCTGTCGGGAACGTCCCGGCGGCGCAGAAGACGCTGACGGCATTCATCAAACGATGGCCGAGCGGGGAAGGGGAGGTCCGGACCCGGAGCAGTTCTTTATATACGACGATCGAATCGGAAGTGCCGGTGCTGTTGTCACGTTTAGACGAGTCGACGGTTGACGCCACCCGGACCGATTTGGCACCGATCATCACGTCACTTCAGGTCTTGGCGCAGAAAACGACGTATTCTTTTGTCGATGCGATGCTCGTCATGTTACGGGAAGGGCTCGAAGCATTGCTGATCATCAGTGCACTGGTCGCTTTCACTCGAAAAGCCAAGGTGACGGGAGAACGAATGATTTGGAGCGGCGCACTGTTCGGATTACTTGCTAGCGGAGCACTGGCGCTCGTGATTCAACAATTCTTTTCGACGGCACTTGCTGCTGTCGGTCGGGAGCAGATTGAAGGATGGACCGGACTGGCCGCGGTATTGATGATGCTGCTCGTCGGTTCCTGGTTACATTCGAAAACGGTGGTTGCTTCACGGCAAACCGGACTGGCAACAAATCTTGCGGGACGGTCCTTATTCGCCGTCAGCTTTTTGACGATTTTCCGGGAAGGGGCCGAGACACTGCTGTTTTATGTCGGGATGGCACCAGCGATGACGACGACTGCTTTGGCCGGGGGAATCATTTTAGCGATCGGACTGGTCGGTATCTGTTCACTCGCGGTTATTTATTTCGGGGTGCGTCTACCGATCAACCGGCTCTTTTTAGCGGCGACCGGATTGATTTATCTTATGGCCTTTAAAATCTTAGGCGCCAGTCTGCATGCGTTACAACTGACAGGCATCGTGCCGATTCATGCCGTTTCCTACCTGCCAACCGTTTCCTGGATCGGTTTTTATCCGACGTACGAAACGATGATACCGCAAATCTTGTTATGTCTGGTGGTCGGGCTGACGTTAGTATTGAAACGGCGTCCGGCGGTCCGTTTGCGAAAAACCGGTTGATACGTTTTGGCGATTCATGTTTTATTCATTATGTTTCGGGAATAACTTTATATCGAGAGTAGAAAGTCGGCTCGCATGAAGGAGAGGAAACAAGATGATTGAAACTAGAATCGTACGGAACATGACAGCCGTCGACGCAGAAGTGACGAGCTTGAAGTCAAGCGGTTATTCGAATAAACAAATTTACATTTTTGCGAAGGATGAAGAGTTGGCGGAACGGATTGCCAACGACACGCAGACGTTAGCGTATCGTGTAACTAAAAAATCATTTTTCGAGACATTGATGTCGACCGTCCGCAGCAACCGGAAAGACCGGATTGCCCAGTTGTCGGAGCTCGGTATGACGAAAGATGTAGCTGAAGATTTGGAAGAGGAAGTCCGACACGGCCGGATCGTCATCGTGGGCTCAAAATCCGATCTGCTGAATCCGGCGTTTGCCGCCTCTTATGTCGAAGACGAGACAACAGAGTACGGAGCAGGTGTACCAAAGCTCGAAGAGGAAGAAACGACGACAACCTTGCCGGCTGACCAAAATGTCAAGCTAGATAAAAAATAAGGGGTGTCCATGAAAGCAGGAACTGACAAGCCGGTCAGTTTTTCAATAGACAAGGGGGACGGATTCAGATCCGTCCCCCTTGTCTGCATGTATAAGAAGATTTTTGGATAACCGGATTTTTATGTGATGGATTCACGGACGTCCATTATTGTGTCAGACGAGATTGTGTCAGACGAGATATGACGTCGTAATCCTGTCGAGGTCTTGATTTCAATGAGACCGCGGGCATGAAAAAGAGCCGTAACCGATCCGGTCAACGTGGTTTCGTTTCCCTGATCCAGATAACGGACCGCCCGCTTCGAATAGCATCTTCCAACAGTTTGGAAAAAACCATTTTGGTTTGTGTCGTCGTTCGGACAGGATGTGCTTTGTACAAGTGTTCCAATTGCAGGATATGATTACGTGTCGTGCGTTGTCTCCACTTCCGCTCCGTGCGCTTTTTGGACTGTAACACGTTGTTCCACCTCCGATTGAATCGTTTAGACCACTGCATCAAAAATATTCCCGATTTATTTGGGAGATAAACCCGCTTCAGGAAGAACAAGTCATCCGGTACCGGGAGACAAACAGAAGATGGTTTTGAATGTCCGATTTGCGGAAAAAGACTAAAAGACTAGAAGTATGCCACGAACAGAGGAGGAACTGTCTGATGGAACGAAGTACATTGATTGCTCTTGAAAAACACTTATATGCCGTTCAGCTCGAACTGGACGGACTTGCCCGTCTCATCACGAAACAGTTGATGCAACTCAGTCAAGTCGCCGGGTCTGTCGAACACTTCCGGCGGATGAGTTTTGATTTATATCAAAAACGGGAGACGCTTGACCGGATCCCGCCCCAGGTCTTATATGAAACTGCGTTGGATTACGAAGACTTTCTCGATGAAGAGTTTGACGACATTCCGGCATCCTGGGCATTACGGCAAGATGAAGCGGAAGCGCTCGATCAGTTATGGTGGTTTGAATTTTTCCGGATTCAGGCGGACGTGGAATACTGGTTGAGTCTCTACCTCATCCGGCGCATCCGGGAGGACATCCGGTACGTCCCGCCAGTCATCGAAAAAAATGCATATGCGCTGTCGGATGATGCCCGGCAAGTCTTTTGGCGTCTGTTGCAACGTTCCGTCGCCAAACCGTCGTCGAAAATCAAGGCGAATCAGCTGTCCTGCCGAATGGGCATAGCGGAGATTGCCCGGTATGCCCGCTTTAATTTGGAACGGACCCGCTTGGCAATCGAAGAACTGACGGCGCGGGGAATCATCTCCATTGAGGAAGAAAACGAAAAGCTGAACCTCCGTGTCCGCCTACAAGTGATTTAAGGCGATAAAGCGTTCAATCATTCGTTCGTCGCGACGCGCAGACGGGCCGATCCAAATCAGGTGACCAGGGCTCGCCGACTCGATGAACTGGGCATGCGCAATGGCACGTCGGGCGTAAAGGGCATGTTCGAACGGGACGGCCCGGTCCGCTTTGGAGTGAACGATCAGCACCGGACAACGGATGCCCTGCAGGAGCGGACGATCAATCTGTTGCGTCAAGTCAAACAACACCCCCCGGCCCGGTCCGTTCTGCAATCCGACTTGATACAACAATTGCTGGTCGGCTCCATTTAATTGACGGCGGATCTCGTCCCGTTGCAACAGACTCGTCATTTCAACCATCCGAACGGATGCTTCCTGTGGAAACTTAACCAATTTATCTTTCACGTAATGCCACAGGATCCATTGCACGAGTTGCAGCGGACGCTGAAGGAGCGGTTGGACAAGCCAGTCCTGATAAGGAAGTGAAATCTGGTGTGTCATCGCACAGGCTAGTACGAGCGAACTGACAGCTGGATTACCGCTCGCCAAAGCAATCGCGGTCGGTCCGCCGGCAGAAATGCCGTATACGGTGTAACGTTCGAGGTGACGAGAAGCCAGCCATCTCCGGTAAAAAGCCGCTAACTCGCCGGGTGATGAGGCGACATGCAACGGTGTTTTTCCATATCCAGGACGAGATGGGACGATGACCCTGTAGCCGGCTTCGATTAATCGTTCGACGTGATAGACTTCCCGGTAATCGGATTGTGTCCCATGAATCAGTAAAATGACGGGACCGGTTCCGCTGTCCCGGTAATCAAATCGGTAACCTTCCCAATCGGCAATGTGCTGCATCCAAATTCTCCTATCTCTTAAATATTTCCATATTATTGTTATTCTTAATTTCTTTTTGAGGTATAATCCAAGTATAATCAAACATCTTATGGATAGGAAATGAGGATGCCCCGTGCCAAATGAAAAATTATCCAATCGGGATCGGTTGTTAGCCGTTCGAGACATTTTTGAGCAGTATTCAGATGAAGAACAGACGTTGACATTAGAAGAATTGAGTACCGAACTGTCGAAAAGAGGACTGATTGAAAAGCTGTCCCGAAAGTCCTTAAAAGAGGACATTGCTGCTTTGGCTAAATCAGGATTCGATATTCATGCGGAAGAAACCAAAAACGGTCTTGCGATTCCGTATCATCTGGTCAGCCGTCCGTTCGAATACCATCATTTACGATTACTCGTGGATGCGATTGCCAGCGCCAAGTTCATCTCTGAGAGTGAAACGGAGGTTCTGGTCCGTAATATTCATACGTTAACGAGTAAACGTCTGGCAAAAACGTTGACGCCGGTCATACATACCGTCAAGAAACCGAAAGGCGTCATCCCGTTTTCGATTGATACCATCCAAAAAGCGATCATCGAACAGGACATCATCAGTTTTCAATATCAGGGCAAATTTAACGAACGGACCCGAAAGTTCGAGTTGCGTCGCGACGGGGATTACTATCTCGTCACGCCGGCTCATCTGATCGTCGATAACGGGAACTACTACTTGATTGGACGGGATGAACGGGTCGAAGAGATCCGGACCTACCGCGTGGATCGAATCGTTAATTGCAGTGTTTTTGAGCCGGCCCAGACACCGGTCGAGGTCGAAGCCACTTATTTGAGCAGTATGTTCAATATGTACGGTGGCGAACAGGAACAGTTGACGTTAAAGTTCCATGAGAGCGTCATGCCGACTGTCGTCGACCGGTTCGGGACGGACATTCGTTGCCGGCGTCTCGAAGGGGACTGGTTTGAGGTCAAGGTCGGAGCGCTGTTTTCCCAAGGTTTCATGATGTGGTTGATTCAGTTTGCGGAGCAAGCGGAGATTTTGGAGCCGGCTCTTTGCCGGGAGGCCTTCAAGAATAAAGTGTTGGAGCTTGCCAAGGTGTATCAAGCAGGTGTTCCGGTCAGTCCACAGATGAATGAAAGTGTCTAAAACGAACAGAGAAGATTTTTTGCTGAAGGGAGCAGAAGATCTTTTTTTGTCGTTTTTTGTCGTATATTCATATTTGAATATTTTTAAGAACTTTTTCCGATTACCATTAAGGATATCTTATTTTTGTTACAGGAGGGGCATCATGCAACATATGGAAAAACCACGGATGGGAAGCGTTATTGCGGGCGTGTCATACCTCTTTTTCATCTGTTTATCCTACACGTCTTGGTATTTATTATCGATTTTCGCCTTTAATCTACTCTTTAGTACAGAGCTTTTAATGTCCATGGATCTTGTGGTCTTCGGCTTTAGTCCTTTATTTGCATTAGGAATCACGATGTTTTCACTGAAAGTGCTGAAACGGCATGCTCAGCCGAAATTCGCACCCTACATATTGTTAGTCTATAGTGTCTCGACTAGTGTCTTGATCTATTATTCCGTCATCTACTCGATGTTGCCGCGGATCTGACGACGCTTGCATGGTCCCGTCTTTTGGAATATGCTACGTGTAGAGTACCAGCATGTCTTGGAGGAGGGGATACGATGAATACACAGTATATCCTGGACTGGATGCCACTCGTGCTTCCGGTTGCTGCCATCGTCTTTATTGTTATCATAGCGCGTAAAGCGTCTAAAATTGATTCTAAATAAGAAAAAGAAATCGGAGCACCTTTTCAGATTGTAGACAAACCCTCATTTCAACGTTGAAATGAGGGTTTGTCTTATGTAGTCGTATAAAATAGTATGAAAAACAAGGATTCCCACCGGAATCCCATAACCAGTTCGCCAATTTTTTGAGGTTCAAGGCACTAAAAGTAAGCATCGCTTGTAGCGTTGTTTTTTTCAGACCACGATATCGGACCCAACGCATGCCATGCTTTTCTTTTGCATCTGCGAAGACACGTTCGATGGTCTCCTGTCGTTTTTGATACAATGCCCGATTCACAAGAGTATGCCGTTTGAATAAGGAAAGAGGTGGCCCGCAGTAGATTAATCCACTGCGGGCCATAGAAGGTTTGTTTTCAGCTCATGTGGATTCACGGAAGATGCTAGATGTTATTGAAGAAATTGGGGAATAACTATGTGTACCTATATAGCTTTAATATCTTTTGCTATCTTTGAGTATTTTACTTTCTGTAATCTTTTATCTCTCTTAAAAAGAGACGATTGAAAAGCTTTCTGACTGATGTAAGGCATTACACTGCTATGCACCTGCCGGAACGGTAGAGATACGAGTCACTGATTGGTGCGAGATATTTCTAAGTTCTTCTAATCCTTGCGAGGAAAGGAAAGGAATGAAGCGTTAAACGACAAATGGTCTTGTTTAGTATCTTACTTACAGATACATATCGATTTTTTTAATTACGTGCTGAATGAACATTATCCATTTCAGCCTATGTTTTGTACCTAGTCTTCATAATAATTTAAGAGAATAAAGAGCCGATCAAATCCACTATTCCTGTTACGAATAAGAATGCTAAGTTAATTATAAGGGTAACTAACATCCCAATAGTTGCTTTTTTATCATTGAATGAACTTACTTTTATTAATAATAATATTGAACACAAACAAGTAATAAAGCTGAAAGCGAGACCAAGATGTATAGGTGCTGTTGAAAAAATAGATGAAATAAATTTAAAAAAATCATAATTAAAAAAAGAATTATAAATAAATAAAAATAACAAAAATGTAATAGTATATAATAACCAGCGTATTTTTTTCATAAACGCTCCTTTCTAAAGAGATATTCAAAAAAAGATATCCCTAAAAAATTAATTTAAATCTATCTCAAGTCAATTTAATCCTATAATATTTGAGGATGGAAGGGGAGTTTTATTTTGAAAAGAAAAATAATGATTAGTTTATCTATGTATTTTTTAATTACATCATCTTCTCAACACTTGGTAAAGGCCGAAGACTCTGATGTAAATGATGATCCTGTAGGTACATACAGTGCAATTAATCCTGGTGGGGATGTGACGGCATCGTTTTCCTCAAAAATGTTAAAGAATGCCGCATCACTTTATCAATATACAATATCCGATAAAACATATCCTATAGGCACGGGATACTATTTCACTGGAAAGGTTAATAGTAGAGGTCCTTGGGATTACAAGCATGCGTATGGAGTAAATGACAGATATGTATTCGGTGGAAGAGTGATGAAAGGTGAAGATTTAGGGAATATGCATTTTGGATATGTTGGACGGTTTGGTGGATTTCAGCCGAAAGTACTTTTAGTAGCAGCAGGTGCAGTGCAAATTAAATGTAAAACTTCAAATGTAAATTGGTATAAGTCTTATTTCGATGATCCAAACGACCAAAAAAGTATAAAAATAGGAATCAACTATGCAGATAATAAAAACTTGCCGACTAAGTCATCTAATTCTAGTGTTACATATCAATCTTTATCTAAAACAAATCTTAAAACAGAAGCAATTCAAAAAGGAATAAATCAAAACAATATGAGTTTTCCAAACGGAATGACAGAATCTCAGTTCTTGAATCAATTAAGTTTTAAAGAAAGAACACAAATAATCAATGAAGCAAATAAAAATTCTGAAGAAATTTTAAATGACCCTGCATATGAAAATATTTTAAACGAATATGATATTGTTAATTAAAAGTTGACAATGTATTAAGTGACTATTAATACGTTGTCTTATAAACAAAATCAGTCAGGATATTTCATATCATACTCTTACGACATGAGTAGCTAGATGAACATAACTGCTTACATTTGTTTAAATCTTTTTATACCTGGAACAGACCTCTTGAAGGTCTGTTCAGACTGAAGACAAAGTAGTGGTTTTTCTCTTTATCGAGAAGAACCACTACTTTGTCTTCAGTCTGAGAAGGTGTTCCGATATCGGAGCACCTTCTTTTTGGATTCAGCGTTCGATTTGTTCGCGGACATATTTCCGGAACAGTTGAAGATCGTACGCCGGCTCGCTGCGGCTGAATTCAATGCCGTCGAGAAGCCGTGCATGGGCAACAGCTTCCGGAAATTCAATCCGTGTCAGCCATTCGACGGTCGTCTCGTCATGGCGTCGCGGGAAAGCCTGTTCGAGTTGCGAGGCGATTTTCAGAAGCGGATGCTGGCTGTGTTTTTTGACAGGCGCTGCCTGCTTCGGCACGGTCATCCGGGCGACCGGTTCAGCCTCCGTTGCCACGACCCGGCGTTTACGAATCAGGTAGAACGTGAGACCGACGGCGAGAAGCGCCAGGATAATTCCTGTCATGTTCAAATAAAACAGCGTATCGGAACTCATGCCGGCCGCTTTTAGACTTTCTTGCGGGGCGATGTCTGATAACCCGGATGTACTGTCGGCTTTCGTTTTTTGATCGATCTGTTCTGCGAGCGGTAATGTCCAGGTGAAGAGGGAACCGAACGCCTCAAGTGCCGGACGGGTCAGGTTCGCGACAGAACCGAACAGCGCTTCTTTCAGCAGCCGGATTAAGGTGACGAGGACCAGACTGGCACCCAGAAACAACGAGATACCTGCGACAATCCGGCGCCATTCAATCAAGTGCTGCCTGAGGAAGGGAATGCCCCAGACGAGACCAAGCAGAAGATACGCACCGAGCGGAGGGTGGAATCCAGGTAACAGTAAACACAGTCCGGTCAGAACCGTCGCACTGACGGCAAATTTATACGGGTAATCGACGGTCTCGAGCCATGCGCTGAGTGCAATCGCAAGTAACAGCAGGATACTGATCAGCGGAGAAATCAAAAGAAAAGCAACAGCTGCCGCCAGTTGAACGCCGATTCGGATTGGGCGCGCCGGAATAACGGCGAGCAACGGGAAAATCAGAATGATGAGCGGGGCTTGCAACAAGCTGATGACGAGAATCCACCAGATGATCATGCGCTCACCCCCTTATGGCGGTGCCCGAGATGAATTTCGGCTGTCGTCGACGGGACGGTCCGTTGAAGCCGTTTTGTGAAGTAACGGCGTTCGAGCGGTAAATCATATTCTGAAATCCGGGCGAGACATTCCATCGTCCGCAAGAATTGTTCTTTTCCTTTCCCGGAAGGTACGTGATACCACTGTCCGTCCCGGTTGACCATTGAAATCCAGAGGCTGTATGAGGCGCCTTGTTTTTCCAGTTCGCGGATAATCGTTGCCGCCCGGGAGAGCAATTTTTCAAAGTCGCCGCGTAAAGCCAAACCGTCGGCCGACAGTCCGTCAATGATGACGGCATAGTCATGATTACGCATCCGGTCATACTGATAGGAATACAGTTCCCCCGTCTTGGCATAAGCAGACCAGTAAATCGTCTTCGCATCGCCCGCGTAAGGGACGACCGAATGAAAGCTCGAGCGGTCCGTAAACGGACTCGACCGGTCAATCGTCTCGCCAGGAATTTGGCGTTCATTCCATTCGACGGAGGCCGGTGCGAAATCAGGGAAGACATGACCAAGCTGTTGAATCGGTAACGTCAAGTACAGTGTCATCAGATGAAACGGATCAGAAATCATGATATCAAACGACTGGATCCGAATCGTTCCCCGTTTGGCTGCCGTGACATCGATTTGAAACGGCACATGAGCCTGACGCGGCACATAGACATGTTGCCGCCAAAACTGACTGCTGGCGTCCTCAATCCGGACCTGTTCCCCGAGAAGACCGGACACGGTCACCTTCCCAAGAGCAAACCGTGTCGGATTATGAATTTCGAATGGAATGGCGAGTGGATCGTCCCGGAACGCCCGGACGGTTTCGACGAGCCGAACGCTCAGACGTTCTCCGAGGTATTCAAGGTACTTCGGCAAGAGATACCCGTACAACGTGTACGCGACGAGCAGTGTCGCAATCAGGATCGAACCATACAGTGTACAAATACCGGCTGCAACGGCAATCCAAAATAAAATCATCGGATGAAAGGACTTTGGTGTAATCAATTGCATATTACACCTCGGTCGGAACAGTCAATGACTCCAAAATCTGCTGGACCAGGCGACCGTTCGTCATCTTTAATGTCGCTTCAAGTGTCAGGACCAGCCGGTGGGCAAGCAATGGATTTGCCAGCTGCTTGATATCTTCCGGTGTTACGTATGTCCGGTCATGCATCCAGGCCCGCGCTCTTGCCGCCTGGAGGAGCGCCAAGGTAGCTCGTGGACTTGGACCGATCTCAACGTCCCGGTGCGCCCGTAAGGCATCACAGACGTCGAGCAGGTAATCTTCGACGGCATCTTCCATGGTGACCGCCTGGACTTCCTGTTTCCAGGTATTCAGTTGCTCAAGCGGTACCTGGAATGGACTCGGTTGTAAGTGAGCTCCCTGTAACAGGGCTTTTTCGACCTGTCGATCGAGCGGAGCAAACGACAGTTTGAACAAAAAGCGGTCGAGTTGTGCATGGGGGAGTGGAAACGTCCCCTGACCGTCAAACGGGTTTTGAGTCGCGATGACCAGAAAATGTTGCGGTAACGTATAAGAGGTATCTCCGATCGTCACCTGAGCTTCCCCCATCGCTTCGAGCAGGGCGGACTGTGTCCGCGGCGTCGTCCGGTTAATTTCGTCGACAAGGACGATATTGGCGAACAGCGGGCCAAACCGTTGCTCGAATGAACCGGTCAATGGATTAAACAATTCCATCCCCAGCAAATCGGTCGGTAAGGTATCCGCGGTGCATTGAACGCGTGAAAACTTGGCATCCAGTGTATTGGCCAGTGATTTGGCCAGTGTCGTCTTACCGGTACCCGGCCGATCCTCAAGCAGAACGTGACCTTCCGACAACAGTCCGATCAGAAGATGATCTATGACATGTTCTTGTCCGAGGACCGCTTGCTTTAAGTTCGTTCGTAATTGTTGGAACATGGATAAATCCCCCTTTTTGTTTCGTATTCCTAAAGTTTACGAAAATTCAGAAAAAACTGCTAGTGATTTAAGTCGATTTTTTAGATTTGCTGTTTATTATTGGAAAAACAAAGGTGAATAAAAAAATCCTTGACCACTGACAGGCCAAGGAACGGAGTTTTAGTCTTCAAACAGTTCATTCATCAAATCATCAATTTCCTGCCGACGGTTCTGCGTTTCCTCCCGGAGAATCCGGATCGAACGACCGCGCCATTCGAGCCAGTCGCCGATTGTTGCAGCATGCGGCAGACGCGAACGGGGGACTTGCACCGTTTCACGGTTTTCCGTCTCACAAATCGCCTGGTCTCCGTCAAATTCCGTAACGGTCATTTTCATCGTGTATCCTCTCCTTTACTCGGGACGTAAATCGGTCCGGCTTTTGACCTGAATCGTCTGTCCGTCCGACGTGTACTGAACGGTGCCCATCCGGTCCGTCCGATCGACCTGGATACTTTCCGCCGCCAGCGCATTCATGACGGTCGGACGCGGATGGCCATATGAATTGCCTTCGCCGGCTGAAATCAAGGCGCGGGAAGGGTGGACTGCCTGTAAAAAAGGAATTGAGGACGAGGTGTCCGCACCGTGATGCCCGACCTTTAACACATCAGCCTTTAAATCCATTCCGGATTCAAGCAAGTCCTGTTCCGTCCGAATCGGAGCGTCTCCCATGAAGAGAAAGGTATTATCGCCATGAACGAGTTGCAGGACTGTACTCCAGCTGTTTAAATCACGGGTGCCGTCGCGGAGCGGGGCGAGTAAGTTCAGTTTCACTTCGTCACTCGGAATCGAAACACCGGCTTTAGCCGTTTTAATGGTGATCCCTTGCCGTTTGACGGCGAGCAGGAAGTCCCGGTAGGTTTCTGTCGTGTGATTGACGCGTGGTGCGTAGACTTGATCGACAGGCAGGGCATCGAGAATCGTATCGAGCCCGCCGATATGGTCTGCGTCCGGATGTGTTGCGATGACGGCTGTCAGGCGGGTGATACCCAGGTTCTTCAGGTAGCGGACGACATCATCCCCTTTGCCGTTATTCCCGCCGTCGATCAAAATCGTTTCGTTTTTCGTCTGAATCAAGGTACTGTCGCCTTGACCGACATCAAAGCCGTAGACGTGAATGACGGTAGACGATTCCGGACGATCACCAGGTAACGGCTCGTCGTCGCGTGTCATATAAAAGATGACAATCAGACAGAGCGCAAGTAGCAGAACGGAACCCCATTTCATACCTAGCCCTCCCGTTTCTCAAACAGATACAACATACCGTTGCGTGGATGACTGAAGCGGGGACCGACATAACCTCGTTTTTTTAAGGCAGTCCGCATCAGAATCATCATCCCGCCGTGTCCGACGAGCAAAACCCGTTCATGTTCTGGTTGTTCAAACGTCAATCGGTTCAGAAGAACCGTAATCCGCTCGTTGGCATCTTTGATTTCCGCTTGAATTCGTTTGCTGAATGGCGCGACAAGCCGTCCGATCAATGCCCAGGCAAGGAACGGGAGACGAATCCGTGAACGGATCGTCGGGAATGGGACTTCCCGTAACAGATCCGTCACGATGATATCTTTTCCGTAGACGCTTTCCGCCGTTTGAACGGCTCGCGGCATACTGCTGGCGTAACAGATCGTCCAGTCGATATTTCCGAGTTCAACCGGTTGGACATCGATGGTCGAAACATCATAACGCTCAATCCAGGCTTCGATGTCGGCTGCACTGATCCAGCCTTTGGTCGGGTAACCTTCCGTCACCCGGTGGTGTCTGACTAATCCAATCTGTTTCATGATTTTACGACGGTTCCTTACCTTAAGAGACCGTCCACCTCTCTTTCTGTATCTCAATCTATCGTCTTGCTGTATTCACAGGGCCAGCCGGATGGCCATTCCGCACAGTAAGGCAGCGAGAATACTCAGTAAACTGCCGATGATATAATATTCCGCAAATCGGCGGTCATCAAACTGTTTGAAGCGAGCCAACGCTTTTAAGGCGATGATGAATCCAATGGCGCCTGTTGCGTTTACTGCTACGAGGCAAACGATGATGGCGCGTTCGACGAGTCCGATGTAGCGGCCGACACCGTTGATTTCCGTCGTATAACTCCGGGCAGAATCTTCGACTTCATGCGTGACAGACCGCTTCAGTCCGTCCAGTTGTTCTTTCCGCGTCACTTTGCGCTCAAAGTGCGACTCAATCAGGCGGGGCGCAAAGGGCGCAAGCAGCGGGGCAATCCCGCGGCCGATCAATTCCGTCGCAATCAAACCCCAGACGCTGACCCATAAGATTTGGTCGAGTAACGGAAACGTTGTCGGCCAGTCGACCGGTGTCAAATAGACGACAATCTCTGTCAGAATCGCAAGATGGAGTAGTTGATCAACCCAAAATGCGAGCGCTGGATGCAAAAGACGTTTGAAGGGCGAACCGTCCAGTAAGGTATGTGTCCCAATGATAACACCGCCGATGATCCAGGCAGTCGCGCCGTTCAAGTCACCCCATTTATAAAAGATGCCGAGGACAACAGCTGTCCCGATACTATGTACTGTCATATGCGCGAGTAATACCCGGAGTTGCCGCTGCTTAGACTTTGCCATCCGTTGACTTTGAAGCGGAAAGTCCGCCAATAGATGGACGAGAAGCAGACTTAAGAGTAAAGTCATCCGATCGCCTCCCAGACCTGTAACTGGTTTAAAGCGTCGACGAATGTCTTTTCCAGGCGTTTACGTTGTTTACGTTGGGAGCGGGCAACAAGTTTCGCAACATTCATGCGCGCATCTTTTTCATGAAATCCCATTTGTAAGCCGATTTCTTCGTAAGTGGCCTCCGGATGCTGATCCATCAGCCGGTGTAATTCGATTTGGCGGTCCGTTTTACCGAAATACGCCGGATATAACATCTCGATATAACCGTTCAGCAGGGCGGTCGGCAAATAGGGCGGCCCGGCAAAAGCAATCCGGTTGGCCGTCTGTTTAGCAGCGTTCTGGGCTTCAAAAGCGAAAATAACGGCACTGCCGTTAGCTTCATCGGCATGGGTCGTCGACAGCGTCTCATATTGGCCGAATCCGATCCCGATATAACCGTCCAATGGCTGATTCAGCAGCATCAGTATAAGTGGATAACTGACGGCATACTCGTTAAACACACCAAGCAGACTGTCACCGGACTTAATTTGAAACGGTACGAGCGCCGCCGGAAATGCATCGTTCAACTGATCCGCTAATTGATGCAGATCGGTTAACAACTGTTCTTTACTCGAATAGCTCCGGGAGTTTTGAATATCAAAGGAAACCGCAACAGCTTGCATAAAAAAATCCTCCTTGTTACCGAATATACGGTTACTTATCGCTTGTTACCGGTTAAAAGGTAACAATATAGATGTTACTGTATTTAGAGTAACAGGGAAGCGGAGGAAAACAAAGACCAACTGGATAATTTTTATTTTTTTAAGTTAACATAACATATATTATCAATAGTTAATAATTATTGTCTCATAATTCAGTTAAACTCAAGATAGTGAGACGAAATAAAAAAAACACGGGATTAACCGTGTTTCCGACAATCGTAATGATGTGTCCGTTCCAAGCGGCTCATTAAACGATCCAAGAAAATATGATGCCGGCGTTCGAGTTGCGTGATTCGTTCAAGCGGTAACCAGGCAAAATGGAAAAAATCACCGCAATCTTGACCGTCACCAGCGACACAATGCGTCCATCGGTTTTCCTGACATTCGATATGAGCATGATAGAAATACGTGTAATGCACCCGCATTCGTTCCGGATAACGCATTTCTTCTTCACCTACGTACTGAACGGTCGCAAGCGATAAACCGCTTTCCTCGAGTGTTTCCCGAACTGCCGCTTCCTTGGCGATTTCAGCATCCTCGATGGTGCCGGCAGGAATTTGCCAATCACTGTCTGGAGCGGATTGCGGATGAAAAACAAGTAGTTCCCATCCCTCTGGTTGCTCCCGTGTGATATAGATTGCTACTTTTTCGCGTCTTCTGAATTTCATCGTCATCACCTCTCCAGTTGGCAGATGGCACAAAAGCAGCCGAGGAACATGTCCGTAGCTGCTTGATGAAACGAATCCTATAAGCTAAAGCTCCGAACTGCCCGCTCCACATACTTCGTGGTAATCTTGCCTGACCATTTTCTTTTATTGTAGCGGTTATCGGCAGTCGTTTCAATTTGTAAACGGGTGATTTGGCGATAATTCGAAGAAAAGTCTGAAAAAGCGGTCAAAACAGGCGTCAGAAAGCTAGAAACGAACAGGAAGGAGCGACGAAACACCATCTAACCTAAAATAACCTAAAAAAAGACACCCCTCTTTAAAAATGAGGGGCATCTGACCATCAAACGGTATACCAATCAAGAAGTGGGCCGAATTTTTCTTCGTCATAGGCAAACGAACCGTTTGATAACCGATCGAGGAAGGACAAGGATGGGACTTGAATCGTCTTTTCCTGTTCTTTTCCGATCAGAATCAGTTCTTTTGCTTGCGTGACGTCAATCAAGGCAGCCACTTGATGCGGTTTTGATTTTAAATCGCGCAACAATTGCGTACCGCGTAAGGCGCGATTCGAGACTTGGAACTGATCCGCAAGGCGCATTTTCTTCAACGCACCGCGTTGCGTCAGCAAGACGATATTCGGTGCCTGTTTAAAGCCAATCGCACCGGCTACGACATCCTGGTCACGCAGGTTGATCGCTTTTACACCCGCTGCCCGGACACCGACGACCGGGACATCGTCTTCCGTGAACCAGAGACCGAATCCGTGCTGGGTCGTCAAGAACAATTGCTCCTGTCCCGTTGAAATCTTGGCGTACAGCACTTCGTCATCCGCCCGTAAACGGACGCCCTGGAGCGGTTTCGACTTCCGCTGCGCATTATAATCACTCAGCTTCGACCGTTTAACCATCCCTTGGCGCGTCACGAACAGGCAGTGTGATGTCTCGTCAAACGTCCTGACGAGATCGACCGATAAAATCCGGTCACCCGACTCGAGCGGTACGAGATTGGCGACGTGTTGTCCGCCGTCTTTCCATTTTGTATCCGGCAACTGGTGGACCGGAATCAGGAGATAATTCCCTTGAACCGTCCAAACGATTAGATGATCCGTCGTCATCGCCTGTCCTTGATACAACAGACGATCCTGCTCCTTCATCTCCGGCAAATCGTTGGTTGCGCCGAACGAACGCATCGAAGACCGCTTGATATAGCCGTTTTTCGAGACGAAGACCATGGTTTCTTCGACAGCAATCATGACTTCCGTCTTCAGTTTCAGCTCTTCGACTTCCGCTTCGATCGTCGAACGCCGCTTGTCCGCGACTTGCTCTTTCAGAACGGTTAATTCTTTAATGATCAACCGGTTCCGTGTTTTTTCGTCGTTCAGGATTTTTTCAAGGCGGGCGATTTCTTTTTCAAGTTTCGCCGCTTCTTCCTGCAATTCAACGATATCAGTATTCGTCAACCGGTACAGCTGAAGCATGACGACAGCTTCCGCTTGGCGATCGGTGAAACTAAACCGTTCAATCAACTTGTCTTTCGCTTCCGATTTGTTGGAGGCCGACCGGATCAACGCAAGTGTCTCATCCAGGACGGAAATAGCGGTCATGAGGGCTGACACAACCTCTTGACGGCGTTTCGCCTGCTCGAGATCAAACGTTGTCCGGCGGATGACGACATCCTTGACGTGACTGAGATACGCGTCGAGTAACGCGAGAACACCCATCTGACGCGGTGTCCGCTCGTGGATGGCGACCATATTGTAGTTATAGGCGATTTGCAGGTCGGTCTGCTTCAGGTAAAAGTGAAGCACCCCTTCCGCATCCGCTTCTTTTTTCAGCTCGATGACGACACGAAGACCATCGCGGTCCGTCTCGTCGCGGACTTCCGCTACCCCTTCGACTTTGCGGTCGAGGCGGAGTTCTTCCATCCGTTTGACAAGGTTTGCTTTGTTGACTTCGTACGGCAGTTCCGTGATGATGATTTGCTGGCGTCCGCCGCGTAACGTTTCGATCACTGCCCGCGACCGGATGATGACTTTGCCGCGGCCGGTTTCAAACGCCTTTTTGATGCCGTCGAGACCTTGGACGACACCGCCGGTCGGGAAATCGGGTCCTTGCATATGTGTCAGTAAATCATCGACATTATGCACAGTTCCCGAAATTCGGCCAATTGCCGCGTCGAGCACTTCACCGGCATGGTGAGGCGGGATTTCCGTCGCATACCCGGCCGAAATCCCTGTCGAACCGTTCATCAGCAGGTTCGGTAAGAGGGACGGCAAGACAAGCGGCTCTTCCGTCGTATCATCAAAGTTCAACGTGTAATCAACGGTCTGTTTATTGATGCCTTCGAGAATCAGGCTCGATACTTTCGATAAACGGGCTTCCGTATATCGCATGGCAGCGGCGCTGTCGCCGTCGATCGAACCATTATTCCCCTGCATGTCGACTAACGGATAACGTAATTTCCACTCCTGGCTGAGACGGACCATTGCTTCATAGACCGACGAATCGCCGTGCGGGTGGTAGTTACCGATGACGACGCCGACCGTCTTGGCCGATTTCCGGTAAGCGCGGTCAAACAGGTTGCCTTCCGTATGCATCGCATACAGAATCCGGCGTTGCACCGGTTTTAATCCGTCGCGTGCGTCCGGTAAGGCCCGGTCCTGGATGATATATTTCGAATAACGTCCGAACCGGTCCCCGACGACTTGCTCAAGGGACAGATTCAAAATGTTTTGCAGGTTAGACATATCAGTTCACACTCTCTTTCGTGACGTGTTCATTTTCAATGATTGAGAGGTCTTCCGTCAGTCCAAACGCTACATTGTCTTCAATCCAGCTCCGGCGATGACCGACGTTGTCGCCCATCAGGACGGAAACCCGTTTCTCAGCGACAGCCGCATCATCGATCGTAACGCGGATCAACGTCCGCGTCTCGGGATCCATCGTCGTTTCCCAGAGTTGCGGCGCATTCATCTCACCGAGTCCTTTATAACGCTGAATCATATACCCTTTGCCGAACTTTTTCGTTGTTTTTGCAAGCGTATCTTCATCCCAGACGTATTCAAACTTCTCAGACTTGCCCTTCCCTTTCGAGACACGGTAGAGCGGCGGTAAGGCGACGAACACTTTCCCGGCATCGATCAACGGTCGCATATAGCGGAAGAAGAACGTCAGCAACAGGACTTGGATGTGCGCCCCGTCGGTATCGGCATCGGTCATGATGATGACCTTATCGAAGTTGCAGTCGGACAGATCGAAGTCGGCGCCGACGCCGCTGCCGATTGCGTGGATGATCATATTGATTTCTTCGTTTTTCATGATATCCGCAAGTTTCGCTTTTTCCGTGTTCAGGACTTTCCCGCGTAATGGTAAAATCGCCTGGAACGTCCGGTTACGGCCTTGTTTAGCTGAACCGCCGGCGGAATCTCCCTCGACGAGGAACAATTCATTTTTCTCGGCGTTTTTCGACGCGGCCGGTGTCAGTTTCCCGTTTAGGATACTTGAACGTTTCTTTTTCTTCCCGTTCCGGGCTTCTTCGCGGGCTTTCCGGGCCGCTTCCCGGGCCTGGGCAGCACGGATCGCTTTTTTGATCAGAAGGGTCGCCGTTTGCGGGTTCTCCTCAAGATACGTCGACAGGCGGCGTGTAATGACCGCGTCACAGCTCGTCCGGGCTTCCGGCGAACCGAGTTTTGATTTCGTTTGTCCTTCAAATTGCAGAAATTCTTCCGGAATCCGAATGGACACGATCATCGTCAATCCTTCACGGATATCATTTCCGTCGAGATTTTTATCTTTTTCTTTCAGCAATGTATTTTTACGGGCATATTCATTCATCACCCGGGTCATCGCCGTTTTGGCGCCAACTTCGTGTGTGCCGCCATCGCGAGTCCGGACGTTATTGACGAACGACAGGACGTTTTCCGAATAAGCATCCGTGAACTGGAAGGCGATATCGACTTCGATTTCGTTTTCCGTTCCTTCAAAGGCAACCGTCGGGTGTAACGTGTCTTTATCGTCGTTCAAGTAGCCGACGAATTCACTGACGCCGTCTTCGTATTGGAAAACATCTGCTTTTTCCGACCGTTCGTCGGTCAAGGTAATCTTCAGACCCTTCAGTAAAAAGGCTGATTCGCGCAGACGTTCTGCTAACGTATCATAATTGTATGTCAACGTACTGAAGATTTTTCCGTCCGGCTTGAAATAGACACTTGTTCCTTTTTGGCGCGTCGTGCCGGTCTCAAGTAACGTCGTTTTCGGAATTCCCCCGTCTTCAAACGTCTGTTCAAACTGTTTACCGTCTCGGTAAATCGTGACTTTCAATTGTGTCGACAAGGCATTGACGACGGATGCGCCGACGCCGTGCAGTCCACCTGATGTCTTATAGCCGCCCTGACCGAATTTCCCGCCGGCGTGAAGGACGGTGAAGATGACTTCTGCCGTCGGTTTCCCGGAAGCATGCATCCCGGTCGGCATACCGCGCCCGTGATCTCGTATCGTGATGGCATTATCTTTATGGATGATGACATCGATTTGTTCCCCAAATCCGGCCAGTGCCTCATCAATTGCATTATCGACGATCTCATACACCAAATGGTGGAGTCCGCGATGATCGGTCGAACCGATATACATACCCGGGCGCTTCCGGACTGCTTCGAGTCCTTCTAACACCTGTATGGCATCATCATTATAATTGTTTAAATCTGTCGCCATGTTTTTCACCTCAAATAGAAAAAACGCCGAATTTTCCAAACGTTCGTTCGTTTTTCTAGTAGTCTGTATCTAATTGTAGGCATCTTCTTGCTATCTGACAAGGATAATCTAGAAAACAAGTGAAAAAGACACCTACGGCAAGTGCGTAGATGTCTGGTCGAATCGCTCTTATAGGTACTGGTGTTCAATCTTAATACAACGGTTTTCGATATACGGAATCCCGGCACCGAGGGCTAAGCTTTCCGCTTCGACGCTCGATAATCCGAGTTGATTCCAAATCATACCGACATCGCCGTGCGCGACAGCATCCTTGGCAACGTCCGCTAAAAACTCCGACCGGCGGAAGACATCAACGATATCGATGTGTCCCGGAATACTGGCGACACTCGGGTACACCTTCTGTCCGTTCCATTCATTTAACGTCGGGTTGACCGGAATGACTTCGTAACCATGCTGGACCAGGTAATCGGCAATCCAGTTTGCCGTTTTGCCCGAATCGCTGGATACCCCGACGACGGCGATCCGTTTCGCGTCTTTTAATAACTGCCGTGCTTGTTGATCTGAAATCATATGATTTCCCCCTTATGGTGAATACAAGATAGTCTTAGTCTATATACCCGATTCAATTTGGATTAAGCCTTTCAACTGGAGGAAGGTACACGTTCGAGGTGTAAAAACCAGAAACGGTCTGTACGAAAACGAGACGACCAACTACCCGCCGGAACGAATTTCGATGCAACTGAGAGCGAAATGATTTTCTGTGAAAAATAATCATCTAATTAGTTTACATAATATTATTATTGTATTTAATTGTCGTTATAACGATAAAAAGCTGATTTGCAACGAGTCGAATGGTTACCCGTCTTCACCCATTTCGATGCAACTGAGCGCTCCCTGTCTGACAATTTAACGTTGCGTGAAATAACTATTTCACGCAAACTAGTGTGCCGTCTACCAACGTTTGGTATACTCATGACAGAGAGGGGATAGAATGATGAGTTTGTTTAAAAACCTAGGAAAAACAGTAAAACCGATACCCCTTCCCGCCCATACGATGGATCTGCCGGGGTATGTCCGGATGCCGGACTTCATCCGGTCCTATATCGATCACTTGGCGTCAAAAAATTTCTCGAAAGCAACGATGCGGCGGTATGTCTACGATTTTGATTCGTTTTTCCAGTTCGTTGCGGAAGCATCGGGAGAATCAATTCAGGCGCGGGATATCACGCAAGAAGCGTTTCTTGAAATTGACGGGTCCGGGATTGCCGCTTATGCGGAATACTTAGCGTTAACGAAACAAAATGCCCCGAGTGTCATCAACCGGAAACTATCGGCCTTGCAGTCGTTATTCCGGCATTTGATTGATATCGGCGTGCTGTCGGAAAATCCGGTCGCGAAAATCAATCGTCCGAAACAGGCGAAACGGGATCCGGTTTACTTAACGAAACGCGAATGGGACGAACTGATGCAGCTGTTGCCGTCGAACGTCGAGATGAATGCCCGGGAAGCCACGCATTATGAGCGGGATCGCGTCCGGGATATCACGTTGTTTCAGCTGCTCGGGTACAGCGGGATGCGGCTCAGCGAAATGACACAATTGACCTGGAATGCCGTCGATTTCCATGAAGGGACGATTCGCGTCATCGGGAAAGGCAACAAAGAACGTGTCATCCCGCTCGCGAAACCGGTCCGGGTCGCTCTGCGAAAATTTGCGGCGCATTACAGTTTGACGATGCGGGGACCTGAACCGATTTTTCAGAAGCAAGGAAAAGCACTGAGCCCCCGGGCGGTCCAACATATCTTAAAGCGGCACGTCGACCGCTTGCGTCCGGTTTTGCCGTTTTTGGAACGGAAACAGATCACGCCGCACAAATTACGGCATACATTCGCAACGCGCCTCGCGACCGGCGGGGTCGATGTCTTGACGATTCAACAGTTGCTCGGTCACGAATCAGTCGCAACGACCCAGGTTTATGCCCATATTGGTGATCGAGAGAAAAAACGGGCGATTGAATTATTTGATAGTGAACGATAATTGTATTATGTCACCTATATCCTGATGAAAGGAGTTACGAGATGAATTATGGACTAAGTGAACGGAAAATCAAACAAATGTCGGATACCTATGCGTTCCGTCGCGGCAAACGCTATGTCGCCGCTAAAAAAGTCACGCTGCGAAACTACCAATCCGGTGACTTGCTTGTCGAAGCCGCCGTTCAAGGCGAAGACCTGTTCACCGTCACCGTTCGCGTCAAGGAACACGGCGTCGATGCCGGTTGCAACTGTCCGTCACTTGCGATGGATCAATCGTTTTGCGGACATATCGTTGCCGTGTTGCTAGCGATGCATCATGTGCAAGTCTACGGCACACCTGGCGGAAATCAATCATTAATCCGTCCGTTTGCGACGACGCGGCAGACCGAAGATGCCGCGGTGACGGCTTATTTGCAAACATTAAGTAAAGCAGAACGGGCAAAAATCAGATTTGATGTCAACGGTTCGGCGATTGTGATGGAAAGCATCACGGCGCAACAACGTTTTATCATCAGCCCAATGTATTTTGACCGACTTTTACAAAGGCGTGACCACTTACGGAATCTTGCCGATGTCTGGCTCAGTCCCCCGCTCAAACAACGGCTCGTCAGCGGTCCGCCGACGGTCGAGCTGGCGCTGGACCGGGAAGCTGGTGGACTTGAACTGCTCGTGACGTTTAGCTATCAGGGAGTTCGGATCAATCCGTTGCAAGAGACAAATTGGCTCGGGCGCGATGTATCGCTCGAAGGAGCAGTCCTCCGCTACGTGACGGAGAGTGGCTTCCTCGAGCTCGAGCGGAACGGTCGCTATCGATTAGAGGAAGAAGCGGCGGAATATCAATTTCTGAAAGGTTTGCTCGATCCCCGTGTCGTTTACGGTGAACTCGTCGTTCAAGTGACGGAAAGTATCCGCCAATCCTTACCGAACGGACCGTTCCATCCGCGGATCGACGTCGACACGACGGACCGCCTGGATTGGTTAACCTTCCGCTTTTCCATGGACGGGATTCCGGAAGTCGAACTGAAACAGGTCTTGCAGTCGCTTGTCACCCGGAAAACGTATCACCGGTTAAAGAACGGTCAGTTTGTCTCGTTTGAGAACCGGGCGTTTGAACAGTTGCAACGCGTCTTTCGACAACTCGAAGCAGCAGAGCAGGACCAACTTGAAGCGGTGTTGCGCGCGCCGGCTCTGCCGAACCTCAAACATCTGGTCGGCGCCTCCTTCTTGCATGTCCATAAACAATTAACAGAACGATGGCTCGAGCTGAAAAATGGAACAGGAGTCTACCTGAACTTCCCGGAAGTACTCGACCGCCACTTGTATCCATATCAGCGGGCAGGGATCCAGTTCATGGCGAATCTCGCCGGACACGACGGGCACGGGATTTTAGCGGATGAGATGGGACTCGGGAAAACGATTCAGGCGATTGGGTATCTTGAGACGCTGCCGCCGGGACGGGTCTTAATTGTCGCCCCGGCCTCCCTGCTCCATAACTGGCAGGCGGAACTCACGCGATTTGCCCCGACGAGAATGGTCCATCTGTTGACCGGAGCGCGAAAGCACCGCTTGGACCAAATCGAGACAGTACCAGCGGACGGGATTTTTTTGATTTCCTACCCGTCGTTACGAGCCGACATGGAGGCACACCAGGCCGTCGAATACGACGTCGTAATTTTTGATGAGGCACAACATCTGAAGAATCCGGCGTCACAAACCGCTGTCCGCTTGCGCCGGATTCGGGCGAAACGTCGGTTTGCCTTGACCGGAACGCCGCTTGAAAACCGGACCGATGATCTCTGGTCGATTTTCCGAGTCATCTCCCCTTCCTTGCTGCCGGACTTACAGACGTTTCAAACGTGGTCGCATGACGAGATCAAACGATTCATCCGTCCGTTTCTGATGCGGCGGACCAAAGATGAGGTGTTGCAGGATTTACCGAAGAAGCAGATTGTCCATCACTATACAGACCTTGGCCCGACACAGAAAAAGCTTTACGCCTCCTACTTATCTAAACTGCAACTGGAAACATTGCGTCATTTGGATGAAACGAAACGTGAGGACCGGATTAAGTTGCTGGCCGGTTTGACCCGCTTACGGCAGATTTGCTGTGATCCGGCGCTGTTTGTCGAAGATTATACAGGCGAATCCACAAAACTCGAACGTCTGCTGACGTTAATTGAAGAAAAATTAGCCGCCGGACACCGTCTGCTGATTTTTTCCCAGTATACGAAGATGCTGGCCCGGATTCGGGAACGACTGGCAGCACGACAAAGTGCCCACTTTCTGCTGACGGGTGAGACACCGGTTGAGGACCGGGTCGCACTGTGTGAAAGGTTTAATGCCGGTGAAGTTGATCTCTTCCTGATTTCCTTGAAGGCCGGCGGGACCGGTCTGAATCTGGCGACGGCAGATACCGTCATTTTGTACGACAGTTGGTGGAATCCGGCCGTCGAGCAACAAGCGGCTGACCGGGCTCATCGATTGGGACAGCAGTCACCGGTCGAAGTGATCAAGCTGTTGATGACCGGAACGATCGAGGAAAAGATGGCGGAATTACAAGATCGCAAAGCGACGATGATTGATGCCGTCTTATCGGATCAGAAGCCGGATATTTTAACGATTCGTGAACTCGTCCGTCTGCTCGATTCTCCCGCTTTTATCGATTCAGCAGGTGATTAACCACACAAATCAAAGGAAATCTTAAAAAAATGAAGGACCTTCAATCCGTTGTCTATCAAGAGGTTTGAAGGTCTTTCGACAATCAAATTCAGAAAAAAAGGTTTTAAGTTTTGAAAGACAGGGGTATATCTACATTAGCACCGTACAACACGGTCGCTTTTCAATTATTGTTTCTCAATATCAGCGTAATGACCTGGGAGAGAAATGCTACTTACTCACTTCGTTTTTCATTTCTGAATGAAATCCAGTTGAACTAGCATTTAGCGCATGAATTTCTGTTGGAACCTATTGTTCCACTCCTACATTCATTACCTTTTGAGGGCTATACCAAATTCAAGGGGGAAATGAACATGTCAGTAACATTAAAAGTAGAAGAACGCGAAGTACGCCCACGCTCACTTAGAAAGCAATTACGTCATGAAGGAAAAGCTCTTGGTGTCGTGTATGGCTACAAAGTGGAAAGCACACCGATTTCATTCGACGAAAAAGAATTGGTCAAAGTCATTCGTGATCACGGCGAAAACGTCTTGGTTGCTCTTCAAATCGGCGGTAAAAAGGTCAACACTTTGATTAACAAGCTCGATATGGATATCTTTACACCAACGATTAAACACGTTGAATTCATCGCGGTTAAAATGGATGAAGAAACAGAAGTTGAGACGGATATCGTCCTCGTCGGCGAAGCAGCCGGTGCAAAACTTGGCGGATTCCTTTCACAAACACTCTTTAAAGTAACAGTTGCCGCAACACCAGATAAATTACCGGAACGCATCGAAGTCGATGTAACGGATCTTGCAATCGGTGATTCAATCACAGTTGCTGATCTTCCGGAAGAAAAAGATTTCCGTGTCGTCACAGAAGGTGACATCCAAGTTGCAGCAGTCGTTGAATCGACACTTGAAGCTGAACTTGAAGAAATCGAAGAAGCTGAAGCACAAGCAGCGGATGCAGATGCATCAACAGATGATTCAGAAGAAACATCTGAAGAGCAAGCTGAAGAAAACAAAGAAGACAAAGAATAATCATTTCTCCCCTCCCCTCGCGGAGGGGTTTTTTAATGGGGATTGACAAGTCGGAGCGTCAGACGTACAGTGAAAGCTGTACACCACATTATACATCCACTAGGGGAGCCATTTGGCTGAGACGATTCACTTCGGACCCTTTGAACCTGATCTAGTTCATACTAGCGTAGGAAAGTGGAGCGGACCCATTCGTGCCCTTTTTCTGTCCCCGGACAGTTGACGCGACCGCTCTCTTTTCTAGAGGGCGGTCTTTTTGTGCTTTCCTTGCGGATGTACATCTAAAGGAGAACTGATTATGAACAGTTGGAAAATGAAAGAAATTATCGTCATGATGATGCTAGCGGTTGCGTGCGGCGTTCTCTACTTAGGCTGGTCGACGTTATGGTTGCCAATCTCTGCCATCTTCGGACCGGTCGGCTCAAACTGGATGTTCGGCATCTGGGTCATTGCCAGTCCCCTCGTCGCCTACATCGTTCAAAAACCAGGTGCGGCTTTGATTGCCGAAGTCGTCGCAGCCGCGGTCGAACTGTTTACCGGCAGTCACTTCGGTTTATCGGCTTTATTGATTGGACTTGCGCAAGGCATTGGCGCTGAGGTTGCTTTTCTGTTAGTCGGCTACCGGACCTTCAACACCTTCACCTTGATGCTGTCGGGCATGTTTGCGGCTGTCGGAAGTATGGTCTATAGTCTGGTCGTCAATGGGTTCGCCTACTATACGACGACGACACTGCTATTGACGTTTTCCCTGCAACTGGTCAGTGGGGCATTACTTGGCGGATTGCTCGCGAAAATCATCGTCGACTCACTCGTCAAGACGGGAACGCTGAACGGTTACGCCGTCGGACGACAACAGAAACGGCGGGCTGCCTGATGTGGTGCCGGAATCTGACCGTCCGCTATCCGGATCAAGACCGAGATGTTTTAAACGACTTGACCGTGTCGCTCCGGCAAGGAGAGACGACCTTATTGATTGGTCCGAGCGGCAGCGGCAAAACGACCTTCTTGCATACGCTTGCCGGTCTGATGCCGGAAACGATTGAGGCGGAAGTCACCGGTGAATGGCGCGCAGACGGAACCGTCGGCATGCTGTTTCAACAGCCGGACGATCAGTTTTGCATGCAGACGGTCGGGGCGGAAATCGCCTTCAGTCTGGAAAACCGGAGTATTCCCCGCGATGAAATGGAAGAACGAATCAGAACGGTGTTGAAACGGGTTGGACTCGACCTCGCCTTGACGACGCAAATTGCCGGACTGTCCGGCGGGATGAAACAACGGCTTGCTTTGGCCTGTGTGTTGGCACTCGAACCGGACATCCTGTTACTCGATGAACCGACGGCGCAACTCGATCCGCACGGCCGCCGATTGATGATGGAGCTGATTGAAGAATTGCATCACAATCCGAACGTGACACTGGTGTTGATCGAACATCAACTGGAAGAATGTGTGACGTTTGCTGACCGTGTGTTGGTCTTTCGGGAAGGACAGCTGAGGCTTGACGGTTCCCCGCTTGAAGTCTTCGAAGAGAAACGGGAGGAACTGATCCGGCACGGTATCATGTCGCCATTGCTCTATCCTTATACACTCGAGACGATTCCGCTGACGGTCGCAACAGCGCGGTTTCTGAATAACCCGCCCGTCGCAAGACGTCCGGTGGCAAACGAAACGACGTTTGATTTGACCGATGTGACGATCACGCATGGCAAACGGGTGATTCTCGACCGGATTTCGCTGACCGCGTCCGCCGGAGAATGGATCATGCTCGTCGGACGCAACGGTGCCGGTAAAAGCACCCTGCTTGAGACGCTGGCAAAACTGTTGCCGGCGCAAAGTGGGACGATCAAGCTGTTTCAGACGCCTTTGAAAAAATGGCGGGACCGGACGTTTTACCAGCAGGTCGGCTTCGTCTTCCAGCAACCTGAGTTTCAGTTTCTGAAACAGACGGTGTTGGACGAGTTGACGATCAGTTGTACATCCCCGACACCTGGTCAGTTGAACAATGCCTTACAGTATTATCGCTTGGCAGATGTCGCGGGTCAGTCCCCGCTTGCACTTAGTCTCGGACAAAAAAGACGCTTAAGTGTCGCGACGATGCTGCTCGAACGAAAAGCGGTCCTGTTACTCGACGAACCGACTTTCGGACAAGATGCCGAGACGGCGGCACAATTGGTTGAAGTCTTGCGACGAGCCCGAGCAGCCGGGACAACGCTCATCATGGTGACGCACGATATGGAACTGGTCCACCGTTACGCCGACCGTGTTGTCGTCATCGGCGAGAAGCACATTCAGTTTGACGGGACACCGGATGAATTGTTCCGGAACGAATCGTTGCTTGAGCATAACCAGTTGATCCGTCCTCTATCGGTACGCTATCAGCAACGCGAGGAGGTGAAACACCATGCAGGAAAACGATTCACTGCTCGCGCGCATTAATCCGGCGGTTAAGCTTGGAACACTGGTGTATGTCATGCTGGTGCTGATTACGACGTCACGTCTGCCGGTAACATTCGCCCTGCTTCTGTTTGCAGCCGTCGGTGTAGCCTGTTCCGGTTGGCGGCTGTCGATACTGTTGCTACGGCTCATCCCTTACAGTCTGTTATTTCTGTTGACATTTTGGATGATGGCGGCATTCGGTGAAGGAGAGACGGAATTGTGGACATTCGGCTGGTTCCGGATCACGGAAGAGAGTCTTGCTCACGCTTGGCTCGTCGCAACGCGAATGTTTGCTTTTGTCCTGTTGAGTATAACGTTCGTCGCAACGACCGACCCGACCCGGTTCGTCATGAGTCTGATTCATCAATGCCGGCTACCGGTCCGTCTGGCTTACGGATTTTTAACCGGACTTCGCTTCATTCCGATTTTCCGTCAGGCGATCCGGACCATCCGTCAGGCACGCCGAATCCGGCAACAACGGTCGATTTGGCCGTGGCAGACATTTTTCGCAATCAGCCTGCCGTTGTTTACGACGAGTATCATCCGCTCGGAACGGATTGCGATTGCGATGGAAGCCCGTCAGTTTCGGGTCGACCGGACCTATTATGTCCGACCGGTCGTGACACGATGGGATCTTGTCTTCCTGTTGATGACCGTTACGCTCGCAACATCACTTCGTCTGTTCCTCTGAAGAGGAACGATTACGCTATTCCGCATAAGGGAATAACAGTCTCAGAGACAGCGAATTTTTAAAAAGAGTAGGTGAATGTCGTGAAGCAAATGGTCTTAGTCGGCGCAGGTCATGCGCATTTAGAATGCATCAAACAAGGGAGTCATCCGGAAATCGACTGGATTGTCGTCACCCCCTCCCGTTATCAGTATTATTCCGGCATGTTCTCCGGATTAGCAGACGGCACCTATACACTCGACGAAACCCGCATCGATGTCAAAGCATTATGTGAACGGCACGGTAAGACATGGATTGAGGACCGGGTCATGCGGATCGATGCCGCGGGCAAACAGGTCATTTGTCAGTCCGGACGGGTCGTCCCATATGATATCGTGTCCTGCAACATCGGTTCGAGCGACTGGGAAGCAAGCACCCCGATTCATGTCACGATCAAACCGAACTATCGGGTGGAAGATGCGTTCCAGACGTTCCGGAGTGCCGACTCCCCTGTCATCGTCGGCAGTGGTGCAGCGGCAGTCGAGATGGCCGCATCCTTTCAGTCAAACGGTACACCGGTCACCCTGATTCATGAAGAGCCGTTGCTCAGCGGTCATCCGGCAGGTCCGGAACTGGCCGCGCGACTCGATCAGCTGGGCGTCAACCGAATCGTGGACCGGTTCGAAACGCTGGACGGTCAAACGGCGCACTTGCGGTCCGGGCATTCCATTGAGACAGATGCCGTCTTATTTTTAGGCGGCGCCAGTGCAACCGAACTGTTCCGGGCATCCGACTTGTACTGTGATGCGCGCGGATTTTTACTGGTGCACGAGACACTGCAGTCGCTCGAGGATCCGTCGATTTTTGCCGTCGGGGACTGTGCGACTCTGACCGCATACCCGGAAACACCGAAGAATGGGGTGACGGCGGTGCGCCAGGCTCCGCTGTTGCTTCAGAATTTAATCCGGTTCGTGAACGACGAACCGTTACGGACGTTTCGACCGCAACGGTATTATTTGACGCTGCTTGCACTCGGTCATCGCCAGGCCACCTTGCTGTACGGCCGATTTTACCGAACCAACCGGCTCAGCTGGTACTTCAAACAATGGATCGACCGACGATTCATTAAGAAATATACGGTCTGAATCAACAGGCAGAAAGGTGAATCGCTCATCTTTTCTGCCTGTTTTTCGTTTAGGGAATATGTTTAAAAAAAGGAAGATGATCTCGTGAACATGGTAATATAATGGATAATTCATTAAAGGAGGAATTATCATCAAGAATAATGTACGGATTCTCGCGCTTCTATCCAGCGTCGTGTTAACCGGCTGCGGGCAAGAACGTTTGCTGGATCTTCAGCCTGTCCCTTCCAATTGGTCCGCCTATTCCTTTGTTTCCGACGAATACTCGGATCAGGAAGTCCCCGTTGAACAAAAGAACCAAATGTTGCGGACCTGTATGCAGAACAAAACGGTGTCTCTTCCGAAATCATATCGGACATTAGAGACATTTGGCATGTTTTTTACGTTAAATAATCTGGGAATTGCGCCGTTTCCGACCGAGATTGTTTATTTGGTACAGGGCAATCAGATGTACCTGTCATGTCGCTCGCCGAAGACACAGGACTTGCGTGTCCATCCGGTGAAAGCGTCGGACCATCCGTGGGTCCGCTTGACGAAGGATTCGGATCATGTCGCCCTTCAAGCACCTGTCTCGATTCCGTTGACAGAAGAACAAATGGACCGACATGTATCCGTCAATCAGGAAATGAGCGCAGACAATGAATGTGCGAAGGATTTGAAGCCGTACCATGCGTTTCAATTGCCGATTTCGGGACAGTTGTTGTTTGTCATGACAGAGTCCGGTCAAGAGCACATCATTCGAAACATTCCGCTGTCGTCCCTTCACCAGCAAGGCGAGTTTTATTTGGTGAGCCGCCGTCATATCGACGGATCAACGTCCCGCTCGTTGACTTTTTCACGTGACGGTTGGGACATGACGGATCGACAAATCATGACAGCCGACAAATCGACCCGGATCAAAACGAAGCAACTTTCCTTGCCGAAAACATTACCGGTCAATCAAACCGTGCCCTTCGTAACCATGCAAGGCGTAAAAAAAGAACGGGTAGTGGAAGAAAAGACGCTGTCTGTTCGTTATCGGCCACTTTACCGTCCGGTCAAGGAATACCAACTTGAAGAGGAGCCGCACGGAATCACGGCTTACTTCCATCCGACGATGAAATCGTTTGAAAAGGCGAAACTCAGTGAAATGGTCATCCTGCCGGAACGACTTTCCCGGGCGATGACGGAAGAGTTAAAGGCTGTGACGTTGGAAGAGCCGCAAGGTACGCGGACACCCTTTTCGTATATGACATTGCTTGAATACGGCAACACGCAAACGTTTAACGTGTATCTGAAAAAACGTGCGAATAAGACGGATCTTTATTTGCAGGATCAACGGACGAAAAAAAGTGCACGATTGTCAGGGGAATTGGCACGACAAGTCAGCGAAGAATTAGAAGCACCTTAATTCGAAACGGATCGAGACGTCATCTTTTCCGAAAACGGATTGTTATATTCAAAAAGAGATCAGGGAAACAGATTTAGAATCTGTTCCCCTGATCTTCGTAGAAACGGACTTTTGTGTCCGCCTTTTTGTGTCGAATAATTAGACCGTTTGACCTGATTTTAAATACGCAACCAGTGTTTCCGTGAACTTCTCGCGTTCGTCGAGGAACATCCCGTGTCCGCTCTCTTCAAAGACTTCAAGACGTGAACCGTTGATGTTTTTATGCATGACTTCGGCAAATTCGAACGGACAGACTTGATCTTTTTTACCGTGCATGATGAGCGTATCGACCGAAATCTTCGGCAGACCGTCGCGTAAGTCTTCGTCCCGTAAGGCAATCGCCGACTGGATCGTACCGTGGGAAGAGGCGTCGACACTGAGGTTATGGAACCATTGCAGGAGCGGTTCCGGATGCTCTTTCGCAAAAAAGATTTCCCCAAATCCTTTCAGCATCGATGGACGGTCCTGTTTCGTGTCCTCAATCAAGGCATCGACTTCCTCTTTCTTCATACCGTACGGATAACCGTCGCGTTGCGTGAAGATCGGTGCGGCTGCGCCTGCTAAGATCAATTTTGAGACATTGGACTCTCCGTGATTCAAGAGGTATTTTAAAGCGATTCCGCCGCCCATCGAGAAACCGAGTAAGGTGACGTTCGTTAATTTCAATTGCTGAATCACTTCGTTGATATCCGACGCCATCGTCGTATAGTCATAACCTGTAGCCGGCGCATCCGATTTTCCGTAGCCGCGGTAATCGACGCCGATGTAACGGTACCCTTCTTCAAGCAAACGGTTTTTTTGATATTCGAACATGTTATTGTTGGCCGGCCATCCGTGTAACATAACGACCGGTTGTCCCGAACCGATATCTTCCACGTAAATCTTTGTTCCGTCAACTGCTTGAATAAATGTACCCATCTGTGAAAACCCCCGTTGTTTTAGTTGGTCGAACTTCCGTGCATAATTACAGAATACCCGGTTGCACCATAAAACTAACATCTTAACTGTGAACTACTCATCACTTATTCGCTTCGCAAATTGAAGTGGGAGCTTCTTGGGAAGACCGTACTTTTACGAGCTACGATTATTGACCAAGCTCATCGGGTGGTTCCCACCCTGAAGGGGTTTTAGTCTGCTAACAGCAACAAGTTGATACTTGCGTTGATATCTCGATCATGATGCGCCCCGCAAGGGCATGTCCACTCGCGCACATCCAACGTTTTCTTCTCGCCTTTCGTTCCACAAGAAGAACAGATTTGCGTTGAGGCGTACCATTGGTCCGCTTTGATCAGTGTTCGTCCGTAGAAGGTGCATTTATAGGCCAACTGCCGGACGAACTCATACCAACTGACGTCTCCGATCGATTTGGCGATCGTATGGTTCTTCATCATGTTCTTCGACTTCAGTGTCTCGACGACGATGACTTGGTTATCGTCAACGATCCGTTTCGACAGCTTATGAAGAAAATCTTGACGTTGATTTACAATCTTCTCATGCTTCTTGGCGAGGATGATCCTCGCCTTGTCTCGATTCTTACTCCCCTTTTTTTTGCGGGACAAGGCACGTTGTGCCTTCTTGATCTTCTCTTCGGACTTTCGAAGGAAACGAGGATTTTCAACTTTCTCAGAAGTCCACTCGTCGTTTGTCATGATGGCGAAGTGTTCCAGACCAAGGTCAATTCCTACTTTTTTCTTAGCGAGAACCCATTGCTCTTCGGATTGATCGACAAGAATGGAGATGAAGAATTTTGAGGTCTTCGTCATCGAGACCGTAGCGGACTTGATCACACCATCGAACGGACGATGTTGCTTCAACTTTACGAAACCTATTTTAGGAAGTTTCACCTTACGATCTTCGATTCGTATGCTCCCCTTCAGATTATTTGTTGTGTAAGAGGCACGGGCGTTGTGCTTCGATTTGAACTTCGGAAACCCGACAGACGGATCTCGAAAAAAGTTGTTATACGCCTTGTTTAAATCCATCTGAGCGTTCGCAAGGGAAAGACTGTCGACTTCTCTGAGGAAAGGGAATTCCGGCTTGTACTTCGCCGGGGTTGGGAGCTTCTGTTTCGCGTCAGGGTTCAGTTTCGAATCTTCATACAATCGGATCCGCTCTTCGAGCATCTTATTGTAGACGAAACGGACACAACCGAACGTCTTCACGAAATATTCTTGTTGGGATTTCGTCGGATAGAGTCGAAACTTGTACGCCTTCAGCAACGCAATCACACCTTTCCTTTTGATTCGTTACACTGATTGTATCCAACAATCTCAGTCTGGAAAAACAGGGCGATTCATCTCCCACCTACGCTGGGCTTCGCCCTGAGAGGCTGGAGAATTCTCGCTAAATTTAGTTAAACTGTTTTCAGATTTGAATCTTTATGGAATTAAAAGGGTATCATCATGGTAAAATATTGTTAAAAGAATGAAGGAGCGATTATCATTAAGAAATCTGTACTCGCAATCAGTCTCATCGGCAGTTTATTCCTGACCGGATGCGGCACGGAGCGGCTGTTGGAGTTAAAACGATCCCCCACATATTGGGAAGCCATTAATTTTACAGATGAAGCCTATGAACCGGTTTCAAAAAAACAGTCTGCCCGCCTGCTGCAGACATGTGAAGAAAAAAAGCATATCGTTAAGATGCCGAAGCGTTACCGGACGCTCGATACATATGGTCTTTACTTTAACTTACAACAACTCGGGAACTATACCGCGCCGATCGAGCTGCAGTATATTGCGACAGGCGATGACTATTACCTGACGTGCCGTTCGCCGAAGACATCTCGTCTGACCACGCATTCGATTCAGCTGAACGACCATCCGTGGCTGAAGCAGACGAAAGGGCAAGAGTTCTCAGCAGTCGCGGAACCGGTTTTGACGACCCGGACCTTTGAAAAGGCGATGAAACGGAAACATGAGGTCATCGACGGAACCGGACAAATCCGACGGGGCTTCGTTCAATTTCCCGTAACGGGTCAAGTCGTTTTTCTGGAGGAGGAAGACGGTCAACAGCAACCGCTGTTTGGATTACCGGCTTCGTTTGTCTATCAAAAGCTGGAACTGTCCGTCGAAAAGACGACAGATGGTCTCCCGTCTACGACCTATACGCTGTTACTGAAGGATGATTTGTATGAAAATCAGCAGGATCTTTTGACGCAACACGGGAAACAACCGGCCCGATTAACCTATTACCCGCTCCCTGACGTCTTACCGGCAAACAAAACGATTCCCTACTTGACGCTCCAATCCAAGGATCCGGAAGAGCCGATGCATAAAACGATTTCCCTGCGTTACGAGACGATCGTCAAAGACCTGCCTGTCCGCGGGTTTAACGGCATCGGCACCGATAACAAAGAAATACACGGGTTCCTTCATCCGAACGAGGCAGCATTACGTGACGGCAACTTCCGGCAACTGTCGTTAATATCCGACAAGTTAGCGAAGCGGATCGCAGATGAATTAAAAGACGTCACACTGGAAAAATCGCAAGGCAGTCGGGCAGATATCCGTTACCTGACCTTGATTCAAGACGGAAAAGTCCAGACGTTTGATCTGTATCTCAAAACACGGGCGAACAAAACCGATTTCTATGTCAAAGACATCCGAACCAAAAAAACGGCGAAGCTGTCCGGGAAACTGGCGACCGCTTTAGCCGCTGAACTGGAGGACTGAAGATGCGGAAAATCGTGCTGTTAAGCATAGCGGCCATTCTGTTGAGCGGATGCAGTCCGGACGCCAAACCGATTGAATATACGTATCTGCCCGAAGTGTACGATACATTGAATCTGACAGACTTCAAGGATGACGATCCGGCCATTGGCGTCCTCATCAAACAGGTATGTGCGACAAAAAAAGTTCCGGCTCCGAAGGACTATTCTGTCGGGACACAATACTTTGTGAATCTGGTCAGCCAATTCCCGGAATCGCGCGGGGTGCAGGCAGTCTATTTGAAAACGAAACAGGACCGTTTCTTATACTGCCATGATTATATTTCAAAGCCGGGATTCCACAAATTAACGAAAAAACAGGACCGCTTCTCATCGGATGATCTGACGACACCTGAAAGTCAGGTGAAGATTCATCCGCTATCGCCGGAATTCGAGGAATCGGTCCGGGTATCCGGGTACGCATTCATGAAGTCCGCGCGGCAGTTGATCGTTCCGACGACGGGGTATCTTGTCGTCCGGGCCACGAACGAACAGACGAAACAGACGATTGTCACGAATGTGATGGAACTGACACCGTTCGTCGGGACCGTTCCGCTTGTTCTCGAATCGAATATTCAAATTCAGGAACCGTACGAACTTCAGCTGAGTCTGATCGGTCAAGCACGGTATCGTGCCGCGATTCACGCTTCGAAGGAACCGGCTACCATCGAGTTTACGGAGACGCCGCATGCAGACGGGGTTTACGGTACGGTCACGGTCAAGGAAAAAACGGGAAAAACGACCCGTTATCAGCTGACTGTCAAGCAGGAACAACAGATGCCGTCCGGTCTGAACGTACCGCCGGACGAGCTGATCGACGCGGACTATTCGGTACCGCGGCTCGCCCTGTTTCATGACCGTCCATTCCCGAAAATGAAATTAGACCGGGACGGTGGCCAACACGAGACGAATCTGCTGGCACCGGAGACGTTTATCGAGACTTCACTCGAAGAATCGAAACAGCTGGTTCGTTTGATTAACACAAGCGAAGAGACCGAACGGAAAGGACGACTCGCCGAGCGACCGTACTTAACGTTGATGAAGGACGGAAAAGCGCAACAATTTAAGATTTATCTCGACCGGCGAATCAAAAAAACCGATATCTATCTGGAAGATGTCCACCGGAAAATCAGCTTTAAGTTACCTGCAGAAGGGCGCGATTTGCTGCTTGATACCTATCAGGTCAAATGATTTAAAAAATCAGCTGTTCGACGAGGAAAATGACCGCACAAAACAAGATAAAGGCGATTCCTTCCTGCAACCACTCCCCGCGCGTCAGCCGCTCCCGTAAAAAGGACGCGCAGGCAATCAGCAGGGCAAAAAAGTACAGGTAGACAAAACCGCCGGACAGGAAAAAACCGATGATGAACATCATGCCGAACAAAACTGTCAAACCGGAAACGATGCCTTTACGTGTCGCCATCTTCCGTCACCTCTCGAGGTTCAATTTTAATTCTTTTACCCGCTTTCCGAATCATCCACTCCAGACAAAAACCGTCTCTTCCCATTCATGGGAAAAGACGGTTTTGCTTAAGCATGGGTATGATCGGCGACGACGGCATATTCCGTGACAGCGTTTGACAGGACAAGCGGTTTGACTTCCGAAGTCCCTTCGTCCCGTTTCTTATGGACACCTTTATAGGCCTGGCTCGCCTGCCAGGCATGGAAATGCTCCTGTTTGTCCCACGTCGTCATGATGGTGACGATATCATGCTCATCCTGACTGAGATCCACTAAGACCTGCATCCGGACAAATCCTTCCATCTGCTCAATTCCTTTTGTCGTCTGAAAACGTGCCGCGACTTGATCGGCTTTTCCGTTTTGTACACGCAGTTGATTCATGACAATCCACATACTATGTCCCCCTCTGTCTTAACTATCTTCAGTATACCGAACGCAAGACGGCTCTTCCCAGTCCGGAGACTTCAGTCAAGCGTATTCGACAACCGGCGCAACTGTTCGTTGCCCTGTGCATCGACAGCATGAATATCAAAAAAGAGCGACCGGGGAAAGGCTTCCGGCAAGGCTTGAATCGTATGGAAACTGTCCTTTTTCCGGACATCCAGCGTCCGTTTGATGTCTTTCAGCGGTACGTTCCGTTCCTGTTTCCCGTCGTAAGTCGCTTTATACGGATCAAACGTCAACCGGTTCAGGTTTTGGGAGCGATTTTCCCCGTAAACGGCCAAATAACGTTTTTGCTCGATTTCCAGTAACCGTCCTTCAAACCAGTCGTTTGGTTGCGGCGCTTGGCGGATCAGGCGGACGATCCGATAGGTCGAGTCCGTTTGTTGCAACACGAGTAACAGATGCGCTTTTTCCGTTTTGACGAATGCAATCGTATGGCTGTCACCGAGCGGTTCGATCCAGTACACCTGTTTGGTCGAGAACGGAACCTTCGCCGGATACTGATTCATGACATCGATCAACGTTTGAGGCGTCACGCCATAAGCAGCAATCTGTGCCGTTTGTTTCAGTGAGGAGAGCAATCCGCCAGCGAGACAAATCATAGCCAAGAACAACCAAATCCGTTTCTTCATGCCGAACCTGAAGACGGAATAAAGTGTTTGACGAGTGTGTAGTGCGAGAATCCGGGTGGATAGTCCGCGATCACGCCGACTGTCTCGTATCCGTATTTTTGATAGAAGTCATACGCCTGAAAAGAAAACGTCGTCACAAGAACGCGGTTAACCCCGGATTGACGCGCTAAAGTTTCGATTCGGTGTAACAGTTGACTGCCGAGACCTTGCGCACGTAAGCTGTCCGGTAGATAAAGAAATTCAATCTCAAGCCAACCCCAATAGATTTCCCCATAGATTCCTCCGACAATCTGTTCTTCCTCGAATACCATCACATGGACGGGATATACCGCAGCACGGCGTTTTTTGGCATGGTGCGGGGATTGTTCATTATTATACGTCCGAATTTTTTCCTGCAGAAACGTTTTGTAGGGAGCGGATTCTTCCGTCCCTTCCCGAATAGTTAGCATCCGCCTCTCCCCTTTTCTCACTTTCCGATTGAAAAACCGTCAAAATAACGACCGCCATGCGAATCGAGCCACTGTTCCACCAAATCGATGACAGCCTGTTTTTGATCGGATCGGAAATACACATTAAAAGCGTCCGTCAATCGTTTGGCCTCGACCGGATCGACGATTGCCAGACTGCGGATCAGCCATTTCCCTTGTCCCGTCCAGTGACCGGAAGCCCGCAACCGGAAGTCCGTCGCTTGTTCGAGCAACCGGGCAGCGATTCCGAGCCCGTCCGTCCGGTCGCTCACGCCGATGAAATCATCGAGCAGATCGGTCAAAGAGTACCGGGCCCGGTTCATTTCAGTAAGCGAAAGAACCGGCGGACCGGCAAGTAACTCTGTTTCGGCTTGTGTTTTCAGAGGCACAAGCACCGGATGATCCCGTACGACGAGACCTTCTGCGACCATCCGTTGCATCGACGGACGTCCGCGTTCCCGGTCCTGCCGGAAAAACTCCCGGATGGTCGTACTCGAATGGATGAATGCTTCGACCGGATATTGATCGAAGGTGAACGATTCCCGGTAAGAAGCTGCAACGGATTCATAAAACACGACGAGATCCAAATCGGATGTCGCAGTCGCCTGTCCCCGGACAAAACTTCCGGCGAGTAAAGCGGCGTCACAATCCGGATAACGGTTTTCGATAACGGAGCGTGCGGTCAGAAGTGCCTTTTGAAGCTGATCACTCATGTGTCTGATTATGCAAAAGCGTATTGTCGGAAGCGAAAACTGCCAGTTCATCGCCCGGTACGGCGACAATCGAGACAAGGCCTTTATCAGGTAACGTCATATCGATGGCCCATGATTCGTAATACGTATCCGACCCGTTGATCACAAGCGTTTTTCCCGAACTGAAGGTGATGAACAGATGAGGAGCGGCTTTTCCGATTCGGACGGCAATGATTCGTTCGGTATGTAACGTCACAATCAAGTGAAGCATCTCTTCTTTCGGCATATGGCGGACGACCCAGTCCTTCGAAGATTCGACATCCCCGTAATACAAGCGGTCGGTTTCAATCCGGATTGAGATATCTGGAATCGTGGCATCATAAAGATTAATCAGTTCGATGCTGATAAAGCCTGTCAGGTGAATCGTCGAGATTTGAGTCCCTGTCAAATACGTAGATACGAGCTTGCGGGCAATTTGATGATCTTCTTTGTTCATAATTCCACCTCTTCACGAAATAGTTGACGGTGATGTCGATCTAGTTGTCATTTTTCTATCCTCTAAATTTACCACATATTTGCAGACGACGGGAATGGCAACAACAAAAAAACAGATGACCGTCCCGTGAACGTCATCTGTCTGTAAAAGGTCAATTCGCTTTTTTCAGGATATTTAGCAGCCACTTCTGCAAGTCTTTGCCGCCTTCATAAAACGAACAGTCGCGGAGCTCAATCGTATGTCCGCCTGCTTGAATCAATTCGTTGAACGTATCTCCAAGATCGCGGTTTTCCCACTTCCGTTCATCGTTGAGGTACTTGAAACCGAAGTTGCATTCCACATTAAAGATGATATGGAACGGCTCTTTAAAGGACTGCACGGCGCGGATCATCTCGAGGAGAATCATCCGTTTCGGCGTTGATTTTTTAAACGTATCGATGACGGTCGTCCGGCGTCCGTGAAATTCGACGACACGGACGGCACGTCCTTCATCGGCTTTGAAATCGTAACTCGTCCGGATGGAAACGATGATTTCGCGTTGATCTGTCTGTTGCATGTTTTACCACTGCCTTTCTCTCGCTTGAGTATACCATCACCCACGGCTTGTCTTGAAGGGTTATTTCAGAATCCGTCCCGAGAATGATTGAACCCTCCCATTATTTGTCTTATAATGAAAAATATGCTGAAAGGAGCTTGATTGTGAAACCGTTATTTTCCATTATCCTCACTGTTTGCTTACTTTTCACCGGGTGTTACTGTACGCTCGACGAGCAGACGGACGGCCCCCACTTCAAGTCTCGTGCGCGGACGATTTCGAAGTATCATACGTTTGATATCGAATTCTCGAAAGGACTGCGTCCGGAACAAGTCTCGGACCGGACGGTCACGATCACGGATTCGACCGGCGAACGGATGCAGACGGAGCTTGAAGTCATTGACGGCAAGGAACTCCGGATCAAGCCGCCCCGCTCGGGTTATCAAAAGGGACGCCGTTACATCATACATATCCGGGATTCGGTTGATGCACGAAAACAAATTAAAAGTAATACGATAAAAGAACGGATCTTCACTGTTGATCGTTAAACAGGAAGATCCGTTTTTTTGTCCGGTCGTTCAAATGTCAGGTTCAGCCGGCGCTCCGCCAGATGGAGTGACAGCGATCGTGCCAGACCGAAACCAATGAATGCGAGCCAGACCCCGTGATTGCCGATCCAGTAAATCGACAGCAGTAATAGTCCGAACACAAGAAAAGCCTGAATCATCGAGTTCCGGACCGGTTTTGCCCGGGCCAGTCCCGAAAAGACCCCTTCGTACAGCATCGCAAATCCACCGGTCAACGGAAAGACGAGAATCCACCCATAATACAGGGCGGAGACGTCGAGCAGGAGCGGATCGGTTGAAAACAGCCGCAGGAAGGCATCCTGGAAAACGGCTAACAGTCCGATCATCAACACGATGGAAGCGATCCCGAATTGCCGTGTCAATGAAAGACTTTTCCGGTAACCGGCTTCATCACGCCGCCCCCGCGCCCGTCCGACGAGAATCGTCGAAGCACTGCCGAGTCCTCCGAACCAGTAGGCGATCACATACTGGATTTGCAACAAGATGGCGTTGGCCGCCAGCACATCCGGTCCGAATTGCGCACCGGTCCGGGTAAACCAGCCGGTCACGAGCAACAGAAAAATAGTCCGGACGAATAAATCGGCATTGACGGTAAAAAACTGCCGGTACGCCTGGACATGAAATAAGAGATCGCGATAGACGGCTTTCCAGGCGAGTTGCCGGAACATGATCAGGAATCCGGAAGCGACGATACTGATTTCAGCGACGAGTGTCGCAATCGCGACACCGGCAACACCGTATCCGAGGCCGAGGACAAAGACGACATCGAGGACGATATTGATGAGGTTGCTGAATATTTGAATCAACAGAGCACGTTTCACCTGCCCCTGTCCGATCAGCCAGCCGAGGACCGCGTATCCGACCAGGACGAACGGTGCCCCATAAATCCGGTAATCAATGTACGTCGTGACATCCGGCAACAAGGTTTCAGGTGCTGCCAGTAAGTAAAGTCCCCCTGCCGTCAACGGAACACGTAAAAGAATCAGTACGAGTCCGATCAGGAAGCCGAGCAAAACCGGGCGGTATAAAGCAAAGTGCAACGCCGTTTCATCCTGATGGACGCTCGCTTGGGCACTGAAGCCGGTCGTACTGACTTTTAAAAATCCGAACAGCCAGTAAATCGTGTTAAAGAACACGGCGCCAATCGCAATCGCACCAATGGCGACCGCATCCCCGGTCTGTCCGATCGTAATCGTATCGGTGACGCCAAGCAACGGCGTCAAAATACTCGACAGGATCAGCGGATATGCCAGCAGGCCGTACTGGCGTGCTGTAACAGGCGTCGGGACTGACATGACCAGCCCTCCTTTTTTGAGTAGCCAGGCTACTTTCGATTTCATCAAACATCTGCTTAGTATAATGTATTTTTGACGTAAAAAGACCTTCTTCCGGATGACTCTTGTCAGAATCACACGAAAGAAGGCAGGAATGAGTCATTAAAACCATGCAGGCGTCATAACACCCGCACAAATTCTTTTGCCTGTTGCTCCAATTGCTTGGCAGAATCCGCCAAGAGATCAAATTCGCGGACCGTCTGTTCGAGCTGTCCGCTGCTTGTTTTAACTTTTAACGAGATGTGTTCAATGCTCGTTGAGACTTCCTCAATCCGTTGAACGATCCCTTCGATATTCTCCTTGATTTCACCGATCGATAGCGAGACTTTATTGGACAGATTGCGGACTTCTGTCGCGACGACGTTGAACCCGCGTCCGTGTTCACCGGCGCGCGCCGCTTCGATCGCTGCATTCAGGGCCAACAGGTTGGTTTGGGCGGCGATGTCACGGATTGTCGTGACGATATCGGTGACTGAATCCGTCTGCGCCTGGAGTTGGACGAGATTCGCGAGATTTGCTGTCGATTCCGCTTCGACCTGCTGAACGGTTGCCAATACATGGAGTCCATCCTGGCGTCCGCTTTCTGATTTCACCGTCAAAAAAGCTGAGGTGGCATTCAATTCGTCTGCCATCCGCAAGACATCCTGTTGTCGAACGATGATGTCGGTTGCAATTTTTGACACGCCGACGACACGCCGTCCGTCCTCCGAGAAAATCGGCATATACGTCGCTTCGAGCCACTTTTGTTGTCCGTCCGCCGACCGCCGCTCGATTTTGTCTTGATACGTGATGCCTTGCATCAGCTTGCGCCAAAACAGTTCATAAGCCGGACTGTCCACAAATCCGGAAAAACAAAGATCCCGGTGGTACCGCCCGATCAACTCATCGACCTCATAGCCCATCGTCCGAGCAAACAGCTCATTTGAAGACTCCTCATTTGGATTACACTATCTTATTATTCCTTTTATCGACTAATTCCTTCCATATTGAATAGCGTTCCGTCAATTAATGACTGCTCTAAATTATTATTCAATCAAAAAAGGCCCCCTTTGATCAGGGAACCTTAAGAAATCTCTTTAATAAGCACTCCAGCCGCCGTCCGCGATGATAATTGCCCCGTTGACGAAACTGCTCTCTTCGGAAACAAGGAACAACGCCAACCGGGCAATTTCTTCCGGCTTCGCTGACCGGGGATTCAGTCCCATCCCGAGCATCGTCCGGCCCATCCCGAATTCATTGATGTTCGTCATCGACTGACCGATGTTCGTCTCGACTGCACCGGGAGCAATTCCGTTGCAACGGATTCCTTCCTTAGCGTACAGATAGGCGGTGTTTTTCGTCAAGCCGACGACGGCGTGTTTCGACGCCGTATAGGCGGCTCCGGCCCGCGCACCGTTCAACCCGCCGATTGAAATGTTATTGAGAATGACACCGTGACCCTGTTTCTGGAACAACGGAACGGCAAGCCGCATCGCACGCATGACGGCGGTCGTGTTAACGGAGAAAACACGTTCCCAGCGCTCGTCCGAGATATCCCCTACGCCTTCCATTCCGTCCATGATGCCGGCATTATTGACAAGGACATCCAGCTTCCCGTACGTCGTAATGGTTTGATCGATCAATTGCTGAACGGCGGTTTCTTTTGCCACATTCGTTTCCACTGCGAGTGCCGTTCCGCCGTTTTCAGTAATCGACTGCGCGACTTGTCGTGCTGCTTCACCGTGAATATCCGAAACAACGACATGTGCCCCCTCCGCTGCAAATATCTCTGCCATCGCCTTACCCATTCCGGAAGCGGCTCCGGTAACGATGATGACTTTTCCGTCTAAACGCATGATCATCTCATCCTTTCCGATTGGATTGAAGTCTTCCTTTGTCTTTTCCCGTTTTCAATCCTTGCAGTCACGCGGATTGATGGTAATTTGATAAACGTTTTTTTGAAAAACACGAAAAAACCAGGAACTCTCACAACGAGAATTCCCGGTCGATTCGATTATTTTAATTCGCGGCTTGTTTTTTCTTCTACGGCTTCATTGTTTTTGCTTTTCGCATCGAATTCGGCACGTGTCATGACGTCTTCGACATGCATGTTGACTTCGACGACTTCAAGTCCTGTCATATCACCGATTGCTTTTTTGATTTTAGCGACCGTTTCCTGGAAAATCGACGGGATGTTTTTGCCGTATTCGACGATGACGCGAAGATCAAGCGCAACCTGGCGCTCACCGACTTCTGCGCCGACACCTTTTGTGATGTCTTCCGTGCTGCGGAGGCGATCCGTCAAACCGCTCATGAATCCACCGCTCATTGATAAAATGCCTTGTACTTCATTTGAAGCAATCCCGGCGATCTTTTTGATGACCTGATCTTCGAATGTTAATTTATTCGTACGTACCTCTTCATTTTGTCCAGTTGTGTTTAATGATTCGTTTGCCATTTGAAATCTCTCCTTTTGAATCGTGATGTTGCCGTCTCCTGTCCGGATCAACAACCGTTGACCTTTCGAGCGACTGAGTAATCCGGTAAATAAGAGAATGACGAATACGAAAGCTAAAAATCCACCAATCGAGAGCACCGTGTAGCTGTACCATTGTTGATCCTGCCATTGTTCGAGCAACGGACTGATGCGCGGAACGTCATAAACGCCGAGGAACAGTAAACCGACGCTGACTAACCCAAGCAGGCCGATGAGAACGAGTAAGAAACGATTGAACCCATTCATCTTCATCTCTCCTTTAGATAACGTTGTAAGATTCTTTCACATAAGACTTTCGCTAGCTAAAATATTATGTGTATGGTGTGTTTATTCCCGTTCACTAGACCTTAAAAAATTAAAATGCACTTTTGATTAAAGTTCTATTATTCTGATAATTTAAAGGCTGAATTGCTCTAATCCATTGTTTTATTTACTTTATTTCATAAAAAAGTCCCTTCCATCGAAAAATCAAGGAAGGAACTTTCGTATTTTATGAAAAAACGAGATTCACCACACGATTCTTGCGTTGTCAATATCATTTTACCTGGACAGGGAAAGCGACGTTGCCGTCCCCTTTTTTCCACCAGGCATAGACATGGTAGGTATAGACCCCTTTTTGATCGGGGGCGGTAATCTGTTCATTCTTCAGCCGAATCGTTTTTTTCGTGTCATTTTTCTGCCATTGCTCGGCTTTGATTCGTTCCGGTGCTGGACCATCGTTAAAGGCGACCTCAATCTTCTGACCGGGTTTGACGACGGTTGGTGTTTGTTCCGCTGTCATGTCGAGTGGAGTCGAGTCACTCAGGTCAATACACTTGCTGTTCAACAAGCTATTCCAGCAGGACGAACCGCTCGTTACAGCGATGTCCGTCCCGTTGACGGAAACGTCCGGTTCCGGAGGGGTTCCGCGAAACGGTTCGAGATATAACATCAATCCGACTATTAGAAGAACAAGCCAAAATCGTTTTTTCATAATCGGTATCCTTTCTTCCTTCGAACTGTCGGTCCGAGGTTTGCTTGTGTTGAAAAAAGGCTAATACTTCAAGGGTTGAGTTAAAAAATATACAGGAGGGTTTTTGCATGATCGAAAACAAAGTCGTCATCATTACAGGAGCATCAAGTGGCATTGGGGAAGCTACTGCTAAGTTACTCGCTAAACAAGGTGCGCAACTGGTCCTCGCAGCGCGCCGGGAAGATCGTTTGAAAACTTTGCAACAGGAAATCGAACAACTCGGCGGTAAAGCCGTCTATCAAGTGACGGACGTCACGGATTCGGCGCAAGTCGAGCAACTCGCAAAACTCGCGCAGGATACGTTCGGTTCGGTCGATGTCCTCGTCAACAATGCGGGCCTGATGCCGCTGTCGAAACTGAACAAAAACAAGCAGGACGAGTGGAACACGATGGTCGACGTCAATATTAAAGGTGTGCTGTACGGCATTGGTGCCGTCCTGCCATACATGCGTGAGCAAAAACGCGGACATATCATCAACATCTCGTCTGTCGCAGGACACGACGTCATGCCGTCGAGTGCCGTTTACAGCGGGACGAAATTTGCCGTCCGTGCGATTACGGAAGGTTTGCGAAAAGAAGAGTCGGTCGAAAACAATATCCGCGCGACGATCATTTCACCGGGAGCCGTTGATACCGAGCTGAAAGATCACATCACGGACGAAGAAATCAAACAAGGCAACGGCGACTTAAAAGCGATGGACGCTGACGCCATTGCCCGTGCGATTGCTTACGCCGTCAATGAACCGGACGATGTCGCGGTCAATGAAATCCTGATCCGCCCGACTGCCCAACAATAAGTCAAAACGAACACCGCCTGTACTGAACTGCCCCATAAAAGTTGGACATAAAAATCCAACTTTTATGGGGTGTTTTTTAATGGAGCAATCGTTCGGCAATCAACTGATAGGACCGGAGCCGCTTGTCCTGATCAAACGCATTATTGATCAACAGAAACTGATCGGTCTGGTAACGGTCGGACAACTCCTGCAATTCTTGCGCGACGGTTTCCGGTGTCCCGACGATCGTCCGCCGGCGGTCGTGCTGGATTCGTTGTTGTTGCTCGGCATTCCACGACTTGCTTTCTGTAGTCGCAAACGACGGCACGATCGAATGGCCAAGCCGGATTCCTTGAATCCAGGCGTCTTGCGTCCGTGCCAAGGCTTCCGCTTCTTCCATCGTTTCGGCACAGATGACGAAAACGCAGACGATGACATTCGGTGTCCGTCCGTCGACCGGAACGAATGCGTCGCGATACGTCTGCAGCGTTTCTTCCCACTTGTCGGGATTGATGAAATGACCAAACACGAGTCCGTGTCCCCGCTCGGCAGCAAGTGCGGCACTGCGCGGAGACAGTCCGAGCACGGATAACGGTAACCGTTCCTTAATCCGCGGTGTCGTCTTGACGATCCGGTACGGGTGGCGCGATGATAACCGGTCGGTCAAAAAGCCGTCGACTTCATCAAGCAGTCGCGGAAACTCAGCAGCGGCATTCTCGGCCCCGTCCGTCAAGGCACGCCGGGTCCGTTCACTGCCACCGGGTGAATTGCCGATTCCGAGCTCGATCCGGTTCGGATAAAATGCGGCAAGGGTCGAAAATGACTCGGCGATTTTGAGCGGATGATACTGCGGCAATAAGATCCCGCCGGAACCAAGTTTAATCTTCGAGGTCGCGTCCCCCATCCGGGCAATGAATAATTCCGGTGCCGCACTGAGCAAACCGTTCGTGTTGTGATGTTCGGCAAACCAGTACCGGTCATAGCCGAGACGTTCCGCCTCGACGACCAGTCGTTTTGTTGACTCCATCGTCTGTTCGATCGTATCCCCCTCGTGAAGCGGGACCTGATCCAAGATTCCTAAGCGCATACGCTCGCCTCCTCTACACATTCAGTGTACGCGGTCGCTGCGGTGAATTCAAAAAGAAGGGATCAGGCGCGGATGAGCCGGCGGTCTTCGATGATCAGACCGTCCCGCATTTCGATTTTTCGGTCGGCCCGTTCGGCGAGAGCGGGATCGTGGGTGACGAACAGAACGCCGCACCCCTTTTCTTCATTCAAACTGCGCAACAGGTTAAAAATAATTTCACCGGTTTCGATATCGAGATTGCCGGTCGGTTCGTCCGCCAGCAACCATTTCGGTTCGTGGACGAGAGCCCGGGCGACGGCGACCCGCTGTTGCTGACCGCCGGATAACTGCGACGGGAGTGAACCGGCTTTATCCGCCAGTCCGACTTTCTTGAGCAGCGACAAGGCCCGCTCTTTTTTATAGTACGTCACTTTCCGCCCGAATAACGGCGCCATGACGTTTTCAAGCGCGGTCAGTATCGGAATCAGATGAAACTGTTGAAAGATGAAGCCGACGTTCTCAAACCGGAAATCGGACAGTTCTTTGCTCTTGAGCTGATGAATCGCTTGATCGCCGTATGACAACGTGCCTCTCGTCGGACGGTCAAGTGTGCCGATCAAGCTGAGCAATGTCGATTTTCCCGAGCCGGACGGACCGATGATCGAAATGAAGTCCCCGCCATCAAGTGTCAGGTTAATATCCGACAAGGCATGTGTCTCGATGCCGTCACCGGTAAAGGATTTTCCAAGTTGCCGGCAAATGAATGTATTTGGCATGCGTGTTCTCCCCCTTTAAATGTAGCTGTCTACCTGTTTCTCCTTTTTATTGGGAATTCCTGCAAAAAAGACCTTCTTTTCAGAAGGTCAGCGTCAAGAAGACATCGAAGGGTGATTTGGCGACGATTTTTTTTGATACAGCCATTCATACGGCACGATATAAAACAGGCAGGCCAATGTCGCGAAGCGGACGATGCCGCTTAAGTTTTGCCGGGACTCGACAAAAGTCTCCTGACCGAAATAGTCATAAAATCCGACGAACAATAAAATCGTAAAGACACCGGCCGTCACATAAATCAAACAGCGTAAGGAAAACGGATAATGCCTTGTAATGAAGAGCATCGGCAGACCGACAGTAAAGGTAAACAAGGTCGTCGCAAACGTACCAAACTGATACAAGAATTCATTTTCGATATTTGTCAGGAAGGCATAGGCAGTGAACAGCAAAAAGGATCCGATTGCACTGACGGCTGAATAACTGATCAGTCGCATCTTGACATTTCTCCTTTCAAATATGAAGGCGTTTTCATAAAAAGGCAGACCAACATCATCTTGAACGGACAAGACGATGGAGGATATCGGATAAGGTTTCGTTCCCGAGTTCGGCTTCAAGCGCCTGTTGGGCACGTGTGAAGGACTGGTTGAGGGTCGATTGGATATCGCGGCCGACCGGACAGGCAGGATTCGGCTGATCATGGATTGAGAATAACGTCTCTTTCGGTTCGACTGCCCGGTAAATCATCAATAATGTGATGTCATGCGGATCTTTCGTCAACGTCGCCCCGGTTTTTCCGGCGACCGTCGACAGTAATCCCGCTTGGCGTAATGATCCGATTAAGCGACGGATGACGACCGGATTGGTATTGACACTTCCGGCGATATAGTCAGAAGACAAGGCTTGGTCCGGATGTGTTGCGATCAAGGCCAGGATATGAACAGAAACCGCAAGTCGGCTATTAATCATTTGTTTCACCACCAATGCATTTATTTTAATGAGCATCTCCTTTAATGTCAATTGCCTTGACAATAATAGATTCTGTAACTAAAATAATTACATGTACAGCTACATACAAATAAAGGAGGCGTTTTTGGTGAAGGTTGCCATCATTGGAGCGAGTGGAAAAGCAGGACGGGTTATCTTAGAAGAGTTGGCAGAACGGGGTCACGCCTTGACGGCCATCGTCCGTGATGCCGCGCGTACGCAACACGATACGGTGCTCGAGCGGAATGCGTTCGCACTGACGACGGAGGAATTGACGGATTTTGATGTCGTCATCAATGCCTTTGGAGCGTCACCCGGAAATGAACACCAACATGTCGATCTCGGTCGGCACTTGATTGATCAGTTACGCGGTACGCCGACCCGCTTGATCATCGTCGGCGGTGCGGGCAGCCTGTATGTCGACGAGGAACAGACACTCCGTCTTGCGGATACACCGGATTTCCCGTCTGCTTACCTGCCGACAGCAAAGAATCAGGCGAAAAACCTGGAAGATTTGCGACAGACCGTTGATTTACACTGGACGTTCATCAGTCCGGCCGCCTTCTTTGATCCGGAAGGACCGAGGACCGGAAAGTATCAATTGGCGAAAGATGTCCTGACCGTCAATGCCGCGGGTGAAAGTTACATCAGTTACGCTGATTATGCCGTTGCGTTAGCGGATGAAGTCGAGCATCACCGCCACGACAAGGAACGGATTTCTGTTGTCTCCGTTTAATGGATTGCCGACGTTCTCGTCTGACGAGGACGTTTTTATTGTATTAAAAATCAGGTCATGCAGAAAGTGTTCTTGTCGTTTATTTCTCCACCGCTTCCTGTATAGTACCCTACCTTTCTTCTCGTCCAGGTTTCCCTTATACTAGGAAGTGACAGATAAACACCGCTGGATGAATCTTGAATACGAGTTTCATCTAGAACAGATCCGCGTATTCTTTTCATCGCAGCAGGTATTTTGATTCGAGCGAGGAGAACACTATGATTATTTGTTACATGCGCCCCTATTTTGAAGATCCGACGTGTGAGAAGCAAGCCGAGACAGTAAAGACCTATGAAACCGATCAAGTAAGGATCGAGGAGCACAGTTCATCGAAACGACGTTACGTGCTTGATCAATTGTTAGAAGATATCAGACCGGGTGACATCATCCTCGTCTCTCATTTGTATGTGTTGGCGGATTCGACGCGTCACCTGATTGAAGTGTTGAACGCTTTGGATACGAAGCAAGCCTTCCTCTTGTCCATCCGGGAAGACATTGACACCCGGCATGCCCTGAACCAGTCGTTCCGTGACATCGTCCAGCATCTCGTGACCCTTCAAAGTGACGTCGTCAGCATGGCGACCCGCGAAGGACTATCTAAAGCAAAGGAGCTCGGCAAACAGACGGGACGCCCGCGAAAGCCGGATGAAAACGTCAAAAGAGCAATCGACATGTATCAAAGTAAACAGTACAGTCTGTCCGAAATCCGGGAGCAAACGGGCATCAGCAAAAGCACCCTCTACCGTTATTTGGAAAAATGATGTGCATTCCATACATCTTATAGAGAGATTAAACTATCATCGAAAGGCGGAAAGGACATGGATCAAGCGACGTTGATTGACATCCTCCACCATCGGTTCACGGATCATCCCGACCGGCATCCTGCTGTGAAGTGGGATGATACCGTGTCTCGGTTATCCCTGGAAATGCTCCGTTCCCTTGACTGGATGGAACAGACCGGCGGTGAACCGGATATCGTAGCAATGCCAAATGGTCAATGGGTTTTCGTTGATTGTGCAGCGGAAAGTCCATCGGGCCGCCGCAGCTTATGTTATGACGAGGCTGCACTGGAAAAGCGGAAGAAAAATAAGCCTGCCGGCAGTGCCGTCGCGGAAGCTGTTGCACACGGTGTCGCCTTATTGACTGAAGACCTTTACCGTCACCTGCAAACGATCCAACCGTTCGATGTAAAGACGTCGCGCTGGATTGAGACACCGGAAGCGATTCGGACGCAAGGCGGCGCGTTATTCTGTGACCGGCGCTATAATCATGTTTTCATATACCATAATGGAGCCGACTCGTATTACGCCAACCGCGGTTTTCGAACGTACTTCACGCTTTAAACGGTAAAAGGCAGTACTCACTTAGATAGTGGGTACTGCCTTTTGTTGGGTTGAAAATCTACATCCAATCAAATCATGTGAAATGTCATATTTTGTATATGTTATCCAATTCATTTGCTATACTTTACTGTATGTATTTTATAAGATGCCCATCTGAATCATGCAGGGATGAAAACTTAAGGCAGGTGAACACGTTTGTTAGGGTTTGGAATCATGATCGGAATCGGTTGTACGCTGATTGGACGATGGATATTTAAGAAATACTTTTTGGCGTCCGCCACCTCTTCGACGATTGATACGTTTGGTAATCATGCGAAAGATATCATGTACATATTTGAAGTGAAGCCGGTTTACCGGTTTCGTTATATCAGTCCTTCGCTCGATCAACATATCGGACCGGGCACAGTCGAAGCGACTTATGCGGATCCGTCCGATTGTTTTGATCGCATCCATCCGGATGATGTTGAAATCCTGATGTCAAAGATCTCCGGCACATGCAATTACGATGAACCTTTTCCACAACGCTGGCGGACGAATGACGGGACATACATTTGGTTTGAAGAATATACGACGCCCATCTACGAAAACGGTGAAATCGTCGCCGTTCAAGGGGTGATTCGGAATATGGACGCTGCGAAAACAAAACAGCTGGAACTTGAGCAAATGTGCCAGCGGGATTCCCTGACAGGACTGTATAACCGGCATGCGTTTGATAGTCTGGTCGCGGAACTGCAGGACGGTCCCCCGCTTGATCTCGGTGTGGTCACACTTGACCTCAATGATTTAAAGGAGGTGAACGACCGGTTCGGACATGCTGCGGGAGATGCCCTGCTCGAACAGACGGCTCTTTGTTTAAGCCGATTCAGCCAGGATACGTTTCGTCTCGGTGGTGATGAATTCGTCATTGTCTGCCGACAGAAAACGGAACAGACCGTTTTGGAGATGGTTAAGAAGTTACGGCACGATTTTACCCGCCATGAGTTGTCGGTCTCACTCGGTTCCGCCTACGAGACGGGAACGGCAGATCTTCCCGGTTTATTACGACAAGCGGATCGAGCGATGTATCAGGAAAAACAGCGTACCAAAGCATGAGTATGACCGGCTTGAGATGCGTCCCGATTGTTCATTAAATGCTACCGGTTGATTGAGCTTTGCAACGGCTAATGTTTCTTTTTGACACAGCTTTTTTAAGTGAAGTCGAGTTTGGTAACCGCTGAGAGGACGAGATCCGGACGGTCCAGGTGGATGGAATGTCCAGCTTCGGTTGCTGTGACGAAAATGGCTTCTTCTGTTAACGTTGCCTGCCGTAGGACCAATCGATGCCAAGTTTCTTCAACTTGCCTTAGTTCTGACTCCGGTAACCCTTCATCGATTCCGTCCTGGATTGCCCGTTCGGCATCCCGAGCGATGACGATCAACGGAAGATCCGGGAATGGATCGATTCGAATCCGCGCGGCATCCGCTTTCCAGTATTCGACTTCCGATCCCATCATTGCATATAAGGCCGGCTCCTTCTGAAAATCGATTAATGCGGACTGGACGGCTTTTGGCAATCGCTGTTGTGCGTCAGTCAGGACCGGTTTCAATAACTGATTTAATTGTTCTTTCGTTTTTGTGGCGTAATGCCGGCATTGTTCCTGCCACGCCGCGTCCGAGGAAAAGCCATCAAGAACTGGTGTATCAAGCGCGTCGAGTTCATGTAAGTCGACGGAAGTAGAATCGACCAGTACCAGGCCCTTAATCTGTTCCGGAAACCGTTTCGTAAACTCCTGGGCAATGAGTCCGCCGTAAGAATGACCAATCAATAGGATTGGTTCTTGAATTTTGGATTTCCTCAACAGCGTTTGAAGTTGCCGCACAGCATGACTTGTCCGGTGAACGCCGTCCCCTTCTGTCCAAGCATGGCGGTGAAAACTGAGAACACGATTCGTTTGTTGCAGCGATTGAATAATTTCATACCATTCTGCATAAGAACAGCCCATTCCGGTTAAAATGATGACCGGTGTTCCAGGCGATTTTGTATCTAAATAAGGGTCCGAGTAGCTGATAGTTGAACGAAATGACATCATTATCCTCCTTTAGTGGTTATACGTTGTATTGGACAGTGAGTTATTTTATCCTTTATTACAATTTGAAAGTTAGTTTAGTATTACGGTAATTGAAATATATATATTATATAGGAGGTGACCCGTCATGATGATTCAAGGCATCTTGTTTGATCTGAACGGAACATTACTGGACCGTCCGGCTTCTTTAACACGTTTCCTGACTTCTCAGCATCAGCGACTGATTGCCCCGGTGTCAGACTGTTCGCTTGAACCCTATCACGGCTTGTTCATCGAACTCGATCAGCACGGTCGCGTATGGAAAGACGTTGTCTACCAACAACTTGTCACCCATTTTCAGCTGCCGCTTGATCCGGCTGTTTTGCTCACCGACTATTTGACAACGTTCGCCACAACAAGTGTTCTGTTCCCGGGAACGAAATCCATGCTGACCAGCCTGGCGTCCACCTACCGGCTCGGTCTGATCACAAACGGCCGGAACGACTTGCAACGTTCCGTCATCGATCATCATCAATTAACGTCCTTTTTTAATCCGCTTTTGATTTCAGAAGAAGTCGGTCTGGCAAAACCCGATCCGGCACTTTTCCTTCGCCCCGTTCAGGACTGGGAACTGAAACCGGAACAGGTCCTGTTCATCGGCGACCACCCGCTGCATGACATCAACGGTGCTGAAGCCGTCGGGATGGCAGCATTGTTAAAATCGACGGCTCCGTTACCCGGTGCTTTGAACGACTGGTCAGAACTTCCGCCCTTTTTAATAAAATTAGAAAATGAAAGCAGGTCAAAAACATGAAATCAGACTATCAGATCCGCGCCTATCAGGAACAGGACTTCCCCGCGATCCAGCGCTTAAATGCAGCGGAAGGCTGGAACCAGCTCGTCCGTCTGCATGACCGGACAAAACTGGCTTGGCAACATTCCAATGCGGCGCTTGTCGTCGAACATGCGGGGAACGTCGTCGGGTATGTCCGCGGAATGACCGACACCCAAGTCACGTTATACATCTGCGAATTACTGATTGATGCCGAATTCCGCGGACAAGGTCTGGCGCAACAACTGTTCGCCCGTCTGCATGAGGCGTATCCGACGACCCGGATTGAAGTCCTGGCATCCAGCAGTTCAGAAAGTTTTTACCGCGGTCAGGCGTTCCGCCCGTTTTACGGTTTCCGCAAGTCGTTTGAGTGAGGGATTCACCGCATGCTCTGCCAAATTGTTTCAAAAGCCGTTCCCTTTACGTCAAAATAAGCATGGAGCGGTTCATATAATACATATCCGCCTTCCAGCAGCTGAAACTGGTTCGTGACCCCGTCGGTCATCGTCACGTCGACAATCTGGATTTGCCGATCATTCAGTACATCCGTCGGCAGTTCAGCGCTTGAAAGTGGTACGGCCTTACTCAGAACGGTCAACAGATCCGTCCAGGCTGCGGAAGGGGCAAGCGGCTTTTTCTGCTCCGTCTCCCGCGTCCGTTCAGTTTGATAGCTGATTTTCTTGATACCTTGATCGAGCCGGAGTTTTTGGAAATAGTCCGCTTGGAAGGTCGTCCCGTCCAGGATCCGGATCATTGGCTTGCCCTCTTCCCGACCGATCGCGAGCAACCGGACCGTCGGAGCATATCCTTGCAACTCGTAAATCGTATAGTCTGTCAGGTTTGAGGCGAAGGGCTGTTTTGATAAAGTCGCTTCGTTTTCTTCCGTCAACGTGTTTTCGGACGTCCCTAACATCCGACCGCGCAGTTGAGACACTGCTTGTTCGCTGATTGTCGTGTCAGCCTGGATATACATCTTCTCCTGATAGACGAGTCCGGGCAGCATCGAGGCGGTCGATTGGTCGATCGGCAACTGGATCCAGGATTCGATTCGGTCATATTGCAACAGACCAATCAACAGGCCGGCTGCCAAAATCAGTTGCGGTAACCAGTATTTCCGTCTTGTCCGGCGGATTCCCTGCTCCATCCGAGCATGGACGCTGTCCGGTACGGGAATGTCTTTTAACACGGTCTCAAGTTGCTGTTTCATCCGGACTCTCCTCCTTTTAGTTGTTGCCGCTGTAATTTTTGAATTGCCCGGTACAACGTACTTTTGACGGTACTGACCGGAATATCGAGCAGGTCGGCAATTTCCTGAAAGGAATAGTCGGCTTGATACCGTAACGTCACTAACGAGCGTTCCTTGACGTCGAGCCGTTCGAGCAAGTCAGCCAAAAACAGTTGGTCCACGACAACGTGTTCAAACGAAACAGTATATGGTTCGTTCAAATTCTCTATCCCGTCGTTCGTCCAGACGAGCGCTTGGTGTTTCTTGAGCTGATCAAGTGCCGCGTTGATCGTGATCCGCGTCAGCCACGTTTTGAAATATGTGACTTCTTTCAGAGACTTGCGATACTTCCAGGCCCGAAAAGCAACTTCCTGCACGTTTTCGAGTGCTTCCTGTTCCTGCTTCAAATACAGATACGACATCCGGTAAATGTAGTGTTCTTCGGCATATAACGCCGCCAGGAACGTTTCGTCCGTCCAACTGCCGGCACGCTTTTTTCGGAACACGGGGCTTCCCTCCTTTCTTCTCTCTTCATTAGACTGAGCATACACCGTTTTAGTTTCAAAAATCTGTAAAAAATTAAGATAGGAGATCAACAGATGAACTTTTATACCGCCAGCAGCTTTCGTAACATCAAAGACGTCCGTTTTATAAACGATCGGCTGATCCAGCAGGGACACCAGCTGACATACGACTGAATCCAGACGATCCTTGACGCAATGACGGAGCGGGCTGTCCGATGAAGCGGATTGTCCTGTTGACTGTCGGCAAGACACATGCCGGAAAATCGACGTTTGCCGATCGCACCACACGTCAATCCCTATCAGGAATTGAAAGAGGCAGGATAAACAGAATCAGTAGACAAAATGAAGACCGGCTCTCGACATACGAGGTCCGGTCTTCAGATCGTTCTGGTCGTCTGGTTCGTCAGGCGTGCCGTCCCTTGATGAATGAGCCAGGCAACCACCAAGATGAACGGGAAGAATTGTAACGGAAATAAAAACAGTAGCAAGGTTGCGGTGACAAACGGCTGTTTGAGGATGATCGTACAACTGGCGGCGACACTGACTACAATCAGCAAGCCCGGTGTATACGGAAAGACGTTCGCTAAGGCAAATGCCATCGCCGTACTCGAAAAGACGGCCGGAAAGATTTTTCCGCCCCGCCATCCGAACGAAAAACAGACATGGGTCAAAAAGGCTTTCCCGACGGCGATGCTGATTAAGAAGAAGACCGATTGATCGAAGGCAATCCGCGAGAACTCAAGAATTTTTTGTTCACCGGAAAATAAGAAATAAGACGACATGCTGCCGAACAGACCTAAGATCGCGCCGGCGGCCAAAGCTAAACCCAGTGGATGCGGATAGTTTCGCGCCACGACGTCCGTCCAGCGGCCAAATAACAAAAACAAGTATCCGAATCCCGTCCCGATCATGACTGCCGGAAGCAGGAAGTACATCACCTCCACCGTCCAGTTCACGTTCGGTGTACTGATGGAAAATAAGATTTCGTACGGGAACAGTCGATTCAGTGTCGTAAAGGCGAAAATCCCGCAGGCTGTCGTCAGTGCATACAACAAGACTTTGATGGATGTACGCTTGAAGTTGGTCCGGTTCACCCCGTCTTCGAGTGCTTCACTGACGCCAATCAACGGCGCGTAAAAAATCGTCGATAACATCGCTCCGATCCCAAGATCAAGCAACTCTTTTTTCTTCTGCAGGGTCCAGGTCATCCGGTCACCGGCCCACGTCATCAATCCGCCGAGAATGCTGATCAATGCTGCTTCCGGACCGAGACTTGCTCCGAACGTCAAAACCAGCAAGGCAGCCACGGTATTTTTGACGACTGCGCCTTCATATGCGACCCGGCCTGTCGTCTTGAATTCCTCAAGCGTCTGATGCATCGTCCGGGGATAGTCGCCGATGTACGTCTGGAACAGACCAATCAACAGTCCGCCGAACAGACAAATCCAAAACGGATAAAACGGCGTGTCCAGCTGTTCCGGAATCGTCGTCCACGTCACATGAATCAGCAGATTCGACAATGCCAGAAACAGTGACGCAAGTGCCCCGACAATCAGCCCGAGCAGACAACTGTAGAGGACGAATACCAGATTAAAGTTCATCTGCTTCACTCCTTATTCGCAAATACTGCCCGTCACTTCCGGTCTAGTTTGTTTTTGTTTAAATGGAATTCTTTTAACGCCCGGTTAAAGTTCACAATCAGGGCACTAATAACGCCGATTCCAAGCAAGACATACCCCATCGTAAAAATCTTGCCGATCGGCGTGACCGGATGAATATCACCATATCCGACTGTCGTCAGCGTCATGACGGAAAAGTACAGCGCGTCGAGATAACTCAGCTGTTCGACGCTGTGATAAAAAAACATCCCGACCGCCAGCAAAAAGGCGACGGAGAACATGACGGCTTTTTGTTCGTCTTGACGAAACAGGATTTTCAGGACGTAATACATATTGCGTACCAGAATGAAAAAGGCAATCATCGCATCCTTCCTCTCCTCACAAGCAGACTTGACACGTGACGACTATCGTTCCTTTACCTTATCTATTTAAATTACCCGAAAAAAGGGAGAACGATTCTTAAATCGTCTCCCTTTACATCCATCCTCTTGTTCGGTTCCCAATCTGTTTGTCCACTCCCTTATTTTGGACGATAGAATAAGGTAATATGAAGGTTCCTGCAAAACATTCATCTACCTTAGAGGAGGTCAGAAACATGCGTATTCAAATCATCGGCGGTTCCGGTACCGGGAAAAGCACGCTCGGCAAGTGGATCGGGCAACAAGAAAGTATCCCCTGGATCGACAGCGATCATTATTTGTGGAAAGATCACACATTTACCGAAAAACGATCGGTCGCGGAGCGGTATGCCTTATATACACCGGATATTGAAAACCATCGACAGTATGTCGTCTCCGGTTCCGTCTTTTCGTGGAATCCGACCGGCTTCGACAACCGGGAGTTGCTTGTCTTTTTACGCTTGGATGAAACGACACGGATGAACCGTTTAATCCAGCGGGAACAAGAACGGTATCCTGATTTCACGGGAACGAATGCATTTCTCGACTGGTGCAGCACGTACTTGACGGCGACGGATCCGGCGATGATTGGGACGCTAGCCGAGCACCGTCTGCAAATGGAACGTTCCGCTTCACCCGTCATTGAAATCGATGCAGCGTTGCCGACGGACGAGATCTACAGACAAATCAGACACGCCTATCAGCAACTGCAAACCGCACTGTGAATTTTCGTATACTTACCGAAACCAACCGGCTCCCTCACGTGTCAGAAGATCGAGTTCCCGTTCGTAATGCGTGACATGTCCCTCTTCAATCATCCGCTGAAAGGCTTCGTCGCCTTCCGTTGCTTTCCGCTGAATCGTCGCAATCAGTGCCTGGATGCGAAGCAACACCGTTTCGTACAAGGCGGCTTTTACGTCTGGTTTTCCGTAAGCCGTCAAAAACAATTCGATTCGCCGCCGGATGCGTTCCTGATCTGTGATTCGATCATAGAGCACAGGCTCCCCTGTTTCCGTCATTTGATGACGGCTTAACGGAACAAACGTATACATCGTATACGCGATATCCCAAATCCGTGGTCCCGGGGCGGCGACGTCGAAATCAATGATGCCGATCGCCCGTTCATTTTGAAAAATGACGTTATAGACGGCAAAATCATTATGGCAAATCAGTTCAAGTGGTTCGGGTGTTCCGTCGAGCGGTGGCCAATCATGTGGGATTGGAAAATCCGCGACGGCTTCGTGATAAGCACGCAATAGACGTGCCGTTTCTTCCAAAACGGTATCCGAGCGCATGTATGGCTCGAGCGGATAATTCCCGGCCTCGCCTTTAATGTACGAGACGATTTCCCGATTTTGTGCGTCAATCCCTAAAAACTGTGGACTCCCTGTAAACCCTCTTTTCTCAAGATGGTGTAACAACCGATGAATCCGTTCACTGTCTGGTTTTTGTTCGCGTCTGACTGTATCCCCGATCCGTGAGACGCCGGAGACATTCCCGCCCGTCAATTGTTCTTCCTGCTCAGGTTGCGTCATGTGGTATCCTCCCCTTTCCGTTGACTCAGTGCCGCGACGAGAATCGACGCTCCGACTAAACTGATGACAAGATCGCTTCCTTTGACCAACGCGAAGTCAAAATGCCACAACGTGTCAACCCCGTTCGTGATCACCATCCCGATGACATACAGCGTGATACTGAGCAGAATCATTCGTTTAATGAACCGCGGCACACGTATCCACAGCCGTAACAATCGTTCTCCGGTCTTGTTCATCTCATTCACCCCAAACTCCAGTTTTTCCCTGTTCCTGTTTAGCTTATCATGTCCGAATAAATCACTCAAAGTGTTCTCCCGCTGGATCAACTGGTAGACTAAAAGCAGAAGAACCAGGAAATGGAGAGGATTTTCATGAAAGCGATGACGATTTCAAAATACGGCCGGGTACCGCTCGAACAAACCGAACAGCCCCGCCCGGACGTCCGGCCGCATGACGTTCTTGTGGAAATTCACGCAGCTAGCATCAATCCGGTTGATTTTAAGATTCGGGACGGTGACGTCAAGCTGTTGATTCCGTATCAGTTCCCGCTGATTCTCGGCAATGACTTCGCCGGAATCATCGTTGAAGTGGGTCATGCCGTAAAACAGTTTCAAGTCGGTGATGCCGTCTACGGACGGGCTGAGAAAAACCGGATCGGCACCTTTGCCGAATACATCGCGATCGATGAACAGATGCTTGCCTTAAAACCGGCTTCGCTCTCCTTTGAGGAAGCAGCGTCGATCCCGCTCGTCGGCTTGACGTCCTATCAGGCATTACACGACGTCTTGCAAGCGACACCGGGACAAAAGATTCTGATCCAGGCAGGCGCTGGCGGCATCGGAACTTTTGCCATCCAACTGGCGAAAGCGATGGGCTTGTATGTCGCAACGACGGCAAGCCCCGCCGGACATGACCTCGTCGCGTCACTCGGCGCTGATGAAATCATCGATTACCGGACCGAAGCGTTTGACGAAATCCTGCATGATTATGATGGCGTCTATGATACGATCGGCGGTGAGACACTCCGCCGGTCGTTTAAAATCGTCCGTCCGGGCGGACACATCGTCTCGATTTCCGGACTGCCGAACGGCCGGTTCGGGAAGTCCTACCGGTCCGGTTTCCTGAAGACCAATCTGTTCCGCTTGCTGACGCTCCGCGAAACATGGCTTGAACGGAAACACCGGGTCACGTACACGTTTTTATTCATGCGACCGAGCGGCCGGCAGCTGGAACACATCACGGAATGGATTGAGACCGGACAAATCAAACCGGTCATCGACCGCATTTATCCGTTTGAAGAAGCCCAGGCTGCGCTCGAGTATTCCGAGTCCGGTCGGGCCAAAGGAAAAGTCGTCTTAAAAATCAAATAAACCGTTTAAACAGTCAACAAACACCGGACATACTGTTGTTTATTGACTGTTTTTGTATTGATGTTTTATTTAAATCCGACTCTCAAGTAAAGTATAAAATAAGCTATTATGTAAAATAAAGGATGTTAACTTTCGCTAACCGGAAGGAGCAAGTAGATGAACATACGTACCGGCACCCCGTACAAGTATTATTTTTGGAAACGGTTTTTTCTGCTGTTCATTCCGCTGTTTTTGATCGGTGCGTTACCCAACCCGTTTATTATGGGTAATCCGTTCGCCAGTCTTGAGGATTATGGCGAGTTTGCTTTCGCCATCTGTTTCTATTTAGTTACTTTGTCCGGCATTTCTGCTTTTTCGTCTCGATGCGTTGGCGAATGAAACACAACCGCCGTTGAGCTCGATTCCCCCACTTTAGGTAAAAGGAGACCACCTACTATGTCCCGGAAGACTTTTTTTACGGCGGCGTTGACGTTGACGCTTGTCGTCACGGCAGGATGCACCGATTCGAATGCAACGAAGCAACAACCGAAAGTTTCGGCAGATCAGGCTCAAGCTGCGCCAATCGTTGAACCGGTCACTGCTTCGTTTTCCTACTATGGAAAATACATGCCGCTGAAGCGACAATCCGAAACGGTTACGCTTGGAAGCCATCAGACATACAATCTGGCCCCGTTCTTTACCGGACAAACCGTCGTCATTGCGCCGGACTATCTGTATGAGCAATCGATCTACTATACGCACGTTAAACAAACGAGCGATACAACCATTAACAGTTATATTTACCGCTACAGCCAAGGGTCGAACGATAACCAGGTGCTGCATACAGTCAATAGGACGATTGGTATGATGACCGGAGTATCGCATTACCTGTTTTGGGTCGAATACAATCAAACCAAAACCGGACAAAAATGGGCGATTCGCTTGATGGACTTGAAGACGGAAAAAATCGGTACGCTCGATCAAGGCATCAGCCTTCATGACACCGCGATTCCTTATCTCGATACGTCCTCAAAACGGATATCCTGGATGACGCATGAAGCGACACCGACCCGAACGAAAACCATTCTCAAGTCGTTTGATGTGGCGGAAGACGCCATCATCATCCATCAGCAGTATATTTTAAAAGAAGGCGCAAAACGGAATGGACCGTATCCATTTGACTTCCGCCGGAGCGATGCCGGGCTGATTTTGCATACAAGTACTTTCAAAAACGGTCATCAAACACCGACACTCGAGACGTTTGACGGCACGTTCAAACGACGGATGAACGGGCTGATTGATTTTGAACACAACAAAAAGTATGTTTCGATCGGCGAAGAAGGCTCCGCCCTCTTCATGCCTAAGAAAGGACGACAACCGGGGTACCAGTTCAAACCGTCGGACAACCGCTTGACGGTTGACGCGTTCCGTTTTTTATCGGCTGACCGCGTCATTTTTCGGGAGAGTATGACGCGACTCTGGTACGCCGATCTTGCGCGCGGCACCGTTTCTCCCTTGACGGAAATGACCGATACGACGTCCAAACCGATTTATGCCAACGGGAAGCTCGCATACGGGGTATCGGACGACGAACAGATTGAATTCCATGTCATCGATATAAAAAAATGATTGGTTAAGACCGTTCTTTTCGTGTGAAAAGGACGGTCTTTGTTTTGTCCGGAGGGGTCCATTTCGAGCGTTCGGTATGCTACACTTTTGGTAATAATTAGTCATGAGGAGGAAATACGATGACGAAACATCGGTTGTACACGACAGCGTTTTCGAGTGTCTATCCGCTTTACGTGACAAAAGCGGAACGCAAGGGTCGGACGAAACAGGAAGTCGATACGATCATTTGCTGGCTGACCGGTTACTCGGAGCAACAACTCGCAACATTAGCGACGGATCAGAAGACATTCGAAGCCTTTTTTGCGGATGCCCCACAGATGCAGGAACGTCGATTGTTAATCAAAGGTGTCGTCTGCGGCGTCCGGGTCGAAGACGTCGAGGATCCGTTGATGCGGGAAATCCGCTATCTCGACAAGTTGATTGATGAACTGGCAAAAGGAAAAGCTCTCGAAAAAATTCTGCGGTAGAACACAAGGAGGACAACCCATATGCTGATAACGATTGCGTCATGTTTCGCCATCGCGACACTGGTGATAAGCGTTCTGTACGGATATTTCTACGTTCAGAAAAAACAACAAGGCATCCCGCTTTCTCCCCGCACGAAAGCTGTTTTTACATCTTTGATCATTCTTTTCGGTACGGCGTCTCTTCTGATCACTCAGTACTAAAAAACCGGACATCTCAAGCAGGTGTCCGGTTCTTCTGTCTAACGTTAAAAGCGCTGATTTAACCAAACCATGACATCCGAAATCATCTGATCGGATACCGTATGATTGATGGACGGATACGTGAGGAACGTCAAATCACGATTCAGTTCCGTTGCTTGCTGCACGCAGTGTTCCTGCGTCTCAATCGGAATGACCGTGTCGCATTGACCATGAACGAATAATGTCGGTGCGGACATTGCTTGCAGGACAGGATCATACGCCTGCAAACGTTGTTTTTCTTCCATTGTTAAATCAGCTCGGTTGTCGCGCTGCCGGAAAAGCTGTTCCGAAAACAAAAAGGATCCGGAGCCGTTGATATTGATTATCCCGGCGCTGCCCTGTTGTTTCGCAGCGATACCGCTCGCGATGAATCCGCCCATCGAAACACCGAGCCAGATGATGTCTGCTTGTGTTACGTTCAGTTGCTTCACGAGCTTAGCAGACTCCTCAATGCTTTGAATCACCACGTCCCAGAAGTGACGTTCGACGACGCCTGAGTTAAAGTGCGTTGTTAACGCTTCACGACTATCATGCAGGTGGAGTTCCGGCACAATGACCGTAAACCCTTGTTCCGAAAGCGTTCGGGCGAAGTCTTCATATTTTGTCACGCTTGATCCCCAGCCGTGGTACAGGCAGATGGTTTTGCGATAATCCTGACGCTGAGCTGGAAATATCCGAAGTGGCAAAGTGGAATCAGTTAACAGGTTCATTTAATACGTCTCCTTTTTTAATCTCTAGATGAGGAAATGACAATTATGTAAGTTGCTTGAAACATCCATTTTTTGTTATGTTTGTGGATGAGAGGAGGAAGAACATGGGTTTACTCTGGTTCAATCTAATCATGCTAGCCTTTTACTTACCGAGTCTGATTCTGCATGAGTACGGGCATGCATTCGCCGCCCGCTTAGTCGGTCTACGCTTACAATCAATTTCCATCGGCAAAGGTGAATCCTTCTTACAAATCGGTCATTTTTCCATCGCCCGAAAGCAATTTTGGGAAGGACTGCACCGGTCTCAACCGTCAGAGATTTCGCTCAGCCGTGGACAACGAGCTGTTGTATTACTCGGCGGAGTTGGTGCTAACTTGACAGGTGGTGTATTTGTTTTGATCCTGAGTCTGCTGTTTCCGAGTCCGATCATGCACTTGTTGGCTCAGCCATTCATTCAAGTTTCTTTGATTTTTATCGTATTTAATCTTCTTCCGATTCGCTTATCCAGTGGTATTGCGAGCGACGGCCTGCAATTGAAACAGCTGTTTTTTAACAAAAATCAACATACGTCCTGATAGGAGTCGAGTTCATGCTGAGACCTTTACTGCTCGCAAGCAGTTTGTTGCTCGTCGGATGTACTGCCGAGCAACCGAAAACCGTTCCATGGGGAGAAGAGACACCGGCTCAAATCGAGCGGTTAAAAGCTCACGATATTGAGTTTACGGTTAAAGACGGCCAAGTTCTGATTCAGGAAAATCAGGTCGAAGAAGCAATGAAGTGTTGTACTTAACTTAAAACATGATCATACGGTTATTTCCTTTAAAAGTTCAGGAGATAGCCGTTTTTTGTTACTGAATTACAACATTAAATCAAAACACCATTCCCGACTGTAAAGGCCTTAAACGCGACGGGTGATGACAAGCGGATCCAGGTCGACGGTTTTCCGTACTTCATCGAAGCATCGATAAACGTTTCCAGTGTCTCGACCGACGGCGTATACAATTTGACTATGAAGTTAAACGTCCCGGCGAGCCGGTGGCACTCGACAACATCCGGATGCTCTTTGCAAAACGCGATAAACGCGTCGCATTTTGTATCTTCGAACATCAAAATCGCCATGATGGTTTTTTCAAGCGCAACGGGATTAATGACGGCCCGATATCCTTCGATGACACCACGGTACTCGAGTTTCTTGACGCGCTCGTTGACGGCCGGTGTCGACAGACCAACCGTTTTGCCGAGTTCCGTCCAGGACATCCGTCCATCTCCCTGCAAGGTTTGGATAATCGCATAATCAATTTCGTCCATTTTTCAACCCTCCTAATATTATGAAGACATATCTTAAAATTACCATTCATTTTCAGGTGAAGCTACTGAATTCCAAGGAAAATCGTCTGTCCGGTTCTGTTCTGCTTTCGTACAATAAAGACAGATCAAACATAAGTGAGGTGAACGACATGCAGGCAACAAACTGTACCCGCTGTGCGGAGACATTTGAAGAAGGTCAGGAAACGTATCATTGTTCGCACAACTGTACTTTTTGCAAAGAGTGTACCGAAACAATGAATTCGATTTGTCAAAATTGCGGTGAAACATTAGTCCGGGTAGAACAGTAATACATACATCAAGGGAGCGGATCATTGGAAACCGCTCCCTTCGTTCGTTATTCACGTGTCGACACCTTGCGTTCTGCCAGCCGGTCCTTCGCCTGTTCCTGATGTTTCTGAATCGTACTTTCTCCGACCGCTTTTGCCAGTCCCCGTGTCGGCAGATTGACATACATCGTCTCGTAGTTGCTGATTTCAAACGTCTCATGGAAAATCCCGACGGCGTTACTTGCCCGCGACAACTGATTAAATTGTTTCCAGGCGGTCAGATGGCGGTTACAGTGCGAGTAGGCAATCAGAGCGTCGGAGGAACGCCAATATTGAATCAACGTGACCGACCGTCATCCGACGAGCATCTCATGCGACAACAAACCAACCTGCTGCTCATAACATTCCTCAATCATCGGTGTCATCGCCTGGACGGCCGGCCACCATTTCCGGACCGATCGCAGACGGTTGATCCGTAAGCCGATTATGAATACGACGATGTCTTCATTTGGTGTCGCGATCACGCGTTTCATGATGATGTTCCTCCTTCGAGTGTCTGAACGGACGCTTCACACCATTCGAGCAAGGCTTGTGTCTTTCGTTTACCGTAATCGAGCGTCAACAGCCAATACATCGCTTCGTTTGTTTCAGGAGAGGCACGAATCGTTTGTTCAATCATCTGGTACGTCTCCAACCGTTCACGGAGCAGAGCGGCATGCTGATCGATTTTTTGAATCGTAGTTTCTTTTGACTCATGACGGGCAAAATAGAGTTTCAGTAACAGTTCATTCCGCTGGACCGGTAGTTCGGTCGTCGGCTCCTGGACCCAGCGTTCGAGTTCCGCCTCGCCGTCCGGTGTCAAAACAAACGTCTTCCGGTCATCCCCTTCTCCGGTTTCTTCAACGATTAATCCTTCCTGCGCCAACGTCTTCAACATCGGATAGACCTGTCCGAAGCTGATCTTCCAAAAGTGATTAAGGCTCGTATCAATCGTATGTTTCATTTCGTAACCGGACGTACAGCCGCTTGCCAGCAATCCTAAAATCGCATATCGTGTCATGTTTTCTTTAGGCATCGGATTCTCCTATATCTTTTAGATAGTATCTTTTAGATATATATATATATATTCCCGGTCATTCAGTTACTAAACAAATATTCAGAATATTTATGAAAGAAACATCAGCTTACATTCCTGTAAGCTTGCTTTCTTTTTTAGGGCAATGGATTCGTTTCGCTATACACTAATAGAGTTTTCATTTTCCTAAAACAGAACGGGAGTTTTTTGCTATGCCTTATTTTTTAAAACTCAGCTTATTCAGCCTTGTCCTGCTGCTTGCCGGATGCAGTCAACCGGAATCGGAACCAACGCCCCCGGTTCCAGCACCAAAAGAATTGATCCGAAGTGAGACTTTTTCGCCGCTCGGACAAAGCAACAGTTACGATTTAACGGCTGTCTATCAGCGGTATCCTTACCTGTCCGGTCCGAGTTACATCGATGAAACCGCCTTGTATTTTTACGCCTCAAACGAGAAATACAGCTTCATTTTTCGTTATTCCTTAACGGATCAAAAGCTGCAACAATTGTATACGACGAAGCAATCCATTTACAAACTGGTCGGTGTCGGACGGCAGTTATTTTGGATCCGTTATCAAGATCATGCGAATGACAGCACATGGACACTGGAGACCATGGATTTAGCGACCGGTTCCATCCAACAACTGGATCAAGGAACCGAGCCGAAGCATTTTTACCCGGATTTGCAGACGACAGCGACGCATGTCTCCTGGATCAAGCATATGAAAAAGAACCGTCAGACACAGTCGCTCGTCCAAAAATATGATGCAGCGACCGGGTACGTCACGACACAAAAAACACTGACATTGAAGGAAACAGCAACCCGGACCGGAGCATATGCGCAACATATCCGGGACGGAGAAGGCGGAATTCTCCTCGATCAAACGACATACAAAGCGGATGAGAAAACTACCGCCTACACGACACTTTCCGGAAAAACGATCAAAAAAGCCACGATGCCGCTTGATTTTGCTTATGGGCGGCACTATCTTGCAACGGGTGCGGAAGGAAACGCTCTGTTCCAGTCGCATGGATTGAACCGGACATCGTATTACTATACGACGCCAGAACCGTATGATCTGGTTGATGCCTTTTGTTTCCTGTCAGCCGATCGTGTCGTCTTCCGGGAAGAACAGCATCAACTCCTTTATGCGGACCTGATAAACGGGACGGTTGTCCCGCTGACGGACAAGGAAGGCGAGTATTCGAAACCGGTTTTCACGAACGGTCGACTCGGTTACAGTGTGCTCCGGGATGACGGAACATTACATTTCCACCTCATACAACTCAAAAAATAAGGAAAAACACAAAAACCCGTCCTGTCATGGAACGGGTTTTGTCGTCTTTCTTCCATTCACTGTTGCTCCGCGTACGCTTTAAAACGGTCAAGAATCGCCTGCCAGCCCGCTTGTTGCATTTCGGGCGGATTCGTCGACTCCGCTTCAAACGTTTCAACGACCTCGGTCTCATCACCGTTCGCCGAAAACAGAATCGTCACGTGGCGTCCATCGTCGATCGTGTACGCTAATTTTTCATAAAGAATGACCTCTAGGTAGACGCCGGAAAAATCAAAGCCGACACTTCCGTCCTTTGCCGCCATGTGACTGGAAAAACGTCCCCCCGCCTGGACATCATTCGTTGCTTCCGTCGTATGCCAATCGTCAGAAGCCGCGTTCCAGGCTTTAATGTGTTCCGGTTCCGTCCAGTACGTCCAGACGTCTGCGACCGGACGTTGGATGACGGCGTTGATTTCAAGTGTTTGCGATTGCTCCATTTGACTCGCTCCTTTGTCAGTAGAAAATCCGTTCTTTGTTTAACGTTCTGCTTTAACTGAACAAATCCTTCTTTTTGAAAAATGGTTTATTTTGTCAATCATTCAGGTATACTAGCTTTACAGTTAATAAAAGTTAATCGGTTAATAAAAAGGAGTGCTAATAATGGAACAGCAGGCGATTTTGATTCTCGAACAGTATGAACAACTCAAAGTCATCAGCGATCCGATGCGGACGAAGATGCTGATGCATCTGATTGAACAGCCGCATACTGGCCAGCAATTGGCACAAAAGCTCGACGTCTCCCGGGCGAAGATTTTGTATCATCTGCGGGAACTCGAAAAGTATCAGTTGATTCGCCTTGTCAAAGAAGAAGTCCGGGGTGGCAATGTATTGAAGTATTATCAAGCTGTCGCCCGCGGATTCATTCCAGCTGATCATCTGCTCAATCTCGTCGAGACGAAACAGGCGACACGCCAGTCGTACATCGAAGTGCTCGACCGGGCGAAAACACGTGTCTTGACGGCGCCTGAACGTTCGTTTGCCCCGAGTTCCCCTGACGTCGAGAACTGGGAAAGTCTGTCGCTGCAAAAAGAACTCCGGCTTACACCTGAGCAATTCTTGACGTTTACGAAACGTTACCGCGAATTGTTATTGGAAGTCGAACACGATGCATCAACGGATGAGACAGATCAAAAATTATATTACGTCATGGCGACAGCCTTTGAAATCGAGGCCGCCTTATTTGAGGAGGGACGAGATGCAGGCGACTGACTCGGGACACCATCAACCGCTGTTAAAGAACCGTTCGTTTCGAGCACTTTGGCTCGCCAGTACCTTTTCCTTTCTCGCCCTATCCACTTACCTGTTTGCCGAGCAGTGGTATATCCTCCGCGTCTTGAAACTTGATACTTATTTAGGTCTCGTCTTGATACTGACATTGTTGCCGCGGATTTTTTTAATGGTGTTCGGCGGTGTCATTGCCGATCGGTTCAAGAAATCGAGCATCTTACGGTATTCCAGTCTGCTGCGGCTCACTTTTGTTCTGTTATTGCTGTCCGTTTATCACCTCGAGCTGCTGACGATTGTTCCACTTGCATTATTTGCTTTTACGTTCGGTTGCATCGATGCCTTTTTTTCCCCTGCCAGTGCGTCCCTGTTGCCACTCCTTGTCTCAAAAGATGACCTGACGCGGGCCAATTCGATTCTTCAAACCTCCAATCAGATGGCGTTATTCTCCGGACCGTTGTTTGGCGGTGTACTGCTGACCTTCTCATCCTTCCATTTCTTATTTTTGACGATTGCACTGTTTCTTTTGCTCGCATCGCTCGGTACCTTTTTCATTCGCGAACATCCCATCGACAATTCGACTCGGACATCTGCCCGGATTGAACTTGCTCAAGGATTTCATTATGTGTTTGCCGACCCATACTTAAAACGGATCCTCTTCCTGCTGATTATCATCAACTTCTTCTTTTTTGGTCCGTTGCTGATGGGTATACCATTACTCGTCGATCGGGTTTTAGGTGGTCAAGCGCTTGACCTCAGCTATCTCCAAGGTGCGTATCAGCTTGGCATGTTGCTTGGTGCGGCCTGGATCGGCTTCAGCAACCTCATCAATCAGTCTTTCCGTCTGTTGCTGTCGTTGATTGGTCTGCTTGGAGTCGGCCTTGGGTTGCTGGGACAAATCGGACACGTCTGGCAAGGCGTTCTGCTGCTGCTGACAATGGGTGGGATCTCCTCCATCATCAATGTCCTGATTTTGACGACAATTCAAACGACGACACGACCACAGATGATGGGACGGGTCATGAGCCTTGTCAATGCGTCGTCCAACGGTCTGGTTCCATTGTCTTACGCTGCCCTGTCCCTCACCTTGTCGTTTGAGGTCCGTCTCGAACAGATTCTTTTCTTCTGCGGTTGCGGAATCGTTGTTGTCGTATGTACTGCCTTCGTCCGGATCAGGTGAACACATCAAAAAAAGTCGTGTCCCGTTTCAGGCGATATGACTTTAACTTGTAGAAATGAATTAACAGGAACGAAAAATCTTGAGACATTGACAAAAGTGAGTGCATCAAAACTAACCGTGAGGAGCATACGTGTATGAATATAAACATCCGTCAATTGTCAGCTCATGAGAATCCGCCGATGGAGCTTTTGCTGACAGCGGACCCGTCTCAGAAAATAGTCGAAGAATATTTGAAAAGAGGTCGTTGTTTCGTTGCTGAAATAAGGAATCAACTGATCGGTGTGCATGTTCTTCTACCCACAAGACCGCACACAATCGAAATCGTAAATATTGCAGTAGACGAGAAGTATCAAGGAAGCGGCATCGGAAAATTTCTCTTACAACATGCCATCGAAACCGCGCAAGCGATGGGATACGGAACCATCGAAATCGGGACAGGAAATTCAAGCATTGGTCAGTTGGCACTTTATCAAAAATGTGGATTTCGGATTGTTGGAGTCGACCTGAACTTCTTCTTGCGGTACTACGAAGGGGACATTATTGAAAACGGTATCCGGTGCACCGATATGATTCGGTTATCTCAAGACATCTAAGAGTCTTCCGCTAAAACAACTTGATGGATCAACGTATGTCTCAGGAAAACGACAAAAAAGCGGTCCTTCTCGATAAAGAGAAAAACCACTTCGTCTTCAATCATGTCCGGGCTTAGCGTATGGCGTGTCCATTTAAATAACTGTCGTAAATTTCTTTGCCGTTTCATTCAGTTCATGCGCCGACTCGCTGACGGTCTCGAACCGTTGCAACGTCTCTTCCATGACGGAGACACTGGACGAGGCATCGGCGTTTGCCCGCGTGATGCCCTGTTGAATCCGCTCCAGTTCCTTGTTCATCTGTTCCGTCGTGTCGCGGACGTTAATGACGGCGAGTTCAACGAGTTTTGAGAGGTTACGGACTTCCGTCGCGACGACGTTAAAGCCGCTTCCGTGCTCACCCGCGCGTGCTGCTTCGATCGAGGCGTTCAGCGACAATAAGTTCGTTTGGGCGGCAATCTCTTTGATTGTCCCGGTGATCTTTGTGATTTCGGAAGACTGTTCCTGCAGATTCGTTAAGGTCCGTAAATTTTCCTTGGCATCATCCGCCATCTTCTCGATCGTTTGTTTGAGTTGCCGGCTTTCCTGTTTGCCTTGCACGGAGCGGGCATCCAGATCTGTTGCGATGCCGGCAAAAGACGTCGCATACTCCTGGATCGTTTCTTGCCGGTCCGTGATATCAGAAGCAATCTTGACGACGCCGACGACTTTGTTTGCTTCATAAATCGGCATATAGGTCGCCTCCAGCCAAATCGAGTCGCCACGGGCGTCAATCCGCTCGATTTTATCAGCCGAGCTGAAACCGGCCAGTAGTTTGCTCCATAATTTCTGATACGCCTCACTGTTTGCAAAATCCGCTCGGCAAAACAGGTGGTGGTGCATGCCAATCATCTCATCGCGTTTGTACTTCATCGTCTTCGCGAACAAGTCGTTGACATCAACGACCCGGCGTTGCGTATCAAAACGAATCATTGCGACATTGTGAGTCAGGGCTTCCAGAATATCAGCAGAAGCAAGGGTTGGGTTTGTTAGTTGAGGTGTCGTCATGTGGTTAATCTCCTTCAGGTCATCATTTCAAATTTCATCCATTTAGTTACGAAACTATTTTGTGAAAAAACGATTTTATCTGCCATTCATCATAACAAGTCCCATTTCCGCTTTACATCAATCTGCTCATTTCGAGAAAAACATTGACCATTATCTCAAAATAGGTCTTTTTTAGGAATGGTTTCTCCCTTCTTTAGAATTTAATACCAAACAAGAACTTCTGTCGTCAAAAAGTGGTTCTTAAAAATCTGATACAAAAAAAGTCCTCTCCGACTCACAAGGAATCGAGGAGGACTTGCTTATTTCAGAATGAAACCACGGTCATTTATAAGCGTTTCCCATTCACTTAAGTACATATAATCCTTCGTAACCAGCGGATTGTCGAGCTTCGTGATGAACTCAAGACTGTTGCCGTCCGGATCGTTAAAATGAATCTTCGCATGAGCATACTGGGCGATCGGCATGACGAACGGTTCCGTCCTTTCAAAACCAAACGCCTTACGCGGCGTGAATCCGCGTTCCGTCAGCCAAGCGACTGACTCACGCAAACCGTCGAGTGAAACGTGAAACGCGATATGCCGGATCGACGGATGATACGGCAACCCGACTTGGACCGCCTGCCAAAGACCAAGCCAGCTTTGCTCTTCAACAATCCAAAGAAAGGCGATTTTTTCATCCACGATGTGATCAAGCTTCAATCCGAGTCCCTTATAAAACGCGATGGACCGCTGTAAGTCGCGGACGGGCAGATATGCTTCATACAGGCCAAGAATCATCGCCGTTCACGTGCCTTGACGTGTCCGTTCAATGCCTCGATATAGCGGCTTGCCGAACGGGCGACGACTGCGTTCGCATCCGTTACGACGACTTTATGAAACGCATCATAGATTTGATTAAAACGGACATTGTCGAGAGCAGCCACCATCTCCTCCACCGTCACGGCCGGCAGTGGAATCAGGTTCGGATAACTGTACATGAAGCTGACCCACGCCCGGTCGGCGACGACACGGACAATGTCTCCGGTCAATAAAATCCCGCGTCCTTCGTCACCAGTCGTCCATTCGAGCACAGTCGCTCCGTCAAAATGACCGCCGATCCGGTGTAACACGACATCGTCAGCTAGCTTCAAACGGTCACCCGACCAAAAGACAATCCGCTCACTCGGACGGGTCACCCATTCCTTGTCCGCTTCATGAATGTACAGCGGAATTTCAAATGTTTCCGCCCACTCGACCTGGGTCGCGTAATAGTGCGGGTGCGACAACGCCATCGCGTCGAGTTGTCCCACGTCCTCGATCACACTTTGATCGAGATAGGTGATACAGTCCCAAAGAATCCGTTTTGTCCCCGCAACGAGGTAAGCGGTCTGCCCGATCCCGAACTTCGGTGTCGTGACGAGACTTTGAAGTCCCGCTTGTTCTTCTGTCACCGTCGTCTGATACGTCCCGGACGAAATCAGATCCGGAAGGGTTGTCCACGACTGACCGTTTGGATTCACATATTGCCGTTCATCGGTACAAATCGGACAGATGTCGTCCTGTGTTATGTTTTCATCCATCTGCACTCCACATGTCGTACAAATTAAGTAAGTCATTCCATTTCCCCCTTCTGTTTAAGATTTTCTGACGCGTACCCAGATGATATTGATCAAGGCAAAAATCAGAGCCCCGGCTACGAATCCGAGCAGAACACTGACATCAAAGGTCCCTTTCGCTTCGTAAACAATCAGTAACCCGACGATCGCGCCAATCAAAACGCCTAACACACGAAGTACAATCTTTCCGTTTGTCATCGTCATGCCCCCTTTGTTCATTTGTTTTACAACGTTCTTGGTGCATCCGCCATCGCGTTCGCGAGAATCATGTAAATGATTAAATTGATCGGAAGCGGAATGACAATGAAAATCAGACGGACGGCCAATGACGAAATACCGAAGTGTTCCGCGAGTCCGCCGCATACTCCCTGAATCGAGCGGTCGGTAGCTGATCTGCGTAATGATTGTGCCAATTGTCTCCCCTTCTTTCATTGATTCCATGTTGGGTGATTCATCCATATGTTACAATAATTAGTATAACGCAACGGAGTCCGATTTTGCAGGGGACAACCCCTTTGATTCGGAATCTGACAGAAAGGACGTGAGCAGTTGGACATGTGGTATTTGATTCAGGAACGGGCGTTACCGTTCTCGATTTTGGCTTTACTGATGATGGCGAGTGCCGTCGTCGTGTATGTTGTTTGGAAAAGACAGGTCAGCTTGCCGTTGCCGCTGCGTATTTTTACGACCGTCGTCTGTCTGATCTGCATCGTCGGTTCAGCCGGTTTGATGCTTTTCACACTGTTCGTCGGCTACAACAGTTAAAAGAATGCGAGTCCGTTAAACAAACAGACGTCACTTTCCCTCAAGGAGGAGAATGACGTCTGTTTTTCATTCATCGTGTGACTGCCCGCTCAAAAGCGGACGGAGTACGGTATTCTTGATCCTGCCAAATCCAACGTTTCGCTGTTCCATTAGCCAATCGATAGGTGTTCTGTTCGAATTGATTGCCGGAGCTTGTCTTAAAAAAGTGGGCGACAAATAGATTATCTTGCCCCGTCGTAAACGTATTATGGTCAATCCGGTTATCCCGGACATCGTGCTGGACCAACAGTTGACCGCCTTCGAGTCCTTTCGTATCATTGCCGGTGACCTGATTCTGTGTAATCCGGACCTGCTTCGTTCCGCCCCGCTTCTTGTCGTAGCCGCCGATTGAAATGCCGGTGAACCGGTTTTGTTGGATGAGATTGCCGCGGACCGTGACTTGTTCCGCGTATTTTCCCGCATGTTCACTCGTCACTTCGATGCCGATATCATTCCGTTCGACGGTATTTTTTTCGATTGTCAGCTGCTTTCCACCGTCGACATAAATACCGGCTGCATTGTACTCTTTGCCGTAGACCGGATTGCCGTAACTTGAACTGTCGGAGACGTGATTGCCAGCAACCGTCCCGTTCCGTCCATAATCCTCGGCCGGATTCGTTGCGACGCCTTCATATCCGATCAAGTCGATCCCGATGTTATCGTTCCGTCGTACAGTGTTGTCCGTGACGGAGAAACCGTTGATATTGCCGTTCAGAACCAAAGCTTCACTGGCCCCGAGCCGGTTATCTTCGACCCGGTTACCCCGGACAGTGATCTTCTTCAAACGACCGGTGCCGTAAATTGCAATCCCGTGAGCGTTGCCGTCTTTCGCGTTCGTCTTGATTCGCCGGACCTGATTGTCGATCAACTCAATGTTCCGGCCAGTCCCAGTCACAAAAATTCCGATCGGAGTCTCATTGGTTCGTGTCGTTTTGATATCGGCGACCACCAGTCCTTGAATCGTCACGTACTGCTTGTCCTCGATCCAGACGAGCGCCGTGTCTCCGTCTTTTTGCTTCAGCGTTTTACCACTTAAGACCACTTTCTCCTTTTGATAATTCCTAAAGACGACCGGTGCTTGTTTCGTCCCGCTGTACTTGACGGTTAACGCTTCCGGATATGTTCCTTTACGCAGATAGACCGTTGTCCCGGCTTTCGCAAGCTGACTGGCTCGTTTCAGTGTTTTCAGCGGTTGTTTGATTGAACCGGCATTCGTATCCTTGCCGGTCGGCGCTACATACAGAACTTTTTTCGCGGCTGTCGACTCCGCCGGTTGTTGTTGCCAGGTCGCTGAACAGCCAAATAGTCCGAGCGACAGTAAAAGAATAAAACGTTTTTTCATGTAATCCGTCCTTCCTGTGATACCTAATCAGATTGTAAATATCATCCATTCCCCTTACACTGAATATACTTACAGATGAAGGACGTGACGTGGATGTTGAAACAACTGCTTGTCTGTTCACTATCGGCACTTTTACTTGCCGGTTGCACCGCAGAAGAAACCGGTCCGAAAAAAGTCATCAAACCAACGGAACTGCCGTTGACACTTAAATTCGTTGAGTCCAAAGAACCAGAAGATGCCTTTGTAAATAGCGCGACCTATGTCATGACCGGTCAAACGGATCGCCCCCTTTACCTGACCGGAATCGAATATTTTGCGTCGGGTAAGCAGAAAATCTGGTTTTCCGAGACCATCAAACCCGGTCAATATGACGGAAAATCACTGAAACTCAGTCAACAGTCTGATCGCGCAAAAGGCTACCGGTCCTACAGATATGAGCTTGAGGATACGATGAATGAGTGGTCCGAAGAATCAAATGATTTAAAAAAATTCTTGATGACGGGTGTCGAGTTTCAGAACCAATCATTCCACGCATCTGAATATGACCTGTTGATGTTAGAAAAGTCGACCGTCCATGAGTCCATGATGGGAAGATTATTAGCTGCTATCGATTCTCCTGCAGGCATCAAACTCAAAAAAGGCGAGCATGCTTTTACGATTTCATTATCGACCAAATCCTTCGGTACACCAAGTGCACGTACACTATGAAAACAGACCTGTCTCTTTATCGAAAAGAGGCAGGTCTGTTTCGTTCAGTGCCGCTGATGCGGCAAGGGAATCGTCAATGGTTTAAAGTCCGGTCCGAGCAGGATCTTCATTAAAAAAATCAGCTGTCCGGTGTGATAGGCATAATGCGCGAGTTGCCGTTCAATCGCGTCGACGACGAGATGCGGTTCGCCGCGGATCAAGACGGTCCGTTCCAGATCGTCCGGTGTCAAGGAAACAAGCGTTGATTCGACGAGTTTCCAGCCGTCGTTCCATAGTGTCAGCAAGGTCTCTTTATCATGCCCCTGGTCGACAAACTCGGCGTCCCGGTTGCGGTCCGGCTTTTCCCCGTCTGTCGTCAAAAAGTCGGTCCAGCGTGACGTCATATTGTTTGTCATATGCTGGATCAACAGTGCCACACTGTTCGTATCCGGCGCCAGTGTCTGATGGAACTGTTCCTCGTTCAGCCAACCGAGTGCCTGCTCCGCCGGTTCGCGGACGGCCCGGAACCGTTCTTGAATTGCTGTCAAATACACCTCTTCAAACGCCATTTCATTCCCTCCCTTTGCTGTTAATCGATCACGAAGTCCACGCCGTTTGCTCCTGCGACCGGTATCGTCCGTAACGTTTTTAAGTTGTCATCCGTGACGATCAATCGGCCTTTTCCGGAAAGTGACGTTTTACTTTCCGTGAAATACGACGTCTTCTGATACGGGTTCCGGTAGAGGTACCGATAATAGTGACCCTGTTTCCAAAAATCCGGTCGGACTTCTTCAACCTGGAACGCTTGTCCGAACGTCCACTTCACGAGCCGTTGATCGGTATCATTTTCACCGGTGCCGATGATTTGATAACCGGTCCGTTTATTGATCATCCGCATCGGTGTCCTCGACGAGTAACTAGCACCGTCTAAAGTTGAAAACGACTTTTGCTGCATCGTTCCGTTCGTCTTCAGCCGGATCATCACGCCGTCGGTCGTTGCAAAATACGCTGTGTCTTTCGCACCGTATAACGCCGTATAGGCATACGGTTCGTCCGCTTTTCGAATGACGCGTGATTTTCCGGTCGTCTGGTCGAGCAGGACCATTCCGGCCGCCCCTTCTTGATCATCCTCGGTACCGTTGTTGGCATAAGCAATCGTCTGATCCAGTTCAAGAATCGGTGAATCAAAGACCGGCATCAGCCGATCTTCAATCGGATACCGCTTGTCTGTCCGGACGTTGATTAACTGAATGTTTTCCTTTGGCTTCGAGGCATTCGATTCCAGCCAGACATCTTTCCCGTAATGGGCAACGGACGTGATCGCTGTATTCGGCACTTCGTGTTTTGTAAACGTGCCCCGTTTTACATCGTACGTAAAAAAGTGATCGGCTTCGATGCCATCCGGGTGATGTGCATAGATGTGCCGCGGATCCGTTCCTTTTTGTGACAGCCTCATCCAATAGAAATCCGGGTCAGCAATCGTTTCCCTTTTCAGTTCTTTACCCGTTTTCGACAGTGTCGTCATCAATCCCGGTTCCTGCGGATCGTCCTGTGTTTCTTTATGACGGTTAATATCGCTTCCATACAGCAGGATGACCTGACCATCTTTTGGTGTAAACGTCATCGTCGTGAGATCCTTCGAAATGACCGGGTAGGAAACGGCTTTTGGTTCCTCCGGACGTAATCCGAGATATACAGCACCTGCACTGACAAAAACGGCCAGTCCCGCCGTTCCGTACAGCATTCGTTTTTTCCATGGTTGAAGCATCTTCATCATCCTTTTTCTGTATCGTTATCCTCTTTATTATAGGTGTCATTTGGAAAATTGACCCTAATTGAAATAGAGAAAGACCAAGGATTTACGGAATAAATACCCAGTACTTTTTTTATTCAGGTGTCATTCATTTTTTTGAAAAACTGTCCGATAGATTAGTAAGCAACACGAATTACTCATCAGGAGGTTTATATGAACACGACTCGGACTCATTCCATCAGAACACGTTTACTGCTCATCATCAGCTTGATTCTCATCCTGTTCTTTGTTTTCAGCAGTGTCTCGCTTTACCTGACGACGAAACAAACGGCGTTATCGACGCTTAAAAAGACAGCGGAACAGGATGCGCTCCGGATTGCCAAAACGGTTGATTCCGACGCCTACCAAACATTTTTAACGAATCCGACGAATGACGCGACGTATGACCAATTACGCGAATCGCTTGATCAATTACGCAAACAAAACGGCTTGTTGTATGTCTATACGGCAAAAATCGATCAAGGTAAGGTCAAACTGTTGATTGACGGTCTTCCGATTGCTGACGCCGCGAAAATCAATGATCCGGCAACAGGAGCCGTCGCCTCTGACATGAAAGAAGTTTTACAGGGAAAAATCCACGCAACTGATGTCATTGATGATCCAAAGTACGGAAAATATATCAGCGTCTACGTCCCCTTAAAAAGTCCGACCGGTGACATCATCGGCATTTTAGGAACCGACATTGCCGCGAAAGATGTCGAGAACTTGACGTCTGCGATGCTCAAACAATCGTTGCCGCTCTTCATCGGTCTATTGGTCGGTTTACTGGCTATGACACTGGGGCTCCTCTACTACATACTCGGACGGAAATTAAAACCGCTCGAGACCCTGCAATCCGTCGCTAAGATGATTGCCGACGGAAAACTCGATCAGGCACAGCAAACGATGCATCATTTAAAAATTCCGGCAAAAGATGAAATTTATGCACTCGCCCGCTCGATTCAACAGATGAATGAAACACTTCGAACGATGATCGTCGACATTAAACGGACGACGGTACTCGTCACGGAAACGAGTCAGGCGATTGATGCCGGAACAACGGAGGTCTTGGACGGTTCGACGCAGATTGCCGAGACGATGTCGGAAATCGCGACCGGAACGGAAAGTCAGACCCATACGACACTCACCTTGACGGATGAGATGACCGGTTTCTCAAGGCTGGTCCAAAAAACCGCAGCTGACAGTCAAGAAATCGAACAGACGGTCGAGACGATGCGCAGCACGACGCAAGACGGACAAACCCAGATGAAGCAGTCCGTTGTCCGGATGAATACGATTCATGCGCATGTCGCGGAAGCTACGGAACAGGTCCGGCAATTAAAACAACAGTCAAGTGATATTCAAGCGCTCGTTACGATCATCCGGGACATCGCGGCGCAAACGAATTTACTTGCCTTGAACGCCGCCATCGAAGCGGCGCGTGCCGGTGAACAAGGCAAAGGATTTGCGGTCGTCGCAACCGAAGTGAAGAAACTGTCGACACATGTCGCAAGCAGCGTTGATCAAATTGCGGCAATCGTTCAGAAAATCACCGGCAATTCGTCCCAAATGGAAGTCCGGTTTGCTGAGACGTTACAGGAGACGGTATCCGGTCAACAGAAAATTCAGGCGACGGACAACTCGTTTTCGCACATCGCGGCACAAGTCGGATTAGTGGCCTCGTCCGCTGCCGGGATGCGGCAACAAATGCTGGCTGTTGCCCGGACGGAAGAACGGATCCGCAGTGCCTTGACTGAAATCGCCGCTGTCGCCGAAGAACATACGGCAGGTAACGAAGAAGTCGCCGCCGCCTCCGAACAGATGATTGCGACGATTACCGGACTGCATGTTGTGGTCGAGACGTTGAATGAAACATCGGCTTACTTGACAGATCAGACAGAGAAGTTTGAACTGGAATCTTGAAAAACGACCGATTACACCGCGTCGAAAACCTTTTACGAACACCTCGGCTTCGAACTGGTCCAGGAATCCCCTGATTTCCACAGCCGTGCGTTTAACAGCTGGCTGAAGCTCGGTGACTTCTACATCGAACTGCAGACGAACAAAGTCGACGAGACCTTGACGTCCTATACGAAACATACGGCAGGTCCCGTTCATTTCGCGTTGTACGTCGATGATTTACAGGCAGAAGTCGCCCGGCTCGAACAGCTCGGGATTCCGTTTTTACCGAAACACGGCGGCAACATCTATTTCGTCGTCGACGGTTACCTCAGTAAACTGAAGGCACCGGAAGGAACGATCATTGAACTGCGGGATACATGGACGATTAAAGAGTAAATAGATATTTATTGTTTCTCCATAAAAAATTAAGGAGTCGAGCACGTGGATAAAAACGAATTTAACATCTCTCAAAAAATGCAAAATGAATCTGACGTATTTTTTAAGACAGTACTTTCGAAAAATATTACTAGCGATTTTATGTTGGAGACGTTAGAAACCTTTAGTTCTATCAAAGGGATTATTCAAGGTCTTCAGAATTTTTCAAAAGAGTATCGAATAAATTATTTGGACACATTAATATCTCAATTATATATTTCAGGAAATTTCTCAGAAGAAAATATAGAGCAATTAAAGGAACGACTTCAAAATGACGAAATCGTTAAATTTTACATAAGCAGATGTCTTGATATTGCAGACCGTTCAAATTCGCCACATGCAAAAGCAATGCTCGCAATTTACAGTGGTCGTGTTATTAATAATACAAAATTACTTGAAAGTCCTGAATCAGCTGTAATGCTAGATATATTAGGGAACGTTAATGATTTTGATTTAAATCACTTCGAAATGATTTATAAATATATGAATCACCATAACGAACGTAAAGTTAATATACATGAAAAAGCATCTGATATTATTTCCTTTGCAAGCCAAAATCAATCAGAATCTAAAAATATTTATATTGAAACTGTAAGTGATAACGATAAGTTATCTTTTGTTTCTAGTGTAAAAAAATTGATTAACAATATGGCGCTTGAACAAGTTACAGGGACCTATGAATCTCTTCAATATTTTCTCATTGAGAAATCTCCTTACTCTGAAAAAGTAATGGAGTTATGCCAAGAATATAAGGTTTTATTCAATAAAGAATTATGAAATATAAACAAACGCTGATGCCGGTCACTTCTGGCATCAGCGTTTTTCTGATTTCTTTAGCTGTTCCTTCACTTGATTCCCAAGTTTTCGATATACGTCGTGTCCGACTGATCGAGTTGATCGGAAACCGTCTTTATATTTGTCACCCGCACGTACCGGTCACCCTGCTTTTGGTAAACACTTTTTTTATCTCCCTGCAGTGGTGTATCATAGTACAATTCAATCCAGTCCCCGTCATCACTGACTTCAATTCCCGTTTCTTTTCGGACAATCGGATCGTGATTCTGCCGCACGAGTTCTTCGTTCTCCAGTTTGATCACGGTCTCGATGGAGGCATTAAACTTCTTTTTGTAGTCGGGCGCCGGCGGTTCCCGGAACAGATAAAAAATCAGTAGGGCACCGAGGCCGGCAATAAGCATCTTCCGAAAATCCATCTGCCCCCTCCTTTGACAGGTGATCCTGATTTTTTAGAACCGGTCGACGATTCGTAAATCAGACCGCTTGTCCCATCGTTTGTCGGTGACGCGTCTTTGAAAAATCGCATGACGCGGTAATCCTTTTGAAAACAGCGGTGTCGGACGGATCGTCCGGGTCTGTAAATCGGCTGCGCCGTACGCCAGATACAACTGCAACTGTCCGTCCGTTAACTTTGCCGCAATCGCTGTCACCGTTTCCGGAAAATGCGCGATCGCATCACACGTCGATTGATACGGCGGCAACTCGTTTTTCAGATGCATCCGCGCCTGGTTTTTGACCGACCACGGCAATAGTTGCCATGATTTTAACTGTTCCTCATACTGTTTTTCCGTCGCTTCCGATGTATCGACCGCGTCGTAATAGACGACATCGATATCCTGTTCCTCAGTCAAAGTCAGTCCCCAAATCAACGACCGGATATAGCCGGCGCAAATCCAGGCATCCGGCAGTCCGAGGTGGTCGACGAGAGCCAACTGTTCTTGTAATGCTTCGTTTTCAAGTAACTGCTCGTAGATTCCGGTTGTGTCTTGCATCTGTCTTCCCCCCGATTATGTCTTGATCTTTTTCCATGTCTTCGGATAGGTCCGTAACTCTTTTTTTGTCGGATGTTCGGGATCGAGTAGTTTTCCACGGCGTTCAAGGATCGTATCCGCCATCAAGAGTATAATGGCGAGCAACAGATAAACCCCGATGCTCGTGAAGAACGGCAGACTCAGGTTTAATACGACCGGCAGAAAAAGACCGACCAAGACGATGAAACAATAATCAATCACGTACTGGACCTGGATGATCCGCTTCATTGCCGGGTTCGGTGTCAGCGCCATATCCCGGTTGACTTCTTTTGAGTGCAGGCGGGCAATCAAGACCAGCGCAACGATGAGAACGGCGAACGGCCAGTAAGCCCCGCGATTGGCGACAATCAGGACAATACTTGTTCCGTACAACAGTGCACTCAACATGCGTTGTTTCATTAGACGCCGTTTTGCCTCCTGAATGAACTGGGTCCGCTCCTGTTTATTTTTCATGAATATTTCCTCTCCTTACCAGAACGGCGGGTCATTTCGATGATGGATATCCAGTTCGTGATCGTTTGACGTATACGCACGAGATCATCCATTAACCGTTCCCGGTAACCTCGTCGTGCCGCTAAAATCGTCATTCCTACAGCAATCACGGCAAATATACCAATCATGATCATCGCCATTCCTCCTTTTAGAAATCTTCTACTTTATATCCTATTCGCTTCCATTTACCGGATGTCCTTTAACCAGATTAAGCGGTCCTTCTGGACGAATCGCAAAAATAAATTGATGGAATTTTTAGATAATTATCTCCATTCTGAACCAAAAAGGTTTTAATTGTATATAATGGTAAAATAATCATTTTAAAATGAAAAATATGTCATACAACTTTTGAGGGAGGAACTGTGATGAGCGATGTACGTAAAAATCCAATCGTAATCCGAATGAATGAACAATCATTTATTGAACCTGTTGTTTCGTTTTTTTATAGCTAAAGGATGATCGGAGGAACGGCCGATGCTTAAATTCATCTGGAATTCCTGGTGGCGTAACAAGGAGCGGTTTATCCTGCTCCTTGTCGGCGTCCTGATCGTCAGCACCGGCCTCAGTTACCTGATCGGGACGACGCAGGCAAACAACGGCACCGTCGTCGAAGAGTTGCAAAAACGTTGGGGCTCATCTTACAACATCGTCGTCCGGCCGCCCGGCAGCCGCAGTGTGACGGAAGACCTGAAACTGCTTGAGCCGAACTACATGAGCGGGCTCGATGGCGGCATCACGCGAAAACAATACGAAACGATCAAACAGATCACGGATGTTGAAGTCGCGGCTCCGATTGCGATGATCGGCAACAGCAACATCTTTTCCGAAGTCGGCACGTACACATTTGACGAGGAAGGTGTATATAAAGTGTCGATGGTCGACCAACAAGACACCGGACTGAAAATCGAGAAGTCTCCCTATTCATTTTTCCTCGCAGCCGGTTGGAATCCGTCGGGGAATGACGGAATGAACCGCGATATCATGATGCAGGAGCTTGGAGAACAACCGCTCTTCCCGTTCGGCAGCGCGACGATGCTTGCCGGCATTGACCCGGAAGCGGAAGCCCGACTCGTCGGACTCGATCAGGCGACCAAAAAAGAAACATACAGCCACTACTTCACAAAAGACGATACGGTAGTGGATCTCGGCGAGGACGTCAGCCAGATTCCGATTCTTTTAAACAGCCGGGAATATGTCGATGCCTTTAAGACATACCGCTATGAAAAAGTTGAATTCCCGGTTGTAGACGACTCGATGGACGCAACCGTCAAAGCCATCATGAAAAAAGGCGGAGAACCGTTCCTGCGGACACTTCCCGTCTATGAAACCAAGACATATAAAGTGACAACCCAGGACACGCATCAAAAGCTGGTTGATGACGTCTTACACCACACCCTGCCCTCGATGCCTCCGGGCAGTTTCGACTGGATGTTCCTGAAACCGTCAGCGGTTGACTATCAGACGATTACAAGCCCTTTCCCGAACCGTTGGCCGTTCACCTACCAGGTCAAGCCGAAGGAAGCAGCAAAAGATGCCCAACTCGCACGGAAAACGATGTACCGCGAAGCGATTGAATTCGCAAAAGACTTCAAGGACCTTCCGAGAATGCGACTCAACTATATCGGCGTCTTTGATCCGAAAAAGCTGGCCATCGCGAAGGATCCGTTGACGGAACTGCCGATGGAGACCTACTTCCCGGGGAAAGCCGAATGGGTCATGGATAAAAATAACCGCCCCGTCAATCCGGCCCGGACCGTTAAACCGGCCAACGACCCGTATGATTTCCTGACCAAACCGCCGTCCCTGCTGACGACGCTTGACGCTGCCTTTAAGCTCCGCGGCGATAAAGCTATTTCGGTCATCCGCGTCAACGTCAAAGGGGTCGACGTGATGAATGAAGCGAGCGAGAAAAAAATCCAGGCCGTCGCTCGGGAAATCGAGGACAAGACCGGACTGATCACCGATGTGACGCTCGGTTCGTCCCCCCAGCTCGCCCTCACCTATCTGCCCGGTTTGAAGGGCGAATCGGCACTCGGCTGGATTCAGCAACCGTGGATCAAAATCGGTTCCTCGATGGCGATCTTCCAGGAAGCCAAAGTCGGGATGAGCGGCGTCATCGCTAGTGTCATCGCAGTTGCGCTCGTCTACGTCTTCAGTTCGAACATCATTTTACTGTATGCCCGTAAACAAGAGTTCGCAATTTTACTGTCACTCGGTTGGCGTCCGCGTCAACTGTCGAAAATGCTGTTTTTCGAAGCGACGTTGCTCGGAACGTTCGTCGCTCTGATTTCCTGGACGATTCTCGGTTCGTTCTGGCTGACGACGGATCATCCGATTGCCCTCAGCCGGATCCTGTTGATCGGTCTCGCCGGTCTGTTGATCTACTGGGGCGGAACGCTCGTCCCGATGCTGCTCATCCGCCGAATTCAACCATATGACAGCATGCGGTCAGGAGAAGTCTCGAAAGGACGCCGGCTCGTCCGGTCGCAGTCCCTGCTCGGAATGAGTCTCAATCAACTCGTGACATACTGGCAACGGACGTTGCTGTCGGTCGTCGCGATCGCCCTGCCGACCAGTCTGTTCATCTTCTTCCTCTTCGTGACGTTCCGCTTGAAAGGTGTCTTGTATGCGACCTGGCTCGGCGAGTATGTGGCGCTTGAAGTCGGGACGATGCATTACGTCGCGATGGGGGTCTCGCTCCTGATCGCCATTTTGACGACGACAGAAATCATGTGGCAAAACGTCAATGAACGAAAACCGCAACTGGCCGTTTTAAAGGCGACCGGTTGGCGTGATCGGCAAATCCGTTTGCTTGTTCTCTGTGAAGGGCTCTTCACCGGTTTGCTTGCCGGAATCGCCGGTGTCCTGATTGCGCTCGCTCTGATTGGTTTTGTCTACAATCAGTTTCCGACGGAGGAGCTCCTGTTCCTCAGCGGGATGCTCGTGATTCCCGTCGTGACCGGTATCCTCGGTGCCTTACTGCCGGCGCAGCGGGCCGTCCGGATTACACCAAACGCCGCGATCGGCAGTGTCGCTGTCAACACGAGAACAACGGAACGTCGCTTTAAAATCGCACTCGGCTCGATCGGCACGGTTCTCGTTGCGGGTGTTGCCTCGCTGTTCTTCTTTGCCTCGTCAGAAGAAGTCAGCCGGCCGACTGAACAGGTTATCCAAAAGACGCCGACCGTTCGGACGACCGGTGCGAAAATTAAAGACGAAAAAGCGGATCCTACAATCAAACCAAAGAAAAAAGCGAAATCCTTCAAGAAATTAACCGGAATTGACCGTCTGATGAAACCAGGATTTGTTAAAACCTACCCCGGCGATCAGTCAGCAAAGCGTGAATTTTTCTACGTCGAATCATTGCTGAAAGAACCGCCGGCCGAACTGAAGCTGCCGAAGTTACAGGACGAACAGTACGTGACCGTCCCCGTCATCCTGCATGATAAAGAAGCCGAGCCGGACTTTGCCTTTTCGACCTACAATCCGAACCGGTTTACGCTCGAAGATACGCAAGGGCATGTCTATGAAACGGTTGATTACGTCAACCGCAATGAAAAAGCTTGGCGTGCAGTCAGTCAATATATAGGTCCGCTCCGTTCGCAGGTCGACTTGGTCTTTAAAGTACCGCGCGGGAAAAAGACGTACGTCATGTATGCCTCGGGAGATGCCTTTAAACCAACGACGGTCAAAATTGAAGTGCCTTAAAAAGGAGGAAGTATATGCTGAAATTCATCTGGAATTCCTGGTGGCGGAACAAGGAGCGGTTCATCCTGCTCCTCGTCGGCGTCCTGATCGTCAGCACCGGCCTCAGTTACCTGATCGGGACGACGCAGGCGAACAACGGCACCGTCGTCGACGAGTTGCAAAAACGCTGGGGCTCGTCTTACGACATCGTCATCCGACCGCCGGACAGCCGCAGTGTGACGGAAGACCTGAAGCTGCTTGAACCGAACTATATGAGCGGGCTCGACGGCGGCATCACGCGAAAACAATATGAAATGATCAAACAGATCACGGATGTTGAAGTTGCGGCACCGATTGCCATGATCGGGAATTACTATGCAGATGCCCAACTGGGTACGTATGATTTCAAAGAGCCCGGTATCTATAAAGTTACGATCCAAGACGTTCAGGATACCGGTTTACAACAGGAAAAGGAAACAAACTCCTACTTTTTAGGTGCCGGGTGGTCTCCTTCCGAAAGTGATGGCTTAAACCGGGATCTTTCGCCGCAAGAGTTGGGAAAACAACCACTGATGGAGTTCGGCAGTGCGACGATGCTCGCCGGAATCGATCCGGAAGCAGAGGCAAAACTTGTCGGTCTTGATCAAGCGACGAAAAAAGCGACACATAGCCGATACTTTACAAAAGACGATATCGCAACAGACAACGGAAACGATGTCTGGAAGATCCCATTGATTTTAAACAGTCATGAATACGTCGATGCCTACCGGAAGTATCGTTACGAAAAAGTCGATGTGTCCTTAGTCAATGATTCGATGACCGAGACCGTCCAGGACATTATGAAAAAAGGCGGGAAATCGTATCTGAAGACGCTTCCGCTTCAACCTGCGAAAGTCTACAAGATTACGACAAACGAAACCTCTGAAGAACTGGTCAACGACATCTTAAAAGGAACGGTTCCGTCCAAACCAACCGGAAGCTTCGATTGGATGTACTTAAAGCCTTCCTCCGTTGAATACCAGGCGCTCGCGAGTCCGTTCGCTACACGATGGCCGTTTGCCTATCAGATCACACCACAGGAAGTGCCGGAAGATATTCAATTGGCCAAACGAACGATGTACCGAAAAGCACGGACATTTGGAGATACGTCCATCAATTTTAAATCCGTACCGAAGATGACTTTAAATTTCATCGGTGTCTTTGATCCACAAAAGCTGAACATTCCAAAGGATCCATTGACGGAACTGCCGATGGAAACGTACTTCCCGGCGAAAGCCCAGTGGGTTATGGACAAAGACGAACGGCCCGTCAATCCCGTCCGTGACGTCAAGCCAACGAATGACCCGTATGACTTCCTGACGAAACCGCCGTCGATGCTGACGACGCTCGATGCGGCGTTCAAACTCCGTGGCGACAAAGCCATCTCGGCCATCCGGGTCAACGTCAAAGGGGTCGAAGCCATGAATGCGACGAGCGAAAAAAAATTACAGGCGGTCGCGCAAGAGATTGAAGACAAGACAGGACTGATTACTGATGTTACACTCGGGTCCTCGCCGCAGCTCGCCCTGACCTACCTGCCCGGCTTAAAAAATGAATCGGCTTTAGGATGGGTCCAGCAACCGTGGATCAAACTCGGTTCCTCGATGGCGATTTTCCAGGAAGCAAAAGTCGGGATGAGCGGCGTCATCGCAAGTGTGATTGCGGTCGCGCTCGTTTATGTCTTCAGTTCAAACGTCATCTTGCTCTATGCCCGTAAAAAAGAGTTTGCGATTCTACTGTCACTCGGCTGGCGTCCGCGTCAGCTGTCGAAGCTGCTGTTTTTAGAGGCGACACTGCTCGGAACGTTCGTCGCCCTGATTTCCTGGACGATTCTCGGTTCGTTCTGGCTGACGACGGATCACCCGATCGCCCTCGGCCGGATCCTTTTGATCGGACTCGCCGGTCTGTTGATTTATTGGGGCGGCACGCTCGTCCCGATGGCTCTGATCCGCCGCATCCGGCCGTTTGAAAGCATGCGGTCCGGTGAAGTCTCAAAAGGCCGCCGGTTTGTCCGGTCGCAATCGATTTTCGGGATGAGTCTCAATCAACTGTTCACCTACTGGCAACGGACGTTGCTGTCAATCGTCGCAATTGCCCTGCCGACCAGTCTGTTTATCTTCTTCCTGTTCGTGACGTTCCGACTGAAAGGCGTCTTATATGCGACCTGGCTCGGTGAATATGTCGCGCTTGAAGTCGGAACGATGCATTACGTCGCGATGGCGGTCGCCCTCTTGATTGCCATCCTGACGACAACGGAAATCATGTGGCAAAACGTCAATGAGCGGAAACCGCAACTCGCTGTCTTAAAAGCAACCGGTTGGCGCGACGGTTGGATCCGGCTGCTCGTCCTGACAGAAGGCATGCTGACCGGGTTGTTCGCCGGTCTGATCGGTCTCTTGCTTGCGCTCGCGATGATCGGATACGTCTACAACCAATTCCCGGTTAATGAGCTGTTTTTCCTCAGTGTGATGCTGTTCATCCCGGTCGTGACCGGGGTCCTCGGTGCCCTGTTGCCGGCACAGCGGGCCGTCCGGATTACGCCGAATGCGGCAATCGGCAGTGTCGCCGTCAATACACAGGCGACGGAACGCCGCTTTAAACTGGCGCTCGGCACGATCGGTGTCGTCTTAGTCGCCGGCGTCTCCAGCCTGTTCCTGTTTGCAGCAAACGAAGATATCACGCAAGCACCAAAACAGGCGCAGGATAAACCGCCTGCCGTTCAAACGACCGGTGCGAAAATGGCCGATTTAAACCAGACCGATTCGAAGAAAAAGACGGCGGTTTCGCAGACGGAAACCGATAAAAAAATCAAGAAGCTGATGAAAAAAGGTATGGTGCAGACGACTCCGGGCGGTGAACAGATCAACAATCAGTTCTTTTATGTCGCTCCGCTGAACGAAACACCAAAAGAGCTCGATTTACAAGAAAAACCGGGTTACCGTTTTGTGACGCTTCCGGTGACCATGCAGGATAATCAGGATCCCCGCTCAAAAGGTTTGGTAGCCAATTATCGGCCAAGTACCTATGCGATGACCGCTCCTGACGGGAAAGAATACTTGCCGGTTGATTATGTCAATCATAATGAAAAAGCCTGGAAGTTCAGTTATCAGTATGTTTCAGGCGAAAAATCACGTGTTGATCTCGTCTATCAAGTACCGGAAGACGAAAAAGTATTGGTCCTGTATGCATCGGATGATGCGTTCCCGAGAACGGTCACCGTCAAAATCGAGTTGCCTCCGGTAGCAAAGGCTTTGACGGATCAAGAAGAACAAGCGGTAAAACAGATGATGAATAAAGGTGTCGTCAAGACCTATCCGGGTGATCCGCTTCAGAAAAAAGCAGTGTTTCATGTGGACGCTATGTTGCCGAATCCGCCGAAAGAGTTGAAATTAAAACCGCGGAGCGGTTACCAATTGGTCACGTTGCCGTTGATTTTTCAGGATACGTATTACGATTATGACGGAAGTTCCGTGAATTACCGGCCGAATACGTTCACGCTGCAAGCACCGGACGGAACCGAGTATGAACAAATCGATTACGTCAACCGAAACGAAAAAGCATGGAAAAATGGATTCCAGTATTATCCTCCGTTTCGTTCGCAAATCGATTTTGTTTATGAAGTGCCGGACGATCAGTCTGTTTTCGTCATGTATGCGTCAAGTGAAGCGTTCCCGAAACCGACGACCGTCAAAATTGAACTGGATTAAAAAATGCTCCCTTCCACTGACGGAAGGGAGCATTTTTAGTTAGAGCCGGATCAGCACGATACCGACAATCATCAGCCCGAGGCTGACCAGTTGAACACCGGTGACCGGCGTTTTCGCTGCGCCAAACAAACCGAACCGGTCAATTAGCAGACTGCCGGTTAACAGACCGATGGTGACGATGACGACAGCAGCACCCGCTCCGACAAGCGGCACGATGACGGCATTGCCGGCGATGAACAAAGCACCGATCAAGCCGCCGATCCAAATCCACCATGGTGTCGGGAGCGACCGATCGAACTGCCACTTCGTCCGGACAATCAGATTGACAAGCAACAGGGTCACCGTTCCGACGACAAAGGAAATCAACGCTGCTTTAATGGCGGAATCAAGCACCACTCCGAGATGCCCGTTGATCGCGGCTTGGGCGGCACTCATCATTCCCATGACGACACCCATGATCCGCCACCCGTAAATCGTCGGATCGACAGGCTTCGCTTGTTCCGGATGCCGGCGTTTTGCGAGCCAGTCACCGAGCGCAACGGTACCGACGACACCGAGCAGGACAAATCCGGCGCCGAGCAGACGACTTGGGGAACCCGGAGTGACGGCGGTCGAAAACCAACCGAAATTATCAATCAACAGACCCATCAAGACCTGTCCAAAAATCGGCATGATGACGGTCTGAACACCGCCGATTCGCGGGAACAGTAGAATGTTTCCGGTTAAAAAGATGACACCGAGCACACCGCCGATCCAAATCCAGGCGGGTTCCGACCAGACACCCGGATTCAGACGGAAATTCTGTTCCACGAACAGCGTCAGGACGATCAAAAAAACCGTCCCGATGCTGAAAGAGAGCAGAGAGGCAAGGAACGGCGAGCCGACGATGCCGCGTAAGCGTGTGTTGACACTCGTTTGAACGGGAACGAGGATCCCGATGATTAATCCGATGATAATGGCAAGAATAAGAAGCCCTCCTTTTGTACGAGTCGTTCCTATCATATGCCAGAGCCGGACAGGAAAGCGATTTGCCTGCTTATACCGTCAGTTGAACACAAGAAAAAGCACCCGAATGCTACAGATGCTTTTTCAACAAATGGATGTAGTCAGCGGTATTCTTTGCTCATCGGCTGTTCCGGATCGGCTCGATGGATTCGGTACTCGAGGACGATTTCGATGACGATTCCAATCAGCATGAATCCTGCCACGTATAGCAGTGCCATGTCCGTATCATCTCTAAGTTCAGTAGTGACGATCAGGAGCAACATGAGTGAAATAATACCAAAACCCATGATGGACCGGAGTTGAACCAACCACTTGGCACGTGTCGAATCTGACAGCCGGCTGATTTCGAAACTTTCGCGACCTAACATCACGCCGGAAACCGCGAGTGCACAGATCAGTACCAGCATCGACCAAATGGATTGGTCAAAAAAATCAGCCGCTAAAAAGGCGCCGCCGGTAACGACGGCCGATAGAATCCGGGCCGGCTTCGTTCTCTTGCGGATGGTTTGAATGGTTTGGATCCGTTCTTGTTTGTTCATCTTCTCACCTCATGACGATCATACGTGTTCTGGCTATAATGATTCCCTCTTTTTGTAAAAATTATGCCAGTCCTTTGCCTCCGTGCGGCTGATCTTCCAGCAACCGCTCAACTTGCAACAAAATCGGTCTCACCTGTTCAATCAACTGCCGGGTCGCTGGCAACTGTAAAGACGCAGCATGCGCCGCTTGATCCGTCCAAATTTCCCGGACCATTACGGTATCAGCTTCTTCGGTCGTACTGACGATATACTGCTCACAATCTGAGACATCTTGTAAGGACGTTGCTGCTTCTAACAGTACCTCCACCAATCGGTGTCCCTCACCGGGTTGGGTCGTGAACTTTGTCCATAATCCGTAAAACATCTTGATTTCCCCCTTCATGATTGGATGATTACTTATTTGAATGAAAATTCCTGGGAACACTTGGGTAATACGAACGTATAGAAAGTAACAGCTTACATAAGAAAAAGGAGGATCCTCTATTGAAAAAACGTCTGCTTGTCACGACTGGTTTGTATCTGCTCGTCATGATGATGACGATTTACGCCATCTTTTTCGAACAATCCGATTCGACTTTTCTGCTGATCATTCAACTCGGACTGTTGGTCCACTTCTACTTCCAGTACCGGATGGCATACATTGTACCTGATCAGGATCTTCCTACTGCACCATTTCGATTGAATGTCCTTCGAACCGGCTTGATTGTAGCAGCCTTCGTCTCGTACATAATGCTTGATTCCGTGCCGCTCCTGCTCGCAACGGTTGTCGCTTTGGCGCTCGCTGTCCCGACGCTTGTCTCCTACGTCCGGTTACGAACACAGAAAAACTGACGCGTTCAGCTTATTCCCGTTCCGGTAACGAGCGGGTCCGGCCGACGAAAACGACCTGTTGTTTCACCAGTCGAAAGACCTGGTATTCACCGCGCGGATCGGTGTTCAATTGAACGGCGACCTGATGCCGGGCTTCTTTCGAAGAAGCTGTCTTGTCATAGGCAGACCTGACCGCAATGATCGTCTCTTTGCCATATTGCGCGGCGACATGTGTCGTCACCCGGGCCCGTACGATTTGTTCAAACGTCTCATCCTGTTCCTGCTCAAGAAAAAACCAACCGATGCCGCCGATCATTCCTAATAAGAGTAGTGCCAGTACCGTCTTTCGCATTTCGAACGCCCCGTTTCCGTTTTGTTCTCTGTAGACAGAATTCGCTGTTCATTAAAGATTTCCTGCTTTTTAAAGAAAGACCGCGATGGAAAGGAATCCTTCAAAAACAAGCCGTGCAACCGATTCCCGAAAAGAGAGTGGTTGCACGGCTTGTTTGTTACTGCTTTAATTCTTCAACCCGCTAAGCGTCTCAGGGGCTGTTTCAAAATTCAAATCAGTTCTGTTTGTCCTTCCGGTACGTCAGACCGATGAACTGTGATTTCTGATTAAACAATTTCCGGTACGACATGTAACCAACGAGGACAGCCGACGTCGCTGCCGTCGTCAGCAACAGGAATAAGATCAGCAATTGGTACAGGACGGCTTCCATCGGATTGGCCCCGCCGATGATCAGACCGCTCATCATGCCCGGCAGTTGAACCAAACCCATCGTCTTCTGCGCTTCGATCGTCGGAATCATACTCGTCCGGATGGCACTTTTTAGACTGGTATCAATTGCCGTTTTCGTATCACCGCCGAGGGATAAAATCAATTCGATCACTTCGTCACTGCGTTCGACCTCGTCCTTAAACTTGTTCAAGAATAACAGCGACAGAATCATACAGTTCCCGATCACCATCCCGCTGATTGGAATGACTTGCTGGGCTTCAAACGGAATGATGTTTAGACCGAGCATCAGCCCCATCGTCAGCACTTCGACCGAAATCAGCGTCGCAAGAACAATCCACTGGATCCCGGGAATCCCGTCGCCCTTCCGGATGACGTTGAGCGTCGCCGCTCCGATCATCAGCAGAATCATCAACAGGATATAGATCGGACTGTCGCTCTCGAAAACAAACGTCAGAATATAGCCGATGATCAGCAATTGAATGATGGAACGGACGGTCGCAATCAGGATATCTTTTTCGAGACCGAGCTTCAGCGTAAAGGCAAGAATCAGCGGAATCGCAATGAAAATCAGCGACGTCGCCAGTTGGACGTAACTCATAACGATTCCCCCTTCAAGAAGGCTTCGATGTCCGGGCGTGTTCCGTCCGGTTCAAGCAGCGAAACGTCCCCGTGCTCAAGCAATTGGCCGTCCTTTAAGAACCAGACCTCTTCACTGACACGCCGTGCCTGATCAAGATCATGCGTGATCCAGATGACGGTCACCTGAAGCTCGCGTTGCAGACGCTGAATCAGCTGTTCGATTTCCTTAACCATCCGAAAATCAAGACTGGCCGTGATTTCGTCAAGCAACAAGACATCCGGTCGATTGACAAGCGTCCGGGCAATCGCGAGCCGGCTTCGTTCACCGCCCGACAACTCTTTGACCGGTTGCTTCAAGTCGACATGGAGGTCGACTTGTTCGAGCAGCCGCTTCGCTTCATCCGGTGCCAATGTCTCGTGAAAAATTGTTTTCGGCAAACTGAGATTATCCATGACGGACCCCGGCAGCATCGGCGCACTTTGAAACGCCATTCCGATCTGTTTCCGCAGTTCGACGAGGTTCATCTGTTCCAAGTCCTCGCCACGGTAACGAATCCGACCGCTGTCCGGGGAAATCAATCCGTTGATTTGTTTTAAGCACGTCGATTTACCGGCACCGCTTGGTCCGACGAGCGTCGTGATTTTTCCTTCCGTAAAAGCACCTGAGATGCCACGGAGTATGTGTTTGTACTGCACGTCTTCAAAGGTAATGATCGACACGTCTGCTTCACCTGACTTTCTGGTTTCAATTAATCCGCTATGAAACAGGTATACCCGAAAATCACAAAAACATACAACGCCTCGACGCGCTGTATGTTCAAAAAACCGTTTATTTGGCTTCTTTTGGGTCAATCAGCGGCCGCACTTCCATCCGCCAGCCGTACTTCTGTGCTTCCGGTAACTGGGTCGTCGGATGAAGTAACGCCAAGTCGACCGCCCGTTCCAAATCATCCGCTTCAAACACGATCAGACTGCCGATCTGTTCCGTTTTGTCCGGATCCAGTCCGTCCTGATGCTGAATTTGACCGTCGAGAAGCCGGGCCCGTTTCGTTTCGGCTCCCGGATGCCATTCATACAGAACGTTGAGCTTCGTAAAAAACGTTTCGAGCGGTGGATTACACCGTTCCATGACGGCATCGAGCTCTTGTTGCGAGGACTGATTCATCTTTTCTGCATCGTAATAACCGATGAATAGAAATAACATCTGATCCCTCCTAGTTCCAAGGCTTTCCTGAGACGTCGTTCATTATTTAAGTACCCTGTTTTCAATCGATGTAATACAAAACACCTTGTCTCCGTCGAGAAAACAAGGTGCCGCTTATTTATTGGCGATTTTGCGTAACAGATACAGAGCGTATAGCATTGACGGAATCGCCATGACGAGGACTGCTATGCGCAGCAAACCAAAAATGAAATTCAAATCCGTGTAATCCATTCGCACTTCCCTCTTTCTTAATGTAACGATTTGGCGACGACTTGGCGCATCTTTTCAAAGCCAAGCCGCTCGTAGAAGACATCGACCCCGTCGTTGCTCATCCAGTAGTCGAGATCAATTTTATGTATGTCTTGTTCGAGTGCCCGGCGCTCGACTTCAACCAACAACTGACGGCCGAACCCTTGCTGCTGTTTGTCATCGACAATACAGAGATGGTGGACGCGGGCTTTCGAATGGGCAAACTGAAAGGCACTTTCCGGGCGCCGGAGATATTCAATCCAGACGTATCCGATCGCTTCCCCGTCGAGTTCCGCCAGCAAAAACTGATGGGTTCCGGTTCCGACGATTTTCGCAAAAAACGCCCGGACTGTCGTAAAGTCAAACGGTTTAAAGAAGTCGGGCTGTTGCACGACATGCGGCTCATGGACGTAGCGATTCAGCCTAGCTAATGTATCCAGGTCCGTTGTCTCGACAATCTGCATGTGTACCCCTCCGCTCAGTGTGTGATTTGTCCATTGAAGACGTACGGGACCGTCTGTTGCGTCGTCAGAATCTGTTCGTATTCTTTCGACAGATTCATGAACTGAACGGCGTCGGCAATCGTCACCCATGAGATCTCTTCGATTTCATCCGGAAAAATCGTGCCAATTTCGCCCCCGCGAATCTCCGACTGGAAAAAGAAGAACAGACAATGTTCATCGACTTGCGGAAAAAACGCTTCGCTGACGTGTAACAGTTCCCCGACCGCAACGTCATATCCGGTTTCTTCCTTCGCTTCCCGGACGGCTGCTTCCGGTAACGTCTCCCCCGCTTCGACTGTTCCCCCGGGCAACGTGTAATACGAATAAGACGGTCCGATGTTTTTGACCATTAACACTTGATCCCGTTCCTCGTTCAATAAGACGTTATAGACGATATTTTTTTGACGTGTCATGCTCATTCCCCCCTCAAATCGGTAGATGGTATTTTTTAACTTATCTACTATACCATAGTCTTTTTCAGACAGGGAGAGCCCTCTATAAAATAGGAAAAATAATTCCATATGAATGACCTTATGGTAAAATAATTCCAATACGTCAAAAAAGGAGGATCAGGATGATTCATTTGGAAAAAGCAACAGCTGAAGACGCGCTTGCTTTATTCGAGCTGCAAGTCGCGGCGTTCAGTCCATTGCTTAAAAAGTATCAAGATTACGAGACGAATCCGGCAAATGAAACGATTGACCGGGTCTACGCGCGCATTCATCATCCGACAGGCTGTTTTTTAAAGATCATCGCGGACGGACAGCTCGTCGGCGCGATCTGTATTCGCTGGAACGAAGACGTTTATTTCCGGATCAGTCCGTTGTTTCTGGCACCGGATGCGCAAGGCAAAGGATTTGCCAAACAAGCCATGCTGCTCGCGGAAGCCCGTTATCCGCAGGCCAAGACGTGGGAACTGTCGAGTCTATTCGAAGAAACGAAAACGTGTCAGTTATACGAAAAGATGGGTTACGTTGAAACCGGTATCCGTAAGCCATTGAACGACAGAGCAACGCTGATTCACTATCAGAAAATCATGGTCTAAAAAAGGAGAATGAGGATGTCGATGATGAAAACTATATGTACGGCGTTAACGGCTCTTACGTTACTGATTCCGTTATCCCCGGACGCGATCGCCGAGACAAACGGACCGACGACGGAGCAAAAAAATGAATGGTATCAGCAATATGAGATCGTGATTGAATCCGTCAATCAAAGCAATCCGGACGGTGAGCTGGAGTTGGCCCCGATCTATTCCTTTCAGGATGAAGACTGGCGTCCGGTCGAGGAATTCAGAAAAATCGCCAAGAAGCGGAGTACCTTCAAAATCGCTTTGACATCAAACGAGAAACAGGCGGTCAAAGAGGAGTCAGCAAGTGACATCAACGTCCGGCCGGATATTACAACCGTCTACAGTCAAAGTGCCGGACGCCATCTCTGCTCGGAGACGGTTTCCGTCACGTCCGAATCCCGGACAAAAGGGACATGGGTTCAAAAAGGCTATACCGCGACGCGTATCGATGCCAACCAAACGTATGAAATCAGTCTCGGCGGGTACTATACGAAGGACGGAATCGTCACGGGACATATTCCGACGATTGAATTCCATTGCGGACGGAACGGTGAAATCAGTTGAAGAATAGGTAACATCTAAAAACCATTATTTTACATATAAAGACCATTTGTGGTACTCTGAACATCTAAGGAGGGTTGTCCATGATTAAAAGAGTATCGTTTGTTCTTCTTTCCATGACACTGGCTGTTGCCACCCTGCTGCTTGCCGCGCGGTATGCCGTCGGTCAGAGCGTCATTTCATTTGACCAGCCCAAAGCTCTCAGCCTTTCAATCGCAATCGTTGTTTTATTATTCCTACCACCTCTTTTTCTGTCGTTTTTTGAGAACACTATCATGAAAGTGATGAATGCGGCCTATCAATCAATCATTTCTTTGTCCTTCATCGGACTGATTCCCATGGGATTCATGACACCCGATGGCTCACTTGTGATTGTGCTGACTGCGGTGATTGGAACAGTCATCAGCATCTTCAGTACGGTGACGGCAGTCGGAAAAAGCAATGCACTTTCTACTACGCGTATCTAACTCTTTAATCAGAACCGAAGCGTTTTCGCTAAATCCTTGAAGCAACAGATGATTCATTTGTTGCTTCAAGGATTTTTTCATATAAATAAAACCTATTTTAACCCTGTGATTAATTGCAAATAAACATCGAAATAATGACATTTTTCATAATCATTTTGACTAATATCATTGTCATTACGACTAACATCGTTTACAATTTAAGTGAGGTGAAGGATATGAAGTCAAAAGTGAAGGAACTGCGCGCACGTCATGGATGGAATCAGACTGAACTGGCAAAACGTGCTAACATTTCCCGACAGACTGTCAGTTTGATTGAGCGAGGAGAATTCATGCCGTCGCTCCTGATTGCAGCTAAAATCGCCCGGGTCTTTGAAACAACGATCGAGGACATCTTTCAATTTAACGAGGAGGAGTTACTGTGAGTAAAAGTCTGAACCTGGTTTTACGGATGCTTGTCGGCGGTACCATTGGATTTTTCTTGATGTACTGGGTATTAAGTAGTCCGCTTGAAGGGATTGCCTTTTCGGAGTACAGCTTGTGGGTCAATGGATTTTTACTTGTTGTTCTAATCGGATTACTTCTATTATCGTTCATTCGATACCGGAAAATTCATCGCCTTCTCAACCAACCGTTGACAGGAGACGCGGAAGATTTGGCCGATCAACAGATGTATCGTTGGTTCAGCGACGGCACACTGAGTTTAAATTTAGTACTTCCGCTTAGTCTTGCAGTGATCAGTGTGAATTTAGTACTCGATCAACAGCTTTCATTGGTCGTGACTGGCTTCGTCGTAATGGGTGTCGGACTGATTGGTTCGATCCGGTTTCAGGCGCTGGTCCAGCACATGTATCCGGAACGGAAGCTTCCGGACATCAGTGAAACGGATTATGCCATGAAACTCCTCGCGGCATCGGATGACGGGGAAAAACACGTCATGCTCGAAGGACTGTACAAAACACATTCTCTTGTTAATATGATGCTGATTGTTGGAATCATCTTGCTGCTCTTCTACTCACTGTCGACATCGAGCTCTCAGCTATTCAGCATTTTCGTCATTACCTCCATCTTGATGGTCAGTAACGCAAAATATTATCTGACGATTCGTAATCGTTAAGAACAGGAGAAATCAGCATGCTTCGAAGCATTATTGCCGGTATGTTCACCTCCGTTTTGATTTCCGGTGTTTTAACCTGCTGGTCCTCTACACCAATGTCGGAACGGGCAAGCCATACGATGTATTCATCAGCGAGCGGCATCTTTATCAAAATCAGCCGAGAATACTCCCCCTTCTAAACGTTCAGGGCGAAGCCCTAGTGCAAGTGGGAGATGAATCGTCTTCGGCCAAAGCGTAGGTGGAGGTAGTTCAAACGTTCTATTCGTTTCCCGTCATCTTCATTTCAGGAATCCTCGTTGATTGGCTGAAGAAACGATTTGTTTCATTCTTCCCTAAGCGCCGGAAGACAGTCCCTTTGTTGTATGGTGTGTCAGGCAGTACAATCGCCCTGGTTATTGTTTTACTAAATCATAACGGAGCCGTTCGGTTCAGTGAACTGTTGTTCTTGCTGCCTTTCCTGATGCTTTGCGGCGCATCAGCGATTCTGTATTTTTGGATTTCGCATAGGATTCTCAAAAAATCGTATAATAATCCTAAAAAATCGTATAATAATCCTAAAAAATGACTCGCGGTTAAAACTACCGGAGTCATTTTTGACGTCCATCGAGCATCGTCTGTTTGAACTGAATGAGCATCATCCGTTGACCGTTCAGTTCGACTTCTACTGCTGTGTTCTCCTGTCGGAATCCGTTACCTGTCAGGACTTTTTGCGAAGCGATATTTCCGTCCGTCGTCTCCGCTTGAATTTCCTCAATATCAAGTTTCGTACATTGTTTGATTAGCAACCGGACGGCCTCTTTGGCAATCCCCTTACCCGTATGATTTTGTCCGATTCGGTACCCAAGTTCTGCCAGTTTCGTAGTTACATCCCGATCGACGAGATTGATCCGACCCATAATTTCTCCGCCTTCACCTTTGATCAGGTAAAAGAACGAAGTGCCATCTCGCTGTTCCTGTAAGAGTGACGCATGCCGTTGCTTAAAAATCTCAGGCAGGTAATAGTCTTCGCCTCGCGAAGGAATCGACTGTTCGAAATACAGACGGTTCTCGAGTTCAAATGCATATAACTCTTCTGCGTCCAGTGCCGTACAGGCTTCCAGCTGTATTTTCATACCACCCCTCCTAAAATTCCTAATTATCCCTTTCAAATTCCATATATTATCATTATAATCATATACGATACGTTTTATCAAAGCGTCTCCATTACAGTTCAAGTTAGGACATACCATGTTCATCAAACGAAATCATCATAATCTGGCTACCCATAATGTCCGTGTCTTTTATTTCATCACCTTGTTCGGCACGATCAACCTCCTTGATCCGGTCATCACCCTATTTTATTTTCGGCGCGGCTTGTCGGCATCTGACATTTTAATCATTCTCTTCATGTATTGTGCCGCCACATTAGTATCGGAAATCCCGACCGGTGCCTTTGCCGACCGCTTCGGACCAAAAGCGTCGTTTTTAACCGGCAGCTTGATCAGTATTTTCTCAACCAGTCTGTTGCTGATTGCGGATGACATTTGGTGGTTTTCGATTCAGGGACTGCTGTGGGGATTATCAACGTCCTTCTTTTCCGGTTCAGACGATGCCTTGATTTTTGAATCATTAAAGGAAAGCGGACAGGAAAAGGCGATGAGTCAGGTCATGGCGAAAATCTCGTCCGTTATGTTCTCCGTCACGATTTTTACCAGCCTGATCGGCGCCTACCTCGTCCGCGATTTAGCGGAAAGCCAGTTCCAATTTCTGATCCTCATTGGAATTCTCTTTAAAATCATCGAATTCTTGTTGATTTTCAGTCTGATCAATCCTAAATCGTTTGATCAGTTCCGGGACAACCCGTATACCCATGTCAAAAATGGTTGGCAGATCATCCGCCGATCACCGGATCTGATTAAAGTTTTTCTCAACTTCACGATTGTGTTGATTCCATCTGTCGTCATTTTCGGAAAGTTTGAGCAACCGTATGTGACGGGAGCCGGACTTCCAGTTGCATGGCTCGGTGTTTTGTACGCAAGCGCCGCTCTACTCAGCATGCTGATCACCCGGCACCTCGCCTGGCTGTTGCTCCGCTTCAAACGGACGACACTGATGCAACTGTCGGGTATTATCACACTGCTTGCCGTCTCACTGGCGAGTTTCCTGTTTAACAGCTTATGGATCGCCTTAGTACTGTTTTTTTTCCTGCGGATGCTGCGGTCGATCCGACAACCGCTTTACTCCGGTATCATCAACGAACACATCCCGTCCGGTAGCCGGGCGACGACACTCTCGCTGCTTAATCTTGTTGATTCCGCGTTCGATTTAATCATTCTCGGAACGATGTCGTTTGTCGCGACCCTCGGATTACCAGCCATCTTTATCGGCTGTGCTTTAATCATTGGAATCGGCTTGTTGTTTCCGGTCCGGGAAGCGAAGCATGTACAGGAGCAAGAAGGGAGACCGATCGTATGATTTATCGGAAAATCATTGCGGCTTCCATCTCCGGCGCTATCTTCGCCATGTTATTCGGTCTGTTTGTTCCGGGTCCGACCAGCTTGCCTGATAATTCGATGGGGCAGTATATATCAAGTGTTGTCATCAGTATTCCGCCTTACCTGATGTATAGTTTTCCGTTCATCCTGATTTACGGCGGGATGACGTCACTGATTAGTGAAATCATCAGCCGACGGATCACCAACCATCCAAAAGCGGAATTCGTTGTGTCGGGTGTGCTGCACCTGGCATTCGGAGCCGGGGTTTTCCTGCTCCTGAATCCTTACGCGGGTATTCTCAGCCTGGCTGCCGCTCTCCTGTTTTTCGTGACGGATCGTTACTTACAAAACAAACGAACTTCGTACCGGCTGACGCAAGCTTTGATGAGTCTAGAAATTCCGATCGGCGTCTGGATTCTGTTCATGGGAATCGTTTACCTTCAAAGCCTGGTAACTGGAAACTGAACAAGAGCGGATCACCTGACATTCCAGGTCGTCCGCTCTTTTGTTAAAAGTATGTATTAAATCCGATTTCCTCTTCCCGCAGAACACCATTTTCATTGATGTATTCCGTGGTCAGATTTCCGTGCCGGAGTAACTTCTTTTTCTTTATAGCCGTTGCCAGCCGCGTCAGATTTTTTTCTTCCGTCGGTAACCGGTCCCGTTGCAGTGTAATCGTAATGAATGGCGGGATTTTTGCTTTTTGATATTTGCTTGACGATGTCGGGTCCAATTTCAACTGTTGGACATCGTCCTGATAATAGACGGCCCTGTACACCGGCCCTGTACCGAAGATGTTTTCAACAAGCGGACGAATCTGTTCCGTCAGTTCCTGTGACCACTGCTCAGACAAGTACGTATCCGTGACCTGCTTTGTCTGCTGATCGATGTAGACGAAAAATTCCGTATTGGTTTTTGGCTCCTGTAATTGTACGGCATAATCAAACTCAGAGTATTTCCCCGCGGCATCATAAAAGGCACCTTGCAGTTCTGCCTGTTTAAAATGCTTTGCGATGTATGATTTTGTCTCGCGCACCATACGGTCGGCTTCCGGTTCGTCCGGTTCCATCGACTGGACATACAGGAAAACCACCAGACCGGACATCACGACCATGACGCCGAAAAGGCTCAGTACTTTTTTAGCAAAAGCATTCATGACACCCCTCCTTTTTTTCTTAATATTACCATCCGTTTTATTAAATTGACTAAATTCATCCATATTTCACTTTCGCATTTCGTTTCCTATCCCTACAATGAACATAACCGATTGATCTCTGAATCCTACCAATGAAAGTGTGGTGGAAACATGCGCCGAATCATTTGGCTGATGCTGTTGAGTCTATTCATAGTAGGCAGTTTATCCGGTTGTTCCGATCAGGCATACGTGATCGAAGAACTGAACGGCAATCAGCTTTCGCTCGGTCCGGACGACCAAAATCCGGAGGAACAGTATGCCTTGACCGAAGTCACACTGGACGGCGAGACAACAATTGACGGGTGGACGAATCAATTATCCGTTCTCCAAAAGGGGGATATTATCCGCTTTGCATACCGGAATGGCAAAAAACCGCTCGTCGCAACGATTGAGCGGGTGAAATAATTTAGAAAGAAGGTTGATCAGATGGAACTGTCCGGAAAACGGATTCTCGTCACCGGTGTCACCGTGACGCTTGGACTGCGCATCGCAAAACGATTATTGTCAGAGGCGCTTGAAGTCCGGGGATTGATACGACAGGCGGAGCGGTTCAACGAATTCGAATCACTCGGGATCACGCCGGTTTTTGGTGATTTGACCAATCAAACGTCACTTGAAAAAGCGATGGATCAGATCGACTGGGTCGTCCATTGCGCCGCCTATCTCGGTGATGATGAAAATCTTGCCCGCCAGTCGAATGTTGAAGGTGTCATTCATTTAGCAACGGTCGCGTTAAATACTGGAGCACGTGTCCTTCACATCTCGACGACATCCGTTTACGGGGAACCGGCAGATGGTCATTTGACGGAGTCGTCGCCGCTCGCGGTTGATCATCCGGCACCCTATATCCAAACAAAAATCCGGTCGGAACAGATTCTAAACGATTACGCCGCCCGCGGCTTGGACGTCCGGATTCTCCGCCCCGGTGCCATTTGCGCCGAACAGGATTCCCACTGGGGCGACCGGCAAGTCAGACGGATGCAGGAAGCGGATTGTGTGACCTGGGTCCACCCGGACGATCTCGTCAACTGGGTCCATGCCGATAACATTGCCGAGATGGTTTTCCTCGTCCTGACACGTGGAAAACCAGGTGATGTGTTTCACGCCGTCGATACCAACATTCCGGAAACGGACTTCCGAATGCGGCTGGTTGAAGCCTCCGGCAAACCGTACCAAATCCCTGATCGTGTCGCGGAACGTCCGACCTATGCAACAGACAAAATCAAGACACTCGGTTACGAACCGGTTCGATCGTTTGACGAGACAATAGAGCGGTTGCTCCAGTTGTTCTCACTGCAACCGAACGCCAAATAAAAGAGCTTCTTCTGCCTGACTAACGAAACGGAGGACTGAAATGAAAAAACAGTTGATTTTCATCCTGCTGAGCAGCATTTGTCTGACTGCCGGCTGTGCGCGGGAAACCGAAACGATCTCAACGACCGACATCATTGCGAAGGAAGCCCGCCAGGATCAATCAGCGGATTTAATCCGGATCCATGATCGTGTCTATAAACGGAGCGGCAAAGATATGACCGTCGTGAAAAAAGACCTGGTTTCCGTGACGACCGTTCAAAAACAGCTGTCCGGAAAAGAAGCACTTGCCGACAGGACAGCAACCGACTGGCCGAAAGGAACGGAGTTGTACCAATCAAAAGACTCGACGGGTGAACTGTACGTGTTTCAAGGGACTGTCGCATACCGTTATGAAGCGATTGCGGAGGGTTGAACCTGTTTCAGGACATCGGTCCGAACCTTACGATTTTGTTAGTTAAATCTCTTAAGGTTAGGTGGTACACTAGCGGCATTATGAACAGCCATCCGCTAAGGGAGACTTCCTATGAAAGAAACCACGCCTACATCCACTTCTGTAACGACCAATGAAAAAATCATCCGCTTGATCCAAGGATTGCACCAATTGCACACAGCTCCGATGAAAGCTGCCCACTATCAAAAGTTAGCCCGCTATTTACCGTATCCGTCTCTGACGGAAATCGAACGGCAATTCGGCTCCTGGACTCGTTTGCTCGAACAGGCGGGAATCATCCGGACTTCCGAACTATCGACTGAAAAACGGGCGGTGCTCGACCGCTCGAAAACCGATTCGGCAAACAGTGACCGCTGGAGTGTTGATGACAGCATCGCCTTTTATGTCAAAACATGCGGCTCCCGGATGACCATCCGGTCCTATTCCGAACTGAGGGCCAATTATCCGCAAATGATGAGTGCGAATACCATTATCCGCCATCACGGAACCTGGAAACAGGCGTTGGCTCATTTTCAATTATCGTCAAGCGGCCTCTACTCAAATGAAGACTGCTTAAATGCCTTACGCGAAGCCTATGACGCGATTGGTCCGACTATCACGAGCCAGGAATATGTCCGGTACTCCCGGACACATCAAGCTCCTTCCTTAACGTTATTGATTGAACGCTTTTCCAGCTGGCGGGAAGCCCTGCGACTGCTCGAGGAGACACTGGACACAAAAGGTTGATCCCCGTCTGAGGATCAACCTTTTGTCATCTGTCAGATAATTCACCTGGACGTGCAGTAAAAACAATATGATCCTGACCTTCCTGACAATCGGTCAATGTAAAGACATATCCTTCGTTTTCAGCTTTCTTCTGCATGTTTCGACAGACTTCTTTTTCCCGGTCGTCGGCCTGGGAACCGTATTCGTCGCGCGATGAATCCAGTGAATAGACGAACTGTTTTCCGTCGTAGGTGATGTCTTCCAGAATTGCATCTCCTTCCGTCGTATAGTTCGTGATCCGAATTGTGTCTTTTTTATTCGCCTCCACCCGCTGTAAAAACGTTTCAAACTGGTCAACGTTCGCCCGTTCCGGTGTCGTGACGATATCGCCGTTTTTAATGGCTTCCTCTGACGGGTAATCGTTACTTGCACAACCGGCAAGCATCAGAATTCCAACTCCAAACAACAGATAGATTCGTTTTCTCATCCCCATCCCTCCTTCAGAGTGTCGTCGCAACGGTTTGTAAATCGTCAGCCGTCTCGGCAATCGATTCCGCGATATGGCGCATCCCTTCAATCGTTCCGGCAACCTGTTCCGTATCCTGCGACAGCGTAATGATCTGTTTCGAGACATCGACCGTTTGGCGGGAAATCGTCGTAAAGGCGGTGACGACGCGCCCCAGCTCCTCCGTCGTTTGCACGACCGATTGTTCTGTTCCGTTCATCCGCCGTGAGACTTGTCCCATTTTCGAGGTGATTTCCTGCGCGATGCTTGATGCTTCTGACGCGGAACGTTTACTTTCTTCCGCCAGTTTCCGGATTTCCTGGGCGACGACGGTAAAGCCACGTCCCATCTCGCCGGCCCGTGCGGCCTCGATCGAGGCGTTGAGACTCAACAGGTTCGTCTGATCGGAAATCGCCGTCACCATTCCGGCAATTCGTTCGATTTCTTGCGATAAAAAAGCAAGTTGCGTCATCTGTTCCGTCGTCTGCGTCATCTCGGAGACGACGTGCTCGAACCGTTTCGTTTCCGCCTCGACCAAATCGACGCCATCCTCTGCTTCTTTCGCGGCTTGGCTTAATTGCATCGCAATCGTTCCCGTCGTCAACGAAACCTGTTGGGCATGTCGCTCCATTTCCTGAAAGCTTGCGGACGACTGCTCGCTCATTGCCGCCAGTTCTTCCGTCGACTTTTGCACGGTCTGACCGACCCGTAACTTGGCGTCCGATACCTGTTGTCGTTCATCCTCGACCGTATCCTCATACATCGTCAGGACGATTTGCTGTTCCAAGTTAAATAACTTCCCGACCGACTGAACGATCCGGACCCGTTCCAATACCGGCCACGTACTTTGTTCGACTTGCCGGCTGAAGACGTTTAATACTTTCTGAAAGGCGGCGATGTACCACTTGTTTTGCAGGCCGATCCGGACGTGCCGGTCGGCGATCCGTTTTCGGACGTTGATGTAGTCCGGTGTGACCTGTCCGTCAAACATTTGCAGGATATGCTTGGCGAGCGTTCCTTTTAACCGTTCAAGCGTCGAATGCCGTTCAATCAGTTGTTTCAGCTCCGGCACCCGGACCAACTCCGCATAAAACGCATCAACCATCTGCGGCATCCACTCCGCGACATCGTGACGGATCAAACGAACGATTTGTAAATCCTCGACCGTCAAATCAATCAGCTGGAATTGTTGCGCAAATGCTGACCCCGCTTCTAAGCGAACATGTACCTGTTCTTGTTGCATCCGTTCTGAAAACGTCATCTCTTGTTGTTTTGCCCACCATTTCACACTATCGATCCCCTTTTTCAATCATCTCATCTTGTATAACGGCTCCATACTGCCAAAGATGAAGCATTTTCCTTTGAATTCCCAATATGGAAGACCTTTTTTCCAAAAGAGTGACAGATATGACCGAATATTCGAAAAAACAATCCGTCCGTGACGGATTGTCAGATCTTTTAGGATACGGTTCGTTGAAGAAGCCATTGATCGAGACGATGCAGTTGTGACGTAAACCCTTCTTTCATCCCCATCTCAAGGACTTGTTTTACCGCTTCCTCGGTCTTAAAGTCCGACCGGAACACTACCCGAGTCCGGTCACCGACGGCTTCGAACGTCGTCACGTTTTCACTGCCCGGCAATTCTTCGGAAATTGTTCCGGAAGCATCCGAAAAATAATCGGCGTGGGCGTAACTTTGCGGGGCATCAATTTGTCGGAAGATCGCTTTTCCCCACGACTCCATTCCGTAGAATTCCCCTTGCGCGGGATCCTTGCAGCGCATACAGTAATGCCAAATGCCGCCTTCGACGAAATCAAAGGTCGTGATTTCCGTTTGCCAGCCTTCCGGTCCCCACCAGGCTTCGAGATGCTCTTTTTCCGTAAATGCGGCAAATACCAGCTCACGTGGAGCGTTGAACGTCCATTCCATCTGTAAAATGGAACCGTCGACTTTCGTTTTTAATTTTTCCTGCATCTTCATTCACTCCTTTGGGTTGACTGTGTCCTGTATCTGTTCCAAATATCCTTCAAGTCGTGTCATCCGGCTGACCATCTGCTGTTCAAACGATTGGCTCCACGCAGTGAGACCTTGGAACGGCTCTGTTCGCAAATGATAAATCCGGCGGTTCGCGGCCGGTTCGATGCGAACGAGATCTGCTTCGAGCAAAACCTTTAGGTGTTTTGATGTCTGCGGTTGGTTAAGACCTAACTGTGCGGCAATCTCACCGACCGGCAACGGACCTGTCTTTAACAGTTCGACGATGTTCAGGCGATTGGTATCGGATAATGCAAATAACGTACGTGCAAGCCTCTCTGACATAATTTCCACCTCTTCTTATTTATATATACCCTTAAAGGAATATTCCAAACAAAGAATATATAAAATTGAGCGAAACAGTTGTCAGATGAAACGAACGTACAGTATCGTCAAAGCACACGCATGTAAAGAGAGAGTGAAGTCTGATGAAAACCGAATGGCTCGAAGCCTTTCACGTCACGGCGGAAACATCCAGCCTGACGAAAGCGAGCGAACTTTTGCATATGACGCAACCGGCGCTTAGCAAACAAATCAAAAATCTCGAACAGGCGGTCGGCGCTCCCCTGTTCACACGGACGACGAGCGGCGTCTCATTGACGCCGGCAGGAGAAATCGTCTTCAAAGACGGACAAAAAATTCTCGAACAGCTCGATGACATGCAACGAAAAATTGATCAGTTGCAGGGACAGACGTCGTTTACACTCGGTTCATGGCCGAGTGTCGCCATGTCTTACCTGCCGCAACACTTCGCCAACCATCCAACAGTGGGCGGTCCGGAACTGAAGATCAAGACGGCCCATACGTACATCGAACTGATGGCCGGTTTGGAGCAGCATCAGTACGATGCCGTATTGCTCGACGATCGGCAAATCGAGCATCCGTATCCGTCGACGCATCTGTATACGGAACCGTTTTTACTCTACTTCCATGAAGCCGATGAACGGTTCGAAGGCTGTGTCGATGTCCGGTTCGATCAAATCGAAGCCTCGTCGTTCCTGTCTTTGCCGATTGACTGTGACTCGACGAATATCCTGAAAGCCGCGTTTGCGGAACGCGGGGCGACCTATACCGTCGCCTCGGAAATGGAATTTGGTTCAAGCGTCCTTGGCTTCATCCGGGCAAAACTCGGGATCGCGATTTTACCGGCAATCTTTCAGGATGGTCTCCCGCCGGAAGTCCGGACATTGCCGATCACCGGTTTTGACGTGACACGGGAACTATCTCTCGTAACACGGGATGCGGAACACCATCAGACGTTACTCCGTTTGATTGGTCATCCGCGTAGCCGTTGATTCAGTCGGTTCCGCAGAGCGTCGATTTCGGAACGGTCGAGCGTCTGATCGTCGATTTCACCGTAACGGACCACATGATAGAGCATCGGATCAATCGTCAACTTGATCCGGTCGAGCCAGTCCTGGACCGTTTCTTCCGGCCGGCGTTTTGATCCGTCCGGCAGCTGCCGGTCAAAAGAAGCAATCAATTGACGGACTTCGGAAACGGAGTCCGTTTGTTGTCGTTGTTGCTCCGGATGCCAGTCAAGCGGTGCTATCTTCGGACGCAAGATTTGCGGATCCCCCTCTTCCGTCGGCTCAAGCAACTGTTTACGCCGGCGGTATCCGAGTAACCGGCGGAACACAAACACTGATAAGAAGGCTGTGACCAGTGCTCCGACCGGCAGCAGCATATCCGGCAAGAACAAGGAGGCACCTTTGATCATCGGACCGCTCGGAAAACGTTTGATTTTTATCGCCGCCGCCTTCAGTCCTTTACGCGGTTTGATTTTATAATGGAAGGTATAATCCGCCGGTTTGTAAATGTAAGTCGTGTAGGCATAACGTTCAAAAGCAACCAAAGATGCTGCCAGTACTAAAACGGAGAGAATCATCAGTCCGAGCTTCCGTTTCATATCGCCCCTCCTTTTTTTACCAAATAATAACATATCGTTTTCAGTCCATCAGCATTTTTCTTTCTTTTCAGTCAATTTGAGCGTACAGTAAAATTACACTGTCAGAATAGGATGTGATCGTATGTACTTACCTTCGTTTCAACTGGATCAGAAAACCGTTCTTGTGACCGGTGCAGGTCGTGGCATCGGCCGTGCCCTGGCAATCGGAATGGCGGAAGCTGGCGCAGATGTCTTACTGGTCGCCCGGACGGAATCCGATTTACAGGAAACCGCAAAACAGGTCGAACAGCTTGGACGACGGGCCTTTGTTTTGACGTGCGACGTCACCGACCGGACGCAGGTCCAGGCGACAGTCGACCGTGCCTATACATATGTCGACCGGATTGATGTCCTTGTCAACAACGCCGGAATGAACATCCGCTCGAAAGCACTGGATGTCACCGAGGACGAGTGGGAAACAATCCAGCAGACGAACTTAAAGTCTGCCTTCCTGTTCTCACAGGAAATCGGTCGCCGGATGCAGGACACGGGCGGCAGTATCCTGAACATTGCTTCTGTTGCGGGACATGTCGCCTTACGGACCGGTGTCGTTTATGCGACGACGAAAGCCGCCTTGATTCAGATGACAAAAGTCCTCGCGCTGGAATGGGGTCCGAAAAATATCCGTGTCAATGCGATCGGACCGTGGTATTTCAAGACGCCGCTGACGGAACCATTGCTCGCCGATCCAACCTACTTACAGGAGATCGTTGACGTGACACCGCTCGGCCGGGTCGGTGAACTGACGGAACTCGTTGGACCGGCTGTTTTTCTCGCGTCGGATGCCGGAACATACGTCACCGGACAAACGTTATTCGTGGACGGCGGGATGACGATTAAAGGGTTTTAATTAGAACAAAGCAACAGGGACTTCCGATTTTTATCGAGAGTCCCTGTTTGTCCTTGAGTAGAACAACTGTCTTTTTCATCAAAATGATTAAGTACGTACATATAAAAAAGAAACAAGTCGTGGGACTTGTTTCTTCACAACACACGGAAAGGACGGACGCTGTCGGATTTTTTCAAGCGGTATTCGGCAATCGGTTTAAAGTGGCTGTTCAGCGTCTTGACCCGGAATTCGGCCGTTTCAGTGATTTCTTCGAGGACGTGATACGTTTTCGTTTTCGCATCATACACATAATCGATCAAATCAGCTTTACTATCATATAAGACACGGACTTGTTTCGTCTTATGATTGATTTCATACATCCGGTCTTGATTAAAGATCAGTTCGGTTTCTTTTGTAAGGGTTTGTGTTTTCTCGACCCTGCCTTTTACATATCGATCCGTTGTCATCATTTTCGTACTACGCTGTTTTTTAACGTCATACGACAAGACCGTCAATTTTTCATTTTTTTCCGAACGGTTGCCGTAAATTTTGAGTTGTGAACCGGCCAGGCGAATGTAATCGGCATAAATTAATTCTTTGATGGTCTCATGCTGGAGAGGCTTCAATGATGTTGGATCAAAGGTATGGAGTTTGATTGAGTAATCGATTCCTTTCATATGATCTGCCAGTACATACAATTTATCACCGGTCACGATCAAATCTTTTCCGAAGCCACTATAACGTTTCGTCGCACCGATTTTCTTGAAATCCAATGTATATTTCGTCAGCGAAAATTGATTGATTGCCGATAAACTCATCATGTAATAGGCATTTTTATACTTCTTGATTCACATCGGTGCCGGCTCAATCTGCTTGATGGTCGTCTTACTATTTTTCAAGTTGATGACACGGTTATGATACGAGCTGTACAACAGTCCGTCATGCAGACGATCAGCGCCTTTCAGCGCATAGCGCACCGTTTCAATCTTTTTATTGCCGATATAAGTCTCGAATGTCGTGAGCGGCTGTTCGTAACTTGTTGAAACGACTTGATACGTATCTTTTTGCGCCGCTACAGCGTGATTAAATCCAACAGTCATACTGACAACTGTTGCTGCCATCAGCAGCTTGTAAGCTTTTTGCATAAGTTACACCCCTTCCTGAATTTGTCACAACACCTGAAACGGCATTAAACGGCCGGTTGACTGAAACTTATAATCGGCAACCGGCTTAAAGTGGCTGTTCAGCGTCTTGACGCGGTAGTTACTTGTTTCAAAATTCCCTTCGAGCACGTGATACATTTTCGTTTTGCTGTCGTACGCATAGTCAATCAGTGCCTGTTTACTGCTGTACAGCACCCGGACCTGTTTCGTCTTTTGATCGACTTCGAGCATCGAATACGTATTGAAGACTAAATCTTTTGTCGGCGACAAGGCTTTTGTTTCATCGACCCACATGACGGGTTGCTTGGATGTCAGGACGATTTTGCCCTGTTGTTTTTTTAAGTCATACGACGCAATCGACAGCTCTTCCCCTGCTTCCGTTTGATTGCCGTAAATTTTCAACTCGTTACCGGTATGCCGGAAATGAAAAGCAAAAATCATCGGCTTGATTTTCTCAAGGTGGAGCGACGTAAAATGTGTAGTATCAAACGTATGTATTTCAACCGAATTCGTTTCCGTTTTCATGTTATTGGCGAGGACATACACTTTATCCCCGGTTACGATCATGTCCCGTCCGTGACCGACAAATCTTTTTGTCTGACCGATTTTTTTGAAGTCGAGTGTGTATTTCGTCAGCGAAAATTCATTGAGTGCAGATATAGTTAAGACATAGTAAGCATTTTTATACTTTGTAATCCGCAGTGGCGAGTCGGCGACTTTTTGGAGTGTCGTCTTGCTGTTTTTCAGATTGATCACCTGGTCACCGTAAGAACTGTATAACAAACCGTCATGCAGACGATCGACACTGCCTAACGTGTAACGTACCGTTTCCACTTTCTTTCCGCCGATGAAGCTCTCAATTTGGGTCAACGGTTGACTGTAACTCGTCGACGCGATCTTGTAACTGTCCGATTGTGCCGAAACATCATGAGTAAAACCAATCGTAGAACTGACAATCGTTGCTGCCATCAACAGCTTGTATCCTGTATGCATGTCCCGGGTTCCTTTCCATACGAACCATATTGAGGTTCTAGAAACCGTCACATCCTGACGTCTCCACTTTCTCCTCTATATAAAGAATACCCATTTAATGTCACGTGGAAAGTCGTGAATCATTAAATGGGTCAATTCGTTTTTCAGGAATGAGATTATTTTTTAACGACCGGCCGCATCGGATCAAAAACGGCTTTCGAATCGAAAAACGGATCCAAGACCTTTGTTTTTTTCGCCAGTGCCTGGCGGAGCCGAATCCCGTCGACATTGATCCGCGCCTGACGGTAATAATCTTTCCCTAACTGTTTCCAGGCATGCTGCGACGCATCGACGTTATAAAAATAATGGAACCCTTGCTGCGTCAAATAACGGTATTTATCCCCCGTGTACCCATGCCAATTCTGAATATCACTGCCGAACGGATAAATCAACTGCCGTGTCGTTCCGATCAATGGAGCGACATCACGGTTGTAGCGAGCCGTATCCGCCTGAAGCGTTGCCAGACTGACTTTTCCAATCGCGATGTGACCATAGGTGTGGCTGGCAAATTGCCATCCGTCCTTCTTCAAGGCCGTTGCAGTCGCTTTTGCCTGTTGACGCGCCTGCTCAACTTTAGAAGAACTTCCGTACTGCGCATACGACGACCGGTACCCGAGAACACCGTTGTAGCCGGTGATACCAAGCAATCCTTTTGCGCCGTGGTAAGAGAAGTCCGGATGGCGGTTGACGAACGCATCCACGATCGGCACGAGATCATACGCACCATCCGGTTTTCCGGCCATCGAATTGGTGATCCGCCCGTTTTTCACTTTCAACGTCGTCGCAAAACCGTCTCCCGTCATGTATTCATAGTAGTTGACGTCATCCTGCGACAGGACAAGCGGCTTTTTGCCCTTTGGAAAAGCAAGTCCCTTTTCCGTCATCCGTCCGTCTCTCCATACCGCAAGATCGGTCGGGCGGACGAGGACATAGTTCCGTTGATACAAGGCGGTCAAAATCCGTTCGAACTCCCCTTTCGTCACCATATAATCATCGTAGCCCTGCTGTTTCCGGTCCCCGTCAAAGGCACGTTTCGGCTCGGCGATCAAGGAGTGGAAAAACAGGTGTGGGACGGACTTACCGGCTTTGATCGTTCCGAGATTCGCCTGTTTCGCCGCGTATTCCTTCCGCTTTTGTTTCGCTTCCGTCGTCTTCAACCGGTCGACAATCCGGATTGCCCGGGCATAATCGTACTGGGCCGCGATAAAATCGGCGCGTTTTAATTCCTGACGTATGTAGCTCGTGTCTGCTGCCTGATGTTCGACCTGCTTCGTTTTCGTTTCTGATCCAACTGACGGCTGACCGCATCCACTGATCAATACGATTCCTGCAAGACTGACGCCCATCCATTTTTTATTCATCTGAATTCCGTCCTTTCTCCGACAAACAATACTCCACTCCGCTTACTTTTTATATTCCCGATTATTCAGTCGATTAACTACTTTGAGAAGGGTATTCCAGTTCGTTATGTCCCCCATCCAAAGCGGAAGTACACAAACCGCCCGGATGGGTGTTTAATAAGGGACGTAATGAAAACACACGGAGGTGCAACACATGATTGAACAAAACGTCATTAATAATATTTGGTATAACACAGAAGAAACGATTCCCGTCTTTAACCCGGCAACTAAAGAATTGCTCGGACACGTCCCGAGCAGCACAGCAGACGATGCAGCGCGTGCCGTCGATGCAGCAAGTACAGCATTCGTCGACTGGTCGGAACGGACAGCCGATGACCGCGCCGATAAAATCGATGCCTGGTACCGCCTGATTCAACAACACCGTGATGAACTCGCGGAAATCATGACGCTCGAACAAGGGAAACCATTCGTCGAAGCACGCGGAGAAATCGACTACGGCAATCAATATGTCCGCTGGTATGCGGAAGAAGCGCGCCGGATCTACGGAGAAACAATTCCGGCATCGGTTCCCGGGAAACGACTCTTCGTCGAAAAAGAACCGGTTGGTGTCGTTGCGGCAATCACGCCATGGAACTTCCCGGCAGCAATGATTACACGGAAACTCGCTCCGGCACTGGCTGCCGGCTGTACCGTCGTGTTGAAACCGTCAGAAGAAACACCGTATACGGCACTTCGCCTCGTCGAACTGGCGATCGAAGCGGGTATTCCGGCTGGTGCGATCAACGTCTTGACTGGGGACGCCGCAACAATCAGTGGTGTCTGGCAAGGCGATTCCCGTGTCCGGAAAATCACATTCACCGGCTCAACAGCGGTCGGTAAATTGATCATGCGTCAAGCGGCTGATACGATGAAAAAATTGTCGCTTGAACTCGGTGGTCATGCGCCGTTCATCGTCACGGAAAATGCCGATCTCGACAAAGCCGTTCAAGGCGCCATCCGCTCGAAATTCCGCAACGGCGGACAAGCCTGTGTCGCAACGAACCGCTTTTATGTCCAGGCATCGGTTCTCGACGCCTTCACTGAAAAATTCGTCGCTGAAGTCAATCGTCTGAAAGTCGGCAACGGACTCGACGCCGATTCGACGATCGGACCGTTGATCAATGCGAAAGCCGTTGCCAAAGTCAAAGCACATATTGACGACGCCGTCGCCAAAGGCGCAACGATTCTTTCCGGCGGTACGATTGATGATTCAGTCGGATACTTTGTTGAACCAACCGTCCTCGGTAATGTCACGGAAGACATGATCTGCATGCAGGAAGAAACGTTTGGTCCGCTCGCACCGATTTCGGTCTTCGATACGCTTGACGAAGTCATCGAACGCGCGAACAACACACCATACGGTCTTGCGGCCTATGCGTTCTCGGAAAAAATCGACGAAGCTCTCCTGCTCGGTAAAAAACTCGAGTACGGCATCGTCGGTTTGAATGACGGTGCACCATCTGCTGCCCAAGCCCCATTTGGCGGCTACAAAGAAAGTGGACTCGGCCGTGAAGGCGGCGTCTACGGCATCGAGGATTACCTCGAAGTCAAATACCTTTCACTCGGTTAATCACAAAGCAGCCCCTGTCCACTGGACAAGGGCTGTTTTTTTCATTTACTCGACGTACTCATAGAGAACGACACTTTCGATATAGTGAATGAAGCGGCGCAATTCTTTTTCTTCCTCGCCGGACAAATCGCCTTCGTTTGACATCGAAGCGATTTCCTGGCGCTGGACTTCGATTGCCCGCAGACAAAGTTCTTCTTTTTGCTGATCGACGTCGGCTTTTCCGCCGACCGGTGACGACCAGCGCGTGTGTTTAAAGCGTAAACGTTTATAGAATTCGAGTACGCTTTGAACGACATCGACCGGATAATCGCCGCGGCATCCTTCAAGCCGGGTGACGACTCCTGTCATGACCTGTTCGTACAGTTCATGTTCGACCTGTGTCAGACGGATCAATTGATCGGACGACATGTTAGACCGTTTCCGTTTCCAAAGGATTTTCCGGATCGGTTGCAACAGACGGAAGCGGGCTTCCTTGTCGATGGCTTCGCGGCGGTTATCAATCGACCGGAAGACTTCTTTTTTCAGCTGGTCCGGTGTTTTATGTTCCTGCAGGAATTGTTTCGTCAAGTCACGTTCCCACTGGACCGCCTCAAGCCGCAGTTTTTTCAGCTGTTGGTTGAAGTGGGTTAATTCTTCTTCACTTTTCTCCTGTGCCCGTAACAGGCGCAGCATGACATGATATTCATTTAATAAATCAAAGGCGACGGTCGAATTTTCTTCCTGAACGACCTTTTTGATTTCCGTGATCGCCCTTTTGACCATCCGCTGTTTATACGAATTCAAATCGAGTTCCGGCTGAGCATCGGCCTCACCGCGGTTGAGCAACGGTAAAAGGATTGTCGCGAGAACCAGTGTGAAGATGATGACACCGGCCGCGAGGAAAATGATCAGCGACCGTTCCGGGAACGCTTCTCCTGATTCGGTCACGAACGGTAATGACAAGACCCCGACCATCGTAATCGTTCCGCGGACGCCGACGAGTGTCGTGATGACATCCTGCTTAAACGACGGTTTGCGGTGATCCGCTTTTTTCAGGAAGCGATGGTCGAACCAATTGAAGAACATCGTCCAAATCAAGCGAATTAAAAGAATGACCGTTCCAATTTCAATCACAAATGACATCAGACGCCAGTTGTTAATCGCGTCATCGGCAAAGATTTCGCGTGTCGCTTCCGGTAACGTCAGACCAAGCAACAGGAAGATGATCCCGTTTAAGATGTAGGCAATCATCGTCCAGATATTGTCCGTCAATGTCTGTTCCTGAGCGAAAAACGTTTCGGTCCGCTCTTTAATCAACGCGTGCAGGATTCCGCCTGTGACGACGGCGATGACGCCGGATGCATGCAGAATTTCTTCTGCGACGAAAAAGATGATGAACGGTGTCAGGATTTGCAGTAACGCATAAAAGACGACGTCTTCAATTCCGGTCCGGCGTAATTTCATCTTCAGCCAGTTCATCGCGATGCTGATCGTAAGACCGACGACGGCTCCGACGGCGAACATGTAGACGAATTCCGTCGTCGCCTGCTGGATCGAGAAGTAACCGGTGACGACGGCGGCGACCGCATAACTGAAGGCAACCAGTCCCGAGGCGTCATTGATCAACGACTCTCCCCGGACAAGATTTAAGATCTGTTCCGGAATCTGAACGCGTTTCGCGATCCCGTTGACGGCAATCGGGTCAGTCGGTGACAGGATGGCCGCGAGCGCAAAGGCGGCCGCGACCGGAATGACCGGTACAAGCCAGTTGATGAAGTAACCGCCGATGACCGTCGTCAACAGGACGAGGACGATGGCATTACCGAAAATTGCGGCACGCATCTTCCACAGTTCATCACGCGGAAAATGTGAACTGTCGTTATAAAGCAATGGAGCGATGAATAATAACAGGAACCATTCCGATTCGACTTCAATCTTCAGCCCGCTGATCAGCAGCGCGGCAATCGTTCCGACGAGGATTTGAATCAACGCGGTCGGAATGAAGCGGATGTAGTGTCCAAGGACTTGAGTCAAGATGATTAAGGCAAGCATTAACAAAATAAGTGATAACGTTTCCATAGAAAACCCCTTCCATACTTTCACTGTTTCTCTGGTTATATCGTAACATAGTTTCTCACTGACTTAGGAACAGAACCCCTTGTCAGTCCTCATATAAGGCGATGACCGCCCGGGCCTGCTCCTGGATCTCTTGACGCAGGAGCAACGGTTCGAGAACCCGCACTTCCCGCCCCAATCCGAATAACTGTCGTCCGAGAAACGGCAGTTCGGCAACCGGCACGAACCACGTCCGCAACGCATTCAGCGGCAAAACCCCTTCAAGTAACCGTTCGCCGAGCGGCGTCAACTCGAGACGGACCGTCACCTGTTCTCCCGCCTGCCCGAGCTGCTCCGCCTCCTCAAACGTCATTCGCTGTGACGGAACCGTCGTCTCGGTCACCTGCTCCATCCGGTCGACCCGGTACTGGCGTAATCCGCGGTCTGTCTGCGCGAGCAGATACCAGCGGTTCCGTTCAAACGTCAGACCAACCGGGTCAATCCGAATCGTCCGACGACCGCTTATCGTCCGGTAAATCAGTTCACCCTGCACTTCCATTTCCATCAGCCGCAACAAGTCGCGCGTCAATGGAGACGCCGGTGTATCCGGTTTGGCAAAACGGACACGCCCTTTCAACCGGTCGAGCTTCAGTTCGAGATCGGCCGGCAGTTCGTGCAGATACCACTCGGCAAGATTGCCGCGTAACGTACCGAACGGCAAGTCCGGCACCTGACCGACCCAGTCGAGCATCAAAAACAGTGTGATGGCTTCCTGTTCCCGCAAAGCAAGCGGCGGCAACAGACGGTTTGGTAAGACCCGGTAGCCGCCAGCCGGTCCGCGTTCGCTGTAAATCGGATAGCCGTTTGCTTCGAGCTCCAACAAATCGCGCTGGATCGTCCGTAAGGAAACGCCGCATGCTTCCGCCAGTTCCCGCGCCGTCAGCAGTTGTTGCCGGTTCAACAGACGCATCAGTTTCAGCTGTCGGGTTTTCATGATAAAAAACCTCCTTTAATTATGACATCTTTTGTCATGATTATACCGTAGACTAAAAACAGAACGAACCAAAGGAGGAAAAAAGATGACACAAACCGTTTTATATATCGCCTGCAGCTTAGACGGGAAAATCGCCCGTTCGGACGATTCACTCGATTGGTTGTTTGCTGTTGAAGGAGACGGTGACAACGGCTACGCAACGTTCATGCAGGACGTCGGTGCCGTCATCATGGGGCGGAAAACGTTTGACGAAGTACTTGTTCTCAGTGACGACTACCCTTACTCTGCCATCGACAACTACGTCCTGACCCGGCAAACCGGTAAACAGTCGGAGCATGCTATGTTTACGAATGAACCGCTTGATGTCTTACTTGACCGGATCGGTCCGACGATCGACGGGAAAATTTGGCTGGTTGGCGGCGGTGAACTGATTCAAGAAGCGTTACGACTCAAGCGCGTCGATCAGCTGGAGCTGGCGATCGCACCGGTCGTCCTCGGGAGCGGCATCCCGCTGTTTCCGGAGGGAACGCTTGAAACCCGGTTCCGACTGACCGGTTGCCGTCCGTCCGGACAGTTCATCATGGCCACGTATGACGTCTTAAAAGGATGACATCTCAAAAATACGCTGACCGGGCTTGAAGCCGGTCAGCGTATTTTCGAATCAGGATTTCGGTTTCGTTTTTTTCGGTTTTGGTTCCGTCCACTTGAATATTCCGTTCATAAAGTTGAAAATCCGTCTTGATTCCTTTGTCATCAGCGGTCCGAGAATCGCGAGAATCAGGACATAGAGTGCCGAGAACGGGGACAGGATCTCCATCAAACCGCCGGCGATGCCGAGGTTCGCGACGATGATCGAGAATTCACCACGCGAGACAATCGTCAGCCCGATGTTCGAGGACGCTTTGTGCGACAGTCCGGCCCGGCGTCCGGCAATCATGCCGGCGACATAGTTTCCGACAATCGTGATGACGACGGCACCGAGGGCAAGCCAGACGGCGTCAAGCAACATCGTCGGATCGATGCTCAGTCCGAAGCTGAAGAAGAAGATAGCACCGAAGAAATCACGGAACGGCACGACGAGGTGCTCAATCCGTTCGCCTTGTTCCGTTTCCGAAAAGACGAGTCCGAGCAGTAAGGCCCCGATGGCTTCCGCGACGTGAATCGTTTCCGAGAAGCCGGCGACGAAGAACAGGGCGGCAAAGACGACGATGATGAAGACTTCATCCGACGCAATCTTCAGCATCCGATTCAGAAGTGGTGTCGCTTTGCGGGCGATGATGAAGAACAACAGCATGTAACCGAGAGCGATTAAAATCGATGTGACCGAAGACAGTAACGTCGTTCCGTCGCCAAGCAGGAGTCCCGATAAGACGGACAGGTAAACAGCGAGGAAAATGTCTTCGAACATGATGATCCCGAGAATCAACTCGGTTTCCGTATTCCCGGTCCGTCGCAGATCGACGAGGACTTTCGCAACGATTGCGCTCGACGAAATCGTGATGATTCCGGCGATGATCAGCACTTCATATAACGGGAAGCCGGCGATGAATCCGTACAGCAATCCACCTGTGAAGTTAATCGATAAATAAATTGTTCCACTCGTAACGATCGATTTACCCGACCGGATTAATTTTCCGATTGAGAACTCCAGTCCCAGATAAAACAAGAGGAACAGGACACCGATGCGTCCGAGGAAGCTGATAAACTCAGCACTTTCAATGAACTTGAAGTCTAGTATCCCGATTGTCGGAGCGTGCGGTCCGACGATCATCCCTAAGATGATTAAAAACGGAATGATCGAAAAATTCAATTTATTCGCAAGCAAAGCTGCGATCGCCACTAAGATAAGCGCGGTACCGACTTCAAATATTAAATGATCCATCTATCATCCGCCTCCTTCGATTGAGAAGAGTGCTTTCGTAATGTGGCGGACATTTTGACGTTCTCCCGACAGGACAATCGTATCACCGGCTTCAAGACGTGTCTCCGGCCCCGGATTCAATGATTTTGATTTATCATGTTTGAGAACGGCAATAATCGAGATATCATACTCGTTTCGTACGTCGAGTTCGCCGATCGTCCGGTTGTTGACGGATGAATCCTCACCAATCTTAAACCATTCAATGACGAGATCATCAAACGCCAATTCGATTTTTTCAAGGTCCTTCGGTTTATACGCCAGGCCGCCTAAAATACCTGCCATCTGTCTTGCCTCCGCGTCGTTGAATGTCACACTCGAGATACTCTCATCAAAATCGTCATCGTCATAGTGGTGCATTTCCCGGCGTCCGTCATCGTGGACAATCACGACCACCTTGTCTCCTCTTGTCGTAATTCCTTCGAACTTCCGGCCAATTCCCGGTAAATCTACTTCACGCATATCCATGTTGATAGTTCCTCCTTTTAGTTGGTCAATCTGATAATTTTACAGGTGATGATGTGCTTTTTGGATGAGTGATTTGAATTTCTCGTCACTCAAAATATCTTGAAGGTCATGCAGCTGTTGTAAATCCGCTTTCGCCATGATGACAAACCCGTCTTCCTCGATGAAGGCAACGCGATCTCCTTCCTCTACTTGTAACGCCTGTCTAATTTTTTTCGGGATCGTGATTTGCCCTTTGGACGTCAACTTGGATAGCTCCATTCCGAACTTCCTTCTTTCTTTGTCTGATTTTCCTTACTTCCTTACTTTTCTTATTCCCAGTGTAACATACGTTCAAACTAATTCCGAGTACTTTGCTTTGAATTAACGAAAAAGTTTTTTTCTCATCCTTCAGGCGGTCATTTTCCGGACAAAGATGGACTATACTGAAGGAAAGAAAGGAGGAACGGCCGATGAAAAAATGGCGTTTTGTCTACTTGCAACTTGTATGCAGCGGGTTGTTGATCAGTCTGTTCGGATTGGCGGGAGTCGCCATTTCCCTGCTGATTAAAAGAGCACAACGGGGATTCTCACTGGAAGTCTTACTCGATAAACCGGGTTATTTCATCTTGATGGCGGGACTGCTCGCATTGATTCCGAGTCTGCTAATCCTGGTTCATGTCTTAAAAATTCTCCGGTCGCTTAAGGGAAGTATGGCTGAAGCGAATGTCCTCTCTTCTTCCTTCGGCACAATTAAAATCTGTTTTATCCTTATCAGTTGTGTCGCAGTCGGTCTGTTTCCGGTCATGTTCATCGTCGCCGATCGGGATGATGCACCGGGTCTGATCCTGTTTGCTTTTATATTAATTTTGATTCCCGCCACACTCGGTGTCATCAGTTCGCTTTTGCAGTCACTTGTTAAACAAAAGCACTTGATTTCCGGAACAACAGCTTAAGAGATGGGTCTGGCATACTAATCGGACAACCTGTATAATTTTGGTAAAATGCTTCTGGAAAAGCAGGTGGATTTGGTTGTCTCGTTCTTCGACTCTTTTGGCTTCATTCGGTATCTCCCAGTTTGGAGATTTTGTTTACCTCGTCGCGATCAATGTCTACCTCTATCAACTGACCGGTTCTGCCGCCGCAGTTGCCGGTCTTTGGATCATCGGTCCGCTCGCCGCCCTGTTGACGAAATTTCGGGCTGGCAGCGTGGTTGACCGGGCCGATGTCCGACGCTGGCTGATTGGAACCGATCTGGTCCGGGCACTGCTTGTTGCCTTGATTCCCTTTTTATCGTCCTTACCAATGATGTACCTGACGTTGTTTGGACTGGCGTTCGTCAAAGCATTTTTTGAACCGGCCGCCATCCGTTATCTGACGCAGATGATTCCGGAAAGCGGACGCAAGTCGTTTAATGCGTACCGAGGTCTGATCACATCCAGTGCCTTTTTGATTGGTCCGGCACTCGCCGGTCTGCTGTTACTTGTTGCGACACCCGATGTCGCCATCTGGATCAATGCCGGTTCATTTCTCGTGTCCGGGGTACTACTCCTGACGTTGCCGTCCGTTTCGCATGCGACTCTGTCAACCGTCCGCCTGTCGAATATTAGAACCGATTGGCGGATGGTCAGCCGGTTCAGCCGGACCAACTGGTTTGTCAGCCGAATTTACCTGGTCGGTATTTTGTCGATGAGTCTCGCACTTGCGATGGATGCTCAGGAAGTCGTCTTTCTGCAAACGGTCGTCGGTTTGACCGCCACCGATTACGGTCTTCTGATCAGCATCACGGGAATCGGTTCCGTCCTCGGCGGTCTGACGGTTGCCCGTTTTGCAAACCGGCTGTCGCTCAAGACATTACTCGTCAGCGGTTATCTGTTCGTCGCAATCGGCTACCTGATGTATGCGACTGCCGGCTCATTTCTGATCGTGACGGTCGGATTTTTACTGCTCGGCTTTTTTAATGCCTTTGCCGGAACCGGCTTCATGACGTTTTATCAAAACAATGTCCCGCAAGCTTTGATCGGCCGCTTCACGAGTCTGTATGGTCTCGGTCAAAGCGTCATCCAGATTCTGTTGATTTTAGCGATCGGCTTTACAGGCGACCTGTTCCCGCTTCGTTTCAGCATCATTGCCGGTTCTGTTTTGCTTTCACTGCTGAGTCTCATACTGATCCGTCATGTCCTGCAACCGGACAAGGAAGCATTTTTCCGGGACGATCAGACGACCAAACAAATTTCGTAATACATAGAAGGACGTGCTAACATGAAGATTTTAATCGGCCAACCGAAACAGGAAACACAACTCGAACAATTGCAACGTGAAATAGCGGCCTATCCGGACATCGATCTTCTGCTGTATCCGGAAGGTTACTGCCGCGAGACGGATGTCGAGACGTTACGTCACTTGGCGAAGCAATTCGCGACCGTCATCGTGACCGGGTACCGCGATGCGGATCGCCTGGACCGGGCCCTGATCATCAATGCAACAGGCGAGATTCTGCTCGACCGGGCGAAGACACCGGAAGCCGGTCCACTTTATACGCCGTCGACGGCGACTGTTGCCGGACAAGCTGCCGGATATCTGCTTTGCCGGGAGATTTTCCTCGGCCTGGACGGTCTGAAGCAGGACAAAGTCGACATCATTTTTAATCCGATCGGTGTCGGGATGTTCAGTGAGGAACAATACACGGACTGGTCCGGCGAAGCCCGGCGCATCAGCCGCCAGCAATCGGCACTATTCCTCGGAACGAGTCACGCCGACGGCTCTTACCGCAATTGCGGCTTCTCGATTCCGACGGCGTTTGCCTTTGACGCGACCGGCGAAGCGATTTTCTTCTCAAAAGATGATCCACGGACACGGATTCTCGATACAGAGACGCACATGGTTGAATTTGTGGATGCTTCATCCGTTGAACAGACGATCTAATCAAAAAACCCCCAAACCGGTTCGCCGGTTTGGGGGTTTCATCTCATTGATGCTGTTTCGAATTGGATTCTGTCTTTTGCGTCACTGCGGCATACTCATCCCGTAATATTGCATACATCTTGACGTCATGGAACGCCCCTTTGATGAAGATTAATCGGCGTAACGTTCCCTCGTACGTCATCCCGACTTTTTCCATCACCCGGGCTGAACCGATGTTCGGCTCCATGCACCGCGCCTGGATCCGCTCGAGCTTGAGTTCTTCAAAACCATAGGCCATGACACGTGCGACGGCTTCCGTGACGATTCCTTTGCCCCAGAACTGACGCGATAACGCATACCCGAGTTCCGTCTGTTTATTGTCGTCGAGCAACAGGTGGATGAAATCAATTGTTCCGATCATCTTGCCGGTTTCCTTCCAAACGATCGCCCACGGTGCTTCTTTCCCCTGGTCATAGTTTGACAGGACATAGTTCAAAAACTGTTCGGCCTGTTCAATTGTCTGATTGGCATTCCACGTCACGTAACGGGCGGTTTCCTCGTCCTGCGTGTATTCAAATAAATCATCAAGATCGCTTGCTCGAAGCGGCCGCAGCACCAATCGTTCGGTCTTAAGGACCGGTAAGTGCCGGTAAAATTCCGTTGTCGTCATGTTCGTTCCCCCGTTCTTTTTTTTACATTATATAGAAAAAATAACAGGAATGCGATACAGTGGAGAAAAATATATCCGGAGGTATACGTTATGACCTTTCAAGCTGTCCCGATGACCGTTGATCAGGCAACTGCCATTCTGAAGTGGACCTATCCGCCGCCGTACGATTTTTACAACATGGAAAAGTCGGAGGAGGCATATGCTGAACTGCTTGACGGTTCCTATCAGGCCGTCATCGCTCACAAACAACTCGTCGGCTTCTTTTGTACGGGCCGTTCTGCGCAAGTCCCACCTGGTCGCCCGCTTCATTTGTACCCAGATGACCATTTGGATATCGGACTCGGCCGGCAGCCCGAACTGACCGGACAAGGGACAGGATTTGCGTTTTGTTCGTTTGTCCTTGATACGGTCAAAGCGCAATCGGCGTTACCGCTCCGTTTAACGGTCGCTTCGTTTAATGAACGGGCGATTCACCTGTATGAACAGCTCGGATTTCAACGCCACGCCGCGTTTTCGACGACGCATGCCACGTTTCTCATCATGACGCAATCTCATACATAAAACACTATTCCGACGTGATGCCGGAACAGCGTTTTTTCTGTTACTGCTGTCGTTTGTTTTTGACCGTTTCCACCGTTTGAAAGACATTCGAATACATGGCGGTAATATGTCTCTTCGTTTTAACATCGTTGTATAACCCGTATGTCCAAAACAAAGTCGTTTTCCCGTTTAAGTAACCGGCTGCATAATCGGTCGTCTCTCCCGCCGCTTCCTTGTACGAAATCCAGTCCGCGATAAACGGCACATGCCCCTTATTCGATCCGATGAAAAACGTCGGAATTCGCATTTTCAGGTAGGTGCCGGCATACTCGCCTTGATCCGCTTCCAGTAACTTGTTCGGCATGATCATGACCGCGTCGAAAGTCGAAGCGACCTGCTTACGATTTTTTAATTCTGTGAATGAAATTTCCTTTAAACGGACGTTGTCTTCCCGAACTTCCGGTGCTTTCCCGATATAGGCAATGTGTAAATATTCGCCCGTATACCGAGGGAAGTCGGGCTCTTTCGGTTGTCCGGTTCCACATCCGCCAAGCATCAGCGCCATCGTGACCGAACAAAAAACTCGTTTTTTCATAACGGCACTCCTTTTAAATGAATATGTGCAGATAGTCGTCAAAAATCCTCGTCATAACCTTCGGTGTATTGGCGATGTAGACATTGATCTGTTCCTGATTTGACTGAAGCGGATCAAGATCCGTCTCGTCCGTCGGAACATCCGAGATGCCTTTAATGATGATACATTCGACGTCGTTTTTCCGGCAGATATAGGCAATCGCCGCTGCTTCCGTATCGGCAATCATAATGTCGTTCGCCTGCAGTTCGAGATAATCGTTCCACATGACGACGGCACGGTCAGCCGTACCGATCGTCCCGTTGCCTTTCATGCCATATTTCAGCACATCGATTTCCACGATGAACGACGGTTTAAGCAACGGTTCGATCTCTTTGACCGTACAGTCATATTGAGCGGCACGGTCCGGTATGAGGATATCGAGGATGTCAAACCGTTCGTCGATGCCGGCACACGTCCCAACGACAAGCACTTTTTGAAGTGGAAAACGCGCCAGCATATACTGATTCGCACCAACCCCGTTCACTTTGCGGACACCGGTACTGAAAAAGATGACCGGTGTCCCTTTGATCGTCCGGGAAAAGTATTCTCCGTACGGATACGTCGTTCGTTCCGTTTCTTTTACGTCAAAGTAACTTAATGCCGCCTCGAATTCCCAAACGGTGGCGATACTGACGCCGATTTCGACGTGCTTTAAGTCAGGTATCAGTTCCATTTTTCTTCTTCGTCCATCCAGACATTCCGTTTTAAATCAAGTGTCTGCCCTTCATCGTGAACGCCGAAGTAACACGGCAACTCCACAGCAGCGCCACCGGCTTGCTCAAAGCAGGTACGGAACCATTCTCCGATCAGGCGCTGTTCCTCTTCAAGCAGCGTTTCCTCGTGTTCTTCATAAAAAGCATCAAACGCCTCAGATTGGTCGTCCGGTACGTCCATAAAGACAATTTCATCGAGCACTGATCTACTGCCGGCAAAACCCGGTGTTCCCTCTTCTTCAAATACTTCGTTGGCGTCTCGGTCCATCGAAAAGAGCGTAATCGATACCTCATGGCTCAACGGTTCGATAAAGGCTGCAAAATCAAGCAACTCGACATCTGCTGCAAAAGTCAATTCCGCGACTGTCTTTAACTGATTGACCAACGTCTCTGTGTGTGGTGCGAGATTCGTTCGGATGGAAGCCAAGTATTCAGTAACTGTAAACATATGTATAACCTCCGTCATCTTTTTGAATCATCCTGTATTTAGGATGATTTTCAATTAATCCATACAAAAAATGGATGATTCCTTCTTCATCATCCCGTCTTTCCCTTGTTCCGGCAAGTCTTTTTTGGATATAACAAACAACCTCCACCCGTGTTCAGGTGGAGGTCGGCCGGCTTAACGTTGCACGGCTTTGTTATAAGATAAATTTTGACCGTTTGTCGCGATGACTTGTTTGTACCAGTCGAACGAATCTTTTTTCATCCGTTCCATCGATCCGTTGCCCTCGTTATCGCGGTCGACGTAAATCATCCCGTAACGTTTTTTCATCTCGCCTGTCGTAAACGACACGATATCGATGATGCCCCATGGTGTGTAGCCCATCAATTCAACGCCGTCTTCCGTGACCGCTTCCGTCAACGCCTCGATGTGCGTCTTCAGATAATCAATCCGCGCTGCGTCATGAATCTTGCCGTCTTCAATCGTATCGACGGCCCCAAAGCCGTTTTCGACAATGAAGAGCGGGAGCTGATAGCGGTCATAGAGCCGGTTTAAGACATACCGGAGACCGACCGGATCAATCGCCCAGCCCCAGTCACTCGACTGGATGTACGGATTCTCGACACCGTTCGCAAGGCCGCCGTTGACGATGTTGCCTGTATTGTTGACAGTCGCGTCGTGTTTGACGGTCGTCGACATGTAGTAACTGAAGCCGATGTAGTCAACGGTTCCGTTTTTCAAGATTTCGTCGTCGCCGTCGAGAATCGGAATCTGATACCCTTCGCGTTCAAACTCTTTTAAGGCATAGTTCGGATAATACCCGCGCGCCTGAACGTCCGGGAAGAAGTACCGTTGACGCATCGATTTTTCCGCCAGGATGACGTCTTCCGGATGTGATGAGTATGGATAGATTGGCACGTGGGAAATCATCGCCCCAATCTGGAAGTCGGGATTGATCGCTTTTCCTTTTGCGACAGCAAGAGCACTCGCGATCAGCTCGTGGTGACCGGTCTGATACATGACTTCCATCGCGTTTTCACCCGGCTCGACTTTGACACCGGAATTCGTCCAGAGGAACAACGGGTTTTCGACATCCATCTTGTTGTTGATTTCGTTAAACGTCATCCAGTACGTGACTTTGTCTTTGTAGCGTGTGAAGCAAACTTCGGCGAACCGTTCGAAGAACTCGGCCACTTTCCGGTTGCGGAACCCGCCGTATGCGCGGGCCAGGTGCAACGGCATCTCGAAGTGTGACAACGTGATGATTGGTTCGATTCCGTGTTTCAGCAATTCGTCAAAGACATCATCATAAAACTGCAGACCGGCTTCATTTGGTTCCGTTTCGTCCCCGTTCGGGAAAATCCGGCTCCAGCCGATGGATGTCCGGAGACATTTTAATCCCATCTCGGCGAATAACGCGATGTCTTCTTTATAACGGTGATAAAAATCGATTGCTTCATGGTTCGGATAAAACGTTCCTTCTTCGATCGTCTCGGTAATCAGGCGGGCCACCCCGTGTTCACCAGCCGTCATGACATCGACGACGCTTGGTCCTTTACCGCCGGCGTTCCAGCCGCCTTCAAATTGATGCGCAGCAAGTGCCCCGCCCCATAAAAAATCGTTTGGTAATGTCTTCATCTTCATTTCCTCCTTTTATTCTCTCTTATTTCACGATCGTTAAAAGTTCTGTATCGGCTTCGACCGTTCCAGTGTTTGTCGTCAACACTTCCGCGTAACTCGACGCGTTCGTGACGATGACCGGTGTAATCGTCTGTAAACCGTGCTGTTCAATCATTGCGGCGTCGAACGTCAACAGCGTTTGCCCCGCTTCGACATGCGTTCCGTCTTCAACGTGTAACGTAAACGGCTGTCCGTCCAAGCCGACGGTTTCTTAAAGCGTAGCGTCACCCCGTAAATCGCCGGTTCTGTAATTCCGAAAATCCCGGTCAGACCAGCTGAGACACCAACCTTTTTCGTTTCTTTGTTGCGTGTTTTTAAGATGACACCGATGACGGCACCGACTTGGGCAATGACGGCAATCGTCTGATAGGCCTGGAACGAATCCCGACCATACTGTTCGAAGTTCGCCAGGACCATCGGCGTCACACCCCAGTGGACACCGAAGATGACGATGATTTGCCAAAAACCGCCGATAATCAATCCGGCCAACGCCGGTGCATTTTCCGCTAAATAATTGTATCCGTTTGCAATTCCTTCCGCTCCGAGTGTCGTGATCGGACCGATGACAAGAATCGTCAACGGGACCATGATGACCATACAGAAGAACGGGACGAACAACGGTTTGATGACATCATTTATCGTCCGGTTCAGGAACCGTTCGAGGTAAGACAGCAACCAGACGAGGAACAACGGCGGCAAGACCGATGACGTATACGTCGTTCCGGATAAAGCGATACCGATGAATGAAATCGACTCGCCTGACGTGATCCGTCCCGCCATCTCAGCCCATGTCGGACTGACGAGTGCCGCACTACAGGCGACAGCGATGAATTGGTTGACTTTAAAGTGGTTCGCTGCCGTGATGGCAATGAAAATCGGCAGGAACGTAAACGGTGCCCACGAAATGAAACTGAACACTTCATATGTTCCCGTCGCGGCAAAGTCTTTAAACACAAGCGAAATTAAGATGAGTGCCCCTTGCAGGATACCGGCTGCCGCTAAGATATAGACGAACGGTGCAAAGACGGCGGACATCGTTGCGATGATCCGGTTCAAGATGGTCCCTTTCGGTGCTTCGGTTCCCTGATCCGAATTCCCGTCCTCTAATGAAACAAGTGGTCGAAACGCTTCATAGACTTCCCCGACATGCTGCCCGATGACGACCTGGAACTGACCGCCTGATTCGACGACCGTGATGACGCCCGGTAAGGCAGCGACTTGATCTTTCGCTTTTGCATCCGACCGTTTCAACACTAAACGCAGCCGGGTCGCACAACGCGCGACACTGATGATATTGTCCTCGCCGCCAACCGCCTCTAAAATCGAATGCGCCAGCTGCTGATAATCCCGCACTTTACTCATCCCTGAACCTCCTTATGTTGTAAATCCGTATCGTACGTTCTCATTATAATTGTACATGTACAATTTATCAATACATATTCAATTTAATTATTCGTATTATTTAGTTCGAAATCGTCTTATGCTATAGTAAAAAAGCAGAACAATTACTGGAAAATGAGGGTGAACCATGCTGAAATACCAACAGACGGCAACGGAAATCGAAGCCTATATCGAGCAACATGCATTACAGCAAGGAGATAAATTACCGGTTCTCGATCAATTGATCCGTCAATTTGCGGTCAGCAAGACGACGATGACAAAAGCACTGGAATTATTGGAGCGAAAAGGCATCATCTTTCAAGTCCGCGGCAGCGGGATTTTTGTTCGGAAGACCAATCGGAAAGGCTATATCGAGCTGTTTTCGACGCAAGGCTTTAAGCAGAATCTCGTCGAGCACGACATCCGATCCAAAGTCCTGTCGTTTGAGTTGATCCCGTGCCCGGAAGCGGTTGCTGAAAACCTCGGCTGTACGACCGGTGACATGGTTTATTTCATTAAACGGACCCGCTACATCGACGGGCAGATCATGTGTCTTGAGGAGTCCTATTACCGTCAAACCATCGTGCCTTACTTAAACCTGGAAATCGTCGAACAATCGATCTTTGAGTACCTCGAGACGGCCCTCGGACTGAACATCGGGTTCTCGGACATGTATATGCATGTCGGTAAGTTGCCGGACGCAATCGCAACCCACTTGGAGCTGACAGCCGGTGATCCGGCATTGACGGTCGAGACAATCTTCCACCTGACGAACGGCCGACCGTTCGACTATTCCGTCATCACCTATCATTATGAACACTCGCAATTCGTCGTTCAGGCGAACGGCTTGTATTTATGAGGGGGATGGTCGCATGAATGAAGAAATATTGTTTTTTTACGCACTTTTCGCAGGCGGGATCGTCTGTATAATCTTGAGCATCTTGTTATACTTCTGGCTCCGCGAGGATACCGGAATCGAATTTTCTACGTTTGGCCGACTCGTTTTCATGTGTTTACTCGGCGTCGGACTCATCTGGTATACGGCTCCGAGTCTGAAATACGTCTTCTATCATGACTATGCGACAATCAAAGGAACATGTACGGTGGAATACGATGATCAATCCTCACCGCGGACGCTTGACCTTTATTACGATAAAACAGGCGACTATTTCAGTTTCTTGGATCGGGCCGACCTCGGTGCGTACGGACCGGACGTCCCGTATACGTGTCACGTGACAACCACAAAAGATCATGAATTTGAGATCTCTTACCGGCTCTATGATGTTAAGACAAACCGGTTACTCTATTCGTCTGAATGACCGGATTGAAAAGGACGTATCCAAATGAATCCTGAAATCCTCTCTTATTTTTTCATTTTCTTATTGGGTGTCGCGTTTGTCTTACCGGCCAGTTACGTGCTTGTGCTTCACTTCGGCAATAAGCAATATGCTTTCTTAAAGAAGCTCAAGTGGACGGGTGTCCTGTTGCTCGGATTGCTGTGTCTTTGGATCACGCTGCCGAGTTTCACCGAGATGGTGTTTCGTGATTACCGGGTATTAGAAGGTGCCTGTGTTTTGGAACCGTCTGAGTCAAAAGGAACATCCATCGACATCACCTTAACGGAAACCAACGACACATTTTCTTTCCGTGACGGACCGGATCTTGAGGCTTACGGCCAGAAGGTTCCGTATTATTGCCGGGTGACAACGACCCGGAATCAGGCGTTCGAAATTGATTACCGGGTCTACGAAAAAGATACGAAAAAGCTGCTCTATGCGAATTGAGCAGACAAAATAAGTGGAGTCCCTGTGAATAGGGACTCCGCTTGTCTTATTGTTCGATGCCGGCACGTTCAGCCGGTTCGAGAAACAATTCATCATCAAATGTCGTCAGTTCGATCATTCGGCCGTCTTTTTCATACCAGGCGGCCAGTCCTTCCCGGTCGACCCATTTCCAGCCGGCTTGCCGGATCCGCATTTCGTATAATACGCCGGGTCCTTCGACTTCCGACACGAGATGTGTCTTGACTAATAAACCCTCCGGCTTTTCCTCGACCGTCCCCGTCCGTGGAATCGGAAAACCGTTCACTTGTGACGTCTCAAACAGATAATACCAAGCCGTTCCGCTGATGATCACCACACCTAACAAACCTGCCAGCCACTTTCCCATGCGTCGCGTATTCATGTCATCCTGCCCCTCTTCATTCATCTATGTATCCATTTAACTTTACCAATCATTCCCTTAAATTAACCTCCTGCTTAGGGCGGATTCTTGACGGACAAACAAAATGAAAACGAATGAGAAACGTGTCATTTTTGTGAAAAGAAATGAAAAAAATTAATATTTTTTCATTTATCTTGACGACAAGACGTCTTCCTTACAGTCTCAACGGTTTGACAACTCCCGGCACAGAGCCGTTTTTAGTCATTTCCAAGTCGTTAAGCGGCTTAGCGACTTGACTTCATTTCCTACTATGTTACGATACGAACTTATTAAAGGGAGTGAACAGAACTTATGAAATTCAGAAAAGAAAAAGTCAATGTCGTCGACATGAAGCAAACCAAAAAAAGTGTCTACGCGACCGGAATTGGGAATGCGATGGAATGGTTCGATTTTGGTCTTTATTCCTATCTCGCAATCATCATCAGTCAAAACTTCTTTAGTGCTGTTGAAAATGATGAACTGAAGCTTGTCTTTACCTTTGCGACGTTTGCGATCGCTTTTTTAATGCGACCAATCGGCGGAATCGTTTTCGGACGAATCGGAGATCGCCTTGGACGAAAGGTTGTCCTGACGACAACCATCGTCATGATGGCAGCGTCCACCCTGCTCATCGGTCTGTTACCGACGTATGATCAAATCGGGATTTGGGCACCGATTCTACTGTTACTGGCTCGGATTCTACAAGGTTTCTCAACCGGCGGTGAATATGCCGGTGCGATGGTTTATATCGCGGAATCATCACCGGACAATAAACGAAGCGCCCTTGGAAGTGGTCTTGAAATCGGGACACTCGGTGGTTACATTTTAGCTTCGATTCTTGCGACTGTGCTGTTCGTCACGTTATCCGACGATCAAATGGCATCGTGGGGCTGGCGGATTCCGTTTATCTTAGGGGCACCGCTCGGACTGTTTGGTCTGTACTTGCGTCGCCACCTCGATGAATCACCAATTTTCGAAAATGAAATCAATGAAAATACGGAAGAACCGGCGTCGTTCCGCGAAATTCTCCGGGACCACAAACGCGATATCATCGTTTGTTTCATCGCCGTTGCATTCTTCAACATTACGAACTACATGTTACTGTCGTATATGCCTTCTTACCTGAATGAAGTCATGGGCATCTCAAGCTCAACGAGTACGATTTTGATTACCGGTGTCATGTTCATCATGATTCCACTCGCCTACTTTTTCGGTAAACTCAGCGACAAAAAAGGCAATCGGAACATCGTCCTGTTTGCATTGGCCGGTCTGTCGATTCTGTCGATTCTCTCGTTCTACCTGATTGGTCTGAAGCCACTCCTGTTCGTCGGAATCGGAATCTTCATTCTTGGATTCTTCCTCGCCATCTTCGAAGGAACGATGCCAAGTCTGTTGCCGAGTATCTTTTATACAGACGTCCGTTACCGGACATTGTCTGTCACGTTTAACGTTTCCGTTTCGATTTTCGGCGGAACGACACCACTTGTCTCGACTTGGCTCGTCCATGCGACACAAAATCCACTCGCTCCGGCGTATTACCTGACAGCCGTCAGCGTGATCGGCTTCATCACGTTCTTCTTCTTCTTCAAGAGCACATCGGGTAAAGCCTTAAAAGGTTCCCACCCGACCGTCTCGACGGAAAAAGAACTGCAAGCCGTTGCTAAAAAACCGGATGATGCCTTATGGTGGGCAGAATAATTGATTAAAAAAGACCGGCGTCGCTTCTGCGACGCCGGTCTTTGCTTATTTTGAAACTGATGTCTGCGTCAGTACCGCACCGTTTGAAGCGATGACTTCTTTGTACCAGTAGAATGAATCTTTCCGCGACCGCGCCAGTGTTCCCGACCCGTCATCATGTTTGTCGACATAGATGAATCCGTAGCGTTTGCTGTATTCACCAGTCGACGCACTGACGAGATCGATGCAGCCCCAGCTTGTATACCCCATCATCTCGACACCGTCCTCGATCGCTTCCATCATCGCTTTCAAGTGACCTTCGAGATACGCGATCCGGTACGAGTCATGAATCGCACCGTCCGCTTCGACTTCATCGTAGGCACCGAGTCCGTTTTCGACGATGAACAATGGAACCTGATAGCGGTCATATAATTTATTTAAGATGATCCGTAAACCATCCGGATCGATTTCCCAGCCCCAGTCGCTCGCTTTCAAGTACGGATTCTTGACACCGCTCATGATGTTCCCGCCGGCATCATTTCCGTCTTTTTCCGCTTTTTCTGTCCGCGACATGTAGTAACTGAGCGAGAAGAAATCAACCGTGTAGTCATGCAACAGTTTGAGATCGCCGTCTTCGAGAACGAGTTCGATATTGTTTTCAGTGAAGAAACGGTCGGCAAACGCCGGATAGGCGCCGCGGACGTGAACATCCCCGCAGAAATAGTTCATCATCCGTTCTTCTTCCAGGGCGAACTGGACGTCGACCGGGTTTGAGCTGAACGGATAAACCGGAGCGGCAATCAGCATGCAGCCGATTTGCATCGTCGGATCAATTTCCCGGGCGGCCTTCGTCGCCAGACTACTCGCGACGAACTGGTGATGCAGGCCTTGATAGGTCGACTGCAACATGTTTTCGTCTTCGCGGACCGCCATCCCGAGACTGAGCATCGGCATGAACTGGGCACCATTGATTTCGTTAAATGTCAGCCAGTATTTGACCTTTCCTTGATAACGCTCGAACAGCACCCGGCTGTAGCGTTCAAAGAACGTCACGAGCCGGCGGTCGCGCCAGCCGCCGTATTCTTTTGCCAAATGGAGCGGCAGTTCGTAATGCGAAATCGTGACGAGCGGCTCAATGCCGTGTTTCAGCAATTCATCAAAGACGTTGTCATAAAACTGCAGACCCGCTTCATTTGGTTCCGTTTCGTCCCCGTTCGGGAAGATCCGGCTCCAGGCGATCGACATCCGGTACGTTTTGAAGCCCATTTCGGCAAACAGGGCAATGTCTTCTTTATAGTGACTGTAAAAATCAATGCCGTCATGATTCGGATACGTATACTCTTCTTTTAACTCGAAATCGAACTGCGGATCATGGATGACCTGCATCCGGTGTTTGCCACCCGGCATAACGTCAGCAATCGACAATCCTTTGCCGTCTGTTGCGTACGCCCCTTCGAGTTGATTGGCAGCCGTTGCGCCGCCCCATAGAAAATCGGATTTGATCTGTTTCATGAATAATTCCTCCTCTGATTGGTTTTAGACTAAGATGCGTAAGACATCGCGTGACGGTTCGACCGTTCCTTGATACGTCGGTAAGACGTCGAGATAACTCGCTGTATTCGTCACGATGATTGGTGTGATGACGTCATATCCGGCTTGTTTGATCCGCTCGATATCGAAGCGGATCAACGGATCACCGACACGGATGGATTGACCACTCTCGACGAACGACTCAAAGTGTTGACCGTTCAGCTGGACGGTGTCGAGACCGATGTGAATCAAAATTTCAACGCCGGTGTCCGACCGTAAACCGATCGCATGTTTCGATGGATAGACCGTGACGACTTCCCCGTCAAACGGGGCATAGACGACACCTTCATCCGGAATGATCGCTAATCCTTTTCCCATTGCGCCGCTTGAAAAGACGGCATCATCGACTTGTTCAAGTGAAATGATTTCACCTTTGACCGGTGCGAGGACCGGTAAGCCAACCTGTTCGCTGATCGTCGGTATTTCTTGCGTCACCTGTTCGTTGTCGCGGGCAAAGAAGTATGTCAGTCCGAACGACACGAGTGTCGCGACAGCAAGACCAATCAGTGCACCCCAGAACGTCAAGTTGAGACCGTCCTGCGGAATCATGACCGGAATACCGAAAATCCCGAGTCCGCCCATCGCGTAGGAAGCTGTTCCGAGCCCGCCGCCGACCAAACCGCCGGCCGCTCCACCGACAACACCGAAAATGAATGGTTTTTTCCGCGGCAACGTCAAACCGTACATTGCCGGTTCCGTGATGCCGAAGATGCCGGCAATCGTCGAAGACGTTCCGAGTCCTTTGATTTTCGGATCTTTTGCCCGCATCGTGATCGCGAAGACGGCACCGACCTGACCAAATGTCGCCATCAGGACACCGACTGTAATCGTGTCAAAACCGTTGACGGCCAGGTTATTGATGATGATCGGGACCAGTCCCCAGTGGAGACCAAACATGACGAAGATTTGCCAAAAGGCGCCGATGAAGGCAATCGCGATGACCGGACTCAAGTTGTAGAGGAACGAGTAACCGGCTGCAAGCCCTTGGCTCGCGTATGTTGCAAGTGGTCCGATCGCAAGGAACGTTACCGGAACGACGATCATCAGGACGAGCATCGGTGTCGTAAAGTTTTTGACCGCTTCATGCGAGTGACGGTTAAAGAATTTTTCAAGTTTTGATGAGACAAGCGTCGCCAAGATAATCGGGATGACGGATGAAGCATAACTCATCAGAACGACCGGAATCGTCAGGAAGGTCAGACTCTCACCGGAAGCTTGCAGGGCGACGATCGACGGATAGACGAGCGCGCCCCCGATAATCATCCCGATATACGGATTGCCGCCGAATTTTTTTGCTGCCGAATGTCCGAGGACGACCGGGAGGAAGTAAAATAGGGCGTCCGCCGTCGCGTTCAGGACGATGTACGTACCCATCGTCGGTGTCAATAAGCCAGTCGCAACAAGAATCGCGAGCAACCCTTTTAACAGTCCGCTTCCTGCCATCGGTCCGAGGATTGGTGTGAAGATACCGGCAATCGTATCGATGAAGCGGTTGAATAAACTGGTCTTTTCCGTTTCTTCCGACGTTTCCTGACCGATTCCATTCAGTTCGTTGTAAACATCGCCGACATGGTTGCCGATGACGACCTGGAACTGTCCGCCGCTCTTGACGACGGTAATGATACCGTCGACCTGTTTTAACGCTTCGGCATCCGCTTTTTGTTCATCCTTTAGTTTGAAACGTAACCGTGTCGCACAGTGAAAAACCGTTTTGACGTTGTCTTCGCCCCCGACCAATCGGACGATATCTTGCGCCAGCGTTTGATATTTGCCCACCTGACTCACTCCATTCATGATTTTTTGGAATAAAAAAACCTAAACGACGACAAGTGAAAAACACCTGTAATCCTTTAGGTTTGGCCCGTCGATGCGGTAACCATCCTTACGCACGATTCTGTTTCATGAGATTCTCGATATGAATCATCAAGTAAAGCCGCTCATCCTTTGAGACGGCATAGTCATACTTTCCGGTAATCAAACTGGCAATCTTTTCGACACATTCAAAAGCGAGCGGATAACGTGATTTGACCATTTCATGCAATTCTTCGTCTCCCCCTGCCTTCAGCATCGATTTAGAGACAATCCGCTGGACAAAAAACTTGAGATGCGTTAAAAAACGGGCGTACGCGTGGGACTCTTCATCCAGTTCGACCTGAAAATGATAGGTGATGATCGTCATGATCGCCTGCGTCGCCTCCGTCATTTCGGTGACGATGTGGAGACTTTCACCTTTGACGCCGGACATCGAGGCATTGACCAGGTGCAGGGCAATCGAAACGGCTTCTTCCTCCTCGAGACGGACATTATGCCGTTCATTAATCAGCCGGACCGCTTCTTTACCGGCCGCGAATTCCGGCGCATAAAACCGTTTGACTTCCCAGACGAGCGGATTCCGAATCAGGATACCATCTGCATACCGTGACAGCGCATAATGAATGTGATCGGCCAGTGTCACGTACACTGTGTCATGGAGCGATTTGTTGAGTCTGGCTTCAGCCATCTTGACGATTTCCTTAACCGTCTCGATTTCAGCTGGCGGCATCTCGTTTAAAAAATCGATGAACCGTTCCCGGCTCTCTTTACTCTCGAGCGTAAAGACTTTCTCGATCCGTGATTCGTCAATCACATCGCCCATCCGTTTTTGAAACGCGATTCCCCGCCCCATGACGACGTGTTCCTGTCCGTTCGATTCAATCGCCACGACATTGTTATTAAACACTTTCACGATTTGCACGGAATCCCTCACCTCCACCCTTAAGCATCGTATTGAAAAGAAAAAACCTAAATTCATATCCATCGCCGCAACACGCAACAGATATCAATTTAGGTTTTGCCTGCTTTCGCAGTAACAATCCTGAATGGTTTATTCTTTTCATTACTAGAATACGATGGAAAACGTGCCGCGTCAATCATTTTATGAAGCGCTTTCAAAATATATTTTGAAACAGAAAAAAACAAGCACTCCCCGTGTTACAGAGCGCTTGCTGTTGTGGTTACGTTAGTTGTTAATCTCATTTTTCGTCGACGGCTTAAATCAGGCAACAAGCAACACAAACAGCGTCTAAAGTTTCGATCTGGGGCTTCGTCGCTCTCATCTTAACGATGATCGTGACATCAATCGCTGGTATCACAGGTTCACGTGTCGCTTCACGCGGTCGTATCGCCAACAAATAATTAAATGTGTTAAGCCGGAGGTCCCCGCGACCTTCGGCTTTTTTGTTTGACAATCATTTTGAATCTGTTAGGCTGTTAACTAACGACCGTTAGGAAGGTGAATGAATGAAAGCTTCATTATTATTGCAAACTGCCCTGCGGCATTTTGCACAACACGGCTACGAAGGCGCTTCCTTACAAGAGATTGCCCAGGAAGTCGGCATCAAAAAACCTTCGATTTACGCCCACTACCGTGGAAAAGACGATTTGTTTCTGACAGCGATGACACATGCGCTCGAGACACAGAAAACACATCTCGCCACGTACTTCATCTCGACGCGCCATCTCTCGCTCGAAGCGAGCCTAAAAGGTTTTTTTGATTGGTTTCTCGAGGAAAGCACCCAAAATGATCAGCTGAAATTCATTTTACGGATTGCCTACTTCCCGCCTGTCAAACTCGAGCGGGAAGTAACGGATTTGATTAATCCGTTTTTTGATTCGATGCAACGCCACTTGACCCGTTTGTTGCGGGAACGCGACCGACAAGAACAGATCTTATATTCGGATGATTACGAAAGTGCCGCGCTCGCCTACTTGACGGTGACGGAAGGTACGATGACGGAGTTCGTCTACAATGGTGTCGAAGCCTATCAACGACGTTTTACTGCCGTCTGGCCAATTTTTTGGCGGGGACTTATCCGCTAACTAAAAAAGAAACAGAGGAATTCACCATGCAAAATAACAAATTGATCTTAGGCACCCTGCTGCTTAATCTTTTTATCGCGTTTTTAGGAATTGGTCTTGTCATTCCCGTTACCCCGACCATCATGAACGAACTGAACATCTCCGGTTCGACCGTCGGTTACATGGTCTCGGCATTCGCCTTTGCCCAGCTCGTGTTATCGCCGCTTGCCGGTCGTGCCGTTGATAAATATGGCCGGAAGCCGATGATCATTATCGGTCTGTTCATCTTCAGCATGTCAGAACTGTTATTTGGTCTCGGTCAATCGGTTGAAGTCTTATTCGCATCGCGGATTCTGGGCGGGGTCAGTGCCGCCTTCATCATGCCGGCTGTCACAGCATTCATCGCTGACATCACGACGAATGCAACCCGTCCAAAAGCCCTCGGCTACATGTCAGCGGCGATTTCGACCGGTTTCATCATCGGTCCGGGAATCGGTGGTTTCCTGGCGGATATTGGTACTCGTGTCCCGTTTTTCTTTGCCGCAGCGCTTGGTTTGACGGCAATGGTTTTGTCGGTCTTTACGTTACGCGAACCGGAACGCCATTATGAACAGACGACAACACCGCAGCAAAAAAACGGTTTCCGGAAAATCTTTTCACCGCTCTACTTCATCGCCTTCATGGTGTTGTTGATTTCTTCGTTCGGTCTCGCTTCATTCGAATCGTTGTTCGCTTTGTTCGTCGACCGGAAGTTCGGCTTTACGGCAAAAGACATCGCGCTCGCGATTTCACTCGGTGCCATCGTCGGTGTCATTTTCCAGGTCGGCTTATTTGAACGTCTGACGCGCTGGTTCGGTGAGATTCGTCTCATCCGCTACAGCTTGATCGGTTCAACGTTGCTCGTACTTGTCATGACGTATGTGACAAGTTATCTCTCGATTATTCTTGTGACGATGGTCGTCTTCGTCGGCTTTGACTTAATGCGTCCTGCGGTCACGACGTATCTGTCGAAAATCGCCGGAAACGAACAAGGTTTCGTTGGTGGGATGAACTCAATGTTTACGAGCATCGGGAATATTCTCGGACCGGTAATCGGCGGCATCCTGTTTGATGTCGATCTCAACTACCCGTTTTATTTCGCGACCGTCATGCTTGCCATCGGCATCGCCCTGACCTTCGTTTGGCGGGAACAACAGCCGGCTGATCTGACGGCTGAAGAAAAAACGTCATAATATTGATAAATAAAATAGAAAAAACTCACGTATTTGTAGATATGTGAGTTTTTTTGCCGTCATTTTTACTGATTGTTAAAGAGAACCTCCCAATAATTATGATGTTTTGGAGTTGTCCTCCATCTTCGGTCGACGAGCAGTATCGTACAGCCGGAATAACCAAAGGTATAATCCGACACCGACGAAAGAAAAGAATAGGATGACGCCAAAAATACTAATCGGCGACAGGATTCCTGACAAATAGACAGTCAACGGAGCAAGCGTTTTTCCAAGTGTGTTCTGCAGACTGTCGGCTGCTAAGTACTGTCCTCTCACATGTTTAGGGGCATAATGACTCACGAAACTCTGCGTGACGGGTGTCCGAATAATTTCCCCCAGCGTAAAGATGACGGTACAGAAAAATAAATACAAGATATTACTGCTCATACCGACTAAAAACGTTCCGCCCCCTGCAAACAAGGTAGATACAATAAACAGACGTTTTTCTGACCAATGTTTTAGCGAAATTGTAACCGGAAGAATCAAGAGCACAAACAAAAGACCGTTAAACCCGACCAACCATCCGAACAATAACTGGCTCGTCAGACGAATCGGATCTTCCACCCAAGATAGAAGAGACTGCGCGGGTACCTCCTCAATCAAATAAATCGGCAAATAGAGATCAAGTTGCATGATCGGAAACAAGGAAAAAATTCCTGCAAGCACATACAGCATAAAAACTCGATCTTGAAAAATAATGCGGTACCCGGACCATCTTTTTTGAAAGGAATGTTTGATAGATGAAGTTACGTCTTCTTTCTTCTTTTCAAGGGGAACCGTTTCATGTGTCATGAAATACAGCGTCAACAAATACAGCAAAAGAATACCAGCGCACGTCCAAAGTAAGGTTTGGCGATGTTGAAAAAAGAAAACAGCTCCAATCACCGGACCAAGAACCGCTCCGATATTGTTCACAGTCGAAAACGTCGCAAATACCGATCGTAATGCATTCTCAGGAACAATATCTGCCACCATAGCAGAACTAGCAGGACGATAAAACGCAGCTCCGATTCCAATCCCAATAAAAGCGACATAGTCGATCCAATATGATGTTGAGACTGCAAACAATACGAACATACTCATTTGGAGAAACGTTCCAACGAGCATTACCGGGCGTCTTCCCCAAGTATCCGCAAGGTTTCCACCGACTAAACTCCCTAGGATACTCAGCAGAGGAGGAAGCGTCATCAGAAGTCCTGCTTTCTGCAAACCTAATGTTTGTCCGAAATAGACTGTGATAAACGGGAAATACATCCAAAATAATAAATTGAACAGACCCTCTCCTGCTAATCTGACTTTAATGTTTGAATCCCAAGAAAATTTCTCCATAATTTAAGTCCCCTCATTTCAATTCATACACGGAACAGCGCTTTTCTCGTGTAAATTTACTATAAGAAAACGACACAGAAAGAACTAGACTTATATTTCCGCATGGATTATACTAATATTATGAAAAATAAGTAAGGGAAGCCCTGTTTGAATTGTGTTATAAAACGAACATAAGTTCTCTAAACATAATCTTTGAATGTCTTACATACTGTCTATTCATTAGTCGGATACGGATGCTATATCTTCAAAATAAACATACATTGCCCTTAAAAATTGGACGTAACATTCCAACTTTTAAGGGCTTTTTTTGAGTATCAATCAAATAATCTATTCAAATCCTTCACGTGGATATGATGGATAATCCCAGATCACATGCCGGTACACCGTGTCGCCTCCTGTCGGACGATCCAGTCCTGTATCCGAATCAGTTTGTCTGTTTCCGGATTTTCCAAATAGTCAAAGGCTTTTAAGACAAGCGGTGACGCGTTCAACGCATCGACGTCTGCCCGGCTGACCCAGGACGAACCTGTCGAATCCTGCCCGTCAAACGTCTTTGTTACAGACCGTTCACCCTCTACTTCCAACACACGGAAAAACACGCCGATATGATGCAGATGCGACGCCCGGTGCCAGTCGGACTGAAGGAAAAATTCGAACGTTCCAAGCAACTGTTTGCAACGGACTGTCAGCCCGGTCTCCTCCTGGAATTCACGGTCCAGTGCATCCGGTAACGTCTCAAAATCTTCCAGACTGCCGCCCGGTAAATCGTACCGGTACGTGTACGGTCCGCCCTGCTTATGAATGACGAGCAGTTTTCCTTCATTATAATAGATGCCGTATGTACCGAATGCCCGGTGAAACGTATCTTTTGATTGTTGCATGATGATCCTCCATTTTTTAAATAATGAGTATGCGAGATGTTTTTCTGACACAAACCCCTGCAATCATTACTTCCCAATTTTTTGCAATATAGTTGACTGTGACCTCTACTAATCCTTCGCGTTTCATTTCATGTCCCTGTTCCACTCGAAAGGTATGTCGCCCCCAGGATTGTGGATTTATGTATTTAGCGTAATATGCCCCCATAACGCCACTTGCGGTACCTGTCACCGGATCTTCCTTTGTTCCAGACTGCGTTGCAGAAAAATGTCTACCATGCATATCAGCTTCCGCCAAATAGGTTTCAAGACAAATCGGGTGAATCGATGCTTCCGGAAACTGTTTTAAAACTGAAGAAAATTGTGCTACTCCCTGTTGCATCTGTACTTGAATTCCTTTTGGGGTTCGTACTTCCCCAATATTTAACCGACCAATTTTGGTCTCAATCAGTTGATTACGTTCGGAATTAAAGTTTTGCTCTTGCAACGCGGTCCAGGCAGCAATCGTGCCGTGCCCGCAAAGGTTCATTTCAGATTTCGGTGAAAAATATCTGAAGCGGGGAACAGATTCGTTTAATCGACTAACAAATGTCGTTTCCGTAAAGCCTGTTTGCGCTGCAATTAATTGCATTTGCTCTGTTGATAGGGCGTCACTGTTTAACACAACACCAGCAGGTTCCCTTTACCCGGTGTTGTCGTAAAAACATCATAGTGAAAGACTTTAACCCTAATCTCCATTCCTACTCACCCTTTCGTTTCATGTACAAACGAGATGTGTTAACCACCGCTCGACCGATTGTAACTCCCCTTCGAGATAGTCGCCGAACGCCGGGTCACTCTCCGTTCCGAGTAACGTCAGCGCATCTCTCCACAATCCTTCAAGCTCAATCGCTTCATAGACGGGAATTTCGATTAACGAGTCATCGTCGGCTAACGTGGCTGTCTCCATTTCCTTTGCCCAGTCCTGATAAAAAACAATACGTGGATCGGACTTCCGGTTCGAATAAACGGGTCAACTGATAGCGAAGCCTGCCCGATCCGCCTGCCGATCTGATCACGTCCCTCAAAAAGCGTGACCTCATATCACTTTTCCTGCAGACGCCAAGTAGTGTACAAACCGGTTAAACTGGCACCGATGATGGCAATTCTTCGCATGTTGACCGCTTTTTTCCAGTGATTTCCTTCTTAGTGTACCGAAAAACAATTCGACCGCCTACTCTTTAACAGAAGCAAACAAAAAAAACAGAGCGTCATCCGACACTCTGTTCGTTGTTCCTTAGGATGATTGCATATGTTGCCAGTCGTCTTCATCAAAGATCGACTGGACCCATTCGGTGGAAACATATAATGATTTGGCGATGGCTTCGTCGGATTTCCCGAGTTTACGCAGCAAATGGACGATTCGAATCCTTCGCTCGAGTTCACGCTCGTCAGGTAACAATTCCGGCATCATGTCGGCGCCTCCTTTCTCTCTTTAAGCCAACCGTCATCGTTTTGTGTAAGTTACCCGTTTATCGGTTGAATATTCCGATAATTCAAGAGGTTCGATGATTTTTGATAAAGAGTCTCAAAAAAGTAACAGTCTGTTTTTTGTTCACATGTAAAACGAACTTTACAAAATGTAAAACATACTTTACAATTTAAATACCAACTAATGAAGGAGAAACTGTGATGAAGCTGACGAACCGGGTTAAATCGTTGCGGAGCAGCAACGGATGGACGCAGGAACAATTTGCTCAGATGATTGGTGTTACGCGTCAAACCATCATTTCGCTTGAAAAAGGCAGTTACACCCCATCTCTGTTGCTTGCGATGCAGATTGCACGGGTGTTCGAGCGTCCGGTCGAATCGATTTTCTACTTGGAGGAGGAATCGGAATGAAACGTGTCATCATTCAGTCGTGTTTAAACATTTGTATGTATTTTTTGGCAGCTATTTTCATTAGTTCTATTCACGATCAACTAAATGTTTTTCAAAATGATCCGGTCAAAGGAACCGGCTTCAATCTGACACTGGACCTTTCCATTATTCTTCCTGTCATACTGGTCGCAATTGGTCTTTCGGTCACCGGCTACTGGATGCGAACAGATAAGAAGAGTTCTTTTTCCAAGTGGTCGTCGTCGACTACAGAGTTTTCTGATCAAGATGAACGGGAAGAAGTGATCACAGGAAAGGCAACACGCGCCGCCTATGTGACTTTTTTAATTACTTTACCCGCTCTAATGATTTGCTTTTTATTTGATGTTCCGCTGATGTCGATTTTTCCAAACTTTTCATTTTACGCCATTGCGCTCGTCTTAACAGCAGGAACGCTTTCCTATATGGCGGCCTGGGTCTATCATTACCAACGCTAAACACTCATAAATGCTTCACGAAAAAGTACTGGGTCTGTCCTTCCGCCGGATGATCGGGCAGACGACCGTATTCCTCGAATCCGAGTTTTTCATAAAAGCCCGGTGCCTGAAAGCTGAACGTATCAAGCAAGATCTTACTGCATGATTTTTCTTCGGCAATCGATTCGATTTTTGCCATCAGCTGTTTTCCGGTACCGCCGATTCGGTTTTCCGGGTCGACCCACAAAAAGTGCACTTGCAGATGATTCCACACATAACTTGCCGTAACACCGCCGAGGAGTTGCTCGTCTTCATCCCATGCCAAAAAGCAATATGGTTCCGTTTCCGTAAAGAGCGTTGCCGGAACGTGTTGTCGGTTATAAGCAATCAGTTGTTCCCGGATCCATTGCCCTTCTTCCGTCGTACCGCTTGTGATTTCCATCATTCAAAACCCCCGATTGAAATATTTTACAATACGTTCTCATCATATCATAGAGAGAAAAGAAAAAGAGGCGCCGCTTGGCACCTCTTTTTTTTACTTCTTAAATTCTTTTTCTGTACCATCGGCAAACTCGATCTCGATTTCAAGACGGGTCGCGTCATTGATGCCAAAGACTTTCTCGACTTGAGCAATCGCGTCATCATTTGACGTATCGGCATCAAGGTTCAGTTCGTCGAGCTTGGCATCCAGCGTCTTCATCGCTTCATTGCCTTGCGCCTGCTCACCGTTCATCTTGTAATCGGCTTCCGTCCCGTCGTTATCACGGTCATAACTAATGTCGACGGCGTCCATCATGTCCGAAGTATCTGCCTCAACTGACAGACTGACGAATCCGTAATCTTTGTCGGCATTGTCCGTCACTGTATCCTGATCTTGTGTACCTGACGTATCGTCGTTCATCGTGCTGTCATCCGTCATCGAATTATCATTTGTCGTTGTCGTTTCCTCGACTTTTTCCGTTTCCTGATTGTCCGAATTGCCGCATCCTGCGGCAAACAGGGCAAGACCAAGAACCGGTACCAAATATATCTTCTTCATTAGAATGACCCCCTCTTTTTTTGACTATACCCCGGGTCAAGACACATAAATCATTTTAATGTGCGATTTCAGAAAAAGATTCACTCGTCACTTCACAATCAAAACCGGACATTTGACGCGTTTGGCAATCTTATGACTGACACTACCGAGCATCATTTCCTGCAGACTGTTTAACCCCCGGCTGCCGATAATCGTTAAATCGACCTGCTTTTGATTGGCGTGATCCACAATTGTCGGACCCGGCTCACCGCGAAGAATCGTCACGTAATAGGAGACATCTGCTGCTTCGAGCTTTTCTTCGACCGGTGCCAGTCTTTTTCTGCGGGCCACTTCAAGCCCTGCCGTTCCTTTCGTATGCAGGACATCGTCTTTAATTTTTCCAAAATCGGCGACGAAAACGACTTCCACCTGACTGTCCGGACTGAGCCGGGCAATCTTAATTGCTTCTTCCGCCGCCCGGACGGAATGGTCCGAACCGTCGACGGCTAATAAGATATGTTGATACATAACCGTTCCCCCTTAACTCAATGTGTGGAAATTTTCGGGATCGGATCCTGATGAACCGCCAACCGATCAATCAGTTTCTTACTTTCCGGATTCAATCCGATCAGTTCGACTTTGTTTTGATTCGCCATCAAGCGGAGCATCACCTTGTCAATCGCTCCGACGGCCGAATCATCCCAAATTTGGGTGCTGCTGAAATCAATCCGGATTTGTTGGTTCGTCCCCTCATAATCAAACGAAGCGATGAAATGATCAACCGACGCGAAGAATAACGGACCTTTGACGGTATATACCGTTTTTCCGGACGTTATCTGTTGCTTGATCTTGATTTTCGAGACTTTGGCGACAAAGAACAGGGCACTTAACACGACACCTGCCATGACGCCGATTGACAGATCATGTGTGGCAACGACGATGCTGACTGTCGCGAGCATCACGAAGGCATCGGCTTTCGGAGCTTTACGGAGATACGTAAACGACGACCAGTCAAACGTGCCAATTGAGACCATGATCATGATTCCGACAAGAACCGGCATCGGAATTTGAACGACCCAGTTTCCGAGGACGATGATCAAAAACATCAGGAACAGCCCGGCGATAAGTGTCGACAGCCGCCCACGTCCTCCTGACTTGACGTTGATGACCGATTGACCGATCATCGCGCAACCCGCCATTCCGCCAAAAAATCCGGTGATGAAGTTCGCAATCCCCTGCCCGCGGGCTTCCTTGTTTTTTTCACTTTCCGTGCCCGTCATATCGTCGACGATCGTCGCCGTCAGCAATGATTCAAGTAATCCGACAATCGCGAGTGCCAGTGAATACGGGAAAATAATTTGAAGTGTCTCGAAGTTCAATGGGACGTCCGGCAAGAAAAACGACGGTAACGACCGTTGAATCGTTCCGAGATCACCGACCGTCCGTAAATCGACGTTTAAATAAATCGCCGCAATCGTCAGCACGATGATTGCAATCAGTGGTGCCGGAATCGTTTTAAGAAAACGCGGTAACAGATAGACAATTGTCAGCGTAATGGCGACGAAGACGTACGTCATCGTGGAAATCCCGATGAAATGCGGGACTTGGGCCATAAAAATCAGAATCGCCAGTGCATTGACGAACCCGATCATGACGGCACGCGGAATGAATTTCATGACTCGTGCAATCTTGAAGACCCCAAAGAGAATTTGAATGACTCCGGTTAAGATCGTTGCAGCAAGCAGATAATCGAGTCCGTGCTCCTTGACGAGCGGAACCATCAACAGGGCCATCGCACCGGTCGCTGCTGAAATCATCCCCGGCCGGCCACCAACAAAGGCAATGATGACAGCGATACAAAACGAAGCGTATAATCCGACCATCGGATCGACTCCGGCGATGATCGAAAAGGCAATCGCCTCCGGAATTAACGCCAGGGCGACAACGATGCCTGCCAACACATCACCTCTGATATTTGAGAACCACTGTTCTCGTAGACTCATTTTCATTTATTTCTTCCACCTTTCTGTTGAGAACTGTTTCTTTCTCAACATCCTGTCCTGTTTTGAATATCCACAGTCTAGCACCATTGGTTTCAAAAAGGAACACTTTTGGTCTTTTTATTTTCAAACGATAAATTTGATCCATACTAAAAAGGAGTTCATCCGAATCGATGAACTCCTTGTGTAGTACCGGAGTTGGATTTGAGTAGGTCGCTTAAACGTCTTCGGAAATCCTATCCTGAGCATACAGTGGTGATGACCAAAAAATGATTCATTTCAGTGCGCTTGTTTGCTAAGCTGAATGTAATTTCACAGAATCAATAGTTTGCACAGGAGGAATTTTAAATGATTGAATCCGTGATTTCTCTCCTTTCCCCACTCTTTGCCTCTGCTCACGTCAGATGGGGCATTGGTGGTTCGGTTCTCCTCGCCCACCATGGGTTGGTGGAGCATCCAAACGATGTGGATTTGCTCTTTCATCCGGACGATTTCGCTGTGGCTGAACGGATTTTGAAGCAGTTCGGTAAACAACAGCCGTCTCAAGATAAAGGAGTTTTTTTGACACGCCGGTTTGAAGAATACACGATTGGAAGCGTTGAACTGGATCTCATCGTCGATTTCAAAATTCAACATAAAGCAGGCGTTTTTTCATTCATTTTTGATGAGACGGCTATGACGGAACAGGTCAGTTTCGGTGGACAACGCTATCCGTTCATGCATCTTGAGGATTGGTACGTCTTCTATCTATTGATGCCGGGACGCGAATCCAAAGTCCGTCTCCTTGAAGACTACTGGCAGTCTCACCCGCTCGACGCGCCGGAACGGTTACAAACCGCACTCGCTGCTTCCTTGCCGGACAGCATCCGTCAACGGATTGAGCATACTTACCGGTATGCACAGTAAAAAAAGCGGCTCTTCTGCGAAGAAGAACCGCTTTTTGTCATCGGACCATTACTCGGTCAGACACTTTTTGCAATGTTGATAGTTTTTATTACCGCCGGATAAGTTACAGACATCCGTAAAACCTAGGTTTTTGAGCACGTTTTGTGCGGCGTTCCCGGTCACCCCTTTGTTACAGTAAACAATCGTCGGCAACGTCGGATCGAGTTCCTTCGCCCGTGTCCGCAGTTCACCGAGCGGGATATGAATCGCGCCGTCGACGTGATTTTTTTCGAACTGGGCTTTCGAACGGGTATCGATGATTTGGAACGACTTGCCGCCGGCGACCTGTTCGATCAACTCATTTGGTGTCATCAGACGGGCTGTTTTTTTAATCGCATTGTCGAGTGCCATTCCGGTATAGAGCACCGGATCCTTTGTTGTCGCAAACGGCGGCGCATAGGCAAGATCAAGGTGGAACAGATCTTCTGCTTTTGCCTTGAACGTAATCGCTGTCGCGAGGACATCAATCCGTTTGTCGACCCCTTGCGGACCAACGATTTGTGCGCCAAGGACCCGTCCTGTCGCCCGGTCGGCAATCGCCTTGATCGTCATTTCTTTTCCACCCATATATTCCGGACGATCCGGTTTAATATTGTGGAGAACTTCGATGTCGTATCCGGCTTCCCGCGCTTCTTTTTCCGTCAAGCCGGTTTGGGCGACCGTCAGATCAAACGCTTTGAAGATGCCGGTTCCAAGAATTCCGCGGTGTTCCGCTTCTTCCCCGGTGATGACCATCCCGGCAATCCGGCCCATCTTGTTGGCGGTCGAGCCGAGCGGACGATAAATCGCTTCTCCGGTAATGACGTAGAAACTTTCCGCGACGTCACCGACGGCATAGATATCTGCCACGTTCGTCTGCATCTTCCGGTTGACGGCGATTGCGCCTGTCTGACCAAGCCCAACGCCGATCTGTTTGGCGAGCTCCGTATTCGGTTTGACCCCGACTGACAGGATGACGAGCTCTGTCGCAATTGATTTGCCACTTTCAAGGGCGATGTCCGTGACCCGCTCCGTCCCGTTTAATGCCGTCACCGATTCTCCGAGCAACAGTGAGACGCCTTTATCTCTTAAATGATCAGCAACCCGTTCTGCCATGTCACGGTCAAGCGGTGGCATGACTTGCGGCAAACGTTCGACGAGTGTCACCTGAATCCCGCGGTATGACAGTTGCTCGGCCATCTCAAGACCGATGAAACCGCCGCCGACAATCGTTGCCGTTTTTGGATTATGGACGTCGATGTATGAGCGGATCGCATCGGCATTCCGGACATTGCGCACCGTGAAGACGTTGTCGTGATCGACACCCTGTAAGGGCGGAACGATGCTTGATGCACCGGTCGCAAGCACCAGCGTATCGTACGTATCCGTCAACCGATCACCGGTCGCCAGATTAACGATGGTCGCCGTTTTCGTTGCGTGATCAATCGATTCGACTTCGTGTCTTGTGTGGATGTCGATGTTATAACGTTTTTTGAAGAATGCGGCATCGCGCGGTGTCAATTCGTCGATGTCGGCAATCTCACCGCCGACGAAGTACGGAATCCCGCAACCGGAATAGGAGATGTCCTGATCGCGGTCATAAATCGTAATCTGTAAATCTTCACTGTTCCGGCGTGCTTTTGCACCGACCGATGTTCCGGCGGCAACTGAACCAATGATCAACAATTTCATGTAAGTGTCCTCCTGAAAATTAATAAAGTAACAAGCTGATGTACAATCCGAGCAACGTAATCGCAAGCGTTGGAATCGTCAGGATCGTACCGATTTTAAAGTATTGTCCCCAGCCGATTCTGACACCTTTCGAGCGTAAGACATGCAACCACAGCAGTGTTGCCAGACTGCCGATCGGTGTAATCTTCGGACCTAAATCGGAACCGATGACATTGGCATAAATCAAGGCTTCACGGATGATGCCGGTCGTCTGACTGTGCTCGATTGCCAGGGCATCAATCATGACGGTCGGCATATTGTTCATAATCGATGACAGAATGGCGGCGAGGAAGCCCATCCCGAACGTCGCACCGGCAAGCGTCGTCGCAAAACCGTCGATGACTTCGGCAAGCACTTGCGTCAACCCGGCATTTTGCAGACCATAAACAACGATATACATTCCGAGCGAGAAGAAGACGATCGCCCACGGTGCACCGGCGATGACTTTTTTCGTCGGCACACTAGGTGAACGACGCGCCATCAACAGGAAGAACAAGGCGATGACGCCGGCAACGAGACTGACCGGAATGCCGATGAAGTCACTCGTGAAGTAGCCGACGACAAGCAGCACGAGAACCAGCCACGATAACTTGAACATCCGCTGATCCTTAATTGCCGTGCTCGGTGCGACAAGTTGCGTCACGTCGTAGGTCTTCGGAATACTTTTGCGGAAGTAAAGATACAACACAAGCAGACTGCCGATGACGGAAAAGACGTTCACGAAGACCATCCGTGAGGCATATTCCGTAAAACCGATGTCAAAGAAGTCGGCCGAGACGATATTGACGAGGTTGGAGACGACGAACGGCAGACTCGCCGTATCGGCAATGAAGCCGGACGCAAACACGTACGCCAAAACGACGTAGTCCGGTAATTTTAAGTAGCGGACTATGGCAAGAACAATCGGTGTCAGGATCAAGGCAGCCCCGTCGTTCGCAAACAAGGCGGATACGAGTGCGCCGAGCAATGTCAGGTAAACAAACAGTTTGACGCCGCCGCCTTTTGCGATACGTGCCATGTGAAGCGCCGCCCATTCGAAGAAGCCGATTTCGTCCAAAATCAACGAGATGATGATCAGGGCGATGAAGGTAAAGGTTGCGTTCCAGATGATGCCCCAAACCGTCGAGACATCATCCAGATTCACTGCGCCGGTCAGTAAGGCAATCAATGCCATTCCTATCGCGGAGTAGCCGATGCCTAGACCTTTTGGTTGTTTGATGATTAAAAATAAGGTGATCAGGAAAATCCCGATCGCAAGTAGATGTGTTCCGGTCAATGCGTTCACTTCATTTCTTGATTAATTTTTTCCTCTGTTTTACAACGGCTAAATACATTTTTTCTTACATAACATTTCCGTTATGTATCAGCTCTGTTTATTTACTTAAAACTCAGCAACTCTTTGGTAAAGAAACTGGTAATGGTTCCATCGAGTTTAAGATCGTCAACAACAAGTCATGTTGCGGATGATCCGGATTCAATCGGAAATAAATCCATTGCCGTTCACGCCGTTCCAAAATCACCTGTGCTTGACGCAACAATTTTAAGTGACGGCTGACGGCGGGTTGTGAGATATCAAACATTTCGACAAAATCACAGACACAATGTTCCCGGGCATGCAACCGACGCAACACTTCAAGACGTGTACTGTCACTGAGCAGTTTCAAGAACTGGCTCATCTCTTCGACAGGGTTCGCCGTACGAATCAAGTCAATTCCTCCTTTCCGGATTGAGCTTCAACGGGAAAATCGTCAGCCGACACGTTCAGACTGACGATTTTCTCTATATAACCAATTTATTATATAACCTCTTTGTTATTCAAGTCTTTTTTTAGCTGACGTCTATTAAAACGGGGATACAATTGATTTACGATTAAAAAATAGGCAAAAAATGCAGAAAAATAAAAGGTGATGAATTTGTTCATTTCCGTTGTACTCAGCCAGATTGATTCATCGTACATCAACCGTCCAGATGCCGTGATGACGACAGGATACGTCGCAAGCGTCAGACCGATCAGGACGAATAAACAAACACCAAGATCATTGAGCCAGACTTGCGTGCTGCCTTTTGAATTACGAAACATCTTTTCCCTCCTTTAGTTTAAGATAGTTTTCTGCTATTTCCAGTATGATGCCTTCCGGTCCCCTGACATAACAAATTCGGTACGTTTCTCCAAACTGCTCTGCCGGACTGATTGAAGTATAGCCCTGCTCGTTCACGATTGTCATCATCGCGTCAAGCGACTCGACATTGAGACAAAGATGACGAAGACCTGCCGCGTGAACTTCGTTTGATGATTGACCAGTATCGACTGGATTCTGATATTGAACGAGTTCAAGCCACGTCTCTCCGTCGGGTACGCCGAGAGCGGCACATGAAGTCTTGACGTTACGCAGACCGGTAATCCGGTCGAGTTGCGGTGCGGACGATTCCCATTCACCTTTTACGACGAATCCCAGGCTGACGAAAAAATGTGTCACTTCCACTAAACTCAGTACGTTGATACTGACATGATCAATCCGGTTCACTTTCATACCGGTTTTTCCTGTGCGTGTTGTTCCCGTACCATCAACTGATAATCTGGTTGCAGCAATGAAAAAATTCGTCCATCGTGCGACGAGCCGTCTTGATAAAGATAACCACGCAAAATCCCTTCCTCTTCGAATCCGAGTCGTTTTAACAGTTGAACGGATGCCTCGTTTTCTAAAAATGTCACGGCACCCATCCGGTGTAATGCCAGTGTCTCGAAGGCATATTCCAACACAGCTTGAATCGCTTCTGCTGCATAACCACGCCGCCAGTGCGCAGGATCAAGTTCAAAGCCGATCTCCGCCTTTTTGCTGTACAGGCTGAGGTGATTCAGACCAAGCGTCCCGATAAACGTCCCGCTGTCACGGATCAGGATACCCCAACGAATGCCTTGTTGCGTGTCATACGTCTGTTTGAAAGACCCTATGATGTTCAACGCATCGTTTTGTTCACGAAGCGGATCCATTCCGTAAAAGCGGGTGACGGTTTCGTTCGATAAGATATGAAAGAGTGACGAAGCGTGTTCCGGTGTTACTTCCACCAGTGCGAGACGGGATGTTTCTAAAGTGGGAAAAGGCATATTGATTCCTCCAGTTTTGATGTCTTGGTTTCGGTTTGAATCTTTCGTCTAACTTGTGTCTTTTCAGTACCTCACCGCACATCACGCAACGGTTGAAGCACTTCGTTGTTGCCAGTGTCGTCCTATACTAAATGTATAGAAACGCGTGTTTTGTGTAATGAAGGAGTGACTGATCATGGAAGAAGTCAATTTACTCGTTCTTGCCACGCAGTATATGTTTTGGGTCGGATTCGTCGGAATGGCCGCCGGGACACTCTACTTTTTAGTCGAACGGAATTCACTGGCACCGGAATACCGCTCCACCGCTACCGTCGCTGCACTCGTCACCTTTGTCGCGGCCATTCATTATTACTTTATGAAAGATGCCGTCGGAACGTCCGGTCTGTTGTCAGAAATCGACGGTTTTCCAACAGAAATCCGTTATATCGACTGGCTCGTCACGACGCCTCTGTTGCTAGTCAAGTTTCCATTGTTGCTCGGTCTGAAAGGTCGGCTCGGCCGGCCCTTGCTGACGAAACTCGTAATCGCTGACGTGATCATGATTGTCGGCGGCTACATCGGCGAATCCTCAATCAACATCGCCGGCGGTTTCACGCAACTCGGACTGTGGTCGTATCTGATTGGATGTTTCGCCTGGATCTATATCATCTATCTGCTGTTTACGAATGTCACGAAAGCTGCGGAAAACAAACCGGCTCCAATTCGCGATGCTCTTCTGAAAATGCGGTTGTTCATCCTGATCGGTTGGGCCATCTATCCGATCGGTTACGCTGTCACGTTGTTTGCGCCGGGAGTTGAAATCCAGCTCGTCCGCGAATTGATTTACAACTTTGCCGATTTAACGAACAAGGTCGGGTTCGGTTTGATTGCCTTCTTCGCCGTCAAAACGATGTCGTCGCTATCGTCTTCCAAAGGAAAAACGCTGACGTCCTGAACGGATGTTTGAAACAGTTCCGCCTCGCGGTGGGCTGTTTTTTTGATTCTTTTCATTTTTCCAAGTGGTTAAACTCATGGTAATCACTTTTACTGGAAAACCCGACCAGTTCGACGCGTCCGTTGCGATTAACATTGTACTCATACGCAGCATCCGGTTCATTTTGAAAAACAACGGTTATGAAATAAGGATTAACGTGCTGATATTCGTCTTTTTGAAAAGGAACGGTTGAGATGGTCCACTTTTCGCCTGGAAACTCTTTCGCAAGATATGGTTTGACGGCTGCCACGTTTTCCTGAATCTGCGCTTTGATGTCTTCGTCATCCGGCTGGCTCATTAAAAAACTGCCGAACATCAGACAGAGCACTCCTGCCGTCATCAAAGCCAACATCCGTTTTTTTCCCGTCTTCACAAAGCCGAACACGACAATTGGAAGCACAATCAAACCGAATATTCCATATAAAATCCATTCAATGATTTCATGTGGTCCCATATCCGTAACCTCCCTTAATCGCTTTTTCTACCTATTACTGTTCACCACCTCAAATACCTGCTTTTTCCATTAAAAAAACAGATACCTGTTTTTAGGTACCTGTCTGATTTATTAGACGTTAAAACGGCTCGACAACCGTTTTAGGTCTTCTGCCATGGTCGCCAGTGATTGCGACGCGGACGAGATTTCCTGCATTGAAGCCATCTGTTCTTCCGTCGAAGCCGAAATATTTTCCGTTCCGGCGGCCGTACTTTCCGTCACACCTTGAATCTCCCGCATGATTGCGGAAATCTGTTCACTACCGGCCGCCATTTCCTGAACGGCACCGGACACTTCTTCGACTTGCCCCGTCACATCACTAATGGACCGTTCGATTGCTTCAAATGAAGCACTCGCTTCGCCGGCAACCTGAATGCCGTTCGTCATTTCCGTCGTGACTTTTTCCATCGAAACGACGGACTGTTCCGTTTCTTGTTGAATGACTTGAATCAAACTCTCGATTTGTTTCGCGGCTAGTGCCGATTGTTCAGCGAGCGTCTTGACTTCGGCAGCGACGACAGCAAATCCGCGCCCTTGTTCTCCGGCTCTCGCTGCTTCGATTGCCGCGTTCAGTGCGAGCAGGTTCGTCTGCGCCGCAATACCCGTGATCGAATCGGTGATTTGTCCGATTTCCTGCGACCGGTTGCCGAGTCCGACGATGACGTGACCGAGTTCCGTAAAGTCGGTGTTGATCCGTTCCATCTGCTGTCCGAGCTGGCGGACGACCTGACCGCCGTGGGTGACCTTGTCCATCGCATCACCCGTCGCATCCGTCATCTGTTGGGCATTCCCGGCGACCTGACTGACACCGGACGTTAAGTCCTGGACAGTCCGCGATGCCCCGGACACCTGGTTCAATTGCTGGCTGGCCCCGCTTGCGATTTCTTCCATCGTCACGGCGACCATTTCCGTCGCTTTTGTCGTCGCTTCCGCATTCGTACTTAATTCGTCCGATGCTGTCGCAACGTGTTTCGACGTATCCGTCATTTCGATGATGACGTGATGAAGTTGCTCCGTCATCGTATTAAACGACGTCGTCAATTGTCCGAGCTCGTCTTTGGAAACGTAGTCTCCGCGGACCGTCAAATCACCTTCACCCGACTGCTTCATCCAGCCTTGCAGCGAACGGATTGGTTTGGTGATCAGACGCGTGATATAGAGTGCAAGACCGGCAAACAATAACAAGGCGAGCAGGAAAATCCCGAGCATGATGTAAAAAGCAGTCTGCTTTTCCTGTTGGTTCAGTGCGTTGATGTCTTTCGACTGTTTTGTCATTGACATCATCAGACTCTTCGCCGTATTGGCGACTTCGTCCCGTGTTTTCTCGAGACTTTCCGAATAGAAGCGGTAGCCCTGTTCCTTATCTCCCTGTGTGACCAGATCCTGAATCGTGCTCAAGCCGTTATCATATGCCAAGACACTATCCTTTAAGTTCTCGACTTGTTTTTCTGATTGTTTCGTCGGTACAGATGTACGTTCGAATTTGTTGAGGGAAGAACGGATTTGCGCTTGCCGTTGATCGATTCGTGCCCCCAATTCTTCAATACGGGCCGGATCTTTCGTCAGCATCATTTCGACGAGGAACGAATCAAGCGCCCGTGTATCAATCCGGATTTGCGCCACTTCCTGGACCGGAATCAGATTTTCCTTATACATCGCCTACGAGGCATTTGACATCTGATTTAAAAAATAGAGTCCTGCACTGGCTAATAAAATCATCGCGACGATGGCCGTCGCAATCAACAGTTGAATCTTTTTCCGTACTGATAAATTTTTCATTATGTAGACCCCTCCCACCTGTTTATCGGTCAGTTCCACAAATGATTCAGTCTTTTCTCATTTTTCATATTCCGGATGTGTTGTACTAAGCCCTGGTTTACGACAGGTCGTGGCAGATTCGATATAATCAGAATCATACAGAAACAAAAGGAGTGAACGCTGTGCAGTCTGTCTCAAACGAAATTACGCAGTTCCGCGGCACGCACTATGAGTTCGGTCGCGAACAGGGCCGTTACGTCAAACGCAACGAACTGTTGCATAACCGTGAAGATAACTGGAAAATCCGGGTTCCCCGTTTTCAGGTCGATCCGGCCGAAACAAAAGAGATGTTTCTCCGCTACGCCCCGTATATCTGGGATGAGTTACTCGGCTTACAGGATGAGCTCGAATTATCGCTCGCCGATACGTTGCTTCATTTTGGCCATTACCGCGTCGAAGGACCGAGCAGCGGCTGTTCCATCATGACGGGCGATAACTTCCTCGTCCGTAATTATGATTATCATCCGATGACGTACGATGGACGCTTCTCTGTCTTTCAACCGACGGATGGCGGTTCCGCCATCATCGGCCCGGCGTCCCGTGTCACCGGGCGAATGGACGGGATGAACGAACATGGTCTAGCGATGGGCTACAACTTCATCAACCGGCGCCGTCCGGGCGACGGCTTCGTCAGTTTCATGATCGGGCGAATCATCCTCGAGACGTGTACGTCGGTCGAAGATGCGATATCACTTGTCAAAGAGATGCCGCACCGCGGATCCTTCAGTTATGTCGTTCATGACCGGTCGAACCGGTCATTCGTCATCGAGGCGACAGCCCGCGACATTGAAGTCCGGGAGACGAATCTCTGTACGAATCATTTTGATCTGCTGCAACACGAAAATCGGTTCCATCTCGACGATTCAAAACGCCGGATGATGGAACTGAAGACGCACCAGCATTTGATTCAGGATGCGGAATCGGCATTCCGTCTGTTAAACGATTCCGATAAAGGGGTCTTCTCCGAGTTGTACAGTCACTGGGCAGGCACGATTCATACGTCAGCCTATTTCCCGACCGACATGAAAGTCTGGTTCGCTCTCGGCAGTGATCAAGAGCCGGTTACGTTTGATTTTAAAGATTGGCTGGCCGGAAACGACTTTTCGTCCACACACATTCATGGCGAACTTGAAACGGATATCCAGTTCGCAAATACCCTTCAGACGTGGCGCTGAAGACAACAAACACCTCTGTCGTCCATTTTGGACAACAGAGGTGTTTGTTTGTCAGTTCAAGGTTTTCGTCATATGTAAATCCGTCGTGACGAATCCGGTTGTCTCATAAAGATGAATCGCCCGCGTGTTATGCGCAAAGACATGTAATTTGATTTTTTTAATGTTCATCCGTCGGGCGACCTGCTCCAGTACTTCCATCGCTTGCCGTCCGTACCCTTTCCCTTGATGACCTTCTTCGATTTTGAAATCAAAGATAAAGGCGGTTCGACCGTGCGTCGATTCACTTAATTGAAACCAAATCATACCGACCGGCGGCTGTTCGGGATCGTCAACGATCGAAAACAGATAATGCTGTTTCGTCTGGATACCGTCCGGTAATAATTGGCCGTACTCGGCGGCTGACCGGTCAAGCGCTTCTACCTCTGCCCATGTTCCGGCCTTGACCTTCTCTTCGGCATATTCCTTAATGGCTTCCGGTAAGTATGCAGCATAGGCCGCTTCTGTCATTTTCATGAATTGAACCATTCCGTGGCACCTCCTGCTTTAATTCATTTGCTGATTTTGTACGGATGATACGCACGTGCCGGACCAATCTTTTGCGAGCATCGCATAAACGGCAATATCATGATACGACCCGTACAAAAGCTCCGCGTCACGCAGAATCCCTTCCTGCTGAAAACCTAAACGTTCAGGAATCTTCCGGCTTCGGGTATTATCAACGGCACACTCGATGACGACCCGATTCAACTGCAACGTCGTAAAACAATAGTCGGTGATGAAAGAGACGACGGTCGTCATCAATCCTTTGCCGCGTCCGTTCCCGGTCAGGTAATAACCGATCGACGTTTGCCGTAACATCTGATTGATTTCGTGTAAGGCAATCGTCCCGACGAGTTCGCCCTCAAAATAAATCCCACAGGCAAAACCGTTGCCGTTCGCATAGTCTGTCAACCAGGCCGGAATGATTTCGTTCCGGTAGATGTCGGGTCCGGTCGCCCCGTCAACCCAGCCGAGCCATTCCCGCAAGTGATCCCGGTTGGCGTCAATCAGCGCGTAGAGCGTCTCGGCATCCTGGCGCTCAATCAATTTCACACTTAGTTGATCGGTAATCTGGTGCATGAACATGTTTCTTCACTCCCTATGTACGTCTAAAGCTATACTTTAGACGTCGACGCTCAAAATACCTGCTTGAGAATCTGTTGTTGGCTCGATTGCGACAAATTTTTATGAATGACCTGTTTGGGTTTTGTCGTTAACGCCTGCTCGAGGAAATTCGCTTGTGACCGCTCGCCGATGACGATGATCTGATCCCAATCCAGTGATCGGTTTAGTTTTTCGACCTCTCCCGACAACTCGCGGTAAAACCGTTCTGCCTGCTTTTCAACCCGATCGCGGAAATCATCCGTCTGATTGCTGCTTGAAGCACCACTTCGTCCGCTTCGTCCCTGATAACGCCGCCACTGTCCAGTATCGAGATCCAGCTCGTAGTCATGCGTCGCCTCGACTTCTCCAAGTCGTAAAGGTCGGCAAGACCTTTTCTTCTAGTCAACTGTGTTCCAGTTGCGGACATCAACACCAAGACGTGAAACATCTTGGCTTGCGGAAATGGACACGTCCGATTTGCGGGATCCATCACGACCGGGATGTGAACGCAGGACTGAATCTCAAACAAGAAGCCGAACGTATCTTAGCTTCTTCAACCGTCGGGACGACGGGGCTAGCCTGATCAGGTTTCGACCATTAGGTCGGATAACTCAGGAATCCTTCATCTCTAAGCGAAGCATAGGTGGAGGTAGTTCAACCGCTGTTCGTTCTGTTTACAACGATCTTCACTCCGTTCATCGTCGCCGGTATCCTGTTTTATCTGTCCGTCGGCTGCGCTCGCGCAAGCTGGCTATTTTCATCGTCCTCGTCTTACTACTAATCATCGTCACGGGTTTTTCTGTTGACCTTATTTCCGCTCATCACGAAACAGCTTTTCGCTTTCATCGGTGCCGTACCCGGTTTTGCCGAGCGTCTCTATACCCAATCGTTATCCCTCTATGCGAAATATGGAACCTCCATCCCGACACTCGACAATCAATTGTCGTCTGTCGAGAACTCGATGAAAAGTGCGACCGCGCTTCTTGGAAACGTCTTTTCCTCAATTGCCGGTTCTGTAATTTGGCTGATTCAATTCATCGCTTCGACCGTCTTCACATTATTCATCGCCCTGTTTTTATACATTTTCATGCTGTTCGACGGGAAAAAACTACCGAATGCCTTAGTCCAGTTCATCCCGGTCGGTTATCGCAAGGAGGCGCTGTTGATTTTAAAAGACATGAACGGAACGATCCGCTCGTATGTCCGAGCGCAATTGATTGTCTGTTCCTTCGTCGGGAGTCTCGCGACACTTGTCCTCTGGTGGCTCGATGTTCCGTACTTCTTACCGCTCGGTCTGTTCATCTTCGCGACGAACATCATTCCGTACCTCGGACCGTTTCTCGGTGCGGCACCGGCCGTCTTGATCGGCTTTTTGGACGAACCAATCAAAGGACTGTATGTCATCATCGGCATTACGATCGTCCAGCAACTGGATGCCAATGTCATCTCGCCGCTCGTCCAGGGAAAATCCCTGAAGGTTCATCCGATTACGATCACGGTCGTCTTGCTCGTCGCCGGTCAACTGGCAGGGATTCTCGGCATGTTGCTCGCCGTTCCCTTTTACGCCGTCGCAAAAGTGACGGTCCTCAACATCATCAAGTTGGCACAACTCCGGAAGACCGCGTTACGGGCGGACAAACCAGTTCCGGATCGTGTCCCGGAAAATCCAACCTAATACACCCGTCAGAATCAGCAGGCCGGGTAACAGGATGACACCGCCATGGGTCGCCCACCACATCGAAAAGCGGTTTAACAGACCATAGGTACCGAGACGATTGACGAGAATCGTCTACAGCATCGCATAAACGCCAGTTCCGGCTAGCGTTACCAGCACATACAGACGGTATGGATAGGCCAGCAGTCCGGACATATAGTGGATCGGCCGCCGGACACCGGGCAGGAAAAACGACATCGCGATGGCGACCGTACCTTTTTCCTGCAGAATCGCTTCCGCTTTCGCCAGATGTTTATTGGTCAATAACTTTTGAAAGAAGGGCAGTTCCCGAAAGAACCGGGGAATCGCATAAAACAGATTAAAACAGATGAAGCAAGCCGACCAGACCAACAGAAAAATCACGGCAGGGTTTTGATTCTGCCGGAGCCAACTGCTGATTTGACGGATGACCAGCAGATCATCCGAAATCGGGATGAATAGGATACTCGAGATGAACCGGATCCATTCCGAAAACATGCTGTTCCCCTCCCGTCAAAGTCCTATTTTCTGAAAACGAGGTGTTCGTATTGATGGACTATACCCTAATCCTGACGATTTTGCTCTATGTCGTGTTGATTGCCAACTTTGCAGCAGCAATCGCCATCCTGTTTTTTGAGCGGCGCGATGTCAGTGCAACCTGGGCCTGGCTGATGATCCTCTTGTTCCTGCCGGTCATCGGCTTTTTGATTTACTTGTTGTTCGGCCGCTCCTTGAAACAGGATTCGTTTTATCATGTGCCGGAAGATCGCCGGTTGGCGCGCGAACAAGACCTTACCGAACAGGCAGCTGAAGCGATTCCCCCCAATACACCACTTTATCCGTACCGGAAGCTGATTCAGGCGAATCGTTCATCAGGTGCCCTGTTGACGGAGGCGACGGACGTCCGGAGCCTGTTCGACGGTCATCAGAAATTCGATACGTTACTTGCTGACATTAAAAGCGCGCAAGTCAAAATCAATATCCAGTATTTTATCTTAAAACGTGATCCGCTCGGCGACCGTCTGCTGAACGCTTTGTTCGAACAGGCCAAGCGCGGCGTCAAAGTCCGGATTCTGTATGACGCCGTCGGTTCGTGGAAACTGAAAGCCAAGGATTTCGCGTCGTTCAAACAGGACGGCGGCGAGGTCCGCTCGTTCTTCTCGTCGCCGCTCGGTATCTTCAACCTGCGCATCAACAACCGGAATCACCGGAAACTCTGTACGATCGACCGGCAAATCGGCTATATCGGCGGCTTTAACGTCGGATCGGAATACCTCGGGGAAGACGAACAGTTCGGCTACTGGCGGGATACCCATCTGCGGGTTCTTGGTCCGGTCGTCGAAGAACTCGAATTTCATTTCGAACAGGACTGGGACGCTGCGAGCAACGAGCGGACCGACTGGTCGACCGCACCGATTCCGCCGCATGCTGCAGCGACGGATCATGTACCGGTTCAAATCGTGACGTCCGGTCCGACATCCGAGACGGAGTATTTGAAAAATATGCTGATTCAGATGATTCATTCTGCCGAAAAATCGGTTTACATCCAGTCGCCCTACTTCATTCCGGATGCCAGTTTCATGGACGCCTGCCAGATTGCCCTGGCTTCCGGCGTTTCGCTCAAAATCATGATTCCGAATCAACCGGACCATCCCTTTGTCTACTGGGCGACGTACGCGGCAGTCGGCGAATTGATTCAACACGGGGCCGAAGTCTACACGTACGAAATCGGCTTCATGCATGCGAAGACGATTGTCGTCGACGGGAAAATCGCTTCGGTCGGGACGACGAATATCGATGCCCGGAGCTTCCGGCTGAACTTTGAAATGAATGCGATTTTGTACGATGCGGCGATTGCAGAAGAACTGGAGCTGCTCTTCTTATCGGACGTCGCCGACAGTGCCTTGCTGACACGAGAAAAATACGCCGCCCGTCCGCGGATGATCCGCTTTAAAGAAAGTATCTCGCGTCTGTTGTCACCGATTTTGTGACGTTACGAGTAGCTGCAATCGTTTAAATCATAAATTAGCTCATTTTCATGTAAACATGTTCATTTTAATTGTTTTTGACTATGTTTAACTGTTTTAAATCCATATTAATTAGTTCATTTTTGAATAAACATACTCATTTCATCCTAAAATGAGTATGTTTATTCTTTTTGAACACGTTTAAATACGTTATAGTTTAATTAAACATATTCATTTCTTTAATAAATGAATATGTTTAGCTATCAATGAGTCTATTAATGAAAGAGGCGCTACATGTGAGAAACTATACGTATCGTTATTTAAATACCATTGCACTACCGATGGAAACAGTCCGCTTGATCAGCCGGATCAATGAATATAAAGGAAAACAAGATTTATATAAACAACAGGCTCCTCAAGTTCTCGATACGTTACGAGACGTAGCTGTCATTCAGTCGACAAAAGCATCGAACGCGATTGAGGGAATTGTCGTTACAGAAAGCCGCCTCCATACCATCATGTCGAAATCAGCCGATCCCGCCGACCGTTCTGAGGCGGAAATTGCCGGTTACCGAGATGTTTTGAATTTAATTCATGCTTCAGCACGAGATATCCCGATCAATGCGAACGTATTATTACAACTTCACAAGGAGCTTTATAAATTCGTTCCCGTCGAGGGTGGACGATGGAAGAATGTCGATAACGAAATCAGTGAATCCTTTCCTGACGGGACACGACGAACACGTTTCGTTCCGGTGCCGGCATTCGAGACTCCTGCCTCAGTCCAGGCATTATGCGATAGTTTGCGTGAGCGGCGACAACAAGAAGATGTCGATCCACTTATCTTGACGAGCCTCTTTGTACTCGATTTCTTGTCGATTCATCCATTCAATGATGGAAATGGTCGGATGTCACGCTTATTAACACTATTACTACTTTACCAGGAAGGTTTCGAGGTTGGACGGTACATTAGTCTGGAAAAGATCGTCGAGTCGCGTAAAGAAGATTATTATGAATCGCTTCGACTATCCTCTATCCACTGGCATCAGAATCAGCAAGATCCTTTCCCGTGGGTAAACTACCTGTTGAGCACAATCCTTGCCGCGTATAAGGAACTCGAGGATCGGGTCGGACTGATTACGACCGGCAATCAAAATAAGGCGGGACGAATTCGTCAATTTGTCGAAAGCCGAATCACACCGTTCACGAAAGCAGATGTCCGTAATGCCTGTCCGGATGTCAGCGAAGCCACCATCAATCGGCTTCTGCGTGAACTTCGGGATGAGGGACTCATAAAACCGTCAGGACGTGGACGAGGAGCAAAATGGATCAAAAGATAACCTTGATCTTACCACTCGTCCTAGGATTCTAAAAATGAAAAAGCATCGAGTACACGTGACAATCCCGAATACCTGATGCTTTTCATTTTTCTAGGTATTAGATTCAGAGGTGTTCTTCCTTATACTATAACCCTCCCCTGACTGCCCACGCCTGATGTGTATGAAACAATTCATTCACTGATTGAAGTGGCTGCCAGACTAGACGATGATCCAGTTCACGGGAAACTTGAATCTGCTTTAGCAATCGTATCTCAAAAAAGGATGCATCATTCAGGATCGCTTCTCCGCTTGGTGCCATTAGATACTGTTCGGCACGGCCAATCAACGCATCAATTTGAATCGTAAACCTGGTCTCTTCAAGTAGCTCTCTGTGGAGTGCTTGCTCCGGTGTTTCTCCTCGCTCGACTCCCCCACCCGGCAACAAAAGATTGTTCCATTTAGTCTCGACGGTTAAAAATGTCTGCTGTCGTTGATCGTATGCGATGCCATAGACACTTTGCTTATACTGGTAGTGTCGTCCCTTCAGTTTCACACCAAAAGTCGGTTTCTCCTGTTCAGAATCCATCATCAGTCATCTCCTTTATAGTCTCCCGTCAATTTCCCTCCGTCGTCATAGCGACCAAACAGTCGCCGTTGCGCCATATAGTTCAAAAACTTGGTCAGACGTTTTTCATACTCCGCGCTGTCTCGCTTGCAGTCCTGGATATAACTGATCCTGACACGGATGTAGAGCTCCGGCAACGTCCGGAAAAATTGATAGGTGTCCGGATCTTTTTTCAGTTCCGTGATGATGATGTGATCAATTTCAAACGGTACTGTCAAGTCAGGTGTCACCTTTATCCCTTGTTCTCGCATCTTTCCGAGTGCCATCAGTCGACGAACCCGTTCTTTATTCAGTTCGGTCCAGTGACTGTTTGTCCGACGCGGTGTAAATCGCTGAAGCAGACGGTCCCCGTCCTTCTTTTTAATCCCGTCAATCCAACCAAAACAAAGTGCTTCTTCGACGGTTTCGATATAATCCAACTGATATTTTTCTGCATCTTTTTTATCAAATACGAGCCAAACTTCGGTCTCTGTCAGATGATGGTTTTCCAGCCAACTCCGCCATTGCCCGATATGTTCGACGTACAATTGTGTCGTGATCTCCACTGGTCTCACCTCAGTTCAATCAAATCGTTTCCAGTGACCTTCTGAGATCACTTTCACTACGCCATCAACAACCTGAATCGCCGTTTGATCATCAATCGCATAGGATGGTCCTGTGAGATCAGCCGCCCATTTGACGGCTTCGTCCAATGTATTTTCCGGTAACAGTTCGTGATCCAGATGGGGGAAAATCGAAAATTCAACTAATCCAAGGGTTTCATCTGTCGTTGTATGAGGTGCTGTCCACTCCACGAACGCATGACCAATCCTTGGTGTCAGCACCATACTGCCGGCACTCAATCCGACGTAGACTGCTTTTAGCGAAGGCAATCGGTCGGCAAGTCCCGACTTTTTCATCCAGTAGTTTAAAAATAAGGGATCACCGCCATTTACCAACAACACATCGGCCTATTCGACAAGCGGCACCCAAAGTGATTCATCGAGACTCGGTAGTGCCGTCAATTCGAGAACACCGACCGATTTAAATCCTAATTCACACATCGGAGTGGAACCCGTTCCTGTGATGAACGAGTATGCGTGGTACGGTCCTTCTTTCATTCCGTAGACGGCTGTCGGAATGCAGAGGGCATGTGCTTCCTCAATCGGTTTTCCGAGTAGATCGACGAGCGCCCGACGTTGGCTGTCATTTTGAATGCCGCCTGAAGTCAGCAATAATTTCATAAGAACCCTTCTTTCTGCTTAAAATATCGAACCATGCTGTGATTTTGTATATTTTTCCATTTTCAAAAGATTTCCCTGCCGGTCATCCAGCCCCTTTCAGCCGTGCGGGTCATGTGTGCAAGAACTTTGGCAGCCGTTACCTACATCATGGTCCTCTTGATTCGCGTACGACAAACAACTTAAGTTTTTAAAAGCATTTGCTTTTTAAACCTCTGCTTGCTACACTCAATCCGAGCACTTATTAAAATATTTTAAAAAGTATAAAGGAGGTCCCTCATGGCCGGTATGAACACGGACTTATTAACCCAGTTGCGGCAAGCCCTCTTATTCGATCGGCTTCAGACGATTCCGGAACTGAGCCGGACGCTTTCGACGAGTTTCCCGACAATCAAAAAACATTTGGACATTTTAATCGAGCACGGTGAGGTCGATGAAGAGGATTCGGATGTATCGAGCGGCGGACGTCCGGCTAAACGCTATCGTTCCCGGGCCGATCACACTCACGGATTGGCGCTGTATCTCGAACTCGATGCCATCGGTTACCGGATTTTCGACGCTGTCGGCACATTACTGACGAACGGAACGGAATCCGTTCCCCGTCAGCAACCGCACGTTCCGGCTCTCGTCTGCCTGATTCACCGGTTGCTTGCGCAAGATCCGCGTATCACTTTTTTAAGTGTCGGCGTGGCGGCATCTGTCGAAAACGGGCAAGTCTTTTTTGCACCGGATTATCCGTCTTTGCAACAGGTCGATCTGAAACAGACGCTCGAATCCGAGTTCCACTTGCCGGTCGTCGTCGAAAATGACATGAATGCCGCCGTCATCGGCTTTCACGAAGCCTATCAGCAGCGGCAACAGTCCCTGATTTATTTGTACTTAGGAAAAAACGGACCCGGTTCCGGGATTTTAATCAACGGACAACTCGTCCGCGGCAGCAGTCACTTCGCCGGTGAGATTTCACTTGTCCCGCAGTATGACAAGGCGACGTTCGGAGAACGGATCGCCGAGCGAAGTGACGTCTTGAACGCGGACACGATTGATGCGATCAGCCGCTTGACGACGACGTTCGCTGCAACGCTGAATCCGCATCTGTTGATTTTTAACAACGCGGAAGTAACGGCGTCAGATTTGGAACAGATCCGGACGACAACAGCACGGTATATTCCGGAAGCCCATATTCCCCGGCTCGTCCGGAGTAACTGGGAAACCGATTATCTGAACGGCTTGACGCGTCTCGGATTACGGCTTCAGACAGAACAACCAATAAAGGGGACATCATTATGAGTGGAGTCTGGTTACTCAGCATCATCTATCTTGCCTTCATCAGTTTAGGATTACCGGATTCGTTACTCGGCGTCGCCTGGCCCGTCATGCGGACAGAGTTCGGGGCGAATCTCGAAGTCGCCGGCTGGCTGTTCATGACGATTGCCGGCGGAACGATCATCTCGAGTCTTTTCAGCGGCAAAATTCTCAACCGGTTCGAAACGAGTCATATCACCGCCTTTTGTGCTGCAGTCACGGCTGGCAGCCTGCTCGGATTTTATTTTGCCCCTTCGTTACTGTGGCTGTTTCTGCTTGCGGTTCCGCTTGGTCTCGGTGCCGGCGTCGTCGATGCGGCGCTCAATCATTTTGTCGCGACCCGCTACAAAGCGCATCATATGAACTGGCTTCACTGCTTTTGGGGCGTCGGCGCAACGGCCGGACCGTTGATCATGGCGGCGATGATGAGCGAATCCGGTGACTGGCGCAACGGATATCTGACCGTCGCTCTGGTCCAGTTCGGTCTTGCCCTGCTGCTCGTCCTGAGCGTTCCGCTTTGGAAACAGGCACTGGTCGCCATCCCAGCACAGCCTGACGATTTGTCTTTACACGGGACACAGGCGAAGCGTTTGACCGGTCTCCCGTTCGCCCTTGCCTCGTTTGTCCTCTATTGCGGTGCTGAAGCATTGATCGGTTTATGGGGCAGCAGTTATCTCGTCCAGGTGAAGTCTTTTTCCGTCGAGACAGCGGCCACCTGGATTTCCGTCTATTACGGCAGCATCACCGTCGGCCGGTTTTTGAGCGGTTTCTTATCACTTCGGATGTCGAACCGCCAGTTGATCCGGTTGGGACAAGGGACAGCCCTGCTCGGCAGTCTGCTGTTTTTCCTGCCGCTCGACGGTTTGATGATGACCGGATTTATCCTGATCGGACTCGGACTCGCGCCGATTTATCCGGCCATGTTACACGAGACGCCGGTCCGGTTCGGTCAGGATGCGGCCAAACGCTTGATGGGGGTTCAGATGGCCTTTGCCTACAGCGGCAGTACGTTCCTGCCGCCGTTGTTCGGTATTCTCGCCTCGTTCCTGACGTTACAGCTGTTCCCTGTGACAGGTTTCCTGATGATTCTGTTCCTGTTGCTCTGTTCCGAACGGCTCAACCGTATCCTTACGAAACGGGCATTGTCCCGCGCTTCCTAAATCATTCAAAAAGGAGTCTGCTCTCATGAAAATTGAACATATCGCCATTTGGGTCAAGGATCTCGAACGGATGAAACACTTTTACGAAACATACTTCGAGGCGCAGGCCAATGCGTTGTACCATAATCCGCTCAAAGGATTTTCGTCCTACTTTCTCCACTTTAAGTCAGGCCCACGGCTCGAGTTGATGCACCGGACGGATATCGACCACGATGCCCCGCGCGACCGGTTCGGTTATGCCCACATTGCTTTTTCGCTCGGCAGCCGCTTCGCTGTCGATCAACTGACGGCACGGTTGGAGGGGGACGGCTATACCCGGCTTGACGGGCCACGTCTGACGGGTGACGGTTACTACGAAAGTGTCTTTCTTGATCCCGAAGGACTGACGATTGAATTGACCGTCTGACGCCAATTCAAAAACACCATGCTGTTTCGTACGCTTCCGGTCAAGGAGACGTCGAACTTCATGGTGTTTTCTTTTGTATGTGTTCGGCCAATCATTCTGTAAACAGTTTGCACCTGTTTTTTCCTGATGATTTTGCTTCGTATAACGCGATATCCGCTTGGCGGAGCAGCGTTTTCAGACTGATGTCAGCGTCTTTGTAGGTGACGATTCCGATGCTGGTCGACAGTTCATATGTGTCCCACGTACTCAACCGGACAAGAATTTCATCTGCTTGATCGATCAATGCTTGCTGAGAATCAAAGTGCGTAAACCGAATGACAAATTCGTCTCCGCCCAAGCGGACCGCATATGCTTCTTTTTGTCCCGCAATCAGTGACTTCAACCGCCTTGCGACCTCCTGCAGAACAGCGTCCCCGGCATCGTGCCCGTACAGATCGTTGACATTTTTGAAGCCGTCCAAATCAAGGAAGAACAAAGCCCCTTCCGTCTGCGGATGTTGGTCGAATTGATGTGTCAAATACCGCCGATTGTACAGATCCGTCAACATGTCACGCCAGGCAAACCGCTCGAGTTCCAGATAATACGAAAACAGGCGGACGATCCGTTGCAGTAACTCGATACTCTTGCTCTCGAACAAACTGACTTCATCATTGATGGCGCACAATGTACCGAACTTTTCTCCGTTCGCAAGCGAAATCGGAATCCCTAAATAGGACTGAACATTTGCCCCCTCCAATACTTCCCTCATGCCGTCGAGACTGCGATCTTTTGTGACATCTTCGTATATAAGCGGTTGTTTCGTTTGAAAATCGATTCGTTGGCAGAGCGAGTAATTCAAATCAATGACCATTCCTTCTGTGACCGGCATCCGGGTCTGCTCTTCGGACAGTTTAATGATCAATTGCTCGGTCTCATTGATGGCTGATAAATAAAACAGCTGTTCCGGCAGAATCTCTTTTGCAAGATCCAGTAAATCATCTGCTAAATCATCAAATTTCGTGTACATTTTCAGTTCTTCAAAGTGTATGTTCATTCAGCACCTCGACACGTCATAGTTTTTAAACACTTCGTCTGAGTTTTTTTATAGACAGCATCTGCTAATCTATTTCATTTTACCATATATCGGATATTGATTTACTGTTCAACTCAAAAAAACACCGCCTTGTCGCACAGTCTCTCAACAGAGAAACGGGTACAAGGCAGTGTGTTTTGGTCGCATTCACGCGCGGTTTTTCCGCAGCAGATACAAGAAGTACGGTACACCAATGATTGCTGTGATCAATCCGGCCGGAATTTCAAGCGGCGGATGAATCCCGCGCCCAATCGCATCGGCTACGACCAACAGTCCGCCGCCGACGAGAACGGCCATCGGAATCAACAGGTGGTGCCGGTGACCGATCAAACGTCGGGCCATATGCGGGGCAACGAGTCCAAGGAACCCGATTGATCCGACCATCGCGACGGCGACACCAGCGAGAACAACAGCAAGCGCGAGAAAGACATACCGGGTTCGTTTCATCCGTAACCCGAGACCGATCGCCGCGTCTTCACTGAGTGACAGAATATCGAGTTGCCGGTGTCCAGACCAGATGGCGAGTCCGAGAATCAGAAAGACCGGCGCCAGGACATACACTTCCGTCCAGCCTTTGCCGAACAGACTGCCGGCAAGCCAAACGAGTGAATCATTCGTCTGGAGCGGAAACTTGATCAACAGATATTCCGTTCCCGACGCACAAATCGCACTGACGGCGATGCCGAGCAAAGCAAACGAACTGTGTTGCAGCTTGCCGTGATCGGCAAGTAACATCAGGGCAATCATCACGAGTGCCGCTCCGCCCATCGCTGCAAGCGGCGTCAAAACGAGCGGACCGTCCGGAAGTAACGCAATTGTCAAAACGGCAAACAAGGCCGCTCCGTTCGTCACGCCGATGACGTCCGGGGAGACGAGCGGATTCCGGATGATCGCCTGCAACAAAACACCGGATAGGGCAAAACAACCGCCGGCGAGTAACGCGAGAAGTGTCCGCGGCAACCGGTAGTTCAAGACGATGAAGGCACTTCCATCTCCTTGCAGGGCTGCGACAATTTCACCCGGTTTCAAGTAGACGGAACCGACGCCGAGCAACAGAAAACTGAGCACAGTGACAAGGAGCGACATGAGGACGAGACCAAGCCATGGTTGTTGACGGAGTCTGTTCATTTACGCCACCCCTTTCGTCTGACGTTTCGCTAAATACAAGAAGAACGGCGCCCCGAGTAATGCCGTCACGATCCCGACCGGTGATTCATAGGGATAAGCGATGAACCGGGCGAGGACATCGGCAGACGTCAGCAACAGTCCGCCGCATAACGCGGACACCGGCAGGACATACCGGTAATCCTCCCCGACCAGGCGCCGGACGATGTGCGGGACCATCAGACCGATGAAGCCGATGGCTCCGGCGACGGCAACCGTCACACCGGCCAGCAAGACAACAGCGACGGCTGCCAGCATCCGGATTCGGGTGATGTTTTGCCCCAGTCCGACGGCGACGTCCTGACCGAGTTGGAAAATGGCCAGCGATTTGGCCAGGCTGAAGGCTAAGATCAAGCCGATGATTGACCACGGCACAATCAACCGGACTTCAAGCCAGCCGCTGTCACTGATCGAACCGGATAACCAGTACAAGACATTCGTGATCCGGTCATTGAACAAAATCAACCCTTTCGTCAAAGACGTCAGCAACAAGTGGATCGCCATCCCGACGAGGGCCAGTTTCAGACTCGTCATGCCGCGGACAGAAGCAAACGAAAAGACGAGCAACCCGCCAATCATTGCACCAAAGAAAGCGAAGTACACGAGATTGGCCGTCCCGAGCGCCGGGAACAGCAATAACGCGAGAACCACGAACAACGAGGCTCCGGCGTTGACACCAAATACCTGCGGCGAGGCGAGCGGATTCCGGGTGACGGCCTGCATCAATGCTCCGGCGACGGCTAGGTTTGCCCCGAGTATCAGTCCCAGTACTAATCGTGGTAATCGAAGTGTCGTCAGGACCAATGTTTCTTTTGACAAATCACCGGATGACCATTCCCGGATGGCTTCGAGCGGCCGGATCGTCGTCACGCCGAGAAACAGACTGAGATAGGAGCTGAGTCCAATCAGCACAATAAGTAGAACGAGCAAACGGATCAATCGTGTTTTCCGAATCATCAACGGCTTCCCCTTTCATCAACAAAAGCCAGATTGCTCTGGCTCGTGTCGTCGTTTATGATTTTTTCGGATACAGCAGTTGAATCGCTTCGTCGGCGATTTGTTCCGCTGCGTCCAGTCCGCGGTAACGGGTCCACAAATCACGATTGACTTCGTAGACTTCACCTTTTTTCACAGCCGTGATTTGATTCCAGAGCGGATTCTTTTTCCACTCGTTGAGCAGTTTCGGGTCGGCTTCCGCCATGAAGATGACGTCCGGATCCCATTTGACAATCTGCTCCAGCGTAATCGTCACAGTTGGTTCTACTGTTTTCGTGATGGCATTATCGATGCCGAGTTTTTCAAGCAGTTCCCCGTCAAACGATGTCTCTCCGTGTGCCGTCAATGAATCGGACCGGAAGACACCGACCATGATTTTGCGTTGATCGTCCGGATCGACTTTTTGTTTGGCAACTGCGAGCCGCTTGTCATGCAATTTCAGTCGTTGCTCCATTTGATCGGTCTGCCCGACGGCTTCCGCGATGCTCTTGAATGATGCAAGGTTTTCCTGATAGGTCGCATTCCGGCTTTTTAAGATGATCGTCGGTGCGATTTGCTGCAATTGTTTGTAGATTCCTTTATGCCGGTTGAAATCTCCGATGATCAAGTCCGGTTTCAGCGAGCTGATGACTTCGAGATTCGGTTGCTGGCGTGTCCCGACTTCCGTAAAGGAAATCTTCTTATCGAGCAGCCCCGATACATCATCCTTGTTTTCCTGTGCGATGCCGACCGGTTCAATACCCAGTTCGTCGAGCGCATCGACGAACGAGAACTCAAGAGCCACGATCCGTTTCGGATGGTCCGGTACGTCCGTTGTTCCTGCTTCATGCGTGACAGCGTGCGTCTTTTTCGTCGTCTCTTCTTTCGCTTGTCCGGCACATGCCGCAAGCATCAGACAACTCATTACAATAAGCGCTAATGCGCCGGTCATTCGTTTTCGTAACATGAGGAGCCTCCTTCTTCATCCGGAATGAGAATCATTCTTAATTAATCCTGTTTCAGCATAACAAAGTTCATCACGAAACAAAAGACCAAATCTTATTTTCAGATAACATGTATCCTGTCATGAACGGGAATATGCGATAATGGAATCATCGATTAAAGGAGGAATTGTCTTGTCTACATTTATTAAAGACGTAGCCGGCCGGATCCATTATCCGCTCGGTCATACGTTAACGTTTGCCGATTTACCGGCGCTGCTTGAAGCCTTTGCCTATCACCTGCCGTTTGACAATGCAGCGGTTCTTGAAAAAGAGTCGGTTCCGTTTGACCAGAACCGACTACGACAGACCTTCATCGAACGTCAGGCTGGCGGTGTCTGCTATGATCTCAACCATTTGCTGTACGAAGTGTTACGAATCAAAGGGTTTGACGTTTCACTTCTCAAGGCGACCGTCTTCGATCAGGAAAATGACGTCTGGTCCGCGACCGGTCCGACCCACGTCGCCGTCCTGCTGTCGCACCAGGAGCAGACCTATCTCGTCGATACGGGATTCGGTGTCAATCTCGCCTTACGCCCAATTCCTCTGACCGGAGAAACGATCACATCACCGAGCGGCAACTACCGGATTGCCCCGAACGGCGCCGGTTATCAGCTGGAGATGTTACGGACCGGTCAGGATGACGAGTTTGTCATCGGGTACCATTTCTACACGCAACAGACGATCGAACCGGCTGCTCTATCCGAGATGGAACAGATCATCCAGGAACATCCGGCTTCCCCCTTCAACAAACGCAGTCTGCTCGCCATCCGTAAGGCCGATGGACACCGTATTCTGACACGACAGGCGTTGACGACCTGGACCGACGGCAAGAAAACGATTCAACCGGTCACATCCGACGACCAGTACGCGGCCTTTAAACACGACTTCTTTTAAGGAGATGAGGAGACTTGTATCGTTATACCCTCTGTTTGATTCGCAAGAACGATCAGTTGTTGCTGCTGAACCGGCAAAAACAACCGGCGATGGGGATGTGGAACGGGGTCGGCGGTAAAATCGAACCCGGCGAGTCCCCGGCAGAATCCGTCATCCGGGAAACGTTTGAAGAAACCGGTCTGACGCTGACCGCTGTCCAGTTCTCTGGCACGATTCTCCTGCAGGCGGACGAGACGGTCGGAATTTATTTGTTCCTTGCCGAACTGCCGTCTGATCAGCTCCTCGTGACACCGCTCGCGACCCGGGAAGGTATTCTCGACTGGAAACAGCTTGACTGGATTCTTCATCCGGACAATACCGGCGTCATCAGTAATCTGAAGGCTTACCTGCCGCACGTCTTAAAACAGACGACACCACAGCTCCACACGTTTCACTATGACGGGCACCGGCTGCTTGAGCACCATATTTCTGAACTGGAACAAACCATTCGTTAAAAAAGACATCCGTTTGCCTGCTGCTGACCGAAATCAACAGTGCAAACGGATGTCTTTTAAGTTTCAGTTAAAACCAAGCAGTTCCAAACCGGTCACGATCAATCCGACCATTACGATTCCGGGTAACAAGTTCGCGACCCGGATTTTGGTGATGCCGGCTAGATTCAAGCCGATTGCTAAAATCATCACACCGCCGGTCGCCGTCATCTCCACGATGAATTGCTGAAGGATAGCGTCCGGAACAAATTGCGTAATCGCCACTGCGCTGAGAGCAATTGCTCCTTGATAAACGAGAACCGGAATCGCCGAAAAGATGACGCCGATCCCGAGCGTCGAACTGAGGACCAGTGCCGTGAAGCCGTCAATCAGTCCTTTTGTATAGAGGACGTCGTGGTCTTGGCGCAGCCCACCGTCCAATGCTCCGAGCACGCCCATCGCCCCGATGACGAAGATTAATGTCGCAGTGACGAATCCTTCGGCGATGTTTGACGGTCGCCCCCGTCCGATTTTAAGTTCAAGCCATTCACCGACTCGATTGAGTTTTTCGTCAATCCGTAACCATTCGCCGATTGCTCCGCCTAAGACGAGACTGCCGATGACGATTAAAAAGTTTTCGCTTTTCAGCCCCATCTGGACACCCAGTACGACGACGGCGAGACCAATCGCTTGAACGACGGTTTCTTTCATCCGTTCGGGAATTTTATGGAACAACAAGCCAAGTAATGTTCCGACAATGATTAATCCTGTATTGACGAGTGTTCCGGTTAAGACCATACTGCTCCTTCTTTCCTTGTTAAAAATTTTAAGCTAATATGGTAATTGAAATAATTAATGTTCTGGAACTGACTTTTGCTCTGCCTGCTTCAGACTATGGATGGTCATCCCGAGCATGACGAGGAGCATCCCGATCAATGCCAGTCCGGTCGGAAAGACGGCATGTAAAAAGACCATCTCACCGAGAATCGTGAATAAGATCTCAAACGATTGCGTCGCTTCAACTGCCGCCAACCGGATCGGTTCGGTCCGGACAAGTGTCGTCGCATAAAAAAACAGCGATGTCGCAATCACGCCGGAGAACAGCGCGACCAGTCCCGACTGTCCGACTTGTGACGCCGATGGCAGACCCACCTGCAGGTAAGCCAAACTCGACAAGACAAACCAGAACGGCAGACTGGCAAGTGTCATCCCGAGAATCCGGTCAAATACACCAAGTTCATCGCCGTACCGCTCCATCATCTTCCGGTTGCCAAGCGGATAGGCAACCGCAGCCAGAATCACCGGCACGATCCCAAGAACCAGAGTCGTCACCGACACCTCACCCGCAACCGACAGTTGCATCAGCAGGACACCGGCAACAATCAACAGCGAATAGCGGAGCGACGCCCAGGGAATCGTTTGCTTGAACAGTGGTGCCAGCAACGGTCCGGCCAGAATCGTCACTTGCCAGGTGCCGGCAATCAACCAGCCCGGTGCGTAGTCCGCGGCGAGACAAATCCCGCTGTAAAAAATACCGAAGCCGATCGTGCCGTACGTCAGCCAAAACCAGGGTGCTGCCTGGAGCGCCGACCAGACACGACCAAGGCGGCGCCGGTAGCCGACAATCACAATCAAAAATGGCACCATCAAGTAAAACCGTAAGGCGGCGCTGTAAATCCAATGTCCCCCGCTCCCTTGCATCGATTGATTCAAGATGAAGGTGACAGCGAAAAACAGGGCTGACAGGATGCCAATCACGATTGGTCGCATGACGTCTCCTCCTCTAAGGCCGCGACCAGATGTCGTCCGAGACCGTTCCAATTTTGTTCCGTCGTCCGGACGAGTGCTTCCGCGTCCCGCTTCTCACAAGCCACCAGAATCGCTTCGTGATCGGCCATCGAGTCGTGCCCGTGCCTAGAAAACTGGGCATACTCCAACCGGCGGATCAGCGGTGTCAGCCGGTTCAACGTCTCGATCAGTTGACCGTTTTCGCTCCGGGCAAGGAACAACCCATGAAAAGCATCGTCCAGCCGCAGTGCAGCTTCGGCATCGTCTTGCATGATCGCTTCCTGAAACGCCTGATGGATGTCTCTTAACTGTTCGATATCTGCTGCTTTGAGCAACGGCAATGCGAGACGTGCCGCTAATGCATGCAGTGTCGCGACGATCGGAAACGTTTGCCGGGCTTGCGTTGCGTCCAACCGGGTGACGTTTGTCCGTGACCCGCGTTTCGCGACGACGAGTCCCTCCTCTTCTAATTTCTTTAACGCTTCGCGGACCGGTGTCCGGCTGACACCGAATGCTTCGGCCAGCTCCTGATCGTTCAGCTTTTGCCCCGGTGCGAGTGTTAAGGTGATGATTTGCTGTTGCAATCGTTGATACACTTCTTCACTTAAGGAAGTTCGTTGAATCGGTTGATTTTTCATACAACTAATATATTACATATCAATTCTAACTGTACAGTCTTTTTTTTCCAAAAAAATGAAGCAACCAAAATCGGTTGCTTTAGATTGCAGATAAATCCCCATTTCCACTTTCTTGAAAATTGATTGATTGTAGCCAAACGGTACAACTTTCGGTCCCTACTATCGGATAGAGCGGTATCGCCCTGTTCCATTCCTTATACCGCAGTGCTTTATCGTGTTTTAATCGAATCACATTGTTATAATACACAAAAGTTTTGAGTCACATGATAGTATTTGCTCGCAGACAAAGTTCGCTCCCGCGGTATAAAATTTAAGTATTAATTTGTTAAAGCATCAGTATCATCAATCCGCTAATACTCGATTAATAAAATCACCTTTTACCCGCGTATAGCGTTCTCGATCATCCCTATATTCTTTCGCCAATTTTTTTTTAATTTCTCCGTATTCTTTTATGAGAGATGGATCAGCTCTCAGCTTATCGCGAAACTTTATTTGTTCTTCCCAACGTATCTCGTTTACTTGGATGAGTTGTAAATGAGCTACTCGCTTATCCTTCTCCACTCGTACAAAAAACCTTCTCCAATACTGACCATCCAGTTCAGGTGGTACATAGTTCCAATCATGCGAAACAAGCGTGTCGACAATTTCATTGATTTTTTCGAATGATATGACGCGTACCATCACATCGATAATGGGTTTGGCCGATAAACCTGGAACGGCGGTACTACCTATATGCTCTACCTCTTTGATGTCAAATTGTGAAAGAATGGTAGACAGCTTTTTTTTCTCCTGCAAACCTCGCCGCTCCCATTGTGAACTTGAAGCTTGTATTTCAACTGTTTCGTAAGCCCAGGCTGGAATAGATGAAGATTCATGATTTTCACCCTTCATGATTTCACTCCCTCTTCTTGATATCTAATATGTTATTTATGCCAGAACAATTAAGTTCTTCATTGCCAGACGACGACACGTGACTGATACAGAGAATATGCCTTTGCCTCTTACATTTGCTCGACCTGTCCGTTCCTTACACAGTGCACGAAGAGTCGTTAACATCAAAAAATGATTTATCATCATCTATGGCAAGATGCAATGGTTGCTATTGAGCATTCACGGTACACTCGCTCCTGAAATCCCCACTGGAAATTCCTCATTCCGAATCATTCTGTAGCTGTGTAGATAACAAACTGAAGCAACCAGAATCGGTTGCTTCCTGTAGGTCCCCTGTTCATTCACGTCGCAAGCGGTCGTTTCAAATGACTGAGATCATGCCGCTTGAGCAGCAACAGCTGAATCAGAATCGCCAGGGCAACAAACACTTGCGTCACGAGATTCGGGATTGCGAGATTCACGTTCAGAACATCCGCGGCGATACTTGAAAAATCCCACAAGGCGTGGAAAAAGATCAACGGCCACAGATTGTTGAGCTTCAGTGCAATCAAGGCAAAAAATAATCCGAACAAAAACGTATTGCCGAGTTGAAAAATCATCGCACTTACCGGAATGAAGGCAATCAAATTCAAGAGATGAAACGACGAGAACAAGGCCGCACTGATGACAATCGCCCGGTACGGGTGACGTTCAGGATGGAGATTGCGTAAGATGATGCCACGGAATAAGACTTCTTCGTTAAAACCGACGAACAATGTCGTCACGAATACGATGGCGACAAGCTGAATCGTTGCTGCGGACAGGTCGTCATAGGAAGCAACCAACGCATTGACGACGAGGACGACTTGATACAGCACAATCAGCAGAATTGGAATGTACCAGACGAGTCCCCGGATTTTTAACGGGGAGAAACCGACTGCTTCAAATGAACTGTTACGACGGATGAACCAAATTAAAAAAATGGCGGTCAAGATTTCACCAAAAATCGCAATCCGCAACAATTCCGGATTTCCATACTGAATCCCGAATCCAAATGCCGAGACGGCCATGACAAGCGCCATGATCAAAAAGACAACGGCTGCCGAGATGATGATCGTCCGTTTTTCCACCTTTGTCTCCTCCTTACATGAGTGACTGGTTTTCCGCTCCTTTTACCTTTTATTTACCTCGTTCCCGTCAAACATAATCCTGACTTTCCCCATTACCTTGCAATACATGATAGTATGAGATACACTTACCTTGTATTACATGATAGCGAAACGAGGAATAATGATGTCATCCACCCAAATGTTAAAAGGAATTCTCGACGGTTGTCTCCTCGCCTTGATTGCCGAAGAAGAAGTATATGGTTATGAACTGGCAACACAACTCGCCGCCCACGGTTTTGCCGACGTCAGTGAAGGGACGATCTACCCGCTGCTGATGCGGATGCAAAAACTCGGCTGGATCGAAGCAACGCACCGTGTCTCTCCAAGCGGACCAAAACGGAAGTATTATACCGTGACGCCGGACGGCCGAACGGAACTGGCCGCCTTTACGACGCGCTGGCAGAAGTTATCGGCAAGCGTTCAACATATTCTGAAGGAGGAGTCTTAAATGCAGACCTTATCTCCCGCATCCGTTCGATTTTTGGCGGACTTAAAACTCTATTTACTCGCATCCGGCAAAAATGAACAGGCGACGCAGGACATCGTGACGGAACTCGAGAATCACTTACAAGAAGCAGAAACCGACGGCAAGTCGACCATCGCGATTACCGGAGCCAGTCCGGCCGACTACATGAAATCCATCGCATCGGAAATGACGACGGATTACCGTGAATCGGTTGCCGTCCTCTTGCAGATCATCGCCGGCGTGTTCAGTTATTTACTGTTTCAAGACCTGCTCGACGGACCGCTCGCGTACAGTCTTTATTTTCTAATCGGCTTCATCGTGTTGATCAGTCTCTTTCTGATTGCGCTGAGCCGATTGTTTCGGTACAGCGCCACGCATCCCGACTCGAAACGGTCATTCATCTGGTTCGGTCTTTACGGCAGTCTGACATTCCTCTTGCTGATTGGACTGTTTTTCACGGATTCGCTCGTCTCTTCGCCGATGATTCATTTCTCCTGGTGGAGCAGCTGGCTGATTGGTCTGTTTGCCTTTTTATTCACCGTCTACATGGCTTACCGGGCAAAAACTTGGATTTTACCGATTGGTCTGCTTGCGTACCTGTTGCCGCAAGTCGTGATCCGGTACGGATTTGACGGCTCGCCACTACTCGCTGTACTGGTCGCTTATCTCTTTGCCACCGTCACGATGACCGGTCTGTTTTTTTACGAAACCAACTTCAAAAAGTCGGAAACTATGGAGGATTAACCGATGTCTCACACGCTATTATTTGTTGTCATCCTTCTGTCGCTCGTGATTTGGTTGACACTCTCAAAAGAAGTCTCGAAATCCTCAAAAGAAATCAACCGTCCCAAAATGCTGACCTTGTTGAGCGCCGGCTGTCTGTCGACGCTGATTTTGGTTCTCGCACTGGTTCAACGATAACCACCATGTTCCTCCAATCAAACGGTAAGGAGACATTTCATGAACTTCAAAATATTTCTTCTCAGCTTCATCCTGATTTACCTGCTGCTCAATCTTCCCGCCTTCTTCGGAATCGGCTACGTGATCGACTGGGTACCGGAAGCGACGCTCGGTCAGAAGTTCAACGGTTATGTGATCGCAGGGCTCGGAAACCAGTTCCTGCTGAAAAGCTTATGTGCCGTGATTGCAAGTATCGTCCTGAGTCTTCTGCTGTCTAACCGTAAAGTAGGAAAACGTATGTAATGCCACACGAAGACGTCCCGCTCTGTTGGAGTAGGACGCCTTTTGCTGTATTTCTTGAGTAGAATCGGGATTAAGAAGCCTGTTGTTTCTCGACGACTTTTTCTTTCCGGAACAAGCCGAGATAGACCAGCCCGAGTCCGAGACAGACGATCAGTCCGATGTAGACACTCATCATGAACGGTGCGAGCATCGCTCCGAGAATGATCGTCGAGCGGGACAACAGATCGGCACCGGCATGTGACGTACTGGCAAATGCCGAGTAGGCGCCGCGTTGGTCGGCCGGCATCATGTTCGCTTTTTCCGCATTCAGCGTCGGGGAATAGAGCAGCTCCCCGATTGTCGCGATGAAGATGAACGTCAAGAGCAGCGTCAGTGAATTCGCACTCGTCACGGTCGCATAACCGATGATGTAGAGGACCAGTCCGCCGACCAGCGCCTGTTTATTCGTAAACCGGTTCGAGAACCGTTGAATGAAGAATGTCAGACAGACGACGAGAATCGTATTTTCAATGTTGATCAGACTGAGCATCCGGACGCCGTTGACGGTCAGGTCGCCGATCGTCACCGTGTCGAATTCGTCCGCCAAGCGGACGGCGACGTAACTGCCGATCGAAAATTCGGCCGCGAGAATACACATCGAACCGAAGACGACTTTGACGAACGGCCGGTCACGCCAGGCGATCTGATAACTTTTTCCGAGATCTAAAAATACATTCCGGAGCGGTTGTTTCTGCCAAACGTGTTTCGATTCGTCGAGCAAAAAATGATAAGCGACCGGCAACAGCAACGACGTACACGTCAACAGACTGAATAAAAACAACCGGTTGCTGACGTAAAGCCAACCGCCAAGCGCCGTTCCGAGGGCGATCGACAGATTGATCAGCCAGTAATCAATCGCATAGACCGCACGCCGGTTTTCCGGTGTCGTCGCATCGATGATGATTGCACTCATCGCCGGCCGTCCAATGTTGCTCGTCACTGTGAAGATCGCATAGGCGAGCGTAAAGAGCAGCATTTGATTGGCGGCAAGACTGATCGTCATGATTAAAAACATCAAACCGTTCGCCGTCGTCGACAGGACGAGCAGGCGTTTCCGCGGGAAGCGGTCGGCGAGGTAACCTCCGATCAAGCCGATCAGGAAGCTGATAATCACCGTTCCGATTAAAAAAATTCCGGCAAACACTTTGTTGTACGCTTGAACAAATAACAGTGCCATAAACGGCATGATGGCGAACGAAATCGTCCGGTTGATAAATGATGTGACCAACCTGACTTTAATTGGTCGAGGCATTTCTTTCCATTTCATGTTTTCACCTTCCATTCTCTACCTGTATACTAAACAAGACAAGTAGATAAAAAAATGGACATCGTCAGAAAAAGATGTCCCCTTTTAGAACGGAGGAATACGATGGATGCTTATTTATTCACATTATGGAAAACCTGCCGCGAAGGTTCGTATTCGATTGCCGAACTGGCCGACACCATCCATTTAAGCCCAAAACAAACGAAACGGTATTTAACGCGCTGGCAGGAAGACGGTTGGCTTGCGTATACGAGCGGTCGGGGCCGCGGTCATTTGACACGGCTCGTCTGGCTCCGTCATGTCGAACGCGAATATGCGAAACAGATGCTCGAACGGATTGAACGGGAATCGGTCGACGCCGTGACGGAAGAACTGAGCTGGGACTGGTCGCCGGCACAAACGGGACGGTTCATGCGAAAGCTTGAGCAAAAGTTCGGTTATACACAGGAATCGTCCGATGCCCTGCTGATTCCACGCCGACGTCCTTTTTTAACGACCGATCCGCTCGAAGCCGCCGACATTCACAGTGCCCACCTCGTCCAAAACGTCTTCAGCCGGTTGTTCGCGATTGACGCAGACGGCAAACTGCAAGGTGAACTGGCCCATCATTATGCCTGGAACGGTCCCGTCCTGTCACTCTACTTACGAAAGGATGTCCGCTTCCATGACGGTTCGCTCTTAACGAGTAAGGACGTCACGAAAAGTCTCCGGAAACTGGTTGCCTATCCCGCTTATGCCAAATCGTACCGGCATGTCCAACATATTCAATCCAATGGACCGTACCAGGTTGATATCACGTTGGACCAGCAGCGCCATTCGCTGCTGCCAAAACTGGCGACGATCCATACGAGCATCGGCAAGGACAACGTCGGGACAGGACCGTTCCAGCTGACCCGAAACGATCCGAAAAAGACGGTGTTATCCGCCTTCCCGAACTATTACGGCATCCGCGCTCTGCTCGACCGGATCGAGTTCATTCAGATGCCCGATGCCTATGATCCCGTCTACCGGACATCACGGTCGGACTCCGGTGAAACGGATACGATTTCGACCCAGTCCGGTTTCGGCCTCGTCTTTTTGAATCCGCGTCCCGGTGGCCCGTTCGAACGACCGGACGCGCGGCACTATATTCACCGGTTGATTGCCGCGATCCGTCCGTCGATCCAGTCACTCAGTGAACGCAGTTTTCCGAACGACCGTGGGTTTCTTGAACAGTTCAGTTCCGTCCATTCGCTTCCGGAAGGTCCTGCCGTTTTGTTTACGCAACCGCTCCGGATCAAGCTGACTGACTTTACGGACAAGGTGACACGCTGGTTATGCGAGACACTCGACGCGCAAGGAATTCCCTATGAGTTCGTGCCGATTGGTTTTAAAGCGAGCATCACCGATTTTCATGCCTTTGACACGATTGATCTCGCCGTTCACGCCGAAGTCTTTGAACGGAACTTGCCGGTCGCCTTTCATCAGTTTTTAACGAATGATTTTTCCCCGCCGGCGAAGATGTTCCGGCAGATGCCGGAGATGGACAAATGGATTGACCGGTACGATGAGACGCCGTTCGAAGATTGGATGAGGTTACACCAGGCGGTCGAACGGCATTTAATCGACTCGTCCTACTTCATTCCGTTGTATGATGATACGCGGATTATTCCGTTTCCGATTGAGCTGCAAAATATTACGATTGATTCGTTCGGCTATTTGGACTTCTCAAAACTGTGGATTTCCTCTTGACCTCCGACCTTCCTCGGAGGTTTTTTGTCGGTTGCTTGACGAAATGATGGCGTACTTGTGACAAATATCACGTACTTTTTTAAATCTAGTATTTTATCTATTGCATTAAAATGATTTCTGACAGATACTGAAATCGAACCTGATCCGATCACCCATTATCCGAAAAGGAAGTGTCTTTATGTTAACGTCATCGACAATCGCCATCATCAAATCAACCGTCCCGGTGCTCGCTGAACACGGTCACAGCATTACACGTGTCTTCTATCAGCGCCTGTTTGAAAATCATCCGGAAATGAAACATATCTTTAATCAATCGAATCAAAAAAGTGACCGCCAGTCGCAAGCTTTAGCGACAGCGGTCTATGCGGCAGCTGCTTACATTGATCAGCTCGAAACGCTCAAACCGACGTTATTGCCGGTCCTCCATAAGCACCGCAGTCTGCAGATCAAACCGTACATGTACGACATCGTCGGAACGGAACTGATCGGTGCGATCCAGGACGTCCTCAAAGACGCAGCGACACCGGACATCATCGACGCCTGGACAGCCGGCTACGGGGAAATCGCCAAGCTGTTCATCTCGCTCGAAGCGGAACTGTATCAACAGGATGAACAGGCAACGGACTTTGAAGGGTATCAACCGTTCGTTATCGAAACGATGACGACTGAATCAAGCGACATCAAAGCGTTTACGTTACGTCCGGCAGACGGACGACCACTTGCTCCGTACCAAACCGGTCAATACGTCACAGTCCGCCTGCAGGCACCGGATGGCTTATGGCAAAATCGCCAATACAGTCTGACGACAGTCGCCAACGGCACATCGTACACGATCGGTGTCAAACAGGACGGGTCCGTCTCACGTCAGCTGCACGGTCTGTCCGTCGGTGAAAAGGTCCTGCTCAGTGCACCGGCCGGTTCGTTTACATTAACGGACGCTTCGACTCCGTTCGTCGGTCTTGCCGGCGGAATCGGTTTGACTCCCCTCCTCGCGATGACCGAAGCGGCTCTTGCGGTTGGTCGTAAAACGACGTTATACGTCGCCGTCCAGGACGATCTCGACCGCCCGTTCGCTGAACAATTGGCCCGCTTTGAAGAACAGGGAGCAACGATCATCCGCTATGCGGAACGTAATGCATTGCCGGGTACAACACCGGGACGCTTGTCGGTGGATGATGTAACGAACATTGACCGGGCGGCCGACACGTATGTGTGCGGACCGGAAGCGATGATTCAGTTCGTCCGCCGCTACTTTAGCGGTCAGGCGGACAAATTGCACTTTGAAGTGTTCGGACCAAGTCTGGCACTCGAAGCACCGACCGCCGTTTCTTAATGCCTCTCTATTGTTGACGACAAAAAAACGGACGAGACTGAACCCTTGAGAAAAGGGTAGTCTCGTCCGTTTTTTCATCATAACAATCGACTCTACGGTAATATGTACGTTGTTATTTTTCAAGCTCCGGTGTCATCCGTCGCCATAAGACATTCAACATGACCGTCATTCCACCGATCGGAATCAAAAACATCAACGCAAGCATCGCCATTCCATCCATCTTTTGCATTCTCCTCTGTAAGCGTTTTTTTAAGTATAACGCCCCCCGTTTCTCCTGCCCTCCGCCTGAAGGCCGATTTGTCATCCGACCTCGTCCCGTCGCACTTCCGTCGCCGGTGATTTACGCTGAAGTCGTAGGATCAGCAGGATCAACAGACCGCTTCCGGAAAAGAACAGAAACACGGTATCGATCGCAAACACGGTCGTCAAATAGGCCGACAATCCGAAGAACAACGCCGAACTGAAGGTTGAAGCAGAGACCATCGCCGAACGGATCCGTCCGAGCAGGGCGTCCGGTGTCGTCTGTTGCAGTAACGTCGAGAACGGGATTCCAAACAGACTGAGCGCCATCCCAAGCAACAACATCCCGCTGAAGGCAAACGGCAGAGATGTCGTCAGTCCGATCAGCAGGGTAAAACCGCCCTGCAAGACCATCGACAGATAAAACATCTGTATCAGATCAATCCGGTTCGCAAGTCGCGCATACAACAGCGACATGCCGATCCCGCCGATGACGAGGGCCAGTTCGAGCAGCGAAAACGTATTCGCTCCACCCCGGATGACGTCTTTCGCAAACGGCGCGAGTAACGCGTTGACCGGTGTAATCATCCAGTTGGCGAGGATACCGAAGACGAGAATCCGGATCAAGCGGCTGTCCCGCGTTAAATAAGTAAACCCTTCCCGTAAATCGGTCCAATAAGTCAGTTGCGGTTTAACTGCCGTGTCTGGTGCCGACCGTAACGGGAACAACAGGAACCAGGCGATCAGGTGGACGACGGCTTCCATTCCTAAAATCACCGTAATCGAAAATCCACTGATTAATAAACCACCCGCCAATAGTCCGGCCAACGTCCCGACCCGGTCGAGCGTACTCAAATAGGCATTGGCAACCGGCAACTGCTCGGACGCGACGATCCGGGTGACGACTTTAAACGCCGTATTGCCACCGATGACCTGCAACAGCATCTGAGCCGCAAGCAGACTCAGCAACGGCAGAAGGACTGCCTCCGTTTGCGTCAGGAGATACCAGACGGCACCAAGCAGTAAAAACCGGATCAAGACGGTCGCTTTCAGCAGACGGACCGGCTCGATCCGGTCAATCCACGGTCCGACCAGACTCGAACTGATGAAACGGATGACAAACACGGCACCGATGACTAACGAGACGGCTGCCGGCGACAGCAGTCCGGCACACGTCCAGTAGATCGCGATATAGGAGATGCTCGCTCCGACAGTTGCAATCAGGTCAGAGACATAAAAATAACGAAACAGGCGGTTCATTCCAACTTCTCCTCTCACAAGCGGGTTCTCTCCCCCGACATTTTCTCTTTCATCAGTTTACACTTTTTTACATAACCAGGACAGAAGCATTTCCATTTTTTACAGAACGTGTTTTTTCCGACATCTGTTCGTCATATTCGACGGATCTTGTTATCGACTTCTCATCGGACTGTAACGCAGAAGTCGTCCGAAGTCCTCTATACTGAACACAGAAGGAAGTGAAGAGCCAATGAGAATGCATACACGTACAGTCACCCATCATGAATCGACGGATCATCCATCGGAAACACGGCTCGGCTATTACTTTTTATTAATCGTCTTGCCGCTTGGTTTGGCGCATCTTGCGCAGTCGCTGATTCCATCAGTCGATTCCCATCAATCGTTTTTATTATCCATGCTTACAATTTGCGCAATCAGTCTGTTTTCGATTCTTGGAAGCCGGACCGACGGCAGTGCTAAAACTACCTTTTTCAGCTACGCGCTGTTTTTAGTCGTCAGTTTAACGTCGACGTTTGTCATGCCGCTGATTTAAGATGAACTACATATCGTTTCATCTGCTTCAGACACAAAAAAAAGCCAGTTTCCGCAATGCGGAAGCTGGCTTTTGATCTTTTACTTATTCGCACCGACATACGTAAAGAGTGGTCCGCGCAGTTCAAACGAATAATCTTCCGCGTTGACGATGCCGACGATTTGATCACTGTCGAGCAGTTGATCGAGGAACGTCGCCATCTCTGCCGCCGTATGGTACTTGGCGACGTTTTTACTGTAATCAAATCCAGCTTCCCCGCGTGATCGGTCGGCGAATTCCGTTTCCGTCGCCGCCGGTGCGAGGACTTTCGCCCGCAGTTTCGCCCCAGAATTTTTCAATTCCTGTGCGAGTCCTTCCGTATAGGCGCTGACATAAAACTTCGTCGCGCAGTACGTGACCGCGTTCGGGACGATCCGATAGCCGCCACCGGATGAGACGTTCAGGACCGTCGTGCCTTCGACATCATGATAATCATGGACATAGCGGCTCGTTAAGACCGTCAAGGCTTCGATGTTCAGCCGGAGCATCTTTTCAATTTTCGGGACTGACACATCTTTGACATTGTCGAAATCACCGAATCCGGCATTGTTGATCCATGTCTCGATATCGAGATCTTTCAACGAGTCATACAGTTCGTGGACGTTGGCCGATTCCGTTAAATCAACGGACCGGAGAATGACATCACTGTCCGGTGCCAGGGCTTTGACTTCATCGCGTAATTTTTCCAGTTCATCCGTCCGGCGGGCAACGAGAACCAGTGATTTTCCTTTTTTCGCAAGCACTTTTGCCGTTTCGTATCCGATACCGGAGCTGGCTCCTGTAATGACCGTGTATTTCATGAACAATTCCCCATTTCTGTTTGGTATAGTGAAAGTCTACAAGTTAGAGTCAACTCTAAGTCAAGCAGGAGAGGTGTGATTAAGATGTATACGATTTCAGAAATCAGCCGATTAACCGAGACGACGGCCCATACGATCCGCTATTACGAAAAAGAAGGACTGTTATTCCCGACCCGCACCAAAAGCGGCGTCCGGCGTTATGATGAAACCCAACTGACGTGGCTCCGCTTTGTCCTGCGGCTCCGGGCGTCGCATATGCCGATCGATCAGATCCGGGAATATGTCGAACTGTTCCTCGCATCGTCCGAGACGCACGATACGTCGCTTGAGCGGCTCCGTCTCCTTGAAGCACATCAAGAAAACGTCCGCCGGCAACTCGCGGAACTCGTCCGGACGGAACAGATGATCACGGAAAAAATTGCCGTTTACGAACAGCTCCATCCGTCAGTCAAAGAAACGTTTTAAGAAAAAGCTTGCCGGAGCCGGGCAAATCCGGCGTCTCGCATTTGCGGATCCAGCTCTCCGTAAGCATCGCCGACACTGATTTCTGTTGAACAATACCCGTCTTTGTCGACGAGATAACCTACGAACCCGAGCCCCGTCTGTTCCTGGACCTGCTCGAGTTTCGGGGAAACGTCCGCCGCCTGTCCGTCAAAATGAAGGTGGAACATGTTCGAGACCGGAACTTCCGGTGTCGTATGGACGCCCGGTAAGGCATTAAACTGCTCTGCCAGTTGTTTTGCCTGCTCATAGTACTGCCCCATCCGGTCCTTTCGCAGTTCATAATAATAATCGGCCGAAACGATGTACGGATACAAACTGATTAAGTCCCCGCCGTAACGCCGCTTCCAAATTCGCGCCGTCTGACAGAATGCTGCCGGGCCTGCGAGAATCGCACCGGCAATCCCGCCGAGTCCTTTATAAAACGAGATATAAATACTGTCAAACAAGCCGGCAATCTCCGCTGCCGTCTTTTCATAATACGGTAACATCTCAAACAGCCGTGCGCCGTCGAGGTGCAGCCGGATTCCCCGTTCGCGGCAGTACCGGCTGATCGTTTCGAGTTCACTGAAAGCCGGAGCGACACCGCCGATTTCCCGTTGCGGCAACTCGAGCAACAGACAGGCGATGTCCGGTAACGCCTTAATTTCATCGAGCGTCATCAGCCGGTCCGCTGCGCCGACCAGAATCGTTTCGATCGGGTGCAACTCCTTCAGTCCGTCCTGCTCATGGATTTCGAGATGACAGAGCGGATGGTAAGCGACAGTCCGGTTGTCCGTCTTGTCCGACCAGATCCGTAACGCCACCTGTTGCGCCATCGTACCGCTCGGGAAAAAGACGGCATCGTCCGTTGCGAGCAACTCCGCAAACTTTTGTTCGAACGGTTCGATGATTGATCCCGTTCCGTATTGATCACTCGCCGTCCCGTCTGCCACTTCTTCAAAAGCGGTTTTTAAGACGCCGACATTCCGTTTTCCGTGTCCACTGATCTGACCGGTTGCTTGTTGAAAACTTGTGCGTAAGCGATTCATGGGGTAACCTCCATTTATTTAGGAAATAATGACTATTTTTGGCTCATCACCATAACACGTGGTTGCTATTTTAACCACCAAGCTCGAGGCGCAATCTCAAAAAGAATCGTTCGAGGTTTCGGTAGCCATAACCAC
>NZ_JBEPSU010000002.1:0-618763 GCF_040549175.1 Exiguobacterium sp. PvP048 | reverse complement strand
GACAAGAGAGAACGACAAATATCTCATCTGAAGATGGAAAACGAGATCTTAAAAAAGTACATGGAGATCGAAAGAGAGTTGAGAAAGAAACAGTCCTAAAAATTGTAGAGTTTCTTCGGAGGAAGTATACAGTCACCGCCATTCTTAGTGCTTTGAACGTATCAAGAGCAAGCTATTACCGTTGGATTAAAGAATCTGTGAAAGCACCTTCGGTGCTAGAAAAAGCCATCATTGAACTAAGTAAGCAGACGAAGTATCGGAATGGACACCGAAAAATAAAGGCATTATTACAGCAAATCTATCAATTGAAAGCCAATCGGAATACCGTACAGAAAATCATGCAAAAACACCATCTCCAATGTCGGATCAAGCCGAAACGAAGATGGAAGTCTAAAGGTGACCGCATCATAACGGCACCGGATCTTATCAAGCGTGATTTCACAGCAAGTAAACCGAATCAGAAGTGGGTGACGGATATCACCTATATCCAATACGGCAGCACGACGAAATATCTTTCAACTATCATGGACCTATTCAATAACGAAATCATCGCCTATAAGTTATACGAGCATCAACAAACGCCTCTTGTGATCGATACGTTGAAGATAGCGCTTGAGAATCGAAACTACCCCGAGGGGGTCATTCTTCATTCGGACCAAGGAAGTGTCTATACGTCATACGCCTTTCAAGAATTCGTTAAGAGGAATCACTTAACAAGCAGCATGTCTCGTAGAGGAAACTGTTGGGACAACGCTGTTATCGAATCATTCCACTCTAATTTAAAGTCCGAGGAGTTTCAGTACGTTAAATTTAATTCACTAAGAGACCATGAGGTCTCTGAGCGCGTTATCAATTACTTAAATTACTATAACGAAGAACGAATCCAAGAAAAATTAGGCTACCTGACACCGAAAAAATACGGTGTACTGGCAGCCTAATCAAGGTGTTTTATATGTGTCTCATATTGCTAGGTCAGTCTATGTCGGGTCAAACGAAGGATGCTTTTTTATCAGGCGCAAGTGGTAGGAGATCAACCGATTTTGTGTTAATTTGAATATATGAAACCGCTTGATAATCAACAGCGGCTTTCATTATTTTACCGTTTATTCGGTGACAGAAAAGAGGGATCTGATGACTTCACACCTGTCTACTCCATCCTACCGTCATTGGCAGGCCATTCAAAAACTGCATCACCGCTATATGAAGGAAGTCAACGCTGTCCTGAAGGACTGGGGTTTATCGAAATCGCAGTTCGATATGCTCGATACATTATACCGGGAACAAAGTGCGACACAAAAATCACTTGAGACGACACTTGAACTGTCGAGCGGAGCCATCTCACAGACCTTAAAAAAATTATTCGACCTTCACCTCATCACCCGCAAACGAATCGACCGTGAAAAACGACTGGTCCTGACACCGTCAGGCGAGACGATCGTTGAGGAATCCGCTCCTGTCGTCGAAGTCATTCACGAACAGTACTTCAAACAGTTTACGATGGACGAGCATGAGTCGTTCGACCGTCTGCTCCATAAGATGCAAAGTAATCATTTTTAATCCGGAAGGAGTCGTTCCAATGATTCTTCGACATTTTACACACCGCCGTTTTTTACCGGCCATCGTCGCCCGCGGCGGACTTTCCGTCAAGGATACGGGCGGAGAATACTTACAATTCGAGTTCGAGCCGCCGAGTGACCGGCTGTTAAAGACGATCCATGACACCCGCTCCTCGAAGGAACTGCCGTGGGACGAAACCGATACCGTTGCGCTTGACTTCGATTTCGTCAAGATGCAGTCAGCTGACATCGAAGTTCTGGAGCAGGTAAAGGACGCTACATGGACCGTCGAACCCGAGTCGAATGTCGGTCCTTCCCGATTCGTCAAAAGCTTTTTATCGCTCGGTTACCTGACGGAGGAATCACGAGAACAGTTATCCGAGTACTACTGAAGAACAGGTCGACGCGACCTGTTCTTTTTTAGTTTTACCTTCAGCTTCGTCGACTGTACATAAACAGCGTCACCGGGAACGTCATGACCTGAATGAACAGCACACACAGCAAGGCTGTCATGATGTCATCGACGACTTTCCACTGCACGAGTGTGACTACCGCAAACACATACACGATACTCAACGCATATGACATCTGACCGCTTTTCATCTTAATTTTTTCCTGCCGTTCGTCATGCGTTTCAGCAGCCGGGAAAACCAAATCAACCGCCAGTTGACTGATTCCGACGAGGATGAGGATGATACTGTGCGGGCTCGGTCCATCAACAAGAGTCAGGTAGGTACCGTAGACAAGTAGAATAGCGAACAGTAAACGATTAATCATCGGCATGTGTTTCATCAGGCATCTTCTCCTTTTTTCTTTGAATCGGGCACAAAAATCGCTTCAATCGGACAATCAAACAACGCAGCGATTGAAAAAGCCAATTCAAGCGACGGATTATAGCGTTCTTTTTCGATGGAAATGACCGTCTGTCTTGATACCCCAAGGGCTTCTGCAAGCTGCCCTTGCGACCACTGACGGGCTTCCCGTAATGTCTTGACGCTGTTCTTCATCCCAGTCACCCCTTACTTCCAATAATAGGTAAACTGCATTCAGGTGTCAAGTTTCCTTTACAATCAGAATAAAAGAAAAACCATTCAATCCGTTTGGACCGAATGGTTGACGTTCAAGAAGATTTAACCGGTTGACCGACAGTTTCCTGTTGCTTTTTTAAATCCTGTTTCCACCAGCCAGCAATGTAAAATAAAGCAGCCATTACAAAAAAGGCCATCGGATAATAAGTCAAACTAGGCTCATGCGAAGCCTCCAATGTTAAATACATGTATCTCTCAAAAATTTTAATGACAAACAACATGAAAATTCCGACCGCAACCGCAAGTGTTCCCAATAAATAATGTTTATTCATCCTCATCGCTCCTCCTCCATTTTTGTTAACGATACCACTTTAATCCATTATTTACCTTATAATTAAAAATAGTAAGACCTCCTTACCGATGTAAAGAGGTCTTACTTTCGAATCGTCCGGTGACGCGGATGGACGGCAAGAACGGCCTGACGGATTGCCTGAACGTGCTCGTCCGTCGCTTCCGAGAACGACCGGAGCGTCGGATAATCACCGACCAGCTGACCATGATCGAGAATCATGAACCGATCGCTCAACGCTTGCGCCGCCTGGACATCATGGGTGATGAAGACATAGGCAAGACCAAGCGTTGCTTTTAAATTTCGCAATAGATCGAGAATCAGCGCTTTATTGACCATGTCGAGACTGCTGACGGCTTCATCGAGAATGATCAGCTTCGGATTCGTCGCGATCGCCCGGGCGATACAGATCCGTTGCAACTGACCGCCGCTGAACTGATGGGGATATTTCGTCAAATCCGCTTCCGCCAGTCCGACCTGTTCCAGCAAAGTGATGAGCCGTTGCTTGAGTGCCTCCGGCGTCAACCGTAAAAAATTCGCCAACGGTTCGGCGATGATCTGTCCCGCACTCAGCTTCGGATTGACGGCCGCAAATGAATCCTGAAAGACGACCTGGATGTCCTGCCGCGATGACAGATTCTGATAGATATCCTGTCCTTCAAACAGCACCTGTCCCTCTTTCGGCCGCTCAAGTCCGAGCAGAATCCGTCCGAGCGTACTTTTACCGGCGCCGCTCCGGCCGAGTAGACCGAGGCACGTCCCGGCTTCAAGTGTCAGCGAGACGTCCTGTAAGACGGTCTGCTCCGGCTGCCGCGACAAAAACCGCTGATTGCCGTACCGGTGCGAGACATGTTTGATCTGCAGAAGACTCATGCGTTCATTCCTCCCGCCTGAAGACCGTGCTGTTCTAGCAACCGGCGTGTATACGGATGTTGCGGCCGGTCGAACAGATCAAAGACATCGGCCTGTTCGACGATTTCCCCGTCCCGCATGACGAGGACATGGTCCGCCATCTCGGCAATGACACTCAAGTCGTGGGAGATCAAGAGAATCGCTGTATCATAGGTCGCCCGGACCTTCTCGAGATAATACAGGACCAGTTTTTGATTGTAGACGTCAAGCGCCGTAGTTGGTTCGTCGGCAATCAGGACATGCGGACGCAGACAGACCGCGAGTGCGATCATGACCCGCTGCAGCATGCCGCCGCTGAGTTCAAACGGATAGGCTTTCAGAATCCGGTCCGGCTGTTCAAGATTGACTTCAAGCAGCGCTTCAATTGCCCGCTCCTTCGCTTCGCGTTTACTGCACCGGTCGTGTGTCCGGATCGTTTCCATCAATTGATGACCAATCGTATAGACCGGTGTGAAGGCACTCATGGGATTTTGCATGATGAAAGCAATCTGCCCGCCGCGGACACGCCGGAGCGTGCGGTCGGACAATGTCATCACGTCCGTCCCTTCCAGTACAATCCGTCCGGACTGACGGATGGCCTTTTCGTCGAGCAGACGGAGGAGAGCCAGACTCGTCACCGTCTTACCGCAACCGCTCTCCCCGACCAGACCGACGATTTGTCCGGCTGCCAGTGAAAAAGAAATATCACGGACGAGCGGCTGACCGTTCGTCGTTTCGATCGTCAAGTGTTCGACGGATAATACAGGTTTCATCCGAGTCTCTCCTTTCATTTCGTTTGTTTGGTCACTCCGAACCGTTCCGATAATGATTCCCCGAGCAGATTAAAGCTCGCAATGACGAGCATGATCAGCAGACCGGGATAAATCATCAGTTCCGGATTCGTCCGGATGTATGATTTACCTTCGTGAATCATCGCTCCCCATTCGGCTCCCGGTGACTGAACACCCAGACCGAGGAACGACATCGCCGAGATGTCCATGATTGCCCAGCCCATCTCGAGTGTCCCGATGACAAGGAGCGGCGGCAGGATGTTCGGCAACAGATGCGTCCGGAAGATTTTCCAGTGCGAGGAGCCGTTGACTCGTGCTGCGGCAATGAAGTTTTTTTCCTTCAGCGTCATGATCAACCCGCGGAACATCCGGGCGTAGTAGACCCACTGGACGAGCATTAAGGCGACGATGACTTGTTTCAGTCCCGGTCCGAAAATCCCGACGAGACCGAGGACGAGAATCAGACTCGGAAATGCCATCACGCCGTCACAAAACCGCATCAGCAGTTGGTCGACCCAGCCGCCGATGTAGCCGGCAAGCGTCCCGATCAATAAACCGATCAACAGCGACGAGGCAAAAATCAGGACGGCGAATCCAAGCGATACCCGGGCACCGTACAACAGACGCGACAACGTACAGCGTCCGAGATGATCGGTTCCGAGCGGATACGTCCAGGACGGCTCCTGCAGTTTGACCGCCAGATTGACGAGATACGGATCATGCGGGGCAAGCCACGGGGCAGCCAGAGCCGCGAGAAACAACAGCCCTAAAAATACGGAACAGCCGATCAAAATCAGCCGTTGATTCGACAGGCGGTCCAGCAGACGGGGTCGTCCAAGCGGAACATTCATCGTCTGTTCCCTCCTTTCCGGGCAATCCGTGGATCGATTGCCAGTTGCAATAAATCAACGAGCAGACTGCTACCGATAAACAGCAAGGCCGCGAGGAAGACGTAGCCTTGAATGATCGGCATGTCGCGGTCAAAGATGGCTTCAATAAAATAACGGCCGAATCCCGGCCACGAGAAGACCGTCTCGACGATGATCGTCCCCGTCAACAGCTTCCCGAGGTTCATCCCGAGTCCGGTCAACATCGGCGGAATCGCGACCCGCAAGACGTGTTTTCCTAAAATGATCGTTTCCCGGATACCGCGTGTCCGGGCAAACAGGACGTACGGTTCGCGCATCGTCTCGATGACGCTCGTCCGTAACAGCCGCGTATACAGCGCAATCAGCGGCAACGCCAGCGTGATTGCCGGCAAGATGACGTGACTCGGACTGCCGATCCCGCCGACCGGTAATAAATCAAGCTGGACGGAAAAAAAGAAAATCAGCAGGTAGCCGAGCCAAAATGATGGAATCGACGCCCCGATGAAGGCGATCCCCCGGCTCAAATGGTCAAAAAAACCATTCTTTCGAACTCCCGCGAGAAAGCCGAGCGGGATACTGACGAAAATTGCGAGCAACAGACTCGACAGCGCCAGCTGGACGGTCGCCGGCAAACGAAGCAACACTTCGTCGAGGACCGGTTTCCCGGAAACGTACGATGTTCCGAAATCAAAACTGGCCAGCCGGACGACGGTCGTCACGTACTGGGTCAAAAACGACTGATCGAGTCCGAACTCTGCCCGCTTTTGTGCGAGCACCTCTTCCGTCGGTTGGATGTGGGCGGCCGACAGATACGCTTCCGCCGGATCAACCGGTGACAAATGAATCATCACCGTCAGTAATAAAATAGCGAGGAGCAGGATCGGAATGACCGACCCGACCCGTTTCAGAATATAGACGCCCATTCCGTTCACCTCCTTTTACTTGATGCCGATTTGAGCGAACGGGTTTTCATCCCGGTTCGCGGCAAATTTAAAGTTCGTGACCCCGTTTTGATAAATCGCCATCTTTTTCAAATACGAGATTGGAACGAGAGCTCCCTGATCCTGGAGCGACGGCAGAATCTCGGCATACATCTTCTGACGTTTCGTTTCATCCGTCGTTTTAAGGACATCTTTCATTTCCTGTAACAGTTGATCCTTGTTCGGATAAGCGGAAATCGCTTCTTTAAAACCGAATCCGTCCGTCCCGATGATGTTAACGAATGTATGCGGATCATACGGTGCGCCAAAGTTACTGTACATGTTGATATCGAATTTGTTGTCTTTGAAGCGCTGGACTTGATCCGGCAGCTCGACACCAACGATTTTCAAATCGACACCGATGCTCGCCCACTCTGATTGTAACGTCTCCGCCATCGCTTTTTGAACAAGTTCCGCAGCATCATACATCATTTCAATCTGTAACGGTTGTCCGTCTTTTTCACGGACCTTTTTGCCGTTCGGCAGTTTCCAGCCGGCTTCGTCCAGCAACGTTTTAGCCTTTTCGACATCAAAGTCCCGTTTTTCAACGTTCAGGTTCGATGTGTACGGCAGGTTCGGCGGCAGGATGAAGTCAGCCGGCGCTTCGAGACCGGACGTGATCCCTTCAACAAGTGTCTTCTTATCAAAGCCGTATTGCAGGGCTTGACGGACGCGTTCGTCTGCCAGCTGTTTTTTCTTCGTGTTCATGATCAACAGACGCGTCGCGACCGGTTCCGACATCGTCGTCTTGTAGGATTTCGTTTCTTTCAGCTGATTGTAAGCGTCGACACTGATTGCCCCTTCGCCGAAAATCAAATCGATGTCCCCTTTTTCAAAGGCGAGAACGCGGCTTTCAGCATCGGGAATGATATCGACCTTGATTTTTTTGACTTTCGGCTTTGGTCCCCAGTAGTTTTTGTTGACCTTAAACGTCGCGTATTGATCCGCTTTGTACTCGTCGAGCACCCACGGACCGGTTCCGACTTCCTGTTCGACGCCTTTTGACGTATCGCCGTTTTTCGGGAAGCCGGCTTCGCCGAGGAAACGAACCGGACGGACGACCGCCAATTCCTGAATCGTCGGATAGTATGCTTCCGACAACGTCATCCGGAACGTCTGCTTGTCGACGGCTTCCGTCTTGTCGATTTTTGAGATAAAGCCAAGCCAGCTATGTAAGGCTTTGTTTTTGAGGACGGCGTCAAAGTTCTTTTTGACGATTGTCGCATCAAACGTCGAGCCGTCCGAGAACTTGACATCGTCACGCAGTTTAAAGGTATATGTTTTTCCGTCTTTTGAGATGTCCCATGATTTCGCGAGGAACGGCTCGAGCTTTCCGCCTTCTGCGTAATGGACAAGCGGTTCGTAGACCATCGACTGAGCGAACAGTTGCGACGGGTTGTAGACATGCGGATTCATCTCGCCGATGTCACGCGGCCAGGCCATCGTTAATGTATCTTGATTTGATTTATTGTCAGCATCTTCGTTCGGATTTGAACAACCGAACAGCAGTGTCGTAATCGAGAGGATGGAAACAGCTTGAATGATGGATTTCTTACGGCGTGATACGTTCATAGTGGACAGGACTCCCATTCGTATTGATAATCATTTTCAATTGTAAGAGTCCGTGCTAAGAATTGTCAATGGATAATCCGTGAAAGCGTTGATTTCCCTGTGTTTTATGGTGAAGTCGAATCATTTTTGTATTGCATATATGACGTTTCAACAAATTCGAAAAACCACCCAGGCAAATAGTAAAACGAAATGATTCCACCAATCCACCTACTTATGTCAGCTAATCCCTCTATCGCCAGTGAGAAATTGAATACACTACCGACTAGAAGAATGATATGAAAACATACCTTTTTTTGAGCAATCTGCCTCTTTCTAGTTTCACTTGAAAACCGATTTTTAAAGTCTTTCCGGTAGTAACACCATTCAAATAGAGTTGTATGCGACGACAAGGATAAAAAGAAGAACCAACCGACTAAACCACCAGTCAACCACAATTCATTCCATTGGAGGAAAGGTATCACAGTAGTCAAGACACCCGTGCTGAATATGAATGGCATGAGAATGAAAAACAAGACCTGATCGACGAAGAAACAGAAACGACTTTTTAAAAAATTCCAAAACGTTTTTTTGTCTCGATTTAGACCAACCTGATTTTCCTCGTTTGAAGATTCATCTTTTACAATTAAAGGACTGATTGTGAGAAGAAAAATAAGTGCCAAAACGATTAAGGCAATTCCTTTCAGCGAAACACTACCACCTCTGTGCAGATTCTCTAACAAAAGAACAGTCGCATAGAGAATAATTAAAAGATACCCCGCAAACAGAAGGTAGTTGATCCGCCCTTGCTTAAAGACGATCCGTCCATGAATCAGTTGACGGATTGTCGTTTCATACCAACAAATGAAGCCATCTATTGGACGATTTAACTGATGGATGAGATACATGAATCGACCGACAATGCCGTAAAATAGGCAGCATACTATAAAGATACTGAAGATCATGGCCACTTCATTTTTCCTCCCTTCATAAATAAAGCATTCATAAGACGATATGAGTGCTTAAGTAATCTGATTTCATTTATACTTCGCGATAGTCAAACGCCAATACTTCGACGTCACATCCCTGACCTTCGAGATTCGGACTGCAGGCGTATGGACCGACTTTCCAGTCTCCGTCCGCATGCAGATGAGCAATCCGTAACTGCTCCTTCGTCTCACCATCGACGAAGTAAAGTTCAACGTCCTGTTGATTGCAGACGAGTTCAAATATCAGCGGCTGATCAAAGACCGTATTATCGATATCACGCGATGACCAATCGGAATAACCGAATGAGGTGACGACGGCTCCGAGATGCGATTTCCCGTCCGGAATGAATTCCGCTGAAACTTTTAGCCAGTTGTCCTCGTTTAAATAAAGTAGGATGCCTGCCTGATCATATGTTTTTTGCGGATACAGCTTCACTTCGATTCGGCAGGAAAAAGCCGGTGCTGGAATCGGTGTTAACAAGGCATGCCCCGTCATCCGGTTGAATCCGTAATACGTGTTGCGCCAGAAGTCGGTATCGCCATTTGTTGTAAATTTTAATTGTTGTTGGTTGTCAATTTCAGTTGGTTGGTTGAGCCATTGATAATCTTGCCACATGTGGATTCCTCCTGATTTAAGATTGAGTGTATTTTGTAACATCTCACTCGCTTACGGATCATCTCTGAATTGTTCAAACTCGGGATGTTTTGGTTCTCGGAAATCAATAAATTCTTCGGATGGATCTAAAAAATTATGTCCTAAGTATACTGCAAAGTAGTTCCCGTCTTTATCTCTGACACTAAACAAATAGGATGTTCGCGGTTCATCTTTTAGAAATACACTATATCCATAACCAAACTTTGTAAATTGACCGAATATCTGATACTCGTCTTTTTTCAGCCCGTACTGCTGTTCTAATCTGTCTTCCAAGTACAACTGCCGCAGGATTTTCTGATGATAGGTATACAAAAAACATGAAATCAACACCAACAATATCGCAAGTAAGACAATCCGCCCGATCCGCCACTTGCCGTCCACTTTCCAAAAATGTGTCATCCGTGCTCCTTCCCTCTTATCTTCACGTATGATACGGTACGGATAAGGAAGATATTGTTAATGAAAGTTCCTACTCTTACGAAAGAAGTGATTCACTTGAAAAAACATCTTTTGAGCCTCTGCTTCCCGGTCGTCTTTTTAATCGTTCCGTTCTGGACCGATCAACTGTCGCCCCTCCTGCAGGCACTCTTTTTCCTGATGTTGTTCATCTCGATTTGTCTGTCATTACATACGGCTTGGACGTTACTCAGCCCACGCATTCCGAACTGGACGGCGCGTGTCAACCGGCTTCATCCGGCGCTCGGGATCCTGCTTGGTCTCATCCTCCTGGCAGGATTCGGTTATCTGTTCTTTACCGTGTTTTCCCTCTTCACGTTCGGCATCATCCAAAGTATCCTGACGATTGTCCTGATGTATATCGGCCTGGCGATCTTTGTCTTCCTCCTCAGCTGTTTCGTCGAAGGGATTACCCGTCAATCCAAAGACTCGCTCTTTCAGCCCGTCTTGATTTTTGTCTCGGTCTCTTATGTCGTCTTGACGACGTTCGGGATTTTACAACTCATCGCCTGACCCTTAACCCGTCACAGGACGGGTTTATTTTTCGTGGTGCAACATCCCGTCTGCATCAAGTCGGACGTGCAAATTCCCGTCCAGTTCAAGCACAAGCGGGCTGGTAATGGCCGGTTTCGGTGAGAACAACCACGTCCGGTCTTCTCGTCCGAGCAACAGATGGGTGCCGTCTTCCGGCGCGCCGAGGAAATTCAGGAAGTCGACGTTGATCGGCTGATGGTACCGGTGAAAGACACCAAGTTCGGCGAATTGTGCACCGACACTGGCGACATCCGGTGTCGTGACGTTCATCTCACCAATATCGAGAATATCGCTCACGGTAAACTTTTCAAGCGACTTGTCCGGATTGACATCATGGCGGGCAATCAATTCGACGACATTTTCGTCCGTATCATAAAAATAGACGGAATGAGCATTGATGTTTTCAAAAAAGATTTCGTCTTCGCCGTCCTCGATCAATAACGGGACACGACGTTGCAACCAATCCTTCGCCAGTCGGAAGGCATCCCCCGGCACGTTAAAGGCAAAGTGATATTGTTTCGGTTGCTGTGTCGTGTCGAGCTCGAATCGAAGCTGACTCTTCCCGATTTTCAACGTAAACGCGCTCGCTGTCTCCTCGATGAGCGGAAAACCGAGTGTCCCCGTGTAAAAGTCCTGCATCGGTTTGACATCATTCGTCCAAAGTGTCGCTGCTGTAATTTTCATCGTCTATCTCCTCCATCTCATTTCAATCCATTTGCTAGTTTCAGTATACAATAATTGATGTATAATACTGGTTAAAAAGTAAGTAAATACCTATTATGAAACGGAGGCAGACAGATGAAACGATATATCATTGCATGCGGCGGCATTTCGACACAGATTACAGAGTGGGGTGAACCGGACCGGCCGGTCATTTTCTGCCTGCATGGCCTCGGCGGAACAAGCCTCAGCTTCATCGAACTGGCGGACGCCTTACAAGATACGTACCGGATCGTTTCGATTGATGCGCCGGGTCACGGAAAAACCGAGCCGTTCCCGGACGAACGCGACTATCAATTCGCCCGCTTTTCCGATTGGCTGAATCAGCTGTTTGACCAGATCGGTATCCAGGATTTTTATTTTCTGTCCCACTCTTGGGGCAGCTTCATCGCCCTCTTTTATCAGAAGGAACAGCCGGACCGGGTTCTCGGCTCGATTTTAATTGACGGCGGATATCAGAGCAAACGATTACGCGGTACCCCACTCGAGCAGGAATCCGCGTTTTACGACACCGATTTCGAAGAGTCTGTTGCGACGTGGGAAGAGTTCCGCGACGTTGCCGTCTATGGACCCAACATGCGCCGATCGCCACTGCTTGATTTGGCCGGTAAGGATTTTGTCCGGATGCAGGACGGCCGGTACTACTGGCATGCCCGCGCGAAGACGGCCCGTGCCATTTTGACGGCGATGTATCAAGATGAGATTCTCGATTTCCTCGATGACGTTCCGGGTGGCAACCTCGTGTTGCTCCGCGCGACGTTACCCGTTTCCGATGAACCGTTCCGTCAAGAAGCAATCGCCCTGTGGCAGGAGAAAACCGGTGGAACCTTCATCTCCGTTCCTTCGACATCCCACATCGCGCACTGGGATGACCCGGCATTTGTACTGCAGGTGATTCAGGAACACTGGACCAGAACGCTTGCCGTTGACGAAAACAGCAGATTTAATTACGTAAAGGATTGAACTCATTTGAAAAAAACACCTTGGTTTTGGCTGATCAGTTGTTTCTTGACGATCGGCGCCGCTGTTTGGTTTAATCCCAACACCATTTCGGTCGATACAGCATCTCAAAAACTGCCGAAGCCGCGTTATTCGTCCATCGGCGATTATCCGGCCGCTCTAAACGGCGATCAGTTTAAGCGGACACCGCTGCATATTCATGTAAAAGACGACCAGACCATCGATTTGCAGATGAAACTGAAACTATCGAAGGCATTGTTGGAAAGATTTAAACAGACGGCACATCCGCCGACGTTCAGCTTTGCCGCCAATGTAAATCAGGATGTTCTCAGTCCGTATGTGAAACGCAAACAGCCCGCACACGTGACGGTCGATTTTACTTCTATTTCAAACAGGACGATAGTCATTAAGCAACGGTTGTTTTTAAAGTCAGCATTGACGCCCCATCAGGAAAAACAGTTTCTTGATGCCGGAAACTATCAATTTTTGTTTTTAAATGAACAGGACGCCGCTGCCGGCATTGTGTTTGATTTGAATCTGTCGGCCTGGGACTCCAAATGATCGGCACTATTAAAAAACGACTCCCGGACGTCCGGGAGTCGTTTGCTTTGTCTATTTTTCGATCAGACGATCTTTTCGATGAACCGCCGGACTTCTTTCCGTGACTTTAACACGACAATCGTCTTTGTTGCTGCTACTTGTGCGAGTCTTGCTTGAATGCCCGGCCGCTGTTCATCCGGATAACGCCACACCCATTTCAAAAAAGCAACATCGATTTTTTCCGGACACCCGGACGCCATATCCGGTCGTGCCTGATGCCGGTACCGGATTGACCGTTTCAGAATCCGGTAGACACAGGTCGTTCGCGGCAGATCAAGAAAGATGATCGTATCCGCTGCGTTCAACCGAATATCCATCGTCCCGCCATAATTCCCGTCGATGATCCAGTCGTCCTGGCTAATCAAGTCCGTTTGGATCTTTTGTTGTTCTGCGCGTGGTACCACCTGCCAGTCCGCCCGCCACATTGAACTACCTACGCTTCGCTTAGAGGTGAAGGATTCCTGAGTGATCCGACCTGACGGTCGAAAATTGATCAGGCTAACCCCGTCGTCCCGACGGTTGAAGAAGCTAAGATACGCTCGGCTTCTTGTTTGAGATTTAGTCCTGCGTTCACATCACGGTCGTGGTGAATCCCGCAATTCGGACATGTCCATTCTCGCAAGCCTAGATGTTTCACGTCTTGGTGTTGATGACCGCAACTCGAGCACAGTTGACTCGATGCGAAGGTCTTTCCGACCTTCACGACGGTTTTCCCATACCAGTCCGCCTTGTATTCGAGCATGCGGAAGAACTCCGACCAGCTGACGTCAGAGATAGCCTTGCTCCACTTGCGGTTCTTCTGCATGTTCTTCACTTGCAAGGTTTCGATGCCGATGACGTCGTGGTTTTTGACGATCTCGGTCGATACCTTGTGCAGGAAGTCAGTGCGCTTGTTGGCGATCTTCTCGTGGATACGCGCAACCTTCCGCTTCTGCTTCTGGTAGTTCCTCGACTCGGAAAGCTTCACTTTCTTGGCCAGGGCGATTCGTTGACGGCGGGAGAGCTTACGCTGTTCACGTGCCAGTTTCTTCTCAAGCGAACGGAAGTAACGGTCGTTCTTGTACATCGTGCCGTCCGACAGGATGGCGAAGTTCTTGAGTCCGACGTCGACACCTACGGATGAACCGGTCTTCGGCAGCTCGTTAATCTCCTGCTCGACGAGCAGGGAGACGAAGTATTTTCCTGAAGCGTTTCGCCGGATGGTTGCGTTCAAGATACGGCCTGTGACCTTTTTCGAATAGGCGAAACGAACCCATTTCAGCTTCGGAAGTTTTAACTTGTTCCCGATGATAGAGGCTTCGGGAAGTTGAGATTTCCCTTGAATATTGGTCTTATACGATTGGACGGGGTTCCGCTTCGACTTGAATCGAGGGCGTTCGTTCTGCTTCTTGAAGAAGCGGTCAAACGCATCGGCAAGATGCTTCACGCTCGTTTGAACAGAAGTGCTATCAACTTCCTTCAACCAGTCGAACTCCTGCTTCAACAAAGGAAGTTCTTTGGAACAAGAACCGTAGGACAGTCCTTTTCCAGTAGTCTTGTACGTTTCCTCCCACTTCGCCAGGAAGTGGTTGAAGACGAAGCGCGAACATCCGATCGTCTTCGCAATCAGGATTTTCTGCTCTTTCGTGGGGTAGATTCTGAATGTGTAGGCCTTGTGCTTCAACACCATGTTTCACCTCCTTCAAAGGGAATATACCCGAAAAGTAGGCTGGCGATTCATCTCCCACTTTCACTTCGTTTAGAAGTGGAAGTGTTCTCGCCTAATTTTGATAAACTGTCCAAATGATGGACACGGATGCCGAGCCGTTGACCGAGTTGTCTCGCAAGCGTCGATTTACCCGATCCGCCGGAGCCGATCAGCATAATCTTTTTCATTCCGTGTCCCCCTTTGTTTTCACCCACTCCACCCGAAACCGTCCGCCGGGACCGATCTGTTGCAACAACGGTCGATCGGCTTCAATAACGCGTCCGATGACATTGACCCGTTCGTCTGCCGCAAGATCCCGTTTTGTGATCTGCAGCTCCCCCGCATACCGGCCGTAGCGCAGATTATCGATCGTAATCGATCCAACAGGTCGGTCGGCTAGAGTTGTAGGTTCGAGAAGTCCATCGCCCGGTCGGCCGTAGGCACGTGACTCGACCGAACGGATGACATCGCGTGCCGGATCCATCCGGTTTGTCTGGATGGTTTCTAACATCGGATCTTCGCCTTGTCCCGTTGCCCGGAGAACAATAATTCCCTCCTGATAGGCGGCAAACTGACGCATCGAGCTTTCCGACAAGCCCGGGTCCCCAACGAGAATCCGGTCGACGGATGCTACAAGCTCCAGATAACAGGCAAACGGTGATTGTCCGCGGTGATCCTCGAGCGTCGGTAACGTTTCGTAAAGCGGACCACGCAGTTGCCCGTCACCCGGGATGAAGGCCTGAACACGGATTCCCTGTTCATGGAGCCAACGGTTTTTGTCATCGAACCAGTTCCGGCCGAGCCCGGTTTCCGGTCGCGGGTAAAAGTTATGCCAAGCTTCGACGTGCTCAAGTACCAGCCCCTCTGCTTTCATCGCGTCGAGTTCTTCCGCTGTTACTGTACTGGCGTTCAAGGCGATCATCATCTGTTTTGACAAATTCGCGACCTGTTTCGGCGTCACTCCGTAATCAATCCGTAGTCCGGTCACGCCCCACCCGGTTAACGTTCCAGCATCCTCCCATGTCTTGCCGAGCGCAGCAAGCGACGTCGGGGCGATATCCGCGACAAGCTCCATTTCGAGGTCTCGCGCCAATTCGCCTAAAGTTCGCAGCCGCTCTGTATAGAGCGCCGGATCATCTTCCGGGATATGTAACGACGTAAAGATCGAGTTAAAGCCGAGTGACCGCATCTGTCCGATGTTCGCTTTCACCTCATCCGTCAGTGCTTCACTCAAATAAACGGCCAGTCCTTTCATCTGAATCACTCCTTTTTGATTAGTTAACACGAAAAAAATGACACTAATGTTTAAAATTCACATTTTTTAGGAGATTCCACCTGAACTATGATACCATGAATGTGTATTACATAAGGGGGAAAATAAAATGAAACGTATCTTCATCCCGTTCCTGTCCGTCGCATGTCTCGTGCTGGTATGGAACGTCTATAGCCAGCATGCTGATTCGAAAACGGATTTGTTCCACTATAAGCATTCAGTGGTCGGCAACAACAGTGCCGTCACGAATATCGTCAAGGAATTGGCCCACCACCAGGAATTACGGCAGATTGCCCTGCAAACGAAGCAAACACCATACGGCATTCATTTGACTTACAAGGACATCGAGACAGAAAACATCGAACAGGAAGTCAAAGAAACGGTTCTGTTCAATGCCACGTATCTGTTTGTCCTCGTCGATAATGTCGACCGGATCACCTTTACGTTCCCGGACTACACGTATACCGTCACACGGGATCAACTCGACCAGTGGTACGGTCAAACTCTCCGTACCATCACACAGGAACAGGACGTCAAACAGTTGCTTCAACACCAGTTGAAGTCGGAAACGAACATCAATCAGGTTTTGACTGACTGATGCCGGCAACGCGTCAAAAAAAGATGGAACATCACGATGACGTGATCTTCCATCTTTTTGTTGTGTGCGGTTCTTGTGCCGACGTTAAATTCCGTCTGCCATTTCTTCCTTGAATCCAAACCAGAAGGTAAACAGGAATCCGAAGACGTACGAGATGACAAGCCCGCCGATATACGTCAGGTACATCCCGTTATCAATCAACGGTGTCAACGACAGACCGGACACGCCGACGCCAAGCGCTGCTGTCTTCATCGTCGCCTGGAAGGCCCCGCCGACTGCCGCTCCCATACAGGCTGTCAGGAAGGGACGACCGAGCGGTAACGTGACCCCGTACAACAACGGTTCGCCGATTCCGAGGAAACCGACCGGAATCGCACCCTTGATGATGTTGCGCAATCGTTGATTGCGTGTCTTGACAAAAATCGCCAGTGCGGCACCGACTTGTCCGGCTCCCGCCATCGCAAGGATCGGCAAGAGGGCCGTATTGCCGACGGTGTTGAGCAGTTCGAGATGAATCGGTGTCAAACCGTGATGCAGTCCGACCATGACGAGCGGCAGGAAGAATCCGGCGAGGACGGCACCGGCGAGTGGTCCGCCGACTTCGAGAATCACGTTGATTGCTTTCATGATCCCGTCAGACAGGACACCGGCGACCGGCATGATGGCATAAAGTGCTGTAAATCCGACGATCAGGACCGTCAAGAGTGGGGTAAAGATGATATCAATCGAGACCGGCATGAACCGGCGGATGTGTTTTTCGAGATATGTCATCAACCAGGCGGCAAAGATGACCCCAAACAAGCCACCCCGCCCGACGACAAGCGGTTCGCCGTAGATAATTATATCAACAAGCAACGGATTAAATAAAATCCCTCCGGCAATCGCGCCAAGGACCGGCGTGCCGCCGAATTCCTTCGCCGTATTCCATCCGACGAGAATCGCTAAGTAGGCAAAGACGGTGCTGCCAATCAGTAATAAAATCTGCATCCACGTTTCCGTCGCATCAACCCCGGCGTTTTTCGCAAAGTTCGCTGCTCCGTTGATGATTCCTGACGCGACCAGTCCCGGAATGAGCGGGATGAAGATATTTCCTAAGCGGCGTAAAAAGCGTTTGAACGGTGACTTCTGTTTATCCTTCACTTTTTGCCGTTCGATGGCGGCCCGTTCCTCAAACGTCAGGTTCTCATCGACCGACTCTTCCCCGATGGCAAGCCCCGTTTTCCGGCTCAAATGATCCGCGACCCGGTTGACCGTCCCCGGTCCGACGACGATTTGCAGTGTCTCGTCATCGATGACACCCATGACGCCGTCCAGTTGTTTGAGTGCCTGGATATCCGCTTTTGTCGGATCTTTCAGCGCCAACCGGACGCGTGTCATACAGTGGGCCAGCTGGCGGAGATTATCTTTTCCGCCGACGTGTTCGAGTATCCCTTCCGCCAACACTTCTTCCTTCTTCATCTGAATCCCCCTTAGAGCGCGTCACGGACGAATCCGTGCGCACGTTGTAATCGTTCGACTGCCTCAGGATACGAAACGTCCGCTAAAATCATGACGATCGCCGTCTTAACGTGACCATTCGCTGATGTGAAATAACGCGCGGCCGTCTCAAGATCGACCCCTGTCGCTTCCACGATCATCCGTTTGGCCCGGACTTCAAGCTTTTCATTCGTCGATTGGACATCGACCATCAGGTTTTGATAGACTTTCCCGACGCCGATCATCGCTGCCGTCGAAATCATGTTCAGGACGAGCTTTTGTGCCGTTCCGGCTTTGAGCCGGGTCGAACCGGTCAAGACTTCCGGACCGGTCTCGACTTCCATCCGGAGATCGGCGTGCTGGCTGATGATGGCTTCTTTGTTGCAGGACAATGCCGCCGTCGCTGCGCCGATTTTACGGGCGTAATCGAGACCGCCGATGACGTAAGGGGTCCGGCCGCTCGCCGCGATGCCGATGACAGTATCGTTTGCGTTTACTTTGAGCGCCTGTAAATCTTCGACGGCCAGCGTTTTACTGTCTTCCGCCCCTTCAACGGCCTTGATGAGCGCCCGTTCGCCTCCGGCAATCAAACCGACGACCATCTTTGGCGAGACACCAAACGTCGGCACACATTCTGCCGCGTCGAGCACACCGAGGCGACCGCTCGTGCCGGCTCCGATGTAAATCAGCCGTCCGCCCGCTTGAAATGATTGAATGACTTGTGCGACGACCTGTTTGATGACCGGGATTTCCTGTCGAATCACACCGGCAACCGACTGATCCTCCTCGTTCATCACCGTCAAGATCTCCTCGACCGTCATATCGTCAAGCTCCATCGTTCGCTGATTCCGGCGTTCTGTCGCCAATTTCTCTAACATGATTTTCATCCTCTCTCCACAGCTCCTTTTTATCCTGAGCACAACGAAACATTAATTCATAAATAAATTTATTAAATAGAAATAAAATTGCAAAAGAAGTCAATAGGGAAAGCCCAACCGCGTCGATTGGACTCCCTCAAACGAGCCTGTTACTTATTCCAATTGCGGAATCCGTCCCCGAACTCCCGTTACAAATCGGTTTGGAACGTACCGTCCTTAAACTTTGGCACATCGACCGGTAATTTCCCTTGTGGTACGAATTCACCAAAAATGGCGCGGATTCCTGCCGGTAAATTCGGTCCGGCTGATTTTGTGTTTCCCGCTTCCGAATCCGGTCCGTTCGGATCCCCTTTGAAGCCGTAAACGAGCAGTTGGGCATCAGCGTCCGGTTGTACGGCGACATCATACGGATTCCGCAGACTGAGCAGGACGGATTTCTTTCCTGTTCGGTTAGCCTGACGGAAGACTTCCGCCGGCACATAATGATCCGCGGAAGATGCTCCGAGCTTCGCACTGTTGTTGACGTTCGAGCCAACAATCAGATAATCGGTTTGATTGATTTTCTCCTGAAGTGCCGGATTTTGATTGAGATGCGGTGTCGAGACTCCGTAATTTTCCGTCAGCACGTTCACCCGCTTCAGGTTCCCGGCATTTTTCTCAAGCGACCGGATCGTCTTGACCATACTGTCCGTCTGATCTTTTGTCGGTGACAGGACGAGGACGGTCTGCCCTTTTTTCGGCTTGAAAGGTAATGTCTTGCGATCATTTCTGACGAGCGTGACTGCCGCTTCCGTCATCTGCCGCTCAAGCGCCTTATGTTCGGGACTGCCGACGACAGCCTTCGCCTCGACCAGTTGTTCCTCAAGCGTCACCGGATCAATTGTTTCCTTCCAGATGCCGCGTGTCGCTTTGAGCGTCAGAATCCGCTCGACGGAACGATCGATGTCCGCTTCTTTTAAGTCACCGCTTTCGACGGCTTCGATCACGTCGTCAAAAATCGACTCCATTTTCGTCACGTCGTTCGCAGATCTTAAAATCGTCGGCATCAACGCGATATCGACACCGGCTTTAAAAGTCTTGATGACGGCTTCCGACTCCGTAAAGTTGTCGGCAATCGCCTGCATGTTCAACGCATCAGTGACAACAAGTCCCTGATAGCCGAGCTCTTCCCGTAAGACACCGGTAATGACGTCATCCGACAACGTCGCCGGTAGCGGGAACGTTCCTTGTTTTGACTCGACGACCTCATCCTCAATCTGCGGCATCCCGATGTGTCCCGTCATGACCATGTCGATTCCTTCGTCAATTGCCCGTTTAAACGGAATCAGTTCCAGCTGTTTCAGTTCAGCCAGCGATTTGTCGACGACCGGTAAGCCGTAATGCGAGTCGACTGCCGTATCCCCGTGTCCCGGGAAGTGTTTCGCCGTCGCAGCGACTCCTTGCTGCTGAATGCCTTGCGTCATGGCCGAGCCCAGTTCCCCAACCAGGTTCGGATCACTTGAGAACGAGCGGACCCCGATGACGGGATTACCCGGATTGTTGTTGACGTCCAGGACCGGACCAAAGTTGACGTTGATGCCGAGTGCATGCAGTTCGGAGCCGATAATTCCCCCTGCCGCTTCTGCATAAGCCGGACTACGGGTCGCCCCGAGTGCCATGTTGCCTGGTAAATTGGTCCCCGTACCGAGTCGTGTGACGATGCCGCCTTCCTGGTCAATCGTCACGAACAACGGGATATCGTTGCTCGGATCCTGCTCGACGACTTTCTGCAAATCATGGACCAGTTTCGTCGTCTGTTCCGTCTCGCTGACATTTTCTGCAAACAGGATGACACCACCTAAATCAAACCGGTCGATGATTCGTCCGACTTCCGGTGCCAGTTGCGTATGATTAACCCCGTTCCATAACCGGAAATCCGGCATGATCATTTGACCAACCTTTTGTTCAAGCGTCATCTGTTCCAGTTGTGCGTCAACCCGTTGTGTAACGGATGGTGTCGTTTCGGCCGCGACCGGTTGCATCGGCAGTGACGCGGCAAGTAGCGCCGTCGTCAATCCGAGTGTCGCCGTCCAGTTGAGTTTCTGTCCCATATGCTCAGCTCCCCTTTTGTTTTGACCCCTGCATGATTGCTACTTCCCCGTGTTCCCCGTTAGTATAACAAGCCCGACATTCAGAAACAATGTTTTATTTGAAAGCGTAAACATTTTGAAATAAAATTTCTTTATTGTTTTTATTTATTTTGTGTGATGATGACTCCTGTATAATGAATAGAACATCATTCCCTGCAAGGAGACACCTATCCCATGAAAAAATTCCGTGGCAAACGCCGCTACTTTCGACAACTTCAGGCCGAACAACACATCTCGGCCCATGCCTTAGATTTCAGTTCTGACAGCTGGTTTGATTTTTGGCATGTCCACCTTGATTTTTATGGACGTGGAAATGATCATCTCAAAATTCGAAAAGCACATGTCCGGGCACTGTTTCAGCTGATGAATGAGCTCGATGCCGCACTCAAGGAGTGGGGACAACCGTATCAACTTTGGATTGAACTGTCCCGGCTAGATGCAGGATTGGACGCCGTCTACATTCATACACACAATCCAAACGACGATAATTTTCCGTTTACCAATCCAACTTTAACGGAACCGACCGAAAGATTGCCGGACTATCTGCAAACCATCGATGGATTGGAGCATTATCAGATCCGTTCATATGAACAGCGAAACTATGATGAGTTTGACGATGTGCCGGTAGAAACCGCTGATCAGATCCTCGTTATTGAACGACGAGATCACCACTTATATCCGCTTTAATTCACTGGTCTCATATATCTTGATAATGAATGAATTCTTTTCTTTACTGTTCGATTCAATCACCATCCGACATCATCCGTCCAAAAATCGTCAAGTTCGTTTATTTTGAATCCTCTACACTGATATCAAGAAAGGAGGAATGACGGTGTTAAAAGAACTGAACCAACTCATGGACCATATTGAACGCCATCTGACCGAAGAACTTTCAGGAACGGACATTGTCCGAATTACTGGAGTTTCCGAATATCATTTCAGACGAATGTTTTCGTATATGTCCGGCATGACACTAAACGAATATATCAGAAACAGACGTCTTTCGCAGGCGAATATCAATCTCGTCAATCAGCATTCGGTTACCGAAGTCGCTTACGAATACGGCTATCAATCGATTGAAGGATTCTCACGTGCCTTTCGTGAGTGGTCTGGTTTCTTACCTTCAGAAGTCATTAAAAATAAAATTCAAAAATCTTTTCCCCGTTTTACTTTTTATATTGATATTAAAGGAGGAGTTTCCATGGAGTTTAAAATTGAGCGAAAAAGTCAGTTTCATGTCGTCGGCGTCTCCAAACGTGTTCCGATTCAATTCGAGGGCGTCAATCACTCCATTGTGGAGTTAGCTCAATCGATTACGCCACAGCAACGCCAAGAAATGCACCAATTAGCCGATCTATATCCGGAAACCGCCTTGAATGTCTCGTTTGATTTTGATGAAGGTTATCTAGAGGAACAAGGAAGTTTGACTCATATGATTGGTTTTGCGACGAGTATCCAAAATCCTTACGGAGATTTAGAGCAAATTACGATTGAGGACAGTCTATGGGCCGTTTTTCCAAACACCGGACCGTTTCCACAAACGCTTCAAGAGACGATGGCAAAAACCTATGCAGAGTGGCTACCCACTTCAGGCTATGAACTCGTCGATTTACCAAGTATCTCATTCACGAATCACGAAGACGATTCTCTGAACGTCTATAGCGAAGTGTGGGTCCCGGTCAAGGAAAAGACAACGTCTTAATTCATCTTGTAGATAATGAGAAATCTGGGGTTTTCTAGACGTACTCAATTCGTTATTCCAAAAAACACCCGACGCCATCGGTACAGTTGGCGTCGGGTGTTTGATTGTATGACGTTCTTCACCTCTTTATCCCATACGCTTAGAGATCACTCGCATCTTTCAGAAATGTGATTTTTGTATTTATTTGAATACGCTATTTACTGCTGAATCCCTTTCGCCTGATTATACAAATCAATCGCCTCTATCATCCGGTCCTGCATCTCGATGCAATCCAAGACGACGAGTCCCCCGCTGTTTCGACATGATGGAGTCCACTGCACGACTCCCTTTTTATAGCGACACCTAAAAAAAGCTTAGATGACCAAGCTTTTTCCCTTCATCCAAATGCCCTTATTCTTTGAACGAGTTCGCCTCGACATCAGCCGTCCAATCAACTTGTTTCGGAATCGCATCGATGACCGCTTCCATAAACGCATGGGCGATGGGTGAGACCCATTTCTTTTTCTTGATCAGGATATGCGAATAAATTGGTTCGAACGCCTCGTCTTGCTTGATGATTTTCAGACTGCCGTTCTCCAGTTCCTCTTGGACCGTGATATACGGTAACACGGCGAATCCAAGACCGCTCATGACCATTTTCTTGATGGCACCGATACTCCATAACTCCATCGTCTGAAAAGAAAGCAGATTTTGTTTGGTCAGGTGTTGCTCAAACATCGTCCGGTAACTGCATCCTTGTTCATTGGTGATATACACATGGTCCGATTGCTTTTTTTGGATGTCCTTAAAATGTTCAGGTGCGTCCGGGGCACCGACCATCACGATTTTTTCTTCGGTCAAAACATGATGGAGACATTTTTCGACTGCCATGGCAGGAAACAGCATCATGGCCACGTCGACCCGTCCATTCAAAAGTTCCTCCTGGTTTTCGCCGCACGTCCCGTTCGTCAAAATCAGTTTGACATCGGGATGGTGTTGCGAAAATCGTTTGATGACGGGACCGAGGCGGGAGATCGTCAAGGATTCCGGAGCGGCTACGCGCAACGTTCCGCACAATCCGTCCGTTTTTTGCATGTTTTTAATCTTGTCATGAGTCGCAAGCAGGTCTTCCGCTAACGGAATCAGCTCTTTTCCTAAAGCGGTCAGCTGTAATTTCCGATTGAAGTACGTGAACACTTCGCCCCCGACACTTTGTTCCAGAGTTTGCATATGGGAGGTAATCGTCGACTGCGTGTACCCCAGCTCAGCAGCTGCTGCCGTGTAACTGCCGGTCTCAATGATTTTCAAAAATGTGGCAAGATGCCTGATTTCCATTCAATTAAACACTCCTTTCGTTCATCCATCGAAATAAATGATGGTTCCATTTTTTATTTCAATTTTATTAATCTATAGGTTCATCATACAATAATGAAAAATAGAGCGATAGCGATCAAAGGAGAATTTTCATGAACGTAGCAGCATTTTTGTCATATGTCATCATCACTTCCATCACCCCCGGTCCGAGCAACCTGCTCATGATGAACGAAGCACGTCATTTCGGATTCGTCGGCGCGTGGAAATTCAACGGCGGCATTCTGACCGGTTTCGCCTTTCTCGGACTGCTGAGTGCCGGGTTCACAGCAGGTTTGGATCAATTGTTGCCGATGCTGGAACCGTATTTGCAGCTGGCGGGTGTAGCGTACTTACTGTATCTTGCGTGGAAAATCGGTTTTCCGAAACCGACCAGCGGTAAAACGATTGATGTGCAGGCAACGTTTTTATCCGGTTTTGTTTTTCAGATGATCAACGTCAAAAGCATCTTATTTTTTCTGACGGTCCTGTCGACCTTCATTCTGCCGCACAGCGGTTCGGCTGTGCAAACGATGGAGTATCTGGGGTATACGATTCTGTTGGGATGGGCGGCTCTTTTATTATGGTCGGCTTTCGGCTCCCTGTTCAGCCGCTTCTTCACGCGGTATGACCGCCTTTTCCGATTCACGATGTCTGCCTTACTGGTTTACTCGGCTGTGACGATATTTTAATTAATACACACAGCTGACCCGGATGTAATTTTTCACAAAAAAGACCGCATCACCTGGATGCGGCCTTTTATTTTATCGCGATTCAGGAAGATACGGCTTCCCGTTTCGTTATTTTACTTCATATAATCAAAAATCTTCTTCGGACCGCCAAGCCGTAAGTCGGCGATGATGTGCTGGGCATCGATGATTTTTCCGACCGGGAAATCGGCCAGCGGTGCCATGACATGCTGGAACAATTCCAAACGGGCCGGTCCACGGTAGGCTTCCTTCACCTGAATATCCGTGATTTGACTGCGCGTTAATTCAGAGATCATCAGCTCCCCTTCATAGCCGCGGTGTTGTTTCAGCATGAATTGCGGTGTCCCGATGATCGCTTTCGCCTCTTCTTCCTTGACCGGATAGTATTTGTAGCCCATCGTCGCCTGGGCGACACGAAGCGAATGATAATCGAGGGTTCCGACTAAAACGTCGTTATCCAAATAGAGCTTGGGCGAACCGTATTTTTTCGGGAACGAGGCAACTTCACGCCCGGAAGCGATGGCCGCCTGGTTATTGACGTACATCGACAGGTAGAACTCCCCGACTTCCCCGTTGTACCGGACCGGGATGACATGACCGCATTCCAGATACGATCCGAGTCCCGTACTGTCCGGCATATTGATGACTTCGAACTTGATCTGGTTGCCGATCAGCTCAAGCGGTTCCGGTACAACGGCCCGCAATTGCTCCAGGTCCGTTTCATAAACGATATTCATGTATTCGCGGTTCCGGAAGAAAATATCGACCGCCGGAAAGACCGGTGCGTTGACCGGTGTCGCGACGATATTCTGGACATCCTCTTTTTTCATCTGCTCATCCCCCTTATTTGACTGCGAGAAGTGCCTTGAACTGCTCGACACTTTGTTCAAAGTCGGTTACTTCCTGTTTGTCCTGTGCATTTCGGACGAGTGCTTGAATCATTGAATTGACCGGAGTCGGAATGCCGTACGTTTCCCCGTACATCGTGACGACACCGTTAATGTAGTCGATTTCCGTCGGCTGACGTTTCCGTAAATCCTGTAACATACTCGCCTCGAGATTCCGCGAGCTGTTCATCAGCTGCGGCAGTTCGACCATCTTTTGGTCGATGTCACTGAGTTCGCTGTAGACCGTCAAGTCCGCTTCCCCCATCCGGGCAAATTCGATACCGTGCGCATGCCCGACATCGAGCACTTCCTTCATCGCGTGAATCGCGGCCCGCAACAGGACCGGATGGTCGAGCACGTCACCATACGTCGCGTTACAGGCGGCAGACAATCCGCTGAAGGCACTGTTGATGATCAGTTTCGACCATTTCGTACCCGGCAGGTTATCGGAAATTTCCGTTCCGCCGATCGTATCGAGAACTTCTTTTAACCGAACGATCCGGTCTGTCGTCGCCCCGTCGAGTTCGCCGATTTGCAACGCATATTTTTTAAAGAACGCGTAGTCTGTTGTCAGGCGGGATTGTCCCGGTCCGACATACGTCGCCCCGAACTCCACGGATCCCGCGATAATCTGTTCGCTCGGAATATGCTGGCGGATGATTTCTTCCGGCACCCCGTTTTGCAAGGAAACGAGGATGTCGTCTTCTTTTAAAATCGCTTTGACCGCCGGTAAGACTTGCGGATTGTAGAGCTGTTTCGTCAGCAACAATACGATATCATACGTTTTCGTAATCTCTTCCGGCAGAAAAGCCGTGACGCGTTGCGTCATATCGGGTCCGACGACGTGTGCCCCGTTCTCGTTTAGTCGCGCGACATGTTCTTTGTTCGTATCAATCAAGTCAACGACAGGATATGTTTCACTCAAATACGCACCCATGATGGTACCGAGTGATCCTGCTCCATAAATTGCGATATTCATTTCCATCACCTCTGCACTCAGCATATACCGGTTTCCACATAAACAAAAATATATAATGATGTATACTACTATAAACGATTACTTATAGGAGGTGTAAGAGGTGGAATTGCTTCATTTACATTATTTCAGAACCGTCGCAGAAGAACTGAATTTTACTCATGCCGCGAAACGTCTGTTCATCAGTCAGCCGGCACTCAGCATGACGATCAAAAAACTCGAACGGGAATTGGATACCGAATTATTTAACCGGAACGGTCGGACGATCACCTTGACGAATCAGGGACGGATCCTGTTGCAGTCCGTCGAAAAAATCGAAAATGAACTCGAACTCGTCAAAGAACGGCTGTCGCATTCGGAACAGGACGTGACGATCAGCCTCGCCAGTTCACACGGCCGCTTCATTCAGATCCTACTGGCGGAATTTTTGGTTAACCCGTCAGCGACGCTGTTCAATACAGAGATTTTGTCGAACCGTGAAATCCTGTCGCAACTTTTGACCGATGAAATCCATTTCTCGATCAGCTTTATGGAAATCAAACATCCCGAAGTCACGAGTGAACCGGTCATCGAAGAAGAGATTGTGCTGACCTATCCCGGTCATTACACGGAGCAGGACGTTATGCGTGTGCTCTATGACAACGAAACGGCAAAATCGTTCCTGTTCCCGTCACATAATAAGGATTACAACAGTTTCATCAAATTAAAGATGACGGAATTCAGTTTATACGCGGATTCGATTCGTTACATTGATGACGTTTCCCTGCAGGTCGCCCTGCGTCAGCAACGGCATTTCAGCTTCGTTCCCGTTTCCGTCTGCCGTGAACTGAAGCTTCCGTTCGTCGCCAAGGATAACCTGACAATCGTCTCAAACATCTATTTATCACGCTTAAGCCGTGGCCTGACCGAAGAACAGCAGACGGTTTATGATGCCATCAAACAGTTCTTCCTCCGCGAAGCCGCTTCCTTCGTTAAATAACGGATCCCAGAAAAAAACGACCGTCCTGACGGCAGGCGGTCGTTTTGCTGTGCAGTATGATAGTTCGCTTTAAGAAGATACAACTTCCTCACCGGTTAAATCGATGTGCCCTTCACCCCAGGCACACATCGCATCTAAAATCGGGCGCAACGACCAACCGTAATCCGATAACGAATAGATGACTTTCGGCGGAACCTGTTCGTAGACCGTCCGGATGATGACACCGTCCTGTTCGAGTTCACGCAGTTGTTGCGTCAACATTTTTTGAGTGATGTTCGGCATCAGCTTTTTCAATTCGCTTGTCCGGCGTTCGCCTTTAATGAGATGACACATGATGACGACTTTCCATTTGCCTCCGATGACTTGTAGCGTCGCTTCGACCGGAATATTGTAGGCCATGCTGATTCTTCCTTTCGTTACGAAGTACGGTGGGACAGGTACTTTTTAGTACCTATCGCACTTGAAAGTGCGTACTTCTCAAGTAGATTTGATGGGTTTATGATAACAACTGTTAACGGAAAGTACAAGCCACCTTCGTCCATTGCTTTAATTGGTGATGGTAGGGTACTTTTTAGTGCCTATCGCACTTAAAAGTACGTACTTCCATAAAAAACAATGCCGCTCTATGATGGGATCACGCAGAAGTGTCCCTGTTTGAAAAACGATCCGGGCCCGGTCGTTCGGAGCATGGTTGCACTATCTCACTTTAGCTCATTTATCCAGGAGGAATTATCATGAATCAATTAAACCCGCGTGCTGAACAGGAACAGGTCCCGCAAAACGGCCGCTTCGCCCTGCTCGCACTTGCTATCAGCGCCTTTGGTATCGGAACAACGGAATTTGTCCCGGTCGGTCTGCTCGCTGCGATCGCCGGTGACTTAAATATCGGCATCACTCTGGCCGGACTGATCATTTCCGGTTACGCAATCGGTGTCGCCGTCGGTGCACCGATCTTGACTGCCCTGACGAACCGGATGAACCGGAAAACATTACTGATGGCGTTGATGGTCGTCTTTATCGCCGGAAATCTCGTATCAGCCATCGCACCCACTTTCGAACTGTTGATCGTCGCCCGGTTCATCACCGCGTTTTCGCACGGTGTCTTCTTCTCGATTGGCGCAACGATCGCCGTTCAGCTCGTACCGGAACATAAAAAAGCCAGTGCCATCGCTTTGATGTTCACCGGTCTGACGGTTGCGACCGTAACCGGCGTCCCGCTCGGCACATTCATCGGTCAATCATTCGGCTGGCGTGCGACATTCTTTGCTGTTGCCGCACTCGGCGTCATCGCCATCATCGCAAGCATTTTCCTGATTCCAAAAGACTTGAAACAATCACCGCCGGCGAAGTTTTCCGATATGTTTAAACTGTTGACGAACGGACGTCTGATGCTCGGTTTCCTGATCACCGCCCTCGGTTACGGCGGAACGTTCGTCGCCTTCACGTACCTGACACCGATCATGCAGGACGTCACCCACATCAGTCCGAGCCTGATCAGTATCATCCTGCTTGTCTACGGCATTGCTGTCGCCATTGGCAACACCGTCGGCGGAAAACTCGCCAACGGAAATCCGATCAAAGCGTTGTTTTACATGTTCATTTTACACGCGATCGTCATGATTGCTCTGTCGTTCATGATTTCGTTTAAAATCGCCGGGATCATCGGCATCATCCTGATGGGACTGCTTGCTTTCATGAATGTCCCAGGTCTGCAGCTGTATATCGTTCAGCTGGCGGAAAAATACGTCCCAGCAGCGGTTGATGTCGCTTCCGCGTTGAACATCTCCGCCTTCAATATCGGGATTGCGCTTGGGGCAACCATCGGTGGACTCGTTGCCGACACGATCGGACTTGTCCACACACCGTGGGTCGGCGGAATCATGGTCATCCTCGCCGTCATCCTGACTGCCGTTTCCCGTCGTCTTGAACGTCTATAATCATGCCGACGGATCTGCGTGCACTCGACTACACTATCCGGATGCTCGGAACGGTGCACGAGATGCACATCATCGCTCAATTATTGCAGGCTCCTTGTTCAATCGACCAGTTGTCGTCAACCGGACCCAAGCATTCACGTAGAGAGTTGACCGTGTGTCTGACCCATCTTACACAACGGGGAGTCATTGAACGACCAGAAGCCGTCTATCAACTGACGCCAACAGGTAAAAGTTTGCAGCCGATTTTTCAAGCCATCGCCGAACAAGCCCAGCATCCGTGAGGACGCTGGGTTTTATGTTGTCGCGACAAGCGTGAATTCCCACGGGATGTTTTCCCCTTTCCACCCCGGATGTTCATCGAGTTGTTGAAGCGTAAAACCGCTTCGAATGACGGTGTTCACGATTTCACTCATCGTATAATGCCGCAATAGCACCTTCGGAAAATCAGCTTGTTCAGCCGGATCAAAATGGGATTGGTACGCAATTTTTTCTTCATATGTATTCTGATCGAAATAGCGCGGGATGTACTTGTCTTCATGAATACAATGTTTGATCGGATGATAATCACTCAAAATCAGTTTCCCGCCCGGCTTGAGCAAGGCAAATAAAATCGCCGTGAATGCCTCCAGGTCATGAAAATAATGTAATATCCCGCCTTCAAGATACAGGACATCGAATTGGTGCTGATAGGTATGCAAATCGATCTCATAAATATCGCCGACGACATATTCAATTTCTGTCCCGGCACAATCGGCAAGTTCAAGGGCATAGCGGCGGTTGTCTTCCGAAATATCAAAGACGGTGACGTCTGCTCCAAGCAACGCCAGTGGAACCGCCTTACGTCCGTTTGATCCACAGAGATTGGCAATTCGTTTTCCGACAACTTCTTCAAAATAGTTCTGATGTTTCTTCAGGCTTGCTCTCGGGTCGGCCATGATTTCTTTTGCCTTGTCCACCGGTGACCCGTCGCGTTGATTCCAAAATTCATAAGCACGGTATTCCCAGGCGGTTTTGTTACGTTCACTGGATTTTTTCATGTTTTCGTCTCCTTTTGAGTCTGATTATATTTTAAGGCAAAAAAGTGTCCAATTGCATTTCCAAAGAAAAACAGCACACTCATCGCTTTACTTTGAGTTCTTATGAACTTATAATCAAAATATGAAAAGCACATCACTTCAAAGGAGGAAGCGCTGTTGACACTATTGATTGTATTTTTAGCAATCGTCTTCATCATGCTCGCACTGGACCTTGGCGTATTTCACAGGAAAGCTCATGAGGTCTCGCTCCGCGAAGCCTGGACGTGGACGTTCGTCTGGATCGGACTCGCCGTCGCCTTTGGCGGTTGGTTGTTCTACGCGCAAGGTAGCGACGCCGCCATTGAATACACAAGCGTTTATTTCATCGAGAAAGCACTCGCGATTGATAACGTCTTCGTCTTCTCACTCGTCTTTGCGTACTTCGCGATTCCATTGAAGTATCAGCACAAAGTCTTGTTCTGGGGAATTCTCGGTGCCATTCTCTTCCGCGTCATCTTCATCGTCGCCGGAGTATCGCTTCTTGAGAACTTCGCATGGGTGTACTACATCTTCGGTGCATTCCTCGTCTACACGGGTTACATGATGTTTAAGAACATCGGTCAGGAAACGTCGCTTGAAGAAAATAAAACGATCCGTTGGCTTGAGAAGCGCTTGCCGATTACGCAAGACATCTCGTCTGGTAAATTTACGCAACGGATCAACGGTAAATTGTTCTTTACACCACTGTTAATCGCGTTGATCTTCATCGAAGTCTCGGATATCGTCTTCGCCGTCGACTCGGTCGCAGCAAGCTTCGCCTACTCGCGTGATCCGTTCATCATCTTCTACGCGAACATCATGGCGATTCTCGGACTCCGCAGTCTCTACTTCGTTCTTGCGAACCTGATTGACCGCTTCTACTACCTGAAACACGGTCTCAGCTTCATGCTCGTCTTCATCGGAGCGAAGATGATTCTCAGTGATGTTTACAAAATGCCAATCTGGATGTCGCTCGGAACGATCGTCCTCGTCATCCTGATCAGTGTCATTTACAGCTTTAAAAAGACAAAAGCACAAAAGTAACTTCGGTTAACCGCAGACCAGGAGGGAATCACGGATTCTCTCCTGTTTTTTTGTTCTCTTACCACAAAAAAAGGTGAAAGCCCATCCGTCAGCCTGGATGCCTTTCACCTTTTTATGATTTCATCAACACGAATCAGCTGTTGACGACTCGTTCAGTTGGTTTTTCCGCCATAATCGGCCGATTGATTGACAGTTGTTCGCCGTCTTTTAACCGCTTTTTGAATTCGGCTGTCGCTGTAAACAACACATCCGTTGAAGAGTTGAGTCCTGTTTCAAACGAATCTTGCAAGACACTGATGATGAATCCGACAGCGATGACCTGCATCGCAATCTCATTCGGAATGCCGAACAGGCTGCAGGCAAGCGGAATCAACAGGAGTGATCCACCCGCGACACCAGAAGCCCCGCAGGCACAGACAGCAGCTAACACGCTCAAGATGATGGCTGTCGGAAGATCGACCGGGATGTTAAGGGTGTTGACCGCGGCAAGTGTTAAAACCGAAATCGTTACGGCAGCTCCCGCCATGTTGACGGTCGCACCAAGCGGAATCGAAATCGCATACGTCTCTTTATCAAGACCAAGTTTTTTACACAGTTCCATGTTAACGGGAATATTCGCAGCCGAACTCCGTGTGAAGAAGGCCGTGATCCCGCTCTCACGGATACATCTGAAGACGAGCGGATACGGATTTTGACGAACGTTGATGAAGACGATCAGTGGATTGACGACAAGTGCAACAAACAGCATCGTCCCGATCAACAGGACAAGCAGTTGACCATAGTTGAGAAGGGATCCAAGACCATTTTTCGTAATCGACTCAATGACAATCCCCATGATACCAAGCGGTGCGAGTTTAATGATCCACCCGACCATCTTCGCAATCGCATCCGAGAAATTAGAAATGAACGTTTTTGTTGTGTCCGATGCATTTTTCAGTGCTAAGCCCAATACGATGGCCCACGTTAAAATCCCGATGTAATTACCTTGGACTAACGCATTGACCGGATTGTCCACCATATTCAGGACGAGTGTCCGGATGACTTCAACCGCATTACCAGGCGCAGCTAATTTCTCCGTGCTCTCCGTCAGCGCAATGTTGACAGGGAACAGGAAACTGAAGACGACAGCAACGGCTCCCGCTAAAAACGTTCCGAGGAGATACAGGAAGACAATCGACTTCATGTTCGTCTGTTGTCCTTTTTTATGCTGGACGATTGCTGCCATGACCAGGAAGAATACTAAAACCGGCGCAACGGCCTTCAGCGCGGAAACAAACAGTGTTCCAAAGATGGTGATGGACTGGGCAGCTTCAGGAATCGATACAGCTAAAATAATACCAATAATCAAACCGACTGCAATTTGCTTCACTAAACTGATTTGGTTCCACATCTTCAACACTTTCATACGTTCCCCTCCAGGTTCAAAACGAATAAGTTATTTAGAATTTGAAAAACAACGATTCTCTCTCCTATCCAAAAGACAGATAGTTTACTCGTTTATTTTTCTAAAAATCCTCTCAGTTTGTTGTGTTCTATTTTTACATAAATCCGGTGAAATAAAAACTAGTTTTTTGTAAGAAATCCGATTCATTTAAGACAAGGTGTTAAAAGAATCGGTATGCAATCGATTGCATTATTAAGAATGAGAAGTACTCTTTAAGGAACTTGTTCTTACGAAATAGAAATCAAAACTAATCGATTTTAACGACATACAAAAAGACAATTCCTCGTCCAATACAGGAATCGTCTTCTTTAATCATCACAAATTGTACTTACTTTTCTTTTCGATTTAACGCATTTTTATACACGCGTTCTCTCGTACGCTCACCAATTGCTAAAATACTAACAATCCCTTCAATCTCTTGCTGAATTTCCTGATCATCCGATATTTTTATGATCGTTAATTGCTCGTCACGAATCGTGTAAACGAGCCGAAGATTCAATGATTTGTACTTTAGCTTATAACAACCAGTTAATGGAGCACGTAGCGGTTCACCGTGATTTTTTGGATCAACTGCTAATTTCTCCTGTACATCAAGCTGAATAATTCGAATGATTTGTCGATCCAGTTTTTTAAGTTCTTTAACAGCTTTAGGGTGAAAATTAACTTTATCGAATTTAGGCGAGAATACTCCCACTTCTAAACGAAGTGAAAGTGGGAGATGAATCGCCAGCCTGTCTTTCGGGTATAGTCCTTTTAAAGATCCTTTTGTTTGAAGGTCCTTTTGAAGGAGGTGAAACATGGTGTTGAAGCACAAGGCCTACAGATTCAGAATCTATCCCACAAAAGAGCAGGAAATCCTGATCGCGAAGACGATTGGGTGTTCGCGCTTCGTCTTCAACCATTTCCTGGCGAAGTGGGAGGAAATGTACAAGACCACTGGGAAAGGGCTGTCCTACGGTTCTTGTTCCAAAGAAATTCCTTTGTTGAAGCAGGAGTTCGACTGGTTGAAGGAAGTCGATAGTACATCTGTACAGATCAGCGTCAAACATCTTGCCGATGCGTTCGACCGCTTCTTCAAGAAGCAGAACGATCACCCTCGTTTCAAGTCCAAGCGCCATCCCGTCCAGTCGTACACGACCAACATACAGGGCAAGTCTCAACTTCCTGAAGTCTCGATTGTGTGCAACAAGCTCAAACTTCCGAAGCTGAAATGGGTTCGTTTCGCCTATTCGAAACAGATCACAGGCCGTATCTTGAATGCCACGATCCGACGTAATGCGTCAGGCAAATATTTTGTCTCCCTGCTCGTCGAGCAGGAAATCCACGAACTGCCGAAGACCGGTTCATCTGTCGGTGTCGATGTCGGACTCAAGAACTTTGCCACCCTGTCAGACGGCACGATCTACAAGAACGACCGTTACTTCCGAACACTTGAGAAGAAGTTGGCGCGCGAACAGCGTAAGCTCTCCCACCGTCAACGAATCGCCCTGGCCAAGAAAGTGAGGCTTTCTGACTCTAAGAACTATCAGAAGCAGAAGCGGAAGGTGGCCCGTATCCACGAGAAGATCGCCAACAAGCGCACTGACTTCCTGCACAAGGTATCGACCGAGATCGTCAAAAACCACGATGTCATCGGCATCGAGACTTTGCAGGTGAAGAACATGCAGAAGAACCGCAAGTTGAGCAAGGCCATCTCGGACGTCAGCTGGTCGGAGTTCTTCCGCCTGCTCGAATATAAGGCGGGCTGGTACGGGAAAACCGTCGTGAAGGTCGGCAAGACCTTTGCTTCGAGCCAACTGTGCTCCAGTTGCGGCCATCAACACAAAAACGTGAAACATCTTGGCTTACGGGAATGGACATGCCCGAGTTGCGGGATCCATCACGACCGGGATGTGAACGCAGGACTGAATCTCAAACAAGAAGCCGAACGTATCTTAGCTTCTTCAACCGTCGGGACGACGGGGCTAGCCTGATCAGGTTTCGATCGTTAGGTCGGATAACTCAGGAATCCTTCACCTCTAAGTAAAGCGTAGGTGGAGGTAGTTCAAACACGAGCATTCCACACTTTCAACATTGATTTTTAGTCAATGCTCAGAGAAGCAAACACGTCGTCAGCATCAATGAATGTTTCCGGCGAATTTTCCGCATCTCGCAGACGAGAAAGAAGCTCAAATTCTTCAATTAAAGCTGCTTGTTTGACAATCATCTCGCTCATTTCTTCGAATTGATGAAAACCTACAACGACCGTATCAATTTCTCCTTGCGCATTAGTGACGAAGAGTGGCACCTCTTGTGCTTTTTCTCTTGTTTGTTTGAAAGAACGTGAGACAGCAGTCGTTGAGATAATTTGATCCGCAGTAAGCATCACAACCGACCGTTCTTTTGATTTCGAAATCATATAAAACTCCTCCTCAATCCCACTCTGCTCTTCACCTCGTTACAGTAATCTCAGTTTTCATAGATAGGCACCAGGCCATTGAAACGTTTAGATGAATGAGTGAAAAGCACGTGGATAGTTTTAAATATGATATAGTAGATAATTTCTTTACTTTAATAACTATATACATCGTATCGCACGTTTCAAAAAACGTATAGATAAACGTTTTAAAAGACACATAAAAATGTGTATAGAGATTTAATTTCTATCGACAACCACATTTCCTTCTTTGTCTAATAAGGGTGTCATGCCACTGAGACCAAGACCGCTTGTCATTATATAATTCACACCGGTCTCTGTATCGACGATGATTTTAATGATTCCTCCGCTCAGATGTTGTTTGGACTTCACGGTAAACCGCTTTTTCATTTCGTGCACACTCCTTGCTTCATTTTTTAATCAAGACGTATATTTTCTCGGGAACTTCGAGCTCATCAATGTTCAAAAGCTGTAACTCTAACATCATCTTCAACTCCCTGTCTTCTCCGCCCCAGCAGAATAGAGCTTAAAGTAAAAATAAGCATAACAATAACAGCATCCGAAAAGGATGCTGTGCATTGTAAACCAATTCTGTTGTTACTTTTCCGTCATGTAGACTTCAATAATTTTTGTGTATAACGCATCTAATTTCGCGTTTTCTTCAACCAGGATCGTTTCTTTTGTATTCACAAACAGTTGATTTGCTTCTTCAAATTTACCGGCGTAAACCAGCAGTCTGATTGCACCGCGTTTGTCTCCGACGATTTCTGATGAGTCTTCACGAGCATACAAAAGCCGATCATATACTTGATCCATGATTTCGATTTTCTCGTCTGCACTGAAGTTATTGGCATCCAGGTAGATTTTCAAACGATTGGCGTAGTCCTTATAGTCGAGTACGGTTAAAGCTTTTGTAATCGATCCGTACTGACCTTCAAATAACTTGATTTGCTTATTTTCGTAGTCAACAATCACTTTATAAAGAGCCTGTCCTTCTTTGGTCAACACCTTTTCCGCCTTCGTCAAACGAATCGTTTCTTTTTTCAAAGTATCAATCCGTTTGTCCGCAGCCTTTCTTTCCTTCTGCGTGTTCACTTCTTTAATCAGCTTTTTCAAGGCTTCCGCTTCTTTTCGTGCCTTCTTCCGGTCCGTCATATACTGTTTTGATTTTTTGTTATACGCTTCCACTTTAGCGCGGTACACAGAATCCGTGATATAGTCCGGTACTTTGATTCCACCCAGATTCCCCATATGGAAGAGTGTGCTGCCGTACGATGCTACGACTTTCGTTTGTTTGGCGCGATACTTTTTGTAGTCGAATTTTTTCTTGGCGACTTGAGTCGTCTTGGTCGAAGCGTCCGCTACATTGCTGTTAACTCCGACACCCGTCAATACAAGAGCCGTTACAAGCGTACTTGCCACCGCTTTACGAACCGTTACTTTTTTCATCCTGTCACGTCCTTTTTTATGTGGGTTGTGTTCCAGTTAGTTTCTATTCCAAGGAAATAAGTAAATATATTCCATACCTTCAGTTTATCATGTCCGGATGCTGTTGTTGAACAGAATTCATATGGATTACCACTTTATTTTGTCTGCCGGAATGACGAGATAGATTCCTAAAATAATCAAAATTCCGAACAGGATATAATCTGTTGTCGGTAAGCCCCCTCCCCAGGCAATATCCCCATCTTTCGTGACGATCATAGATCCCACAGCCGCAATCGTCTCCGTCATTTTATTGAGCTGGATGATCAGCATACTAAACAAAACCGTCTGGACGATAATCAAGACCCCAATCCATTTCTTCACATCGATTTCCTCCTGCTTAAGTTTGTAATAAAGCTACGATTTCCGGATAACGGTGTTTGACGGCAAAGTCGAGTGCCGTTCTTCCTTCCGCGTCTGGATGCTGTCGATTGGCACCGTGTTCCAACAATAATTTGGTGATTTCGGTTAAACCGTACTGACTCGCCAGCATTAAAGGGGTATTGTTCTCATTTAACGGATTTTCGATTTCAATGTCAGCTCCTGCTGCCAGTAATGCCTGTATCGCTTTGACATGTCCTTCCCCGACAGCCAGATGGAGCGGTGCGAAGCCGTTCCTTTCCATCCGGTTGACATCGGCTCCCGCTTCCGCCAGCATACGAATTTTCTTTATTTTTCCTTCTTGAGCTGCATAATGCAGTGGCGTATACCCTTCTCCATCATCTGTCTGCCAATTCACCAGTGCCCGGTCTTCCAGTAATCTTCGGAAAACCCGCTTGTTGCCGGAATGGGCAGCGATAAAATGCAGTGCCGTAAAGCCGTGCCCGTCAAAATCAAGGGTTGCATCGCGACCAATCAGTTGAATCGCGATTTCACCCTGCTTTTCATACAAGGCGAGATGCAACGGTGTCAGACCATCTTTATCGCGTTGATTGATGTCCGCCCTATGATCAAGCAACAGCTTGACGATTTCGTCGTACCCTTCCTCGATTGCCCAGTGCAGTGCGGCAGATCCTTCTTCATCGAGCGCATTCAAATCATCTCCGCGCGCGATACATGTCTTCATCTTTTTGATATTTCCGAAAAAAGCATAATCTTGAATGGATTTTTTAGGCATATTACACTCCCCTTTCAACGAGAATTTTCTCGTATGGATATTATTTACAATTAAAATCACTCATGTTAAGATAACAGTATGAACAAGAAGCGCTTGAGTACATACTTGCTCCAAGCAACTTTAATGTCGAAACATAGTGGGAGGGACATAACCAATGAAAAAGCAATTGGCTTATGCCGGTTCATTCGCGTTATCTATCATCGTAATCATTGCGATTCTTAAATTAGTCGGAGTTGATATTTAAACTATTGACTGACGTTTGACAATTTAAATTAATGTATACTGAATTGTAATATTAAGTGCTGCATTTATCCGAAAACAAAAAAGTCCATAATGTCCTTTGGATGAGATGTTACATGCTGATTCGCTAGGAATTCAATTCTTTTTTGGTAAATCGTTTTATTTTGCTTATGTATACGCTAACATTTTTATTTATCTGGAGGCATCATTCTTTATTTAATCCCATCAGAAAAGTACATAACGATCAATAAGAAAGGAAGTCCTTATGAATCTAAATGCTTATTTCCGCACTCACTTTGACAATCCAGATATTTTGGAAGAATCTTTTGCGGAGCGTCCGCTGACACTCAGTCTCGACTTGGAAAAAGGACTTTACCAAATTCAAGAGGATTCTGACGAACTGAACATGGCGTACTTTGAGAAGGTCTATCAAAAATCCCTCACTTTGTTTGAAGATCTGTTTCAAGAAGATGATCGTCTGTATCTCATTGTACGTGTCCGAAAAGAACTTTATTCTCCTGCAATGAAAAGTACGGAAATTTTTGAGCGTTTTCTCAAAAATAACAAGGAACGATACGCGATTGAGTTTGAAAAAAAGCATGTCCGTGGTGAGGAGGAAGTCATTTACCAATACGCCCGTTTGTTGCCGAGCAGACAGACCATTCGTTATAAAAAGTTGCTTCAAGCGATCTGTAATCAAGACTTTCCTGAGTTGTATCCCCGATTTAAATCAAGACAGACGTACTATCCCGAGATTTATTTTGTGAATCCGGGCAAAGACATCATCCTGTATATTTTTGACGACCGGGGTTGTTTCATTCTGCTCAATGAGGAAGAAACCTTTCACTGTCTGAAGGAAACATATAAATCGGATCAGTCAGATGGCTTTCCGATTGAGAAACCATGACATTTTAATTTGACTGTTTTGCCTCCATCTATTTCAGCTTTCCTTACGTGTCCTCAAGTTATCTTGATTTCCGCCTGTTCCTCGATCGTCCGCTGAATCGTTTGCAACACACTGTCCGCATCATTTGATCCGATTACGGCATGCGCCCGGGCCTTCAACTCCGGTACGGCATTACTGACGGCATAGCTGAAATCCGCCTGTTCAAACAGTTCCAAATCATTATAGCCGTCACCAAATGCCATCGTCTCATCCGGCCGGACCTGTAAGATCCGTTGCAATTGTTCAACGGTCGTTCCTTTGTGGACCCCATGATTCGCGATATCGATCCAGGCGGCTTCCGAGGCAACAAAATAAACACTATCCCGGAACGGTTCCAGTGACTTGACCGTCTCAAAACAACGTAACTTCGGATCATGAATGGTAATTTTGACAAAATCGTCTTCAATCGCCGTTAAGTCTGCGACCCGCTCCACCTGTCTGTACGATCCGCGGACGATTGCCCACTTCTCGTCTGAAATCGTCTCGCTGACGACTGCTGCTGTTTTTGTACAGGCGATGATCGTATGTCCGAGCTCCAGTTTCTCCAATTGCCGGATAATTTGACGACCGATGTTGTTCGGAAGCAGGGATTCATAAACGTAAGTACCCGCCCGTTTAATCCGCGTCGCACTGTCGCCTAAAATCCACATCCCGTTGGCGGCTTCCAAAAAGAGCTCTTCAATCCGTTCACACTGCTTACCGCTGACTGGTGCAAATTGAATATTGTGTTGCTTCAACAACGTCTGGATTTCTTGAAAAAAAGTCCGATTAAAATCGCCGCTACTGTTTAAGAACGTGCCATCCATGTCAGTCAAAATCAGCTTAATCATCTGTCGAATCCCCTTTTGAATACTCGATTTTGTAGCTTCCCCTTCATATTGGCTCACTGCTGAATTCGATGCAAGTGATACCCGGTCAAGACGGTGCCGAATAAGACTGGTCGTGACGAACTGTTTCCTGTTGCGTCCATCTCATTAAGAAATCAATCGGTTAGTCTTCGAATTTTTTTAAGACAATCGCCGCGTTATGACCGCCAAACCCAAAGGAATTGGATAATCCGAATGTCATCTCTGCGGTTCTGGCCACTCCCGGAACATAATCCAAATCACATACAGGATCTGCCGTTTCGAGATTGATCGTCGGTGGAATGATCCCCTACTGTAAACTCTTCGCCAAGGCGATCGCTTCCGCTCCTCCTGCCGCTCCGAGCATATGGCCAAGCATGGACTTGTTTGCTGTAACGGGAATCGTGTAGGCATGCTCCTGAAACAGTTTTTTGATGGCCAGCGTTTCTGACTGGTCGCCCACCAAGGTACTGGTTGCATGCGCACTGATGACGTCAATTTGACCGGCTTCGATTCCGGCACTCTGCAATGCCTTTTTCATGGCCAGATATGCGCCCTGACCTTCCGGATGAGTGGCCACTATATGATACGCATCAGAACTCGCTCCATACCCTGCGATTTCGGCATAAATTTTCGCCCCTCTTGCTAAAGCATGTGTCAGTGATTCGATGATTAAAATGCTCGCCCCCTCGGCCATCACAAATCCGTCGCGTCCTGCATCAAACGGACGGCTGGCTTGAGTGGGGGCATCGTTTCGTGTAGATAAGGCAGTCGCGTTTCCGAAACTCGCTAAAGATAAATCCGTAATGGCGGCTTCCGTCCCTCCTGCAAACATGACATCCGCTTCTCCCATACGAATCAGCCTGAATGCTTCTCCAATCGCTGTATTTCCAATGGCACATGCCGATACCGGCGACATCGTCGGCCCCATGGTTTTCCATTTGATGCTGATATGAGCCGCAGCCGCATTTGACATGATGGACGGTACTAAACTCGGACTCACTCTTCTCGTTCCCCGCTTATGCAGGACATCCACGTTCTGAATCAGGGTCTCGATTCCGCCTATTCCTGAACCGACATACACACCCATCCTCTCGGGATCCGTAGTAACGCTTTCTAATTCCGAATCTTCCCATGCTTGGGTTGCGGCTGCGAGTGCAAACTGTGTGAACCGATCCAGTCGTTGCGCCTCTTTTTTCCCAATGACCTGTTCCGCATCAAAATCCCGAACGATTCCAGCAATCTTTGCTTTATGCGGCGTTGTATCAAACGTATCAATCATTGAAATACCGGACTTTCCTTCAATTAAATGCTTCCAAAATGTATCGACATCATTTCCAATAGGAGAAATCACACCAACACCTGTAATAACCACTCGTTCCAAATTCCTCACTCCTCGTTATCGTATAGGGTAAGCATAGCTGTTTACTCTCCTATTACAAGTGGCTGTTTATCCTATTATAAATTATACTTGGATGGTGATTTCGATCGGAGGACAAGACATGAATGATAAAAACAGACTCGACGCACTGTCGACGTTTTTAAAAACCAAAAGAGCCGAGCTTAAACCGGAATCCCTCGGTTTTCCGTCCGGCACAAGAAGACGCACTCCGGGGTTACGCCGGGAAGAAGTAGCCCAATTAGCAGGCGTCAGCACGACGTGGTATACCTGGCTCGAGCAAGGCAGAGACATCAAAGTTTCGAGAAGTGTCCTGGATTGTGTGGCGCAGGCATTGTGTTTGAACAAGGATGAAAGGGAGTACCTGTACGATTTAACGATTGATGCGAACTCCGTCACTCCGCCTTTAAAAAAAGATCCATCCCCGATCAGTTCATCGCTCGAAAAATTTTATCGGACCTGACGTATTGTCCGACGATTGTCACGGACCGCTACTGCCAGATCATCGGTTGGAATACGGCGGCGGCCCACGTATTCGTAGACTTTGCAAACATCCCGGAATCTCAACGAAATTTAATCCGGCTTGTTTTTTCCCAAAAGGAATTTAAGGTACTGGCTGTTAACTGGGAACATTTCGCAAAAGGTTTTCTGTCCATTTTCCGCACCTATTACGGTCAGTATTCCGGAGACGAGTGGTATACCGCCTTTATCGAGGAGATGAGCAGCACATATCCAGACTTCCTGGAACTATGGACTCAAAGCCAGGTCAGTAAAGCACCCGAGATCATGATTGAATTTCGGCATGCAAAAGCCGGAAAGATGCTGTTTGATCTGACCTCACTGCAAGTTCAGGGAGAGACTGATTTAAGATGCAGTATCTATACACCGATGGAAGGCACGACGACGGAACAAAAGTTAAAACGTTTAATCGCCAACACTTAACATACGTTTGGCTTTTGCTTTGTATCTTCTTCAGCAAAAAACGTGAACTCTTCCCCTACGCTGTATTTAGCGTCGGGAAGAGTTCACGTCAGTTGATTTCAAAGCATTATCCTGTTTAGATCCGTTTTCGGTTTCGCTCATATCCCGTGACCCAGCCGTGTAACATCATTCCGATGATGCCCCACCCAATCAGGACGAGTCCGACGAGCGGTGAACTACTCACCACTTATTTGCTTCGCAAATTGAAGTGGGAGCTTCTTGGGAAGACCGTACTTTTACGAGCTACGGTTATTGACCAAGCTCATCGGGTGGTTCCCACCCTGAAGGGGTTTCAGTCTGCTAACAGCAACAAGTTGATACTTGCGTTGATATCTCGATCATGATGCGCACCGCAAGTGCATGTCCACTCGCGCACATCCAACGTTTTCTTCTCGCCTTTCGTTCCACAAGAAGAACAGATTTGCGTTGAGGCGTACCATTGGTCCGCTTTGATCAGTGTTCGTCCGTAGAATGTGCATTTATAGGCCAACTGCCGGACGAACTCATACCAACTGACGTCTCCGATCGATTTGGCGATCGTATGGTTCTTCATCATGTTCTTCGACTTCAGTGTCTCGACGACGATGACTTGGTTATCGTCAACGATCCGTTTCGACAGCTTATGAAGAAAATCTTGACGCTGATTTACAATCTTCTCATGCTTCTTGGCGAGGATGATCCTCGCCTTGTCTCGATTCTTACTCCCCTTTTTTTTGCGGGACAAGGCACGTTGTGCCCTCTTGATCTTCTCTTCGGACTTTCGAAGGAAACGAGGATTGGCAACTTTCTCAGAAGTCCACTCGTCGTTCGTCATGATGGCGAAGTGTTCCAGACCAAGGTCGATTCCTACTTTATTCTTAGCGGGAACCCATCGCTCTTCGGTCTGATTGACAAGAATGGAGATGAAGAATTTCCGGGTCTTCGTCATCGAGACCGTCGCGGACTTGATGACGCCAACGAACGGACGGTGTTGCTTCAACTTCACGAAACCAATCTTAGGAAGTTTCACCTTACGATCTTCGATTCGGATGCTCCCCTTCAGATTATTTGTTGTGTAAGAGGCACGGGCGTTGTGCTTCGATTTGAACTTCGGAAACCCGACAGACGGATCTCGAAAAAAGTTGGTATACGCTTTGTTCAAATCCATCTGAGCGTTCGCAAGAGACAGGCTGTCGACTTCTCTGAGGAAAGGGAATTCCGGCTTGTACTTCGCCGGGGTTGGGAGCTTCTGTTTCGCGTTAGGGTTCAGTTTCGAATCTTCATACAATTGGATCCGCTCTTCAAGCATCTTATTGTAGACGAAACGGACACAATCGAACGTCTTCACGAAATATTCTTGTTGGGGTTTCGTCGGATCGAGTCGAAACTTGTACGCCTTCAGCAATGCAATCACACCTTTCCTGTTGATTCGTTACACTGATTTTATCAAACAATCTCAGTCTTGAAAAACAGGGCGATTCATCTCCCACCTCCGCTGGGCTTCTCCCTGAGACGCTTAGAGGTGGGAGAATTCTCGCTAAATTTAGTTAAAACGGGATCCGCCTTCATGACGCGACATCAACCGTTCTTTCCCAGACTTCCCTTCGTAGATCGAGACGGTATATTCGTAATCTGAATCAGTTTTTGAGATCGGATATTCGATTTCGACCCGAACGGAATCGACGAATTTGATTGGCAACGGTGGCTTGACGTCTTCTTTCGGAGTATCTTCTTCGACGAAATAATCATCCTTCTCAATGCTGAAGTCTTTAAATTCCCAAAACACGTCTCCTTGGGCAATGATTGAATACTCAAGGAACGTTCCGAAATTTTGACCGATTGGATCGGCGTCCTCGGTCGATAATTCATGGAACACCCAATACATATATGGTGTATCCTCCGTTTTTGCAAACTCACGGTGAATCAACAGATAACCCTCATTGATTTCCCCAATTACCCAGTAATGATCGAAGTCCTCATGAATCAACTCATATTCGATTGCCTCATTCGTCGCTTCAATCACCCGCTCCAAGGAATGCAATACCAGCCCCAAACCGTCGTCAAGAATAAACAGATCCGCTCCGTCATGCAATTCAAGGAACGTTTGGTATTCACTCGGCAATTTTTGATTAAATTCGGCTTCGAATGCCGCAAGTGATGCTGCCGTCACCGGTTCCGGAAGATTGAATTTCGCCTGCCCGATTTCATTGTACTTCCGTTGAATGAACGTTGATCCATGACTGATTTTCTGCTGAAGCCCACCGAGTACTGCTGCGATTTGATTCATATCATTCTCTCCCTGTCATGCTTTTTCCCAGCCCGGTAACGGACGCGGTAAGTCGTTCACAAAGGCTTGATACCCGTCATACTGCATGATTTGGGTTTGCGGATGTTCGACGCGTTTCGCGATCTGTTCACCGGATGCATCTTCACTTTCCCAAAGCGGTGCTTCTTTCTGAAATACTGTGATTTCTGTAAAATGGAACCGTAGTTCTTTCAAAGTACTCACAAGAGAACGATGCACCTGTTTCATCGTATCGTAGTCAGATCTCCACCATAAATCAGGTTTTCCATTTTCATATGTATAGAAAGAAACAATAAACCCTCCCCGGCGGTAAATCGGATACTCAATTTCAATCCGGACCCGTTCCTCGGACGCAATTGGTACGCCCGCCTGCACGTCCTCCATTTCTTCTTCAACATAGTAATCATCTTCCCGGACATCAAAGCTGTTGAACTCCCAGTACATGTCGCCTTGGGCGATGATCGAACGTTCCAGAAACGTCCCGAAATTTTGACCGATGGCATCGGTGTCTTCAGTCGACCCTTCATGATACTTCCAGTACATGTAAGGGGTATCTTCCGTTTTTGCATGATCCGTGTGAATCAAAAGGTACCCTTCGTTGATTTCGCCGATGATCCAGTAATGATCATAGTCTTCATCAATCAGTCCGTCTTCCTTAGCTTCGATTGTCTTTTCGATCACTTCCTCGAGCGGATACAAGACCAGCCCCTCATCGCCCAACATGAACAGTTTCGCTCCGTCATGCAGTTCGAGAAATGTCTGATATTCGCTCGGTAACGGTTGCTTGAACGAAGCTTCAAATGCTTGAATGGTTTTCGGTTTGACCGGTTTCGGCAGGTGAAACGTGGCTTGACCGATTGAATTGTAACTGCGCTGGATGAACGTCGATCCATGGCTGATTTTCTGTTTGAGTCCGTCAAGGACAACTGCGATTTGATTCATTGAATCCACCTTCTTAATTCTCTATGTATGAGCCGCCCTGCCTCATCTTCCTTTAGTCTACCATTTTACCAATAATTTGGGTGATCCTAACTTCCTGTTTCTGTGGTATTCTTTTTCTAATCAAAAATGATCCTCATACAGCATCTATGTTTATTAACCTGGAGGTGAACCATGCAGAAACAGTCTTCGATGCTGCTGATTTTACTCGCAGCAATGCTTTGGGGTACGACCGGCACGTCGCAAGCCTTTGCGCCGGAAACGGCCCACCCGATTGCGATTGGTGCAGTCCGCTTGGCGGTCGGCGGCTTCTTTTTACTCAGTCTCGTCTTACTGACTGGAAAGCTGAACTTAAAAGATTGGCCGTTGCCCACGATTTTTCTCGCTGCCGTCAGCATGGCTGCCTATCAGCCGTTGTTCTTTTCGGCCGTTCTTATGACCGGAGTCGCCGTCGGAACGGTCGTCGCGATCGGCAGTGCGCCGATGTTTTCCGGACTGATTGAATGGCTGGTCTTAAAAAATCGACCGGGCACGATTTGGTGGCTGTCGACGTCGCTATCGATTACCGGCTGTTTGTTGCTCGTCATGAATCAGGCATCCGTTTTCGTCAATCCGCTCGGCATTCTGCTCGCACTCGGTGCCGGACTATCGTTTGCTGTCTACACGTTTGTCAGCCGTGACTTAGTGAAAACCCATCCTCCATTATCGATCGTTGCGGTCGTCTTTACGCTCAGCGCTCTTTTGTTATCGCCACTGTTATTCCTGTTTGATCTGTCATGGCTCTTCAGTCTACGCGGTGCCGGCATCAGTCTGCATCTTGGCGTTCTCGCAACAGGATTTGCCTACTTATTGTTTGCCCGCGGTCTTGCGCACGTCTCATCGTCAACCGCTGTTACACTGTCACTCGGCGAGCCATTGACCGCTGCCTTGCTCGGTGTGTTTGTCCTCGGGGAGACGCTCAGTCTGTTGTCGTGGGTCGGCATTGTATTTTTATTTTGCGGTATCGGGTTGCTCGTCTGGTCGTCGCGTTCGATCCGGCAGCCGAACATTCCCGAACTCGCCAAGGAAAAACATTCTTAAGGAGGGATTCCGTCATGCACCTCACATTCGAAAAGCTGTTGTACCGGGAAGACTACCAGATTGCGCTCGATCACTTTGTCATAGATGAAAAAAACGGCGATCGATTGGCCTTTTATTTTCGCGGCCATACGGACGAAATCATGGTGCTCATCGGTGACTATTCCTGCAATTATTTTGAATTGTTGTTTGAAGCAGATTGCGTCCTGCTTCGCTCGTCGGATTTGCATGAACTGGATGACGGGCTGGAGTTTAGTCCGGTTCCGCTCACTCTGTATCAGGACTCGGCACTTCTGACCTTTGCGACGGCCTGGATGGGCTTGAAGCGGGACCCATCGCGCGACTGGACGCACTATGCCATCCGGGCATTCGAGCAGGATTTTCATGTCCTGTCCCCGCGTCCGCCGGTCTTTACGGATCTTGGTCATAAGATGAGTGACTTTACGGTCAGACATTCTTTTAATCTGCCGAAAGAGAATTAATATAAAAAAAGCCCTACCTCGCCAAAGGTAGGGTGATGCGACTCGTCCCGCCCGACGGCTTGCGCCGGACGGGACGTAATTCAATTATACATAGCGCTCCAGTGTTTTTTCAATCGTCTGAATCGAATCGACCGGCGCAAACCGTTTGACGACCCGTCCTTTTCGATCGACAAGAAACTTCGTGAAATTCCATTTGATTTTTGACGATAACAGACCACCCTGCTGTTGCTTCAAATACGTATACAACTGATGTTCCGTCGGTCCGTTTACGTCAATCTTCTGAAACATCGGGAATGTCACACCGTAATTCAACTGACAAAACTGCATCGTTTCCTGCTGATCGGCAAACTCCTGATTGTTGAATTGGTCACACGGGAATCCGAGCACTTTGACACCTTGATCGGCATACTTGTCATGCAACTGTTGCAGGTCTCCGAGTTGCTTGACGAGCCCGCACTTACTTGCAGTATTGACGATGACAAGCACCTCTCCGGCGTAGTCGTTGAGTGAAACAGTCTGACCGGTTGCGTCCTGTACCTCGATTTCATAGAGCGATGTATTCATTTTCATTCCCCCTTTGTCATCAGTATACCTCGCTGAAAAAGCACCGTCTTTTTTGAACACGCGTCAACTTACTTACCAGATGTGTTCATCCCGGTCGCTCAGCTTAATGACAAACGGCATGATCAACAGAAAAAACAGACTGATGTATCCGAGTGACAGATAATGTTAGGTATCTTTTGATAGATACTGTTTCTTTCCGCAGTTCGGACAGGCCTTGTCATGGTTTGCAATACTGACTGCAAGCACATCCTTCGTCTTCCACTTATAACCACAATTCGTGCATCGTAGCATCTCATCATCCCCTTTCCTCTTTTTACCTGTTTTTTTGAACAAAGGTTTCATGAATACGATGATTGCTTGAGAAAATTCAATCAGCGAAATTAACTATTCTCCTTTAATAGCTTCAAGCATCATTAAACTCCTTAATTCCCATGGTATAATTTTACATATGAAGTTCTGAAATTTATGCTCATCAATCAACGAGAACATTCATCAGCCTAACGAATTCGAAATGGAGGTCATTCCCTTTGAAAAAAGTAATCGCGCCTTTGCTCTGCATCCCAGTTCTGCTGTTAGCAGCCTGTACAGACGAAACAGAAAAAGCCGTGACGCACTCTGAAAGTAAAGAATTTAAACTAGAAACTGTGAAGATCGGCGAAGATGGTGAATTAAACATCGTGCCGCTTTATGCGCCCTATCAAACTTATTTGAAAGCATCGCTTAAAGCCGATACTTCAGAAACGGATTCAAAAAATTACGCAGAATACGTCCTTCGTTACATAGATAAGATTGGAGAGAAGGAAAATTTTGATCCGACCACCCTAGAAACTTTCTTCATGTTGAAGGCAACAGCTTACGAGCAGGATATGCTGAACCAAACAAATGAATTGATGAAACAGCATGACGAAATCAAAGATATCATTACGAAAAACTATAGCGCTTCCTATGAAGCGCTCCCCAAAAAGAAAGCTACGATTTTCATCGCACCGTCCAACCCAGAATTTTGGTCAATGACGGATCCTTTGGCCGGAGTGTCAGGAGCAGCTTTTCAAGACTCGATTATCATTCAACTGAATCCAAACTTCGATAAAGAAGTTTTGGCCTATACGATTGCGCATGAATATCATCATCTGGTTTTAAATGATACACCCGAGTTAAGCAGAATTGACACATCCCTTGATTCGGTCATCTTCGAAGGAAAAGCAGATGCCTTTGCCGATCAGATCGTCACGGACGTCTCGCCTCCTTGGAATATACCGATGGATGATACGACCAAAAAACATGTGGCGCGTCTGATTCGAAACGGCGAAGCCACTTATCAGGATGTTGCCATCGGGAACGAACAAAAAGATATCCCGATTTGGAGCAGATACTCTTTAGGACGTGATATCTTAAGTCATCATTTGAAGATCAATCCTGATCTTTCCATCAAAAAATGGACGTATGAAGAGAATCACGCTGTTTTGAACGGGTATAAATATCAAAAGCTCCTTGAATGAAAAGATTGTTGACACAGAAGAATACCACTTACGAAGGAGGACAGTTTCACATGCGTAAATTTTTATTAATCGGCTCCGTGATGATCATCATTGCTTTTTTCGTTCAATTCGAACCTTTCCGTGATGAACCACCCGATCCCCGTGTCGAGATACAGGGAAAAAGTATTCCAACGGTCCAAGGGACATTTTGCTGGAGTGGTATGTTTAGTGGCCAATGCGTCGATAAAATCTATGTAGACGGTTTGCACATGACTGAAAAAAGTAAACCGGTCACCGTCATGCCGAACGAGAAAATCCAGATTTCCTTCGATCCAGAACCTGATACGATCAAAATCCTTCGATTTAATAAGGAGACCGGTAAGCGGGTTACATTAAAAAATAATCAACTCGTAACACCGAAAGAAGCCGGCACATATGCCTATGAACTTCAAGCAAGATGGTCCGAGAATGGTGACGGTCAGTTTGCTTTCTTAATCAAAGTAGATTGAAGGAAGAACAAATAAACCTCGTGTCTGTACTAACATCTGAATATGTATTACAATGTATTACAAAGGAGATGATAAGTATGAGTACGATTTCTGTTCGACTCGATGATCAGGATACGCGACTGATCAAAGAATATGCGAAAGCAAAAAACATCACGATTTCTACACTTGTTCGCGATGCCGTCCTCGATCGAATTGAAGACGAGATTGATTTACAACTCTATCATGATTCCATGGCAGCACACCGCAAAAAATCAGAAGCAATTTCGTTTGACGATATGATGAAGGAACTTGATTTAGAATGACAACATATACAGTGGAGTTTGAGCGTGGAGCTCAAAAGTCCCTTAAGAAGATGGATCCTCAACAATCGCGGATCATCATGTCCTGGATCAAGAAGAACCTGGTCGGGACGGATGATCCGCGTCGTCATGGAAAGGGACTTATCTCGAATCGTTCGGGTGAATGGCGGTATCGCATTGGCGACTATCGTCTGATTGCTGACATCCAAGATGACAAAGTCTTGATCTTGATTCTTGAGATCGGACATCGTCGAGATATCTATAAATAAGGGAGTTAAGACTCACGAATGAGGAAACATATTCGTTTCTCTTTTTAACGACCGTTTTTGCAAACATAACTTAAACATTATTTATACGTATGATGAAAAGGAGCAACGTGCCTTCACCTCTAACAGAGAAGGAATTTTGCTCCTTTTAAGGTGTTACTTAGTCTACGCTGTTCAGATTCCCATACCATTTCTTCTATCCTAAACTGTCTTCTATCAGTTAGCTATTACCGGTACACCGTCCTCTTCTCGATTCATAATACAAAAATCCGTAGTTTTAGAGGATTACAGGCAAAGACATTTAAGGTGCCCCTTACTCAGTTGTAAATTTTACGTAAAAATGTATAATAATATAATAAATCAAACAGGATGTGATTGGATGCAAAAAACATTACTCTACCTTTCGATACTGAACAGTGTTTACCTCGTAATTAACTCATTCACGTATTCCGACAGTTTCCTTAACGCCCCGCTCGGCTTAACAACACTGTTCGCTGTCATTTTATTGGTTTTCAATGACAGAGCAAAGAAAACGGGACGCTCGTTCTTTACAAAAACAACGGATACCCTCAGTTTCATTAACATTTTAATCGGGCTTTCGCTGATTGTCTTGATCTAGGAGTAGAGTCTATTTATGACGATTTTCATGTACATCTTTTGTTTACTCATCTGGGGTCTTAATTTCATTGCCGTCAAGATTCAAAGGACGCCGGTCAGCCTGGAGCTATCATTGACCTACCGTTTAATCCTGACTGCTGTGTTGTTCAGTCTTCTGGCATGGTTCATGAAACCGGTCGGAAAACCTCTGAAACAGGATATTCCGTATATCCTGGTGTTCGGGATCTGTAATTTTGCACTCAGCTATCTCTGTCTCTATTACGCGACGATGCTTAGTTCAGCCGCAATCGTCACGTTGATTTTTTCACTGAAAGTGATCCTGACACCCGTTGCCTTGCGAATTTTTTTAAAAGAACAGCTCCATCTCCGCATCCTGTTTGGCGGCCTGCTCGGTGTGCTGGGTGTTTTGATTTTACTGTATCCGACTCTATCCGACATACATCCGAATGATATGAAAGGAATTTTACTTGCCCTGCTTGGTACTGGCATTACAGCAATCGGCGACGCCAGTTCCGCACGAAATGCGAAGCAGAAAGTAAATCCGGTGTATGCCAATGCCATCGGCTTCACGGCAGGAGGTATTTTGCTCGGATCCGTCTTATGGTTTCAGGGGCAGACCGTTAGTGTCCCGCCATCCGTTTCTTACTTGTCCGCGCTTCTTTACCTCACGCTGCTCGCATCGTTTGGCGCCTGGTTCTTTTACCTGAAGTTGGTCGAGAGCATCGGTGGTGCCAAAAGCGGCTACATGGTAGCTCTGTTTCCGGCAATTGGAGGAGTCGCTTCCGTCCTGATCGGTGAATCAAATTTATCGATTTACTTAGTGTTCGGTTGCTTGTTCAGTTGTACCGGTGCCGCTGTTGCGTTAGGTATCGGAACTTCTCTTCGAAAGCGGTTGTCGAGTAAACGGCCGTCGATGAATGCCGATTTGAAATAATCAGACGTCACCTGTTTCCGGCTGTCCGTCGGAAACAGGTTTTTTCATTCGTCGATGATTTCCCGGTCTTGAAAGGGATGCTCCGTAAAGTTCGCAACAAAACCAAAACCAGCTGCATCGTGAAAAATCATTAGATAGTAGATATCCTTCGATGGAATTGAAAAATCGAATTCAAATAACAACCAGTCCTCCGGAACATTGATGATCGAAACGTCTTTTTCCGTCGTGATCAAAACATTTTGCCCGTTATACGCATCAAAATAAGCTAGCGGAAGAAGCTGTTCGATTTCTTCGAGTGAACGTATTTCAAGGAGATGATGATACCGTCCTCTTGATAACTTGGTCGTTTCCCCTACTTTTGGAAGGCAAATCTCTGAACCACCACTAAAAGAATGCACATAGAGCGGATACCGTTTCAGTCCCAAAACGAAGTGTTTCAGAAGAGAAAACTTCCCATCTTGATATTGATCTGCTCCAGGAAATACAGGCTCATAATCTGTATCATCAAAAAAAGCATAGAATTGCGTGTCTCCTTGAAGTGTGGTTTTCCATTTAAACGTGTCGTCTAATCCTCCTAATAGTCGGTACAAAATCATCGACTCCACCCTTTCACTTTCGACTCGATTTCCTCGTTGTACGTCCCCATTAACTTTTGTTCCATATTCACTTCATGATCTCTGTATGCAGACGCATTTTGACGAATTCATAACTTCCGCCGTTCGTTTCCTGTTGAAACCGTTCGACCGGCTCAAAACCGTTTTTCGTATACAGCCGGATGGCCCGTTCGTTAAAAGCCGCGACGGCTAATTCGATTTGCTGTGGTTGATACTTTTGAATCGCAAAGGCGAGACCACTTTCCAAGAACGCTGTCCCGTTTCCCTGCCCCGTCAAATCCGGCCGCATCCCTAACGCCAATTCAAGGCTGCCCTGTCCGGGTTCGAACACAAAAAATCCGATTAGTTGTGTACTATCCATAACAGCATAGTAATGTTCCGTCCGTTGATCCGGATCCAAAAATTCCGCCAGGTCCTTTGGATCATTCGGCATATCGTAGAACGAAAAGTCACCCTCGTATTGCCAGTCATACGCAATCTGTTCCGCCTGACGTTGTGTCAGTGGTAAGTAGGTATAGGTCATTGTAAGCGATCTCCTTTCAAAAGGAATTTATGTATCAATCAAGATCGATTTTTTCTGTATTCGAGTAACAGTGGTGTCAGATTCAGTCCAATCGACACCATCGTTAAGAACCACCAAGCGCGTTCCATTCCGGGAACAACGTCTGCAAGCGCCGCCCAGTCTTCTGCTTCGACCCAGCTCACCAGTTGGCTGTATTCTGCGCACAGTGTGAGTGCCGTAAGCGATAAACCGGCAGCCATTGCGAATTTATAGTTTTTCCCGATGAAGTACAAAATCAGATTCACCGCCGTTGCTAGAATCGCAAGTATCCCGAACAGTAGCCACATGATACGATTCCTCCTCTCCTTGTTGTGTTTCCTATTGTTATTCCTTTCAGCAATCAATCAAATATTTTATTTCTTATCTTCGAGATAAAATGTTTCGTCGATTTCTTCATACGTCGAAACATCATCATACGTTACAGTTAGTTCAGTGTCTTCTGACCACTCCCAAAAGTAATCGCCCTGCGCGATGATAGCACGTTCTAAAAAACATTCGAAATTTAAATTTAACGCAACAGCAGTGTCCAGACCATCTGATGGATGCACGACCGTGATATATGGTTTTTTAAAGGAGTCTTCTGCATCTGTACATTGATTTTTATCAATTAAAATCCATTTCTCATCTATTTGACCTATGATCCAGTAGTTTCCTTTTGAGAGGAGACCGTCTTCTGAATGGTGCTCTTCCGACATTTCGAGCATTTCCTCAAGAGGAAACAATTCTAGGATTAAATCGGATTCTGTTTCAAATAAACCGCATCCATTATGTAACGTTAAAAAATGTTTATAGTCTTTCGGCAAAGTAAAATTATCTTCAGGCAAGCAGGATTCAATTTCATGAGAAGTTAATGGTTTATTAAAACTACAAGTTGCCCATCCGTTTCGCCCGTATCTTCCCATAATAAATCTTGGCTCATCTTTAAACATTTGTTTGAGCAAATTCAATGTTCTTTCAATTGGTTTCATCTTATATCCCCCTCAATTTTCGAACTGCTCCTATTTACAAGTATTCTCTTCATTCTATACCTTTAATTGGAAATAAAGATACCAACTTCTCATGCTTATGGTATGATCAACTCAATATAAAAATTACATATATTACCTTTTAAAGCGGAGTGGAGGTTTTTGAATGAGTGGTGATGGACTAACTTGGAGTGTTCTACTATCAAGCTTAATCGTATTAAATGTATCGGCTATTCTTTTATACAGAAAAGGAAAAATGCCTTTATGGGGATCCGGGTTAATAATCGGAATTCTTGGACCAATCATCGCTTTGATAACCGGCTCTATTTTTTTAAAGATCGACTATAGTATGGGCGGAGACGGTTTTGGAGCAGCTTATTCAGCAGCTTTTATTGGATTCGTTATCGTTGGTAATGGAATCCTTTATCTTATTGTCGGTGTTGTAAAAGTGATTAGGAACTTCATTAGAAAACGTCAATTAGATCAACGATGATGAAAGCATAAAGTATCCATAAGTAAAATGAAAATTAAGGTGGTCTGTATATTTTGAGAGAACGAAGACGTTCGGATCGTTATTCATCAGGGCTTAATGGGAAAGGAACGCTACTGGCTATTTTTATCGTAATTGTCATAGGAGCAGTTGGGGGTATGGCGAGCAATGATGAAACGGTGGAAGTGAAAGAACCCAAGCAAGAAGCGAAAGCGGAGGATAAAAAAGAAACAGTTAATCAAGGAATGTCTGAAAAGAAAATTAAAACTACCGTTAAAGTGAAATCACCTAGCGATGTGAGCAATCTAAATGAAATACAACAAGCTGTGAATACGGGAGAAGATGACTTGCGAGACGCCCTCGATTCAACAAATCAATTTGTAGACGATCTCGTGACAAAGCAAGAAGCCTTACGTAAATCTAAAAATCTCGCTATTCAAGATTTCCAGAAAACCATCACTGGTGATGTCGTGGAAAAGCTCGATAATCAAATTTTATTGTTGAACGATGCAGCTCAAACTGCTCATTCCATGGCAACTGGCGTTTTCTTGAACAACGAAAAAAACATTTCAGTCGAAGGTACTGAAAATCTTGATTTTGTGAAGCTTGAACAGTTAGCAGACAATTTTAATTCAATGGCGTTTAGCTTAGAGACATACGGGATGGCTCGTAGTTTTGAATCTTGGGAAGAATCCTCTGCTTACCTACCAAGCAGACGGAAAGAGTCACTTCTCGCTATTCCTTTGAACGAAGCAATTCTTGACGCCTCTTCCGGAAATGCTTTAGAAGGAACTACTGATGCTTCTGAAATAATGAGTGAAGACGATGGAGAATTAATTGCAGAGCTTTTAGACGGTCAATTCCAATTTACAGCTATGTTGAAAGAAGCTGGTGAAAAATATTACCAAATGTCGCTCGAATATCCAGCAGAAGATGACGAGATGACAACGGGTGATGCCCTTTCCATTATGATAAATGGTATGTCTGAGAAAATTATCAGCATACAGAAGTCACCAACAGCTGACGGCAGCATTAAATATACTGCCAACTCCTTATCAGCGACGGTCATCAATATGCAATCTACCGTAGCAAATTTAATTAGTTCAGAGAAACTATTAAAAAGTGATGAAATGTCGGCACGTCAAGATGGATATTATCGAGGGCAAGAAGCGATTCAAAAGCTTACAAAGCTAAACAGCAGTTTGGATACTGCTGAATTTTCGCGACTAGATTTACCTACACCGGATATCGACGGGGTTTGACGAGACGGGGAAACGACTTCAACTCTCCTAGTCTGTGCTTGGCATGACCATTTCATACCTTTGCCCTTCCGACTTGCGTTGACGTTATCTCCGGATGCTCGCTTCTACAGAACTTCCTCCAGTTGAACGCTTTACGTCACTCGCACGACACTCTATTACTCGAAATCAGTACATATGCAAAAGTCATCCAAAACCGACTCGGATACGTCAATGCTAATGATAATGATAATACGACGATTAACACATACACTCACGTATTGCACACTTTAAAATTCAAATCCGGCCATGCAATTTTAACAGCTTTTAAAACACAAAAAAAACCGCTCTGTTGAGCGGTTTCCCAATGAAATCCCGATTGGCACATCAACTGTGCAATAAGTGTACACTGGGATTTCTGTAAGTGCTAGAAATGGCTTAAGACTGCGGCTTTTTCCGACGAAGACCATAATATTGATAAAATTGTACTTCGATATTACCATTGTAAAGCTTACGGCGTTTCGTCGCCGGGCGGCCGAATGCTTTTTCGAACTCGACGTATGACGTGATCATATAGACACTGTAATACGGGAATTCTTTGAAGGCATTGCCGATTTTCCGGTACAGCTGATGGACTTCACGGGCGTCCTCGAGACGTTCCCCGTACGGCGGGTTGCCGATGATGACACCAAAGTCTTCCTTCGGCTTGAAGTCGGCTGCGTCGCGTTGCATTACGTTGATCGCGTCCCGGACGTCTGCGAGCTCGGCGTTTTGTTTCGCGAGCTTGACCATCTCCGGATCCGTATCGTTGGCATAGATTTTAAGCGGCTTGTCCCACTCGGCTTTTTCGTTGGCTTCCTTAATTGCATCGAACCAGGCTTTTTTCGGGATACATGCCCATTCCTGCGACGCAAATTCGCGGTTGATGCCGGGTGCGATATTGCGGCCGATCATGGCTGCTTCGATCGCCAGTGTCCCGGATCCCGTAAAGACATCGTAGAGCGGCATATCCGGCTTCCAGTTCGTCAGCATCAGCATCGCCGCTGCCATCGTTTCTTTCAGCGGTGCTGCCGAGTGGAACTCGCGGTAACCGCGTTTATGCAGGGCGTCGCCTGACGTATCGATCGTCAGCGTCGCGATGTCTTTTAAAAGCGCCACTTCGATCGGGAAGCTGGCTCCCGTTTTCGGTAACCACTCGTCACCCATGTTGTAAGCTTCCTGCATGTGCGAGACGATCGCTTTTTCCGTGATCTTCTGACAGTCCCGGATTGAGAACAACTTCGATTTGACCGAGCGGCCGTTGACGACGTAGTTCGCTTCCCACGGCAACAGTTCGCTCCACGGGAGGTCTTTGACCTGATCAAATAATTTTTCGAATGATGTCGCCTTGAATTCCGCAACGACGAGTTTGACGCGGTCTGCCGTCCGTAACCAGAGGTTGAGACGGGGAATGTCCTCGAGCTCACAATCGATGTAGACCTTTCCGTCTTCGACCGTACATTCGTATCCTAAATCGCGGACTTCCTTGGCGACGAGGGATTCGATTCCCATTGCCGCCGTCGCGATGACTAAACGTTTTGCCATGATTGTTCACGCTCCTACCTGTTTCTAAAATTTCCAAAAATCATTTCAATAAAAAAAGAGCCCAGTTGGACCTGGACTCTCGTTCAAAGTAAAAATAACAGCCTATGTGGTCCTGTAAGCCATGTTCTGTTCCCTAGTGTTGCAAACGGTTTGACCCTCACACGTGGGCGACAATCATCTATCTCCGTATTTACATACGCTCTCCTTCGCGTTCAGTTCCGCTCCGGAAATTCCCCTACCAAATTTGGGTTTCTCGCTCGTGGGGTTTACCTCGTTCCACCCTTACTGTTTCCAGTAAGGCTCCGTCACTGTGGCACTTTCAAGAAGTTTCGGCCATATCCGAAGACTTAGGCGTTCCTTCTGCCGTCAGCACGACGCTGCCTACACTTATCTTTTCGTGTAGCACGATCACTACAACCATCGCAGGTTGTGCGAGCATGGACTTTCCTCAAAGCACCGAAGTGCCCCGCAATTGTCCGAACCAACATAGTCACTGCTTAACAGTGTAGCGCACGTAAGCGTTTCTAGCAAGAGGTATTTCGCGATTGATGGGCGGAAAAGTTGCAATTCTTCCTGAATTTACGGTATAGTACAATGGTTCAGAAAGGGGCATATACCATGAAAAAAAGACGCTCTGGTACGAACCAGCGTACCGTACGGAAGTTGACGTTCTTGATCGAGATTGATGAAATCAAGGCCCTTCATCTCCGGAACGGCATTTTTGCCTTTTACCGCAAGGGTGAACTCATCCATGCGTTCGAGCCATTTAATGTAAAACAACCTGATGCATTTTCGAAACGGAGTTACCATTTTGACCAGCATGACATCTTATTGATGAATGAACGGTTCCCGCAACAGATTCCGCTGTACGATGAAGCGATGACGTTACGGTCGTGGGCGAATCAGGTCGAATACGGCTTGTATCAGCTAATCGATTCAGGACGCCTGTCGTTCATCCATGAAGACGATACCGGCTACAAAATGGAAGCAACGATTCAGTGGACCGGCGAAACGCTAGACGTTCCGACGCCCATCTATAAAAAAGGAAAAGACCCAAAGTAAATACTTTGAGTCCTTAACGAGCTGTCTCTCCTCAGGTGAGACGGCTTTTTTGTTGTTATTTGACGGTGATGACCCGCTCCGTCACACGTGTATGACGCCCGCTCGATGTCGCAAAGACGAGTTTATACGTCCCTGCTTCTTTTAAGGCGTACGTATACTTATGCGTGCCGTTCCGCAGATAGTCATTCGTAAACGTCTTGACGATTTTGCCGTCCTTGTACAGACGGGTCAGCGTCTTCGCGTTCGAATACTCGTCAAAGTAAAGTGCAAAAGGCTGGTTCGGCTTCAAGACGGACGGCACGGACACTTTCGAGACCGGTGACGGAATCGTCGCGAGCATACCGGCATTCAGACGGCCTGTCCCGTAATGGAGGGACGTATCCCCCGTCTTTTTCGCCGCTGCCGCATACAGATTGCTGCGGAGCGTACTGTTCGTAATGAACGGATTCTTTGATTTTGCCAGGGCAATAACACCGCTGACGATCGGTGTCGCCATCGAGGTTCCGTCGAGATACCCGTACTTGTTGCCGACCATCGTCGAATAAACCCCTTCACCGGGTGCCATGATGTTCAGCCCTCTGCCGTAGTTCGAGAACGTCGAAGCGCGTCCGAGCGTTCCGACTGAACCGACGGCAATGACGGATTTCATCGAAGCAGGGAATAACAGTTTATTGCGGCCGTCGTTTCCGGCTGCACTGACGACGACGATATTTTTCGCTTCCGCTTTTTTAATCGCGGCTTCCATGTACGGATCGTATTCGTATTGGCCGAGCGACAGATTGATCACGTCGGCGCCTTGGGAAATGGCATACAACACGCCGTCCCCGATATCGATTGAACTGGCGAAGTCGCCATCAAAGACGTCTGCGCCGATCAGTTTGACACCGGATGCGACACCGACCGTTCCTTTGCCGTCTTCCGCCGCCGCAACGATTCCCGCGACATGCGTCCCGTGATCGTCCGGTTTCCGGATGCCGGAAATCGTCGTCGTCTTATAGATGACGTTTTTAAACTCGAAATGATTGACATCAATCGCATCATCGATGACCGCAACACGAACGTCCGATTTACCACGGCTGTACTTCCAGTAAGTAGGAATACGCGATTGATCGAGATATGTCTGTTGCAATTGGGCGGAATCGGTCGCCTTTTCGACGACACTGACCGGAATCAAGTCGGCGTCGACATCTTTTTTGTCGATATGCGGCAACGGTTCGACGAGTGAGAACCCGTCCTGTTTCAATTCCCGGACTTCCTGCAGACCTTGTTCTGCAAGCCATGTTTGTTTCTGTTGTTCATTAAACGTCGGATCATACTGCACATATTGAGAATTAGCGAACGCAGAAGTAGGTAACCCTACAACGACAGCAAATGTGAGTAGCGCAAGTTTCTTTTTCAATGTGGACCCTGCCCTTCTCTTTTTACACGCCGATTCTATTGATGTGCTGATCCAAACAGACTAAAAAAATGGTACCGTCCCATCGGATTCTTCGCTGACTTCAAATGGAATGATTTTTCCGATCGTGACATAGGAGTAATAACGGACGAGAACGGCACGCCAACGCTTGGCATCAATCCCGGTCAAATCTTCACCGAGTGGGGAGCCGTCAAACGTTTCGAACTGTTGGCAGAAGAATGCTTCCTCTGCCTCGCTCCACGTCACGGCCTCCCCGATGAAACCGGTGGAAAACCGAACAAAATCAGCAATCGACGGACCGATTACTTCAGACGGCAAACGTTCGCTCATCCGACCAACCAGTTCATATCGATCCCGTTCCGCCTGATCGGCCTCTTCGAGTGAGTGGCACAATAAGACTTCCCGGTTGATTTCAACCAAAACGACATAATCACCTTGCGGCAAATTGACGTGTATCATCCCTACACCCCTTGAATTAAATTCATGCAGTATCTAGATGTCACTTTCTATGGGTTAATTTATAATGTCCATTTTCGATCAAACATCAATTCTATCGGTTCGTTATCCTTTGACTTTAACATACGAACCCGTGTCGTATCAATTTGATCAAGTAAATCCGCTTCTGCGAGCGAACGGATGACCGGTGCGTCCGACTGCTCAATCCGTGACCGGAACGGTGTCAGTAAATCCTGCTGACCGCTCGCGAGCGCGTACCACGCGAGGCGGGCAAACGATTCATCCTTCGCTGTCTCAAGCGCATAGCTTTCAAAAATGTCTGGTAAGTAACTGGAAAATTGATCAAGCGCGTCAATTCGTTCTGCGAGATCAAGTACCGTCAACCAACTTGGTAACGACAATAACGATTCACTTGACCACCAATCGATCAAATCAATATGTTCTTTAAACAACTGTTGCGCTTCATTGCGGTCGATGAAATGGTGCATCGTCTGAATCAATTCGTTCCAGGCGATCGACCAGTATTCTTCCGACGGATTGGCGGAAATGAAGAATTGACGATAGACCGTCAACAGTTCCGAGACTTCCTGAAGCTGCTCTACTTCGAGTCGCTGATTTAACCGACTAACTGCTTTTGTGAAATAACTTGGCTCTAATGTCAACGCCATATAGAGTAATTTCGGGACATCTTTTAATTCCCCTTGATCGACTGTCTCAAATAATTCCTGAATCCATTCTGGTTGTGGGTTTGTCATACACTTTTCTCCTCTGCATAGTAAATGTATTTACTATACCCGAAAAAGAATTAATGTAATCCTTTTCCTTATAAAGCCCCGATTCGCTGCGCCGTCTCTTCACTGCATAAGACAATCAACGTCGTATTCGGAGGAATCGGTTCGTTCAGCCGCCGGTTCAAGTCGAGTCGTTTACCGTCCGACAAAATTGTCACCCCGTCTTCGAGCAGGACGTGGAATGCGTCCCGAAACGTTTGCCACTCCGGTTTCGCAGGAATCGAAAACATGCCGTCCCCGTCCTTCGTCAACAGGTTCGTCACGACTTTCGAGACGCCGGGATGATACGCGGCAAGAATCGCCATACGGGCGACGGTCTCGTCGCCGAGCAGCACTTCATCGACTTTAACCTGTTCGAAGCTGTCGAGGTGTTCCTCAAGCATCATCTCAACGATCGTATAAATATTCGGATTCGCCCGCTCGATGCTTGCCGCGATCAACAGCGTCCGACCATCGGCAAGGGCCGGTGGAATCGAATGATCGGCGAGAATGATCGCCCGGGTCGCCTTTTTAATATTCGCCCGCTGTAATGTCGCGTCGAGCGCCGGATCACCGCTGACATAATGGAACCGCGGATGACTGAACGGTTCCCGTTCAAGATCATCAATCAAGATGACATCTGTCGTTTCCAGCAATTCGTCGATGACGTGTTTCGCCCGCCGGCTGTAGCCGAAGACTAACGTATGTCCCGTCTCTTTCACCTGTAATAACCCTCTTTCCTTTTGATTGCGGATCAACTGGACTCCGTCGACAAGCTTTGAAATCAACCCGCCGACAATCCCGATTCCGAAGATGAAGACGAAAATCGTCATGAACCGTCCGAAATCCGTATTCGGGAAAAAGTCCCCGTACCCGACCGTCACGACCGTCGTCATCGTCCAGTAGACGGCGCGGAAGTACGTTCCGAACGTCTCCGGTTCTGCCAGATACATGATCAGTGCGACACCGAACACAAATAAAAACGATGCATAAGCGAGCGTCCGCATCTTCAAAAACGACATCCGCCGTAAAAACCGTAACCAGACCATACTTTTTTTCACCCTTTCCGAACATTTCCTGTTTTCGTCCTGTCAATAAGGGCGAAGGAGGTGATACACATGACACAAGCTGAAGAAATCAAAACTAGTTTAGTTGTCGTCTTCGAACGAAACGACAAGGTGACACCAAACGGGGACGCGGTCCTCGCCCGTCGTCGCTTTAACGGACTGCGGTCGGATCTCGAACCGCAAGTCGTCGCATCCATCGGTCAAGCCATAGGCAATATGCTTGCCGGTTCGTACACACACACGGAAATCAGCCGTGACTTCGCTTTACTTAACGCTTAATTCACTCTGACTACACTAATGAAGGAGGAATTGGATGGAACACACGATTGTTTTGACATTCGATACGTTACTTAAAAAACCGTACCGCTTACGTCTGACGGGTGCGAAACCAGACACGTCGGTCGCCGAGATCAAGGCGCTCGGACAATTGATGGTCGACCACGATCCGTTTCACGACGGGCTCGTCAAGTTGAGCCAAGCCGAGCTGCAAAATAGTTCGGAATCACCTTACGTCATTTAAGCTGAAAAACTTCTTCCGTCATCATCACCAATAAAGGTGATGGTGACTTTTTTTTGGTATACTAGAAACATCAAGCAACTGGAAAGGAAGTCAATTTATGGCCAAACGCCCTCTTACGCCCCGCGAATGTGAACTCGTCGTCAGCAGCCTCTACGTGATGGAGCTGATTCCATTCGAAGGAATCATGGAACGACTCGAATCCATCACATTGCGCGACATCATCGGACCGGTCGCTACCGGCGAGATGTCCCGGGATCAGGCTGCCGACGCCCTCGATCAATACATCAAAGTGCGCCGCCGCCGGTTCCGAAACGTCCCTCCGGAACATCTTTGGTCGCTCGACGACCGGATGGAGCAGGAAGCGTTACGGATGATCCGCAAACGTGCGCCGTTGACGGCCGGTGAAAAACTGCAACCGAAAACCATCCCGTTCGAGATGGGCGACACGGTCGAAATGACCGTGACGGAAGTCCAGGAACGTAACGGAAAAGTCAACGTCATCGGCAAGGTCGGCCAAGTGACGGCGAAACTGCCCGTCGCGAACCGTCAAGCCATCAAAAGTAGCAAGACGATGTCCGCCTGGATCACCGGAATCGAAAAGAAACCGGCCTTGATTCACCTGTCGACGTCCGACTACGGAAAACACCAACCGTCCGCTGACGTAAAAGAAGCTTATGTTACGGCCATCGCTTCGCTTCGCCAGTACTTCGAGACGATGACTGTCCCGTCAACGGAAGAAGTCGATCTCGCGAAATCACTCTTCCAACGGATGATCCGCCGTGATCAGAACGACTGGTTTACGGTCTACGTCGCAATGGGTCGTCCACAGCTCGATCACGTCCGGCGCTGGGTCAAAGTCATCCAGATGCTCGGTAAGTCTTTACGCGGTGACGAGGAAGCAACACGTTTGCTCGCCTCGCAGGAAGACCGGTTCTTCAAAGATGCCTTGCTCCGGGCATGTCGGGCGGCTGAAAAAAGCTTCTCGAACCCTATGTAAGGCATTCGACTACGGGGAAGTCTTTTCCTCGTTAGTTTTAAAATCATTTTTTAATGACGGTCCCCCCATCTGTTTCGGCGATGAAGGGGATCGTTTTGCTGTTCACAAAAAAAACCGACGGCGTATGCCGTCGGTCAAAAGGAATTATGCGATATCAATCGTTGATTCAAGTGCCCGGCAGGTCCGGCGCACGGTCGGAAGGAAATCCGTCCGTTTGGCGACTCCGCCCTCAATCAAAAAGTGCTGGATGCCTTTCGTGCGTTGAATGGCCGTCAAGACGGTGACCAGTTCGATGAACCAGTTCGAAATCAGTTCGACGACCTGTTCATCAAATGCTGCTGCTCCATACACATCATACCCGTTTTCGCAGAGATGGTTCGGGAAACGCTCCTTGAACCGAAAAATCAGTGTAGCCGTCGTCGGAATGTAAAAGTGATCGAAGATGATCCGTTGTTCTTGATCTGTTTCTTTCTCCGTCAGTCCATCCATCATCAACTTCGGTTGACTCCCGATATCCAGAGTCCAACTTGTTTTCTTTCGTTCGCCAGTGGAAGTGATCGTTCGCATGGTTTCGTCCATCTCCTTTGATGTGTAAGCGTTTACCTCTTCATTTTACAAGCCAATCGACGATTCCTGCAACCGTCAAAATCTTAAAAATGAACGATGACTTCATCTGACATTCAGTCTATCAAATTTCGCTTGCTTTGACGATGTCAGTAATTAACAACCTCTTTCCCAGTTCCGAGCCAATTTAATCGCAAACACCCGTACTGGACGAAGGATTTCGACCGGCTGTCCGGCTCGTTCTTCACACATGTGACCGCTCTCACCGTTGCCTTGGAACGGACTTTACAAAAAAACTATTAGCCGCTAGCGAAATATGATACCATTCAGTGGAATCACAGAAAGAGGAGAGAACAATATGCGAAAAGTTTTTCGATTAAGCATCTTGTTCGTACTGATCGTCCTCATCGGTAGTAGCATCATCTACTGGCAAAACCGGGAACGTGTCCAAAATGAGCTGTATCGCACCTATTATGGACAGTACGGTGTCCCAGCCGAGAATATCGACATCTACGAACAAGCCGGTGACCGCTACGAGGTCGATTGGAAGTTACTTGCCGCGATTCACCGCGTCGAGACCATCTTCTCGAAATCGTCCGCCATGCAGTCTTCCGTCGGTGCAATCGGCCCTTTCCAGTTCATGCCGAAGACATGGGTCGGATGGGGATATGAAGGCGGAACGTCACTTGGCGACATCGAGCATGACGGAATTGATTTAACCGATCCGGAAGCCATCAAACAATACGGTGGACTGGGTGTCGATGCAAACGGAGACGGCAAAGCCGATCCGACGGATTTGACGGACAGCGCACACACGGCCGCGAAGTACCTCAATCAGCACGACGTCACGAAAAATTCGGACCGAGGAACGCTTGAAACTGCCCTGTTTGAATACAATCGCAGTGAACAGTATGTCATTGACGTCCTCAACCAATACGATGCCTATCAACAAAAAATCGAGCCGATTGATGCGAACGATCTCGATCTCAAAAAACAGACACTTGCCCAACTCCTTCGCATCAGCTTACGTTTGACCAACTAAAAGGAGGCACCACCATGACACAGCCCGATCGTTCGTCCTTGACGATTGAGGAATCGTCAATCCGCGTCCAGACGACGTTTGACGAAGCAAAAACAAAACGCTATTTACGGAGTTACATCTTTGACGACGTCACGGACGGCGCACACATCGCCGCCCTGATTTACACGCCGCGGACGACGGATGCTTTTTTATCCGGTACGACGACGCAGCGTGCCTACAACTTGATGAAAAAACATGTCGAAGGTCCGATCAAACAATACGATATCATCAGCCTGATGCCGGACCTGCTCGTCAGTGAAGATCTGCCGTTCGCGCAAGCCAGTTTCGACGAAATCAATTATGAGTTCATCGAAGAGACGTTACGCCGGGTCAAGGAAACAAACGGTGTCGTCTTGTGCGGCTGGGGATCGCCCGGCCGTCTGATGCACCATTTGCCGGCTTATGAAAAGCTGTTTGACCAGTATGCCGGTATCCTGTTCTGTTCCGGCATCACCTCAAAAGGGGAACCGAACCACCTTCGTCTGACCGTCGACGACAGTCCGATGATCACGTATCCGGATATGAAGCTGAAGGCGAAGAAATTAAAACGTAAATGATTGTACTAAAGGTGTTCTTTCCGCAGGTTGCGGAAGAACACCTTTTTGGTCGACTGTTTTTTCAGCTCACTCGTCATCCGACTCCTGCAGGGAAAAGCGCAGCCAAGCCTGCGCTGTCAGAGACAAACAAGACCCGGATTCGCGGTTTTGGAAAACTCGCGAATACTGGCTTGTGTCTCTCCTGAGGAAAGCGGATGAAAAGAGAGTGAGAGCTTGCACTACCTTGCTTTGTATTAGAACAACATGATCTCAAGCAGACAGTCGACGAGATCTTTCTCAAGATCAAGCGCCTGTAACTGATGCATCATATTGACCGGATCGAGTCGTTGCGACAGCAACCGGTACAAGCGGTCTTTCAAGTCGTACCCGATTTCTGCCTGGTCGAGGAACGTATACAACCGTTCCATCCGGTTATCGTTCGTCGACATGTCGACCTGGAGTGACAGCACCTGTGTCTCCCCGATTTCGCCGAGATCAACCGACAATGATTGGGTTTTATGGTCATACCGGCTCGGCAACACTTCGCCGTCCCGGGAGACGTGTCCTTCGTTGACTCCACGGAGAATTAACGTCACTTCGCGTTTCTCAGGCAACAGCTCGCGTTTGCCGAACGGTGTGGCAATCGTCAACGTCCGGGCCGCCCAGTCGAGTTCGAATGACGTCTCGACGTTTTCCCCGTCGCGGTGTGCGACACCGACATTATCATCTTCAAACAACGTAAACTGGTTCGAGGCGCCCGGGAAGACCAACAGTTCGAGATGCTCCGGATTGTTCAGTGCGTTCGAGTGTTCGAGGTGTTGACCGAGCGGAACGATGGCTCCGGCTTTCGCAAGGACGCCTTGATCTTCGAGCTTGCGGAACAGACGCATCTGTTTGCCGCCCGAGTACCGGTGACCGGTGAAGAAGTCAAACCAGTCCCCTTCCGGCAGCCAGGCCGTCGTCGCGGCGACGTGGAGCTTCGGATTCATCGGCTCGACGATTGGTGTGACCATCAGCTCCGTCCCGAAGTAATACTGGTTCGGTACGGCATAGGCCAGTTCGTCTTCCGGATGTTCATAGTACATCGGCGAAACGAGCGGTAATCCGTCAAAGTGATTGCGGGCGTTCATCGTATAGATGTACGGGACGAGCTGATGACGCAGACGGAGGTATTTCTTCATGACGTGTTCCGATTCCAGGGAATAACGCCACGGCTCTTTCCCGTTGAAGATACTCATCGTACTGTGCAGACGCATGATCGGACTGAATACCCCGTACTGTAACCAACGCGTCGACAGTTCGTCGTCCTTTTCCCCACGCTGGTGACCGCCGATGTCATGACTCCACCAGCCGTAGCCGATGTTTGATGCCGTCGCCGTGAAATACGGCTGGAACTTGAGCGACGCCCAGGAAATCAGCGTATCACCTGAGAAACCGACCGGATAACGGTGGCTGCCGGGACCGGCATAGCGGGAGAAGATCAACGGACGGTTACCGTCGCGCGCGATATCGAGTGCATGATAATGATTGAGCATCCAGAGCGGATCGAGCCCTTTCATCTTCGAATTGGCGCCTTGCTGCCAATCGATCCACCAGAAATCGACGCCGTCGGCTTCATGCGGATGGTGCAGTTTCGTAAAGTAGTTTTCAATGAACTCACGGTCCGAGAAATCAAATGGAATCCGGTCTTCCGTTTCCGGATCAACCCCCATCGCGACTGCCATCGCTTCGTACGCTTCCTCAAACCCACGGACACCGTCGGCCGGGTGCAGGTTGAGCGTCACCATCCGGTCGTCATCTTTTAACCATTGCAGGAAACCTTTCGGGTCCGGGAACAAATCGCGGTTCCACGTATAGCCGGTCCAGCCGCTGCCGTATTTCTCCGGAATATCCGTCACGTGCCAGTCCATGTCGATGACACTGACCGAAAACGGGACGTCTTCCGTCTTGAAGCGGGTCATCAAATCCTTATACTCTTTTTCGTTATAACGCCAGTACCGGCTCCACCAGTTTCCGAGGACTTGCCGCGGCAACATCGGTGTCGGACCGGTCAGGCGGTAAAAATCCTTCAGTGCCTGTTTATAGTCGTGACCGTAACCGAAGTAATAGATGTCCTGCGCCCCTTCTTGACGGGGTTCGACGAAATGATCTTCCGTCAGGACGAACGACGCCGAGTCATCAATCGCGGCGTACCCTTGGCGGGAGATGATTCCTTCTTCGAGTGGAATCTCACCGTCGGCATGGTCAAGCGTCCGTGCTGTTCCTTTGAGCGTCCGGAGCGGTCCGCCATACGTGTAGCGGCTGTAATACGTACTGAAGTTCCCAAGGACGTCGATGTACAGCGTATTCGACGCAAACGGTCCTTTCGTATAGTGCAAATGGACGTGTTCCGTAATGATTTGCAGTTCCGTCTCATCCTCGACGATTCGATACGAAGGGACCGGAAAATCGCGGTTCCAGACGGTTTGAGTCGGACGATCTTCAAATCGTCCGTCTGCTGCGTACTCGAGTCGAATCAGACGACTGGTGAGAACGGTGAAGCGGTAAGTGTCTCCTTGGACAATCGCTTCCGGTCGTGCCAATGGTTTCATGTCTCGGGTATAAAAATGGGATTCGTCAATTGTGCGCATACGGGATCAGGACGCGAACGCCCTTGTCACTTCCTTCCAAAAATGAATGTGCAACCGATTACACTACTAGTGTATAAGAGTTGTTGTTCCCGTTTCAAGTCACAACTAATCAAAAAACGCACCAAACCCCTGAAAAAAAGGGTGGTGCGCTTTGGATCACAACAATGGTGAAATCAAACGGGAGAACGACTCAAAGATTCGGAACCGCATCGGCCGCTTGACATAATCCGCCGACGACAACTGAATCGAGACATCGAAATCATCGATGAAATCGCGTTCGAGCCGGGCGGCACTCTCGGAATCATACATAAAGGCCATCAATTCATAGTTCAGGACGAAACTGCGGATGTCCATGTTCGCCGTTCCGACGACGGCAATCTTTCCATCGACCAAAAACAACTTCGCATGTACGAAATGACGGTTGTACGTATAGATTTTGACACCGTCACTCAGTAAAGGACCGAAGTACGAACGCGTTCCGTAGTAGGACGTAAAACTGTCTCCCTTACCCGGTGTCAGAATCCGGACGTCCAGTCCGGCACGGGCCGCAAGACGGAGCAGTGTCATCGTCTCGTTATCCGGAATCAGATACGGCGTCGAAATCCAGATTGAGCGCTGGGCCGAGATGATGGCGGCAATCAACGCGTTCCGGATCGCCGGATCTTTTGAGGTCGGTCCACTCGTCACGACTTGAACCGCACCGTCCGACTCGACATCGTGTTTCGGGAAGTAATGTTCGATTGCCCCTTCGCCGGCAAACGTCTCCCACGTATCACTGCCTTCGAGATGAGCGTAAAGCCAATCATCGAGGAATGTCGCCTGCAACTCCTTGACGGCCCGTCCTTCCAGCCGCAAGTGCGTATCGCGCCAAAAGCCGAACTTCTTACTTTTGCCGTCGTACTCGTCGCCGACGTTCAGACCACCGGTAAAACCGATTTTACCGTCGACGACAACGATTTTCCGATGATTGCGGAAGTTCGCTGTGAAGATGAACAACGGACTCGAAATCGGATCATAAGCGGCAATCTTCGCCCCGGCTTCCCGGAGCGGTTTCAAAAAACCTTCGCCAAGCATGTAACTGCCGAGCCCGTCAAACATGAACCGTACTTCGACTCCGGCGTTCAACCGGTCAATCAGAGCTTCCCGGATCGCCTGTCCGGTCTCGTCATTCCGGTAAATGTAGTACTGGATGTGGACATGGTGCTTGGCGGAGCGAATCATCCGGAGAATTTCCGGGAACGTCTCATTGCCGTTCGTCAGGATTTGACTGGCTGTATGGACATCAACCCCACCGCCGCCAAAGTTGCGAATCGTATTGGCAAGCTTCAGGTGATTCGGCGGCAACTCACTGACCGCGAGCGACCGGACGGGACGAATCGCTTGTTTGAGCAACATCCGTTCATCGTGCGACCGCCTGTTCCGGCGACGGCGGCGCGGATTGCGCCCGAACATCATCCATATGATGACACCGAGAATCGGTAAGAAGATCAAAACTAAAAACCAGGCAATCGTCGACTCCGCCGTCCGGTTTTCGATGAAAATGATCATGATGACGGCCAAGGGTACGACGGTCGCGGAAATCGTCAGGACATAAAATAAATAACCTAATTGATATAGTCCCCAAATGATTCCACCGGCAACCAAAAACACGAGCGCGAATTGTAAAATCCGATTGCGCACTAGATTTCCCCCTCTGTAACGTACTCTGTTCTTCTATTTCCCTGTCTTCTCTAAAAATATAGCAAAAAAAGAAACCACGGATGTGATTTCTTGAAAAGTTGACCTATTTTGAAAAATTCATGTCATACATCTCGCGTCCCGGAATCGGATCCTTCAGGCTGGCCCAATCCGTTTCATGCTCTTGAACGAGGCAGGCGTCAAACTTCGCTTCGAGTGTCTGCTGATCAAAACTAATGCCGATCAAGACGAGTTCCGTCCGGCGATCCGCAACCGATTCAAAACGTCCGGCATATTCCATGTTCGAGGCGTATCCCGCCTGGTGGAACAGCAAGGCGATTTCCGGGCGCGTCGCGAGATAGACAAAGCCTTTGGCACGGACGATTTCTTCCGGCCAGGCCTCAATCAAGGCGAGCAACCGTTCGGGATGAAACGGAATATCCCGCTTGTAGACAAACGAACTGATGCCGTATTCTTCTGTTTCCGGAACGTGTTCCTCAGCATTCAGCTCACGGATCCAGCCGGCGCTTGCTGCCGCCTGTTCGAAGTCAAACAGATTGACGTCAAGAATCTCAGCCGGATCGACTTGCCCGTGGGTCGTCTCGATCAGTTTGGCAATCGGATTGAGTGCCTTTAAGTAGCCGATGACATCATGTTTCTCCTCGTCTGTTAACCGATCAATCTTGTTCAGCAAAATGATATCCGCGAACTCGACCTGATCGACGAGGAGATCGACGACTTCCCGGACATCCGTCTCGTCGACTGCCTGTTGCCGCTCAATCAACGATTCACCGGACTCAAAGTCTTTCAGAAAACGATAGCCGTCGATGACCGCCACCATTGCATTGATTTTCGTCGTTTCCGTCAAATCAATCTGACTGTCTTCGTCATGATATGTAAACGTCTGGGCGACCGGAATCGGTTCCGAGATCCCGCTCGATTCAATGACGATGCCATCGATATCGCCTTGATCAACGAGACGCCGGACTTCGAGTAACAAATCGTCCCGCAGCGTACAGCAGATGCAACCGTTCGATAGCGTCACGAATGATTCTTCCGTCCGTGAAAAGCCGCCTTGTTCAATCAACACGGCATCAATGTTCACTTCACTCATGTCGTTGACGATGATGGCAAGCTTGCGTCCTTGGCGGTTATTCAACAGATGGTTTAATACAGTGGTCTTGCCGGCACCCAGGTAGCCGGACAAGACGGTAATCGGAATCGGATTCATATACAGTCTCCTTTTTAAATCGGAATCATTACGTTTTAAATAGTAATCGTTCCGGTTTAGACTGTCAACTGCTGTTTCACAACATTATAAAATCCCCGCTTCCGTGACGGCTCTCGACGCGTCATGAAAACGGGGTATTTGGGTCAAACTTATTTAAAAAAGGCGTTTCGGATCAAGCTGACGATTGTTGTCGCAGCCTCTTCTGAAAAACCGGCAATCGTGTAATGATTCGTATTTGGAATGACGTGGAATGCCGCGTCCGGCAAACTGGCGGCAAACCGTTCATGCGCAGCATTAATCCGCTTCGTCAGTTCCGGATTCAGCCAGTTCTCAGGCATTCCGCCGGCCCAGTCCGATGCGGATAATACCAGAACCGGCGGCGTAATATGCTCGACGACTTCCAGGACGTGCTGATTGTTCGCTTCGACCGCCTGCCACTCATCCAGCGTCCCCCGCCAGTGATTTTTCCGCGCCATGTTCCGCCACATCGGAATCCGGTCGGCTTCCGGCAGACTCGTGAACATTCGCGCTCCGAGATCATCCGGAATCAGCCAGGCGAGTGGCCGGACATGACTTAAGACATACAAAAAGCGGTTCCACTCTTCTTGCGTCCGCTCGTACCAGTTCGGCAGTTCCGCATCGACTTCCGGATGCGACGGATCAAGCAGGACAATCCCTGCCGTCTCGTCCGGTCGGCGGCGTCCGAGTTCAAGCGAAATATAGGCGCCGAGCGAATGCCCGATGAAGACAAACGGACCTTTAATCCCAAGCAACGCCAAAACTCGTTCCAGTTCGTCCGCTTGTTGCGTAAACAACCGTTTCGTTTTACCACGGGTCGATCGGCCGTAACCAAGCCGGGAATATTCAAAGACTCGTCCCTGCTTCAACAATTCCCCGCGGAGCCAACCCCACTGGTAATGACTCGACATCATCCCGTGATCGAGAATGAACGTGACATTTCCCTTCCCGGTCAATCGTGTATCGAACCGGCCGTCTGCCGTATCTACAATCCGTTCCATTAAAATCCTCTCCTATTCAAACAAATCCAGCTGGATGTCATACCCAAGCAGGTTTAAGTAATCGAACAATTGTGACCGGTGGTGGTACAAGTGGACAGCTGCTTCCAGCAGCCAGCCGGTCGAACTGTCAGAGACGCCCCAGTAGGTCGTCTCCGCCGCAAAGCCGTTCTCAAGCCGATCCTGATAATACCGCCACGATTGGTCCAGCCGGTCAATCAGCTGACCGGACGGCACGGGAGCGGCATAAAACTGTGCCATCTCGTCCGCCGTCGCTCCGGTCGCGATCCGTAAATCGGCTTCGAGTAGGACTGCGAGATGGACCGCGACTTCATAGACGGACCGTTTGCCGGGAATCGGACGTTTATCCCAGTCCTCCGGCTGAATCAGTTGAATCAACGCACGGGTCGTCCGGACCCCGACACCAACATGCCGGTCAAGTGCCTGTTGCCAGTCCGTCATTGTGACCACCAGGCCAGTGCCCGCTGCTCCATCGTTTTGACGAAGCTGTCCTTGCCGGCAATGTAGGCGCTGATGTCTTCCGGATACTGGTGTGCCTGGCGTTCTTTGATTGTACTGTAGGCTTCGACTTCCTCCGGGTGCTGCCGCAAATAATCCCGGAAGACGACGTGGCGCATGATTTCCGGATTGCCGTCCGCATAGAGATGAATATGGTGTGTCCGGTTGTCGCCGCCTTTTCGGTAATAGCGGCGACCCGACATCCCGAACTCCCCTTTGGTTTCATAGCCGATCTGTTCCATCGCCGTGTCAAAAGCTTCGATCCCGTCCAGTGAATCGACGACCGGCAGGATATCGAGAATCGGTTTCGCTGATAATCCCGGAACCGATGTACTGCCGATATGATGGACCGCAAGCAGACGGCCGCCGAAAATCGTCTCCAACTGCTCTTTTTCCTGTTGAAACGCCTCCGGCCAGGACGACTGATATGGTGTGACGATGACTTGCCGCATGGTATCCTCTCCCCTCTTAACTAGTATGCCAGTTTTTTCCGCAAAACCAAAACGGCTTCTCACATGAGAAGCCGTTTTGGTTTGTTGTCTTATTTTTTCGTGATGAAGTAACGCGATTGATCGAGACGGTCCGATGCTGTGTAGATGTTCATTTTGTATGAACCCGTCGCAAGACCTGTCCGCATTTTCAGGACGTAGTTGCCGTGGTTGTCGGCAACGTCCTGGGCAATCAATTTGTAGCCGCTGCTTGTTTTTTCGAACAAGCGGACAATTTGACGTTTTTCCACTTTGCCCGTCAATGTCTTTTTACCCGCCCATTTTTTGACCGGATACGTATTTTTGATTGTAAATGACGCTTTTTTCGTGATTTTGTTTGAGATGTCCGTCGACTTGACTGTGTACGTACCCGTCATCAGACCGTTTTTGACCGGAATCTTGAAGCCGCTTGCCGTCGTTTTCGCTTTCGCGATTTTTGTCGACCCTTTATAAAGCGTGACATCGAGTCCTTCTGTCGCTTTTCCTGTTAAGACCGTCGAACCGTAGACGGCTGACTTCTTGTCGATGGCCGGCGTCGCCACGACACCTGTTCCGACAGTAACGCTTGTTTCTGTTTTCATGAAGCTGAGTTCTGAGACGACCGTCAACTTGTCGCGCAATTTGAGCGGACGTGTCACGATTTCGTATTGACCAGCTTCGTTTGCTGTTGCTGTTCCAAGGACTTTGTCACCGAGTTTGACCGTAACTTTCGCACCTGGAACGGCTTGTCCTGTGACGACTTTTGCACCCGGTTTGACTGCTTTTGCTGAGACCGTGAAGTCTTTCATCGGCACGTCGAGTTTGAACTTCAGGAACGTTCCTGTCTCACCGGCACGTTTTTCCCCTGTGTTCGTGATGCCTTCATAACGTTTCGTGTAGTCTGCTGCTGCTTCGGCTGAATCGAAGTCGACCGTAATCGGTTTACTTGCAACGAGTGACCAGTTGTTGTCCGCTTGATAATCAACCGGCTGTTTTGCTTTGATGAAGTCCGAGATGACGTTGCGTGTTTCATAAGCCGATTTGTAGACGATTTTCTTTCCTTGACCAAGGCCCGGGAAAGTCGCACTGCCGGCTCGGTAGTTGTTGGTAGCGACAAGGAACTCCTGATTGTCCTTGATTTCCTTGCCTTGGTACTTAATGTTTTGAACGCGGCTTGCGTCTTCCTTGACGACCACCCCGTTATAGTCAAACTTCGCCGGTTTCGTGATATCGATGTCGTATGTCAAACCATCGAGAATATCGAAGTTGTAGCTGCGGAAGTCTTTGTTCAACAAATCTGTTTTCGCATCTGTCACTTCATTGAATTGACCGGCTGACATTTCGAGCCAGTTTTTGACGTCGGCACCCGTCACTTTGACAACTTCGAGTGTGTTCGGATAGACATACAGATCGGCGACGTTTTTCAACGCGATCGGACCTTTTTTGATCAACGTATAGTCAGACGCATTGACTTGATTGCGCCCGCCTGTTTTAAACGGTGCGCCGGCAGATAAGAGCGGTAAGTCTTTGTACTGAGCGAGATCCGCATTTTCTTTGAGTTGTTTTTCGACGTACCATTTTTGAGCATTCGTGACGAACTGGACGGAATCATCATCCTGAACAAGCGCAAAGAAGCTTTGGATGTCGTCATTGATCGTTCCGACTTGCTGGCGGATGTAAGCGAGTGTGCCTTCATGCGCTTTTTCAATCAATTTGACGGCACCGGCATCAGCCACTGTATCTTTCGTGACGTCTGCCAGTTTTGATCCGGCTGTATCGACGACCCACTTGTCACCGTCTTGCTTCAATTGAAGATCGATGACACCGACGTTTTTCCCTTGTGTGTTCGCCATGACAACCGGTTTCCCGTTGATAAGACCGTTTGCTGCGTCAACGTTCGGCAAGTTGTTGAATGCTGATGTCTTGTCCGGGAACTTCCCGTGCTGGTGACCTGTCATCAAGACATCGATGTCTGCGATTTTTGTCAACGCGTATCCAACATTTTCATCGCCGTCTTTTTGATCCGGTGTATCACCGATTCCTGTGTGCGCAAGTGCGACGACAACGTCAGCACCGGCGTCTTTTAATTTCTTCGCCGTTGCTTTAGCGACCGGCACGATATCTTCCGCTGTCACTTTGCCTGTCAGATTGCCGGCGTCCCACGCCATGATTTGTGGTGTAACGACTCCGAAGACACCGACTTTGACCGTTTTCATCTGACCGTTCTGGTCTTTGACTTGACGTTCGATGATTTGGTAATCCTTGCCGTCCGTGTTGAACTCAGACACGATCGGCTTTTTCGTAACGGCATCGAGCACGTTCGAGTTGACGAATTTGATTTCGCCGCTTGAGGCTTTCATCGCTGACTTCAGGAAGTCGAGTCCGAAGTTGAACTCATGGTTTCCGAGTGTGACGGCGTCATAACCGATGTATTCCATCAGCTCGTACATCGGGTGTTTCCCTTTGTTGCCTTTGTCGTACTGATTTTTGACGTAATCGCCGAATGGTGTCCCCTGTAACGTATCCCCGTTGTCGAATACGAAGCTGTTGGCTTCGCCGACGACGTTTTGTTCCTGTTTGATGACGGTTGCCGCTTTGACAAGACCAATCGTCTCATCTTGCGCGTCCTTGAAGTAATCGTAGTTCATTGAGTTTGTATGTAAATCAGTGGTCTCTAAAAAACGAAGTTTGACGACGCTGTTATCGGCAGCGAGTGTCTTGACTTGAATGACGGGTGCAAGCATCGGTGCGATCAACGTGCTGGCAATGACGATTTTTGTGACTTGTTTCATCTGATTTCCCCCTAAGTATAAATGACTGCTCAACTAATTTAACACGCTTTCATTGTAGCTTATAGTGACTTTGTATAGGTCGGACATCCGTCTTATTTAACCTGCTTAACTAATTCCAAATACTGGCTTAATAATCTTCAAAATGGCTTTACATGACAAAAAAAACGTTAATCGGCTGTGTTTCATCCGATTGACGTTTTCTTAGAATCAAGCAGTCGGTTTTCGTTTAATGACAAATCCGATCAATCCGGCAATCAGCGCCATCCCGGCAGCATAAAGCGGTGTCAGTCCGGCCGGTTGCTGGGAAAACTGCAACAAGGCTTCGTTACGCCAAGCGACCGTAAAGTCCGCCGTCGTCGCTTGTGCAACCAGGAAACTGGTGACTCCGACAAGGAGCGCAAAAACAATCGGATCGAGAATCGTCTTGAACGCCCGGATACTGACAAGCAGATAGAGAATGAACGGTATCAGAATCAGGACCCAGTACGCACTCTCCGAGTCAATCGGCTCCGGCGTGACACCCGCCGATTCGGCATCAAGTGCTTGAATCGTTTGCCTTGCGATACCGTAATCGACCGGATCGAGGTTCAGCTGAGTATCCGATAAATCGGGCCGTTCGCCGCCAAGAATCGTCAACAGTTGCTCCGTCACCCGGTCGGTATCAACTTCTGCCAGAACATCCTCAATCGATTGATTTAACTTTCCGGTCGAGGTCTCCCCGTTCAGCATCGTCACCGGTACATCAACATCTGCTCCAAGAAGATTTGCTTTGTAGGCAACCTGTCCGCCGTGCAACAAGTCGTACATGCCGCCGCTGCCGGCATCAAGACTGGCGACCGTCAAGGCCGTCCGAAGGGCCGAATCGCCGTCATACTGTGTTTCATCGGTAACGACGAGATACAGCTGGAGACAACTCGCAAACATCAGGACAAGCAGGCTCCCCCGGGCGGCCGCTGACAAACCGGATAACCCTTGCGGATAGAGAGCCAGATAACTTAACGCAATCACGATGCCGAGCGCGAGCAATCCTTGCGTCAAAACACCGTCCTGGAACGATAAAAAGGAAATCGAGTCACTGCGCTGTACGAGGATAAACCAGCCGATCCACGCCGTCACTAAAAAACTGACGGACCGGATTGTCCAGCCGAGCCGGTTCGCTTTGATCCGCATCAGTAAAAAGAGGATAAAAACAAATACGATACCGAATACAGACAGCAAAAGGGAACCATATGTCACGTCAAACGTCAGCGGTGACAAGACTTGATTCAAATCAATTCCAAAGATCGACAGGACATCTCCGGCCGAACTGGCACCGAGCACCTGATTGATGATTGCTTCCCGGACGGCACCCGGCATCGTCACGTCGAGTCCGCCGACGAACAGCAGCATTAACGTCACCGTCACATCATTACTGCCCCAGGTAACATCCGCGTCTCGCATCTGCGCAACGAGTGACTGATAATCACTGGAGGATTCGATTTGTCCGGTCACAAGTGTCATCAGACCATATAAGACGGCAAAGAAAATCAGACCGAACCCGATCCCTAGTACGAAATCCAAAATCGAGAAACGCCTGTTGCTCCGCTCTTGTCGTTGTTCCATCGCCAATCCCTCCTTTTCCTTTGTTTGATTATTCCTGTTCTGTCTCATTCAGAAACGCCAGTCGTCTTATTTTTACGACGATTGGTCATTTCTGTACGCTATACTTTAATTATAACCAATTATGGATGGAAGAGAGATTTCAATTCCACGAGGAGGAATGACGTGTCATTAACAGAAAAGCATACGACATTATTTGAAAAAATCAGCATTCAACTGGAACTCGGTCTAATTTTAACGGAGCCGACTGCACTGTCCGGTGGTCTTTTGCACCAAATGTTCCAGCTTCAAACTACGAGCGGAACGTATGCGATTAAGTTACTAAATCCATCCATCCTCTCCCGACCGAAGGCCCGGCAAAACTTCATCGATTCGGAACGGATTGCCACGGCTTTACAGCACGAAGCTCTGCTCTCCCTGCCCTTTCGTTTCACGGTTCCGCCCTGCAACATATTGAGACACACTACTATCTCGTCTTTCGCTGGGTCGACGCCGTCATGTTGACGACGCATCAAATTACAGCGGACCACGCCGCAAAGATCGGTAAACAGTTGGCGCATATTCACTCCGCCGACCTGTCCTCATTGCAGATTCAACAACCGCCCGAATCATCAGAATCCGGCGTATCGTGGGACGAGTTTGTAGAACACATCCGGTTGCAAGGACTGACAGCATTAGATCCTGTCACGACGAACCTGAGACAAATTAAACGTTGGGCCGACGTTTCCTCTGTCGCCATGGAACAATTGACAGGAACTGTTGTCCTCAGTCACCGTGACTTGGATGCAAAAAACGTTTTATGGAAGTCCGGTCTACCGGTGCTGTTCGACTGGGAATCAGCTGGCTACATTCATCCGATGCACGATTTTGTGGAAACGGCTCTCTATTGGTCGCTCGACGAGAATAATCAACTACACGATCTGCATTTCGAGGCTTTTGCAAAGGAATATGTTTCAACAGGTGCAAAACTCCATTTTCCAATTGAACCGGCTTTGTCTGCCGGTTACGCTGGTAAGCTCGAATGGCTCGCCTATAGTTTGTCAAAAGCGCTTCGCCTTGAGCCCGTAGACGATCAAGAGCAACAAGTCGCCGTTCAACAGGTACTCGAGACGTTAACAGCGCTAAAAGATTACGAAGTGCTTTGTCCGTTAATTGAAGAGCGGTGGATTGATCTAACAATGGATTTAGATATAGATTGAGCTTGACGCAATCAAAAAAGATTGTTGAAAAGAGTTGAAAAGAGTTGAAATGAACAACTACAGGAATCCGTCTGAATCAAAAATACATCCGTTTCCCTTTATGATTCAGAACAGACGAAAGCCTTGCCTCCGTTGACCGGAAGCAAGGCTCTTTTTTATTGCCATGATATTTTTCTCTCTATTAGATACCTTCGTAGGCAAGTTCCATGATTTGACGAAGTTCCGTCACAAGCGGCATTTTCGGATTGGCGGTTGTACATTGATCTTCAAATGCATCGACGGCCATCTTATCGAGCTTCGCTTCAAAGTCGGCTTTGTTGATGCCTTGGGCTTTAAACGACATCTTGATGTTGAGGCGTTGTCCGAGCTCACTGACGGCTTGAATAAACGACTCGACGCCTTGTTCTGTCGTTGCTGCCGGTAGACCGAGGTAACGGGCGATTTCCGCATACCGTTCATCCGCGATAAACGACTCGTATTTCGGGAAAGCAGCCAGTTTCGTTGGTTTTGTTGCATTGTAACGGATGACGTGCGGCATCAGAATCGCATTTGTCCGACCGTGTGGTGTGTGGAACTCCCCACCGATTTTGTGAGCGATTGAGTGGTTGATGCCGAGGAAGGCATTCGCAAACGCCATTCCGGCCATCGTTGACGCATTGTGGACTTTTTCGCGTGCTTCGGCGTCTGAACCGTTATCGTAAGCACGTGGCAAGTACTCAAAGATCATCTTGATTGCTTTTAACGCCAGTCCATCCGTGTAGTCGTTCGCAAGGACAGAGACGAAAGCTTCTGTTGCGTGGGTCAAGACGTCCATTCCGGTATCCGCCGTGATCGAAGCCGGTACCGTCATGACGAACTCCGGATCAACGATTGCAACGTCTGGTGTCAACGCATAGTCAGCAATCGGATACTTGACGTTTTTCTCTTTATCGGTGATGACGGTGAACGGTGTGACTTCTGATCCCGTACCGGAAGTTGTCGGAATGGCGACAAACTTCGCTTTGTTCCCGAGTTCCGGGAACTTATAGGCCCGTTTGCGGATATCCATGAATTTTTGACGCAGGTTCGAGAATGTTTCGTTTGGTTGCTCATAGAATAACCACATGCCTTTCGCAGCATCCATCGCCGATCCGCCACCTAGGGCGATAATCAAGTCCGGTTTAAAATCACGCATTGCTTGGGCACCGACTTGAACGGTCGTCACGGATGGATCTGGTTCGACTTGGTCAAAGATCCGGTAGCTGACGCCGGCCGGCAAGTTACGGATGACTTTGTCGGCATAACCGAACTCAACCATTGATTGATCAGTGACGATTAACGCCCGTGAGACATTTTGAATCGATTTCAAGTATTGAACCGAATTTTTTTCAAAGAAAATCTTTTCTGGTACTTTGAACCATTGCATGTTCACGCGTCGTCTCGCCACCTTCTTGACATTGAGTAGATGTTTCGCCGTAACGTTTTCAGAAACCGAGTTTTTCCCGTATGATCCGCAACCGAGTGTCAGCGATGGTGTCAATTCGTTGTAGAGATCGCCGATTCCGCCGTGTGCTGACGGACTGTTGACGAGAATCCGGCAGGCTTTCATCCGGAGACCAAACGCTGTCATCAACTCATCATCCGTCGTATGAATGACGGCCGTATGACCAAGTCCGCCGATTTCAAGCATCCGTTCTGCGACATGGAAGGCATCATTTGTCGAAGCGACACTGTATGCACCAAGAACCGGACTTAATTTTTCATGTGACAACGGTTCTTCCGCTCCGACTTTCTCGAGTTCTGCGACAAGCATGACCGTGTTGCCTGGAACATCGATACCGGCTTGCTCGGCGATCCAGGTCGCAGGTTTCCCGACGATGTCCGCATTGACGGCACATGTATCGGTTTTGATGACAAGTGCTTCGAGGCGTTTTTTCTCATCCGGTGTACAGAAGTAGCAACCGAGGGCTTCCATTTCGGCCCGGACTTCGGCATAAATCTCTTGATCGACGATGACTGCTTGCTCGGACGCACAAATCATTCCGTTATCAAATGTTTTTGAGAGAACCAAATCACTGACGGCACGTTTGATTTTGGCTGTTTTTTCGATGTAACACGGTACGTTACCCGGTCCGACACCAAGCGCCGGTTTTCCGGTCGAGTAAGCGGATTTGACCATGCCTGCTCCGCCTGTTGCAAGGACCATCGCGATGTCCGTGTGGTTCATCAAAACTTTTGTTGCTTCAAGGGACGGTTGTTCGACCCACTGGATACACTCTTTCGGTGCACCGGCTTTGACGGCCGCATCCCGTAATGTTTTCGCTGCTTCGAGGGAACAGTTTTGAGCCGATGGGTGGAACGCGAAGATGATCGGGTTCCGTGTTTTAATCGCAATCAATGCTTTGAACATCGTGGTTGATGTCGGATTCGTCACCGGTGTGACACCACAGACGACACCGACCGGCTCTGCGATATACGTCAGACCGTTTTGGACATCCTCTTCCAAAATCCCGACCGTTTTTTCGTTGCGGAGACTGTTGTAGATGTACTCTGTCGCAAACATGTTTTTGATCATTTTATCTTCAAAGACACCACGACCTGTCTCTTCGACCGCAAGACGGGCAAGTTCGACGTGCCGTTCGAGACCGGCGAGCGCCATGTCGCGGACGATCGTATCAATTTTCGTTTGATCAAATGTCAACAATTCTTGAAGTGCCGTTTGGCCTTTCGAGACGATTTGATTGATTGCTTGTTCGACAGGTGTGACTTCTGATTTGATTTTTTCTTTGACAGCCATGTTAGGTTTCCTCCCTATTTTGGAACGAATCTGAGTCTGCAATTCCCTATTAGATGTTAGGAATGCCAAGCTGATTTTAAATAGTTTGTGCTTTCCTTCACAAATCAATCATACCGCCTTTTGTTTCATTTGTGCATGACTATCCTGTGAACTATTTCACATGAATGAGAGCGTTTTCATCGAAATGACCTGTTCTGACATAACGGTCCGTCTTTTCAAGCACTCGCTGTGATAACTGTCACAGCAATCGATGAATCTGCTTGTCTGACCAATCGTTCATCGTGTACGCTAGGAATAGTTCCATCATTCATTTGTCTTAAAGGAGGAAGTTTCATGTCAGTCGTTAATCAAATGCTTGCGTTTAATCAACAGTTCGTCGAAGAGAAACAATACGAACCATTCATCTCGGATAAGTTCCCGGATAAGAAGGTTGTGATTCTGACCTGTATGGATGCGCGTTTGACGGAGCTCCTTCCCCACGCACTTGGTCTCAAAAACGGTGATGCGAAAATCATCAAAAATGCCGGGGCCGTCCTGTCCCATCCATTCGGATCCGTCATGCGGTCGATTCTCGTCGCCCTCTATGCTCTCGGAGCGGAAGAAGTCATTGTCATCGGACATCATGACTGCGGCATGAGCACGATCGATCCGGCGAAGATGATTTCCGAAATGCAGGACCGCGGCATCAATGAACAGGTCTTGCACACGCTCGACGCTTCCGGCGTCGACTTGAAGCAATGGTTACGCGGCTTCACATCGGTCGAGGAAAATGTCAGCCACTCGGTCGGATTAATTAAAAATCATCCGTTGTTGCCGCCGGGTACAGAAGTTCACGGACTCGTCATCGATCCGGGAACGGGTAAACTCGACCAAGTCGATTGCTGAATCACGTCTTAATGAAGAAGAAAGGTATGACCGGTCTCCGCTTGACGCCGGTCATACCTTTTTCATGTTTTTTTCTTGACAGTCAAAAGAACGGTCTGTATGATACTTTAGTATAGTACAGTGATACCAAAAGAAAGTGTGGTTTTAGTTCATGTTTAATGCCGTCATTATTGCCGTTGCTCTATTATTTATTTTAGCCATCTTCCGTGTCCATATCGTCCTCGCGATGGTGCTCAGTGCCGTCGCCGGTGGATTGATCGGTGGTCTCGGAATCAACAAAACGATTGCGACATTCGCGGAAGGACTCGGAGCCGGTGCAGAAATCGCCCTCAGTTATGCCCTGCTCGGAGCGTTTGCCGTCGCCTTGTCGAAAACCGGACTTCCGGATGCCTTGGCACACGCTTTGATCAAACGGTCAAAAGGATCGGCTGACGCCGCGTCGGTCAAGAAGTTAAAAGGCTTTATCGTCTTTGCGATTCTGTTGCTCGCGATCAGCTCGCAAAACGTCTTGCCGATTCACATCGCCTTCATCCCGATCATCATTCCGCCGCTACTCGGTCTCTTTAATGAAATGAAGATTGACCGGCGCTTGATCGCGATCGTCATGACATTTGGTCTTGTTACGCCGTACATGTTCCTGCCGGTCGGTTTCGGAGACATCTACTTGAACCAGATTCTCCTGCCGAACATCTCGAAAAACGGGATGGATACAGCGGGTGCGTCCGTCATTCAGGCGATGGCGATTCCGGCACTCGGGATGCTCGTCGGTCTGTTGATCGGTCTGTACGTCTACCGGAAACCGCGTGAGTACGAAATGCGCAACATCGCGCCGGACGATTATGAGATTCCGGTCATCACGAAAACGAAATTGTTCTTAAGCGGACTCGTTGTCCTGGCGACACTGGCTGTCCAGTTGACGACCGAGTCGATGATTTTCGCCGCAACGACAGGTCTTGTCCTGTTCCTTCTTCTCCGTCTCGTCCGCTTCAGCGAAGCCGAAGATGTCATCACGCGCGGGATGCGGATGATGTCGTTCATCGGATTCGTCATGATTTCAGCGAACGGCTTTTCAAACGTCCTCCGGAAAACCGGTGACATTGATCCGCTCGTTGAGAACTCCAAAGCCTTGATGGGTGATTCGCAACTCGTTGCCGCTTTCGTCATGCTGTTGATCGGATTGCTCGTCACAATGGGGATCGGTTCAAGCTTCTCGACCGTTCCGGTCATCGCTGCGATTTTCGTTCCGCTCTGTGTTCAGTACGGATTCAGCCTGGAGGCGACGATTGCCATCATCGGAACGGCCGGTGCTCTTGGTGACGCCGGAAGCCCGGCATCCGACTCGACACTCGGTCCGACCAGCGGACTGAATGCCGACGGACAACACGATCACATGCGGGAAACGGTCATTCCGACGTTTTTGCACTACAACCTGCCGTTACTCGTTTTCGGAACGATTGCGGCGATGGTGTTATAAGAAGGATGTATTCAGGAACCAATGCCTTGACCGGTGTTGGTTCTTTTTTAAAGAATTTTTACTTCATTAACCGTTTCCCACCTTCCCGTTTCCCACCTTCGAATAAACATGCTTGCTACATATTTGTTTCACCAGATTAAAGATTTTTTCTTCCATTTTCCGACTTTCTTCTCTAATATAAAGGAATGAAGTGAAGCTGAAGGAGTGTTATATGTGTTATCTCAAGTTGTAAATAACGTTTTATTATATCTTGCTGACTTAGGGTATTTCGGAATCGCTTTAGGATTAATGATTGAAATCATTCCAAGTGAAATCGTCTTATCGTATGGCGGATTCATGATTTCCCAAGGAACGATCGGTTGGCCGCTTGCCGTCGTCGCTGCCGTCATCGGCGGTTTGCTCTCGCAACTCTTTTTATACTGGTTCGCCCGTTACGGTGGTCGGCCATTGATCTTAAAATACGGAAAGTACCTGTTGATCACGGAGCACCATCTCGATCTCGCAGAACGCTGGTTCCTGAAATACGGACAAGGCGTCATCTTCGGAGCCCGTTTCATCCCGGTTGTCCGCCATGCAATTTCGATTCCTGCCGGTCTTGCCAAAATGGACCAGACAAAATTTTCACTTTATACGATCCTCGCCATCATTCCCTGGTCGATTCTTTTCCTCTACCTCGGTGAAACGCTCGGAACAAATTGGCGCTCCATCAAGGAAGTAGCCGCACCTTATACGAATGGTGTCCTGATTGCTGCTGTCGTCATGATTCTCGTCTATGTCTTCCTGAAAAAGCGTCAACGTACAACCTAATTCAAATTTTGCAGTCTGTCCCCGCGGCAGACTGTTTTTAAAAAAGGAGCGACTTATCTTGGATACTTCCAACACATTAAAAATCCACCTCGACCGCGTGACAGCGTCTCAAGTTACCGGAAAACATGTTGCTACAGGACTGACGATTTCAGGACAAATCATGATGATTGAAGAAATTTACGATTCAAAGCGACACCGGGATGTACTGCACGTCCACCGTCTGCATGACCAGTGGCGGACCACGACGATCGTCGCTCAGGCCGAAACGGATTTCAGTTATGTCGACTCGTTTTCCGACGGACGGATTCTGCTCGTCGCTTCCCGTTGCGACGATGATATCGACGGCTCCTGGTTGCCGAACGCCTTTATCTATAATCCAGCCGGGCATCTGCTCGACAGCTATTGTCTCGATGATGGGATTCAAAATGTCCACATCGATGAAAAAGATCAGATTTGGGTCAGTTACTTTGATGAAGGCGTTTTTGCCGATAGTGCAACTACTTCGATTGGTTCATTCGGTTTGGCTGTTTTTAATGAGGTTGGACAAGTCATTTATAAGAACAAGGATTATCCGATTGACGATTGTTATGCACTGAACGTCTGCGGTTCCGACGATGCCTGGTTTTTCTATCATCCGGATTACCGCGTCGTCCATCTGCAGGGGGAACGCAGTACGAGCTACCAGGTTCCGACACGTCATTTCTCCGACTTTGTCGTTCAGGGCGAATATTTAATTTCGACCGATAATGAGCATACGTACCTGTTGCAACAGGAAGGTGATGCCTATATGGAGAAGGCCCGGATTCTGTTCGAGTCGGAAAAAGGAACGCCGTTGCAGGGAACAATCAAGATGCGTCAAAATCGGATCGTTCTTTCGACAGACACCCGTCTGTATGCCGGAACATTTACGAATTTCATCCCGGAATAATCATCGTCGAATCCCTTCGTTGGAGGTGGTTCGATTTTTTTCATTTCTTTTCATTTTCACAACAAAATTAAAAATGTTTTCAGAAAAAGCTTTCTATTCTCTTTTTTAAAATAGTATACTCATGGTTATAGTGTTTCGAACTGGTCTTACAAGTTCGATAGTCATCAATTTTTTGCTACATGGGGGTACTTATGGAATCGAACTTAAAACGCGAACTGACAGCACGACAAGTACAAATGATTGCTCTTGGGGGGACGATTGGCGTTGGTCTGTTTTTAGGATCGTCGAGTACGATTGCCTGGACCGGTCCATCCGTCATTTTGGCCTATATGTTTGCAGGTGCCTTTATCTTTTTAATCATGCGGGCCTTAGGTGAGATGGTCTACACCCATCCACATACGGGATCATATGCAAAGTTTGCCAATGATTACATTCATCCGGCTGCCGGCTTCATGACAGCAAGCAGCAACATCTTCAACTGGGTCATCGTCGGAATGAGTGAAGTCATTGCCGTCGGTGCCTATATGCGCTTCTGGTGGCCGGATTTACCGACCTGGATTCCCGGTGTCGTCGTCATCGTCATCCTGACGCTTGCGAACCTCGCCTCGGTCAAAATGTTTGGTGAACTCGAATTTTGGTTCGCCTCCGTCAAAGTCATTACAATCATCCTGATGATCATTGCCGGTCTCGGTCTCATCCTGTTCGGTTTCGGAAATGACGGAACGCCGATCGGCTTCTCTAACCTCTGGTCGCACGGCGGCTTCTTCACGAACGGCTTCAGCGGTTTCTTCTTTGCCCTCTCGATCGTCTTCGCCTCCTACATCGGCGTCGAACTGATCGGTGTGACAGCCGGGGAAACGAAGGATCCGGAAACGAACATCACCCGGGCGATCAACGGTGTCATCTGGCGGATCCTGATTTTTTACGTCGGGGCCATCTTCATCATCGTCACCGTCTATCCGTGGGATCAGCTGGCCGATATCGGCAGTCCGTTTGTCGCGACTTTTGCCAAAGTCGGCATCACGGCGGCGGCTGCCATCATCAACGTCGTTGTCATCACGGCCGCGATGTCCGGATGTAATTCGGGTATCTTCAGTTCCAGCCGGATGATTTATACGCTCGCCGAAAAAGGGCAGATGCCGTCGCTGTTCCTGAAGGTCAATAAAAACGGCATTCCCTTGTATACGGTGCTTGCCGTCTCAGCCGGAATCTTCGTCGGTGTCATTCTCGACATCGTCCTGCCGCTGTTCCTCGGGAAAGACACGAACATCTTTGTCTATGTTTACAGTGCTTCGGTCTTACCGGGAATGGTACCCTGGTTCGCCATCCTGATCAGCCACATCCAGTACCGGAAAATCGAAGCGGACCGGATCGCCGATCATCCGTTCAAGATGCCGGGCGCACCCTTCACGAACTACATTACGATTGTCATGCTGCTGATCGTTCTCGTCGGGATGTTGTTCAACGATGAGACACGTGTCTCGATTTTGATCGGAATCGTCTTCTTGATTCTATCCGGCATTTACTACATCGTCCGCACACCTAAATCGTTTTAAACAGAAACGCTGCTTCCGGCTTATTCAGTCGGAAACAGCGTTTTTGTCATTTCTTCAAGGCTCCGCGCGCATTGAGTGCCGCAAAGACGACCATCGCAATACTCAGCACGGCGGCGACGAGGACGCCGTGCGTATAAACACTCCAGTCAATCGTCGGACGTAACACGACCGCCCGCATTCCTTCCCTTGCAACACGAGTAGCTCCTCCCCGTCAAATCATTGTCGATCCCGGTTTCCTGCAAGGCGACACCCATTTGCAACCGCACATCCCTTTTGATTTCGCTTGATATCGTATCCGTTGATCGTTGCACTGCCGGACGAGAACGCAATCAGCGTCGTCAGCATTTGAACAGTCGTGGATTTACCGGCACCGTTCGGTCCCAAAAAGGCAAAAATTTCTCCTTGATCCACATGAAAGGAAATCTGATCGACGACTTTTTTACCGTTGTATTCCTTCGTCAGCCGGTCCACTTCAATCATCTTCATCCGTCCTTCCTCTAGTCGGACAATTGTTCCGTCACTTTCTTATCTTTACCCGCTTTTTTATTGATCGCACAAAAAAGGACAAATCCAAAACTGGATTTGCCCTTCAGTTTCTTCAGTCATATGACATCCTGGGCGACTGAAGCGACACACCATTTTCCTTTTAATTCCTTGATCCGCTCTTTTCCTTCATATGAATTCATCCATAGATTCATCACGTCGAGGACTTCCGTCTGACGGTCCTGGATCAGATAACTTTTTTCAGCCGGAATCCACTTTTCATGGATCTTCGGCGCACCGAGCCGCTGATCGAGCGACGCATAGTAAATCGCTTCGACCGTGTCGGTGATCATGACATCAACTTCTCCGGCCGCAACTGCTGCCGGGATGGTCAGGTTATCGGCATACATGACGATACAGGCCTGATCAAACGTCTGCCGGACGAACTGTTCATTTGTTCCGCCCGGATTTAAGCCGATTGTCACATCAGGCTGGTTGATGGCTTCAATCGATGTTAACAGATCGAGGTCCGTCGCCCGGACAAGCGGCGTCTTTTGAAACGACAGGTAGCTTTTCGTAAAGTCGCCGACGATTTCGCGTTCGATGTTTTTCGTGACGCCGCCGACGACCATATGAAATTTCCCGGCACGTAGATCACGGGTCAGTGTTCCCCATGTCGTCGGGACGAATTCGACTTCGAGTCCGGCGACTTCCGCAAACGAGCAGATGACATCAATGTCGAACCCTTCATATTGGTTGGTCTGACGGTTCAGGTACGTAAACGGTTTATAATCTCCGGTCGTTCCGACGACAATCTTTTTTGTTGTGAAGACATTTTGTTTACCGACGCTGAATGAACCCGTCGCATTCTTTAATCGTGTCGCTATCATGAGACCGGAAAGCAACAGACTTCCTCCAAGTGCCAATTCTCGTTTATTCACTCTGTCCGCTTCCTCTCTCTGTCTGACGCTGTGTTTTTGTATAATACTCAAAACAGTATCATATTGTTCTAACGGTTCCAACAACTTTTTGATTATTTCGTCAAAAAGCGGCGATGTTCTCTTGCCAAGCCCTCTTGATTGCAGGATACACGTACTTTCTTCCATACTGACAAAGAACGAATCAACGAATGGGAGGAATGGAAGATGAGTAACGTATTCATTATTGGAGCAAACGGAAAAGTCGGTCGTCAGGTAGCGAAACAATTAAGCGGATCGAGTCACGACGTCCGCGTCGGATTACGTTCAAAGGAACAGTATGCCGATTTTGAATCTCTCGGGGCAACACCGGTCGCTCTCGATTTAGAGCACGGTGTCGCATCGATTCAAGATGCAATCCAAGGCAGTGACATCGTCATCTTTACAGCCGGATCCGGCGGTCACACCGGCGCGGATAAAACCATTTTGATTGATCTTGACGGAGCGGCAAAAGCAGTTGCGGCAGCAGAAGGAATTCAAGCGAGCCAGTTCATCATGGTCAGCGCCTTAAATGCCGACTCGCCGGAAACGTGGTCCGACAGCATGAAACCGTATTACGTCGCGAAACATTACGCTGATCGTCTGTTGCGTGAAAGTTCACTTGCCTATACGATTCTGCGTCCGGGCGGTTTGAAAGATGAGGCGGGTACAGGTGCGGTCACAACAGATCCGACTTCAACGGACGAAACAACGATTGCCCGGGAAGACGTCGCCCGCGTCGTCGTCGCCTCGATCGGTCAACAGTCGGCGTACCACCAAACGATTCCGTTGCTAACGGGTGACACAGCGATTGCTGAATTGTTTGCTTAACTAAAAAACGAGCTGATCCGATTGGATTAGCTCGTTTTTTTGTTTCAGGAAGCCTGTTTGACCTCGACAACATGTGCCTGTTCCCGGCGAACCGCTGTCAAAATCAGTGTGACGATAAGTGTCACGAGCAGCATAACCACCAGTCGTAAGAGGTAGGTCGAGATATCACCGTCAAAATACAGCAACCGGGTCAAACCGCCGACGGCATTCGGAACCGGCAGATAATGACCAATCGTTTGGTAAAACGGGGCCAGCATCGAAGACGGAACGATATTTCCCGCCGTCATTAACTGAAACGGAATCAAAGCAACGTTCACAAGCGGTGCAATCGGACCAAAAATCGTGAAGTTCATCTGAGTGACGCTGATACACGTTGCTGTCAGCAACAGTTGGAACGCCCATACTTTCAAGAAGGATGTCTCGATCTCGGCAAAGGCAAACGCAAGCGATACCATGACGAGCGGAACAACCAGCAGGACGATTCCGTGCAACAGTTGTTTACTCCAAAAGAGTGACCATTTTGAAAAACGTTTTTGGAGAATTTGTGTCACGAGATTAAATTGAATTCCCATCGTCATGACAGCAATATAAATCACGAAGCCCAGTAACAACGGCAACATCGACATCGAGAAATCGGACACTTCATGCTCGATGATGATGTCCGAACGAATAGCCGGCTGACCGTTTACCCCTTGCGAGATTTCAGCTGTCGCCTGTTTCAGAATACCGTTCGCGAACTCGGCATTTGCCTGATTGACGTGAAACGTCATCTGTTTTTGACCGGTCAAATCGGCAGCAAGCACCATCTCGACGTTTCCGGCATCGAGTTGTTTCAGACCTTCCGTTTCGGACGAAACGGCTTTGACGGTAAACGGACTATCCGCTTTGAGGTTTTGATATAGTCCTTCCGTCGTCGCATCTTTGACGACAGCGACCCGTAACTGATCCAACCGGTCCGTCGCGCCGTGGTAACCGGTCATCCAGACGACAAGGAACAAGACCGGAACAATCAAGGCAAACATTAACCCGACTTTTGTTTGTGTAATCGACCATACTTCTTTAAAACTCTTCATGTAATCCGCTCTCCTTTTATATATGCATTACTTATAATAGCATGTGCAACTATCAGTTCAAAAAGAGAAACCACTTACGTCACATTTTTGTAAATGGTCTCGAGTGTCTTGATGAATTGTTTAATCTCTTTTTTCGACAGACCGGAAAACGCCTGCTGCTGCAGTTCATCGAGTGTCGGTTCGAGCAGCTGAATCGTTTGGATACCTTCTTTCGTCGTCAACAAAATGAAGGCTCTCCGGTCTCTCGGATCCGCCGAACGAATGACAAGCCCTTTCTTGACCAGCTTGTCGAGGATTTTTCCCACTGTCGTCTGATCCCGCTCGGTCGTCAACGCCAACTGTTTTTGCGAGATGCCTTCCTGCTTATGCAGCTCACTCAACACTGAAAATTGTTCCGGTGTCAAACCATGTTGTTCCATCCGTTTCGTGGCCGCCCGTTTAAAAGACAGATAGCTGCGTGACAATTGCATACCCAGTGACCAATCCGCTTCTTTCATGAAGACTCCCCACTTTCGGAATAATAGTTGCACTACTTATTAATTGAACTTATTTACTATATGCCGGAAATTGTGGATTGTCAAACCGTTTTCTTTAAGTCAATTATAGAATCATAGTTCAACAGTTAAGACGTAAACGATTTAATCGACTCGATATGCGCATCCTTCACTTCTTGTTTAACTTGGGATTGTTGCTTGAGTTGCTCATAGACCGCATCGACCTGTGCTGGTGTCAAACGATCGACAGTCGCCAGTTTCTTGATGGCCCGCCGTAAGTCATTCCGTTTGATGACATGGACGTGACTTGAGTCCACCGTAATTTTTTTAAGTTCACAACGTTCACCGAAGACGATGACCGACTGGAATACGTCTTCTACGACCATCGCCTCCAAAAATCGTTCCATGCTCTTCAGGTGTTGTTCATTTTGTTTGATCGGATTGTAAAACTTTTGTTTATAGCGGTTTTTAAACATCTGAGTCCACTGCTGGTCCGCTTCTTTTCCAAAAATCCAGCCGCTGTAATTTTTCGACTCGAGCACGTAAATGCCACTCTCGTGGATAAACGTCACGTCGATTTCCGTCAGACCTTTGCCGCGTGCTTTTGGCAGATAGGTATTCATGACGAATTTCCCGTATCCGCCGACTTTTTCAAGTTGCCGGGTCGTTAAATATTCTCCCCAGATCCCTTTGTCACGGACGGCCTTCAGAAACCGTTCTTGTGTAACCTGCTTGTATGTACTCTTCTCAAACGACCGCCGGCGGAAATAAAATAAACTGCCGAGCGTGACGACAAACCCGACAAACAGGATACTCCCTGAAAGAAGTAATATCGGAATCAACGCAGCTAACAAATCTTCCACACTTTTCATTCCTTTCTTTTTCAAACCCTTAATTTTCCACTATTTCAGAATAAACGGTATTCTTTTCAATTTCCACTAATTGTTATATCATTTTTAGTATGATACGGTAAACAAAAGGAGGCTTCTTTCATATGGACTCATTTTTATCGATTTGGTTGCCTTTGATCCTCTTGATCATGTTCTGGCAATCCGTATCTCAACAACTGGCAAAGCAACGGGTCATGCAACAACAGCTCCTGCGCGAAATGACCCGGATTCAGGAACACCTCGGGATGACGGATGCAGCAAGCAGTCATACCTTACTCAATGAACAAATCAAGCAGCTTCTTGCTGATTATCAGACAGTCGAAGCCGTTAAACTCGTCCGGGAAACGCTTGGTTATCCGTTACTGGAAGCAAAACAATATGTCGATGCGTTCAAAGATACCTCGTCCGAGAATCGTTAAATGAACAACAGGCAAGTCCTCCGTTATTTCGGAAGGCTTGCCTGTTGGCATGTTCAACGGACTTGTTCCAGCAATCCTACATGATTACTGCACATTTCAGTTTTTCGAACGTGATCTTTATATATAAAATGGCTTGCACCATTTTTATTCAGCGTTAGTCTGATTCAAATTTCTGAATCAATTGATCGATCTGGCGAACAAATGGCAGGATATCTTTCTCATCCGTCATAATTCGGTGTAGTACTTCTTTTCCTTCAATATACAAATAAGCATGATGACAATTTGAGTTTGTCTCTTTCGTCAAGCAAGCGGTTAAAAGATGATTCGAATGGTGTAGTGTATGTGCAGCTAAATGAATCAATTCCTTCGTTAACACTTCCCTTGCTTCATCTGTCGCCTCTTCCTCGAACAAACGGACAAGGGGTTCTAACAATTGAGCTTTGGTTGTAGACCGCAACTGTGCGTATCGAATCTCAACCGTTATGTTTTCAGACTGCTCTTTTTTCTCGACAAGAAATAAGGGAGGTCTGATTATGGTCTTGATAACGGATGTGAATGTGTCAATGGTGATTTCAGACATTCTGGAAACTCCTTTCTGACAGAATTCAAGTTATGATTATTCCGGATGAGGACATCGAACGAAAGAAACCACTTTGGTTCCCTGTTTTCATCCGAAATCAAGTATACCATTTACCGGTTTTAAGATGGGATTTTGTCACCTGTTTTAAATTAAAAAACACGCTACAGAATTTTACCAATCTGCAACGTGTTTTAAACCACTTTTCTTTTACTCTTTTAATTCACCTGAATCAAATCCTGCAACGAATATGCTTTTAACGCTTCTGAAAATTGGAGAAACGCATAATCAAACGCTTCTTTCATATTTTCCAGATTCTCATCTTCATGGATTTCAGGAAGACTTTCAAGATATGAGACCTTTTCAAACAATTGCACGATTTCGCCTAATGTAATCTCTGACGGATCTTTCGCCAGCTTAAAACCGCCATTACGTCCTTGATAGGACGTGATGAGTCCGAATCTGCTTAGTGCATGAACAATCTTCATCAAATGATTTTTCGAGATATCGTAATAATCGGCGACTTCTTGAATTTGAACGAGTCGAGTCGGGTGAAGAGTCGTAAACAATAGTACTCGAATCGCATAATCCGTCGATCGAGTCATTTTCATTATTTTCACCTACTTTGCTCTCTATACCGTTTATAGTACCGAAAAAAAGATACAAGATATAGTTTTAAGTGTTTCGGAATATGCCGATTTTTTTACCGAAAGACGTTTCCCGAAAACATGTACAGGAAACACTGAATATATGCAGAACGTTTTTTGGAAGGAGCTCTTGCAGATGAAATTTTTAAGCGGTACGGAATTTTTACTATTTATTGAAAAACAATTTTCGAAAGATCGGTACCGGATTGATTCGACCTATTTGACGGCAAATTCAGCTAAGCTCTCTATTTTCCAACGCGATTTTTCAGAAGAACGGATCATGGATATCGAATATTTATTGTTTTTACCGACACTTGAGAAACGAATTTTCATACGAGGCGTCCGCCATCCGTCTAATTTTCAGTTTTTCTTGAAGAGCTTCGAACCGCTGGATGAATTAGTCGGACCGATCCGTCAGTTAAAAAATTAAACTCCCGCCTGCAGTGTCCCTGTTCCGGCACTCAAAAATTTTGAATGACGTTCAGTTGATGAATCGGGTCACAACCTCCCTATAACATGTATAATCATAGTATGTTATTTAAACAGTGACCTTTATCCGGGACACGAATGACGTGTCTCTCCGGTCCACTGTGGAAAGAGGTTATGATGAACTGGATGTCTCGAAAAATCACCCGAACCTTTTCGGGTCTGCTTTTATTGAACTTCTTGATTTTAGTGTGCATCACGACCGGTGCATACTTTTATTCCATCCGGCAACTCGAACAAAATAATGCCATGCTGTTACGCCTGACGAATCAAAAAACAGCAGCCCGTCAAATTTGGAACGACTTGCAGGAAAGAAACATTGAAATTCAAGAAGCCTTATTAAAGGAAACACCGGCTGCTCCCAGATTGTCCAGCGATTTAACGCGGACGAAACGTGAGCTTGAACGATTGGCCCACAATTATCCGTCTGAAGAGACCGACTTTTATCTGCAGACATCGGCGACCTTGATTGACTATTACGAAAAAATCCTGATCCCATTGACGAAACACCCGCAATCTTCTCGCTATACGGACGATACCGCCATGCGACGGATGCTAAAGGATGCAGCCCTGGTCGTCCCGTTAGAGTCGACTTCAACCGGAACAGAGCGTTCTTCCCTGGATACGATGTACTTTTTTTCAAAAACCCGCCAGGCAGCCGATCAGTACATTTCCTCCATTCACTCGCTGGAAAAGCAGGCACAACAGACACTGGCTGATCAGATGCGGACAACGCTGTGGGGTACATTGACGATTCTTATCGCAGTCTTTTTCCTATTAAACAGTTGGACGTTCCGGTTTATGCAACGATTGACGCACGATGTCGTCCATTTGGTCAAACAAACAAAAAATCCGTACACTTTTTCCGCAGTCCCGTTGATCGAACGACAGGATGAGATCGGTGTTTTAGGAAAAGCCATGCGTAATATGATGGCGATGCTTGCTTTTCAGCAATCGGAGACTCAGGCGGCCAACCGCCAATTATCAGACCGTAACCGGGAACTTTTCAACAGTTTGCAGGAAAAAAACCGGACGGAAACTCAATTACAATTGCAGACTGATTTTGCACGCCGCTTGCTCGAATATGATTCGCTTTCGTGTCTGAATGGATTACTGCAAGATCTCGCCCATTCTTTCGGATTATCCGAATTAAGATTAACGATGATCGCGAGTCAGGAGGAAACCGTTTACCGGTCCTCCCCTCCTGTCGGGAAAAAACAGCATTCCATCGTCCGGACCGTCCCGTTGCTGAATTCCCGTGATCCGGAACCGTTTGCCCTGTTGACGTTCGATGATTCAGCCGGAGATGCTTATAAGAAACTGTCGGCATTGGGCGATATCCTTTCGCTCGGAATATTACGCATGGAACACATGCGGACGTTAAACGAAGACAAACAGCACGTACAACGGATTTTAGAGAGTCTGCGTGAAGCTGTCATCTACGTCAATTTCCCGGACTCCCGGCTTATTCACAACGGAACACTTGTGACGATGTTTCCTGAGTTACATGATTTGCCGGATTCGTTGCATGAGGTTGAATCCATCCTGGATATTTTCCGCCGGGTATTCATCGTCGAAGAACAACTGATCGATTATGTGACGCAATTGAAACTTCATTTGGCAAATGGCTTTGCCATGGAGGCACAAGACTTTGAAGTCAATGGAAATCGCCATATCCGTCTTTATACGGAATTTCTTCCGGACAAGAAAGGCATCATTTTTGTTTTGAGTGAGCGGACAGTTGAAGTGGAAGCGATTCAAAAGGAACATGCCTTCATCTCGATGATTTCGCATGAGCTCCGGACACCGCTTGCTTCGATTGAAGGATTCAGCGAACTGTTGATCCACCGGAATTTATCAAACGATAAACAGTTAAAATATTTAAAGACCGTCCACAGTGAAGCACAACGTTTAGGTAAACTCGTCACTGCCTTTTTAGACTATCAACGCCTGAGTCGCCAAAAGGAAGTGTATACGTTTGAATCCTTTGACATCTCAGCTTTAGTCCAGGAAGTGGCGGACTGGATGAATGTCTCAATCCCGTCCCATCAGGTCAAGTTTGATACGACGCACACGTCCTGCACAATCGAAGCCGACCGTGAAAAAATTCGACAATTGCTGACGAATCTGTTAGGTAATGCCATCAAGTACTCCCCGTCGGACCCGCGAGTCGACGTTCTACTGGATTGCAGCGAAAAAGAGGTTGTACTGACTATCAGCGATAATGGTCTCGGGATTCCACAAGAAGACCTGCCCCACCTGTTTGATTCGTTTTACCGTGTGGAGCGTCAAGAGCATAAGCGGATCGAGGGCACCGGACTCGGATTGCTGATTTGCAAAGAAATTGTCGAAGCCCATCAAGGGCAGATTTCCGTTTCTTCCGAATTAGGTGCCGGTACCGATTTTCTAGTCCGGTTGCCCATCCGGCAACAGACGGAAAAAGAACTAAACTGAGCTGATTTGAAGATAGAGGAAGTGTATACGTATGGATTACGAGTTAGATCGCATCATTGATTACCTGAACCGGAACTTTCACGACCATGTCAGTTCTTTTTCCGGAATGATTTTAAAAGAAACCCCGCCGGCCATCATATTAATTGAAGATCATGTCCGGCGGCAGCTGGATCAAGCTTTGTATCAATATCCTGAATTCATTTCAGAAATTGAGGATACCATTTTCCGATGTCTCATTGATCTCCGGGGAAACAAGGAGTCCGATGATCCGACGGAGATTTTCATCGCAAAAGCCCAGCTGTATTCCCCTTATCATTATCTCGTCACGTTTTTATAAGGAGTCGATTGACATATGAAAAAAACAGGAACCGCCTTATTGATCGTCGATATCATTAACAAAATGGATTTTGAAGGTGCGGAAGATTTACTTGCCGAAACTCGTCCGATTTTAACTTCATTAGTCGAACTTAAACATATATGTAAATCGTATGATATTCCTGTCATTTATGTGAATGATAATTTTGGTCTGTGGCAAGAAAACGTCGATCAAATCGTTGAAGAATGTCGCGGTGGACTGGGCGATCCGTTCGTCCAAGCCCTCCATCCGCAACAGGATGATTATTTCATCATCAAACCCAAACACTCCGGTTTTTTTGGCACACAATTGGATATTTTGCTAAAACACCTCGACGTGTCACGTCTAATCATTACCGGAATCACGACCGATATGTGTATTTTGTTTACAGCAAATGACGCCTATATGCGGGAATACGAGATTTGGGTACCACAAGACTGTACTGCCGCTGAAACAACCGAGGCAAAAAACCACGCATTGGAAATTTTGCACACCACGTTATCCATCGATTGTTCCAACAGTACGACGGTATCGTTCGATTAAAAAAGAATGGAAAGGCTTTTCTGCATTCCAAAACATTACATTTCAATGACAATCCTTCCCGATTGGTTTTTGTTTTTCCAAAACAGGTATATGTATCATGTACAGTTTATACATGTTTTTAATCCAAGGGAGGAATCGTTCATGTTCAGACATCAAAAGGAACTACAGTTCGAGGTGAAAGTCGACCGTCCAGATCCGAAGTTGGCACGGTCTGTGCAGGAAGTATTAGGCGGACAATTTGGGGAAATGACCGTCATGATGCAGTATTTATTCCAAGGATTCAATTGCCGTGGAAATGAGAAATACAAAGATATGTTGATGGACATCGGAACGGAAGAAATCGGACATGTCGAAATGCTCTGTTCCTTGATTTCACAGTTACTTGATGGAGCCTCACCTGATGATCAGGCAGAAGCGGCCAAGGATCCGGCGATTGCGGCTATTTTAGGAGGCATGAATCCACAACACCTGCTCGTCAGCGGGCTTGGAGGGCTGCCTTCCAACTCAAACGGTGTTCCGTGGAACGGTTCTTACATCGTCGCAAGCGGCAACTTGTTAGCAGATATGCGTTCCAATCTGCATGCCGAGTCACAAGGGCGTCTTCAAGTCGCACGCCTCTATCATATGACAAACGATGAAGGAGTTAAGGCGACCCTCCGGAAAATGCTGGCACGTGATCGGTATCACCAATACCAATGGCTGGCTGCAATTGAAGAATTGGAAGAAAAGAATGGAATCGTCGTACCTGCAACATTTGCTCCGGAGGATGAATTGGAGGCACAGCCCCACGCTTATGAATTTTGGGATCTCTCGGAAGGAACAGCTTCAAAAGAAGGTCGCTGGTCCCAGGGAAGTGCGCAGGATGGGACCGGAGAATTCGTTCACCTGGAAAACCCTGCACCCCAAGGCCAAATACCGGATCCCGAAATTCCGGCCCACAATCTGCATCATGATTTAAACGAGCCGCAACAAAAAAGAGGAATTACAGATACCGTAAAACACATTTTAAAGGACAAGGAATAACATCCTCGAAACTGAGCGTAAACGTCAGTCAAAATTCAAATTAAATCCAAGTAAGCAACCATTTGCCCTCTCTTCTACCGAGAAGAGAGGGTTTCGTAACTTTTTAAGTCTTTTCCACAGATTTATTTTAATTCCCATCACCTGATCTTTAGGAGGACGACGTTATGCAATCCGTTAAAGATATTACCGTTAAACAGCTTGGTCAGGACTTGCACCTTTCCTGGCAGACAAATGACTCGGTCCAACTGACTCGCGATGGTACGACACTTGTAACCGGAGCAGTTCAACAGTATGTTGATTCGAATCTCGTCCCCCTCGCTCCCGTCCAGTATGAACTAGAGACTGGAGAAGAATTCCTGACCATTGATACAGCACTTGTTCTGGATGAAGGACAGTTGTTTTGGAATCAAAAATCCACCACCATCATTCGCTCTGACCAAGAACTCTTAATCAGATGGGGAGCAATCCCGGATGTAGAATCATACAGTGTCTTTCGAGACGGGAAGCGGCTTGGGGAGACGGCAGAACATGAATGGTATGAAGCATCACCTCAAGACGTCTCTGCCCGCTATGAAATCCGTGCCCTACGTCCAGCCTCTCAAGAAAACACGCCGCTTTCTTCTGTCATGGAAGGCGCACTTAAACTGTTGAACACGCTAAAACGCGAACCTGACCGTGAACGGGAGTTTGAATCTTTCATTTTTTATGTTCGGCTTCATCCATTTGGACGTGACATTGATTCTGTAGCTAAAGAAACTACACGGGCACGCCTGCGAATCCTGACGTTCATTGCTCCACCGATTTTAAAAAATCCGAATCTGCTGTCTCCTCATATTTACTTTGAAGGAGACGACCGTACCTATGATCCTCATGCATCGGAATACCGGACGTTAACAGAAATCGCCATGACATCTTTAACGGACAATGCTCACGTCCTCCTTGATAAACAGGCCAATCCAACACGTTCTTTGACCTCGACCGGACGTCTCCGAAGTGAGGATGTTGCTTCGACACAACAGGTTTATTTAGAGAATATCTCAAAAAAACAGCATTCGCTACAATTCACGGTGTATCATTCTGTCGGAAATCCGCTGGTCATTGCCCCCGACATCAACTACACAGTCCATACAGCATTTGAGCGGGAACGATGGCGTTTGAGCGGAACCCACCTTCGCTCTCCGCATCACGAGATTTACCTGCAAACGGAGTCAAATACCTTTATACCGGTTCACCAAACTCATGATTTAGGACTCAGTTTCTTGGCGGATCCTTTACCAAGTTGTCACTGGCTGTTCATGGAAGCTCGTTGAGATTCGACTCTAAAAAAACAGACGATTCCGGGAAGCTAATTCTCGAAAATCGTCTGGTTTTTTTATTGACAATCGAACCCGGCCTTACTCGTGGAACCGTGCCCGGGTTTCTTTTGAAGGCAACAGGCATTGTTGTTTCTGCCCGAACCATTTGTGACGGTGTTTTGCAATGAAATCATATGCAAGATCTCTTGCCGCACGCGGTAAAACACGGAAGATGGATGCGAGCGGCCACGCCCCATTCAAATGCTTCGTAATCTGAAGTGCTGCATCTGATTTAACGTAAGGTATTCCCTCTTCAATGACGACCACACTGTTCAGGTCGGAAGGCAAACGATGTTTTTGAATAAGTTCCTGTCCTTTGATGCCTTGAAGCGAGGCAAACTGATAGTAGCCATGATCACGCTTCAAGATGAACTGTACACTGGTATCACATAAATTACACTCTCCATCAAATAAGATGATTGGTTTCATATTCCTGTGCCCCCTCTGACAATTGGATCGATTCCTTATTCTTCTATCCTACATCAGATGAATCGAACACACTTGCATTTTCACTTCTTATTTTTCTAAGTATTCATCCATATAACTTTTATACATGTTTTCCGCCTGTTTAATTGTATTTCATCCAGCGGGAATCCACCATGCGAAGCAAGTTCATTAAATCGCCTTCTGTCCTGATGACGGCTTGGCAAGCGACAGCTTCATTTTGAAGCAATTTTATCCGTACCGGTGTCTCGTTGATAAAACAGAGCGCAAACAGCAGTTCCGAATGTATTTTTGTATATGCCGCGACTGCCAGTAATTCTTCATTTAAACGTTCTCTTACTTCTTTACTCGTATGCATGTGCAAAAGGTGAATCGTTTCATGAAGAAGAGATGATTTAAGACAATCCGAAATATCCAAATACCGGACTTCAAGATGTATATCCTGTCCATGTCCCCATCGCGTCGTCAGAAAATACGGTGGACTGACTAATTCCTGAATAAATCGAATGATACGATCAATACTTATCTCAGACATAAAGAAACCTCTCTTCTCACTTCGATACGACAAACGCACCGAAGACCTTCATTTTTAGGACGTGGTTGACACTTAAACATGTGTAAAATAAGTATGTTTTAATCGTGGTCATTTCACATCACTTAACTTTTTTATTTTAACATAACGAGACTTTCCAAGCCGAATTGCAAGCAACGAAACACGGTTTTCCTCTCACCCGTAGGAAAAAGGAAAACCGTACTTTCCTGTTGCATCATACTTTTACTTTCGTCAAGTCTTCCAGTGTGTAGGCTTGTAAGGCGTTCGCAAACAAAAGGAATGCTTCATCAAAGGCCTGACGTGTGTTCTTAAGCGTCTCTTTTTCATTGGTTGGCAATACTTCTTTTAGATAGGAAACTTCTTCAAACAGAGCTACGACTTGCCCCAATGTAATTTCATTTGGTGCCTTGGCCAGTTTAAACCCGGCGTTGCGCCCTTGATAAGACGTGATTAAACCAAACTTGCTTAACGCATGGACAATCTTCATCAAATGATTTTTTGAGATGGCATAATGATCCGCCACTTCCTGGATTTGAACAAGCCGGTTCGGATTCAACGTCGCATACAACAGGACGCGAATCGCATAATCCGTCGAACGTGTCATTTTCATTCTTTTCACCTTCTTGAGTTCTTGCCGTTCTAAGCAGACAAATACGAGTGTGTCGATCGTAATAATTTCCGTGCAGTTGCACATATTATTTATCAAATATAGAATATTTTCTTAGATTTGACAATCCAATTAACTGCGTCATATTTTTTCTTTTCAAGGCTGTCATCATGGACAGACCTGTTTTTTAGCAATCAATCGTACCAAAAAGGACATTCCGTCTGACGGAAATGTCCTTTTTAATCGTTATTAATCCCGTGCTGCCAAACGATACAGCAGATCAAGCAACTCGATGTAGAGCCAGATGATCGTGACGATTAATCCGAAAGCGGCCACCCACTCCATCGATTTCGGCGCACGGGCCTGGACTTGTTGCGAGATAAAATCAAAGTCCATCACGAGCGACAGGGAAGCGACGATCACGATGACGAACTGAATCCCGATCGCAAGCGGCGAACTGCCGGTCATGAATGGCAGATCGACACCAAACAACGCGAGCAACAAGTTGACCGCGTACAAGACGAGAATCGACAGTATCGCTGCCGTAACTGCTGAGCGGAAACGTTGTGTCACTTTAATCATGCCCGTCGAATAGACGAACCACATCGCAAACGACACGACAAATGTCGCGAGGACTGCCTTCCCAACAAGTCCCGGGTACATGCTTTCGAACATCAGTGAAATCGCACCGACGGCGACCCCTTCAACGATTGCATAAACCGGTGAGAGTACCGGTGCCGTTCGTGGTTTAAACGTGATGATCAGCGCAAGAATCAATCCGAGGACGACTCCACCGATCAAGGCCGGCACTAAAAATTGCGGATTAGCGGCTAAAAAGAACCAGGTTCCCCCCGCTGCTGCCGTGACGAGTGCAAGTAAGAGGAAAATCTTACTCATCGTCCCTGCCTTCGTCATCGGCCGTTCGCCGGCACGCGCCGTCTCGAAACCACGGCGTAAGGCTGGATTCACTTTAAAACGTGTTGCCATCTTGCGTTCACTCCTTCTGTTTTTCTATTCACTATTACGGTTGTTTCCCGGAAAAGTTTCAGCTTAACCAGCTATTTAACGCATTTAGTTGCAGCATCACGACCGGAATCGAAGCTTTGGCTGAGACCAGATGCGACGTTGCCTGTCCGACCTTCCCTGTCGTGACAAACGGTTCGTCGAGCATCCCTTCACCGATCGGTCCAAACGGATCACTGTCGATGATGCGGTGCTGATAACGAATGAAGACTTCTTCATCTCCTTGTTTCATTTTACATCCCGATTCTTCGAGCGGGCGGTCAATCCCGTATTCGGCATAATGCCAAACAGTTGTCGAATCCCACGGCGACCCGATATGCAGAATCTGCCCGTCCGCTTCGATGAACTTCTCAAGCGGGGAGCCGGGACCGAATCCGTTATCAATCGTATGACCCGCAACGAAGGCTTCCGCGTCTTTTCCCCAGGCTGTGACCGACCACATCGGGTGGGCACTGCGTTTGACGTCTGGGAACGTCCGGAACAGTTCCGGCACCTTGCCGATACTCCGGGTTGGTGTCTTCTCCGGATCGTACGCCGGCATTTCCTGACGGATCGTTTCCCACCAGTCTTCCGGCACGGCAGGACGACTCCAGTTTTTCGGATCCGAATTATCCGTACTCTGTGCCGCCATCATGATCAGACCGTCCGGCGTGACAACTTCCTGTAACGCTTCAATCAAAGCTTGTGCGCCACCCGGAATCCAGCCAATCTGTTTCATCGCGCTGTGAACGAACACTTTCATGCCCGGCGTCACACCAAGTTGTTTCAAATCGGCGATCAGTTTTGATTTCGTGACCATTTGTCTTGCTTCCATTTCGCACCCCTCACTCGACGACAAGGCGAATCGTCGATCCTGTTTTGCCTTGTGTCACTTCAATTTTCGCATCAACCCGCGATTTCAGTTCCTGGACGTGACTGATGATTCCGACCATCCGACCGCTCGCCTGAATCGATAACAACGTTTCGATTGCCTGCTCGAGCGATTCCGGATCGAGTGTTCCGAATCCTTCATCGATGAACATCGTTTCAAGCGACACACCGCCGCTCGCTTCCTGCACGACTTCCGACAGGCCGAGTGCCAGGGCAAGTGACGCCTTAAAGCTCTCCCCGCCGGACAGCGTCTTGACGTGACGTGTTTGCGACGTATAGGCATCAAAGACATTTAAATCGAGACCGTATTTTTTCAAGCCTTTTCCGGCTTCCGTCTTCCGTTCGAGCAGGAACCGCCCAGATGTCATCCCGTGCAGATGCCGGTTCGCCGCTTGCAGGATTTCATCGAAATAGGCGGTTTGAACATATGTCTCAAACGTCATCCGCTGGGCGTTTTCGCCAACCCCGACCCGTGCCAGTTCGCCGATGATGCCGTACCGTGCATCTTCTGCCTCGATTTGTTGCTGGAGACCCGACCAGGCATCAACCAGTTGTTTGATGTGTAACCGTTCTTTCTCCACACCGATCCGGCCATCCGTCGCTGTCACCAGTTCCGCTTCTGCCTGTCTGACGACCGGACGAAGGGCGGCAAGATCCGGACGGTCCTGTTGCAGAATCAGTTGTCGGATCCGCTCAAGACCCGATTCGACATCCTGCCGTTTCCGTCGGTCGGCTTCGAGGCGTTCCGCCAACTGTTCCATCGCTTGCCGCGACATCCGCGCCTGCTCGAATTGTTCGACCGTCTCAAACCGTTCTTCCTGTAGACTGCGTGCTAAAGCCGCTTCCGCTTCCGTGCGCTTCGCCATATGAATCGTCAATTCTTCTTCGACGTGTTGCAGACGTCCGCGTCGTGCGGCGATGTCTTGATCGAGCCGTTGTTTTTGATTCTGACTTGCTGTCCGTGCCGCTTCAAACTCCGCCAATCGTTTTGTCAGTGTCTGCTGTTCGGTTTCCAGATCGCGACGGGACGGTGCGTCCGGATTTCGGTTCAGTATCCCTTCGAGGCGTGCGAGTTCCAGCTGCAGTTTCGACTGCCGGTCCGTCTCTTCTTCGATTTTCCGGTCTGCCTGTTCCAATGCCGTTTCGATGGTCCGGAGCTGTTGTTCCAGCTGCTGTTTCCGTTCCTGTTGCTGTTGCAGGCGGCTCTCTTGATTTTTCAAGTCGTTGATTTCTGTACGAATCGCGGTCACATCGTTTGGAACCGGCTGTCCGTCCGCAAGTGTCGCCAGTTCCTGTTCGAGTTGCCGTTTCCGTTCCGAGACTGTCCGGTACGTCGCCTGTAACTCCTGATGCGCCGATTGTGCGGTTAAGTAGGCCTGGTGCAACGCTTCGACATCAAGCGGTTCCGTCTTGACAGCGAGTTGCGGATGCGTCGCACTTCCACAGACCGGACAGGCTTCCCCGTCATCCAGATGTCCCGCCAGCTCTGCTGCCAGTTGACGGCGTTCATGTTGCCGTCCGGCCGTGTATGTCCGTTCTGCCTGTTCTTTTTCCGCTTTGACGCGTGTTCCATGCTCGATCAGCCGCAGTCGCTCGGCTTCATTCCGTTGCCATTCCTGCTGTTTTTGTTCGATCGATTGCAGAACGAACCGGCGTTCCTGCAAGGACAGACGGGTACTCGAATCATCGGACAGCCTCGCGATTTCCGCCTGCAACCGGGTCCGATCACTTCGTTGCCGGGTCCGCTGTTCGCGTAACGCGTCCGGATTCAACTGCGCGACGGCACGTTGCAGATCCTGTTGTTGCCGAATCAATTGTTCCTGGTCCTGCAGTCGTTTCAGCTCGTCCGCAATCTGCTCGAGACGCCGTGACGCTTCACGCATCTCCGGCTCCTGCACCGTCAATCGTTCGACGGTCCGGTTGACCTGGTCAAGTTGCTGTTGTAAGTGTTCCAGTTCCGATTCGACCGTTTGTTTCGTCCCGGTTAATTGCCGGACCGTTTGTTCCTCCGACTGAAACGTTTCGTACACCCCTTGAATCGCCGCCGCTCGTGATGCCGCGTCGTACTGCTCTTTCTGACGCATCGTTTCCGGCAACGTTAAAGCAAGCTGTTGCTCGAGGTGCAGTAATTGATCGTACTCGGTGAATGTCTGCTCGAGTTGTTCCGCCTGACGCAACCGTTCCGTCAATTGTTCGAGCGTTTGACGTCCCGCCTGCTCCACCGTTTTCGCCTGCTCAATTTTTTCATCGAGTGTCGCAAGCAATGTATCGGTCTGGTGACGAATCGTCGTTTCCGTCGCTTCCGACCAGTTGAGGTCGAGCGGTAATTCTTCGAGTTTCGCAAGCTGTTTCGTTTTCGTTTCTTTGATGGTCGCTGCAAGATCAAGTGCTTTCCGGTGAAGACGCTGTTGAAACTCGCCGTAATGTTCCGTCTTGAACAATTGTTTAAGAATCTGCAGTTTGTCCTTCGACTCCGCCATCAACAGTTCGCGGAACTTATTTTGCGGGAGCAGCAGGATTTGCGAAAACTGTTTGTGGTCGAGTTGCAACAGTTCCTGCACTTGCTGACGGATTTCCGGAATTTTTAGCGCAAGCGGCTTCCAAGCCGTCCCGTCATGCCGGGCCAGTTCCGCCTCATGTCCGTAATCCGTTTTATTAACCGGATGCGGCTGACTCGGTTGCCGGATAATCCGGTAACGCTCGCCTTTTAACAGAAATTCGAGTTCAACTTCCGTTTTGTCTTCCGGTTTCGCGAAATGACTGCGCAAATCGCTCATTTCTCGTTCGCCGCCTGACGTCTCGCCATATAAAGCAAACGTCAACGCATCAAAAATCGTCGTTTTCCCGGCACCGGTATTCCCCGAGATGACAAACATCGTCCGACCGCCGAGTGCCCGGAAATCAATTGTCTGTTCGTCGGCAAACGGTCCGAACGCACGTAAGGTTAATCGTTCTGGACGCATGCAGCTTCCTCCTCTAAGACGGTCTGCATCGCATCCGTCGGTTGTTTTTCCCGGACTGCTTCATAAAACTCCCGAAACAGATCCGTCAGCGTCGCCGCCTGAACCTGATCGCGTGACGCCTGGACCGCGCGTGTACTTTCGCGTGTGAACCCGGTCCGTTCGAGATGAAGAATGTTCGGATACAACTTCTTTAATTTCCCCATCGGATCAATCAGCGCCTCGGCATCCGTCAGATTGATTTTGATATAGTCATCCGTCGCTTGTGTCGCGACGAAGACCGGATCCGTCAGCTCAACGAGACTGCCGGTCAGTTCACGCAAATCTCGTTTCGCCGTCAACGGTTCGAAGCGGCGGTCAAATGTTCCACCATCATTCAGCGTCAGGATATCGACGCCCTTGACATGACTGGCTTCCGAAAACGAATATTTCAACAACGAACCGCTGTACCGGATCGTCTCCGACTTGATGGCAAGTGGATTATGCAAATGTCCGAGCGCCGTATAGGTGAACGGAGCAAAGGCGCTGGCGCTGACCTGTCCCGCGGTCCCGACCGACAACTGCCGTTCGGAATCGGTCTCCAGCCCACCGATGACAAACACATGCCCGACGAGGACGCTTGGTCCTTCGAGCTCCATCTTACTAATGATTTTCCGCATCGCATCATCATGCGTCCGGATTGTTTCATCCTGATGGATATAGCGGACGGTCGCCGGATCCGCAAACGGGACCGGATAAAAACGGACGCCTTTAATTTCTACCGGTTCGATTGTGTCCGTTAATTTACCGGCTAAGTGCAGTCCCGCCCGTTGCAGTAACGTCGTGCCGAAGCTCAACCGTTCCGCCGAGTCATGATTGCCGCTGATCGCGACGACCGGAATCTTCCGTTCGAGCACGATGTCGGCTAAGACCGTATCCAGCAGTTCAACCGCTTCCGTCGGCGGGACGGCACGGTCATATAAATCACCGGCAATAATCACCGCGTCCGGCTGTTCCCGGTCCAGCAATCGTAAAAATTCCTGAAGGACAGCGCGTTGATTATCGAGCATCGATTCCCCGTGAACGATTTTTCCTAAATGCCAGTCGGCTGTATGAATCCATTTCATTTTTCATCACGCTCACTTTTTCTCTATAATATCCTTATTTTAGCATGAGTCGAATGGTTCTGACGATGCTGTAGGTGATTCTAAAACGAGTAAAACCCAATGATTGACCAGGGATTTCATCCGGTCGATCATTGGGTCGCTGTAGATGTTATGTGTGAAAGGTTAATCCCTGCTCCGCGAGCAACTGTCTCAGTTTCGGTATCGAGGACGGTCCGATTCCGTGCCACTGCAGAATATCATGTTCCTGATACATCGCTAACAATTCCAATGATGTCACGCCGTGTTCACTCAGGGCCCGTTGCGCCGGTTTTGCGAGAACCACAAAAGGATTCGCCTCGGGTTTGTCTGAATTCATTATAGCTTCCTCCTGACAGTTGACAAAAACCGCCTTCCTGTTTAGCTGGGAGGCGGTTTTTCGGACGGCTTATTTGTCATCTTCAGTGGGTGTGACGCTTTTGCCGAAATCGTTTGACCGACGTGAAGATGGATACAGATCCTCCGATGATTGCTCCGACGACAATCCCAGTCGTAAATTTTCCAGCGGGATTTTTGACGGAACCTGGTTCAGTAGCTGTTATATGCTCTTCCTGTTTCTGCTCGAATAACTGTTGGAGAGGGGAGGATGTAGGCTCGACTTCGACAATCCGGTCAACTTCCTGTTGACGGTCTTCCCAGCGTTCGACGCTGCAAGGTGACAGATAAAACGGATTCAGATTCGTCCGATACCGGTCTGGATTCCAATTCGCCTGCTGAACGGCTTCAGCTGCGTGGTCTGTCCGCTTCGTCTGATCCAATGACTGGATCGATTGATCGAATTCTTGTTTCATCGTAATCACTCCTCTTCACATTCAATCTTAACTAAAAAGCTCCGACTTACGTCTGAAGTCTTATTTACCTCTTTTTTAAACATCTAAAACATGTATCGAAAAAAATGTTTTACTTTTTTGTGAATATTCCGGTGAAATAGTTCTCATATACTTGTTTGGCCTGCTGAAGATTTGCTTCGCCATGGAGAAGAATTCGCCCGTCGGCAAAAGCCGTAATCCGGTAATCGTCCGCCTTGAACATCAGCAGATATGGATTCTGGAGACAGCTGATCCCGTGTGTAGTCAGCTCCTGTTCAAGCCGGACTAAATCCCGCGGTCCTTCGCCGCGGATTTGAACCGTATCCCGGCCGCACAAAGTCACGAATTGAACGATCGGTGCATTCAGATACGGATAGACCGGATCGTCTCCGCAAGACGGGCACGCGGATTGTCTGAGAGAACCGACGTTGATTTGACTCTGATGATTGTCCCAGACGTCGAACGACAGCAACGTCTGCCGTAAGGCGTTGTCCGCTCCCGTCAAATACTTCAAGGCTTCCGTCACTTGATGCGCCGCGACAAGCTGGACGACGGGACTGATGACGCCCGACGTCTCGCATGTCTCCTGCTGTTTCGGCAGATGTTCAAGCAGACAATGCAAACAAGGGGTCTGGCCGGGGCGAATCGTATAAGTCATGCCGTAACTGCCGACGCAGGCACCAAAAATCCAGGGAATACCGCTTTTTGCCGCCACATCATTGATCAGCATCCGGACACCGAAGTTGTCTGTCGCATCAATCATTAAATCACTGCCGCGGACCAAACGTTCAATATTTTCCGGCGTGACATCTTCGACGATCGCCGTGACGGAAACCACCGAATTGACTTTGCCGAGCCGGCGTTTGGCCGCAACCGCCTTCGGCAAATGATCCTGCACGTCCTGTTCCGTATAGAGTTGTTGCCGTTGCAGGTTGCTCCACTCGACATGATCCCGGTCAATCAACGTGACGTGTCCGACCCCTCCCCGGACAAGCTGTTCGGCATTCGCAGTCCCGAGTGCACCGGCACCGATGATGACGACGTGACGATCCGCCATTTGATCCTGCCCCTTTTGTCCGATCGGACGAAATCGGACTTGCCGGCTGTACCGATCCGTCACGGTCGGCTGATCCCGGTCATCGGACTGCTTGCCGTCGCATACCGTTTTTTCTCGATCCGTCCCGCTTCAAAACCGAGGCGCCCCGCTTCGACCGCCAGTTTCATCGCCTGTGCCATCTTAACGGGATCTCCGGCGTGGGCGACGGCTGAATTCAACAGGACAGCATCCGCTCCGAGTTCCATTGCGTAAGCCACGTCTGCCGGTGAACCGATGCCGGCGTCGACGATGACCGGGACCGTCAGTTGTTCGATGATAAAACTGAGCGCAAGCGGATTCAGAATCCCCTGACCGGAACCGATCGGTGATGCGGCCGGCATGATCGCATGACAACCGAGTTCTTCGAGCCGGCGCGCCAGCAATAAATCGTCGGAAGTATACGGTAAGACGATGAAACCGTCCTTGATCAGTTCCTCTGACGCCCGCAACGTTTCAACCGGGTCCGGCAATAACGTCTTGTCGCACCCGATCACTTCAACTTTGACCATATCGCACATCCCGGATGCGCGGGCAAGTCGGGCAAGGCGAACGGCTTCCTCCGCCGTCTTTGCACCCGCCGTGTTCGGCAACAAATCGTAGCGGTTTAAATCAAGTGCCGCGAGCGGGTCGGTCTGTCCTTTAGCAAAGACGTCGAGCCGTCGGACTGAAAACGTCAGAATGTTCGTCCCGGATGCTTCGACCGCCTGTTGTTGCGTCGTTGCATCCGGATATTTTCCCGTTCCGAGTAACAAGCGTGAAGCAAATGTTTTTCCACCGATTTCTAACATGATTCATCCTCCTCCTACAAAATGAACGATTTCAACGACATCACCGGGTTGGACGGTCGTGTCCGGATAACGGGACCGATCGATGATCTGCCGGTTCTGCTCGATGATGACGATTTTTCCGTCAATCGCCAGATGTTGCAATAAGTCGTGTAACGTCGTCGTTTCTTCGATCAATGCGTAGTCTTTTCCATTTAAACGAATGTTCACTTCGTTTTCTCCCCCTGTCGCTGGTGACTAAAAGCACCCAACATCACTTTCGGTTTTTGCCCCATGATGCAATCTGCCAGCACAGTCGCCGTCGCCGGTGCCAGTAAGATGCCATGCCGGTGATGACCGGTTGCGACGAATAATCCTTCGATGCCGTCCACCGGTCCAAGATACGGCAGACCGTCACCGGTTTGCGGTCGGACGCCGGCCCACGCTTCGACAAACACAGCTTCCGCAAGCGGCGGATAGAGCCTGATGGCTTGATTCACTAACAAACGAATACTGTCGAGACTGACGGTCGTCGATTCATCCCCGGACCGTTCCGTCGCTCCGATGATGATTCGTCCGTCTGCTTTCGGAACGAGGTACACCTGTTCATTAAACAGTGTCCGGTCGAGCCATCCGGTCATGAGGCGCACGGACAGGCATTCCCCCTTGACCGGACATGTATCGATTGTGATGCCGATCGAACGTAACACGGCTTCCGATCCACGACCACTGGCGACAATGATTTGTCTGCCTGTCCGCAGACCCCGGTTCGTCTCGGCGCCGATGATCCGCTGTTTGTCCCGAACGAGCTGCGAAACAGATGTGTCTTCTTCAATGACTCCGCCCCGTCGTTCGATCGCGCTCCGTAAAGCCTGCGTCACTAATCGGGAATCGATTTGTCCGACTTGTTCGAACGTCAAGAATTGATTTCCTCGATGCAGGCAAAACGGCTGTTCCAGATAACCGCTCCCGAGACCGGTCTCGTCCATCAATTGCCGGACCAGCTCCGGATACAACGTCCGGCTCAGCGCCGCCAGTTCGTGTAACGGTTCCGGCAGTTCTTCGTCTGTCGCAAGCATCCCTGCCGCTGCCCGTGTCGCCCCTTGTCCGGCTGTCGACTGGTCAAGTAAACGGACAGTTTGTCCGCGTTTAAGCAACTCATAGCCGAGCGTCAAACCGATCATGCCGGTCCCGATGATTAAGACATCTGGTCGTGTCATCGTTGCATCACCTCCCGGAACCGGTCAGCTGCTTTAAGCGAATTCGCTTGCCCGAGAATCCCCGACAAGACGGCAACGCCCGAACAACCGGTCGCAATGACCTCCTGAACGTTGCCCGGTTTGATGCCGCCGATCGCAATGACCGGAATCGAGACCTGCTCGACAATCTGTTTTAAGGCATGCAGTCCCCGCGGCGGTACACCGGGTTTTGATCCGGTTTCAAAAATGTGACCGTACATCACGTAATCCGCACCGGCTTGTTCTGCTGCTGCCGCTTCCGTCAGCGAATGGACCGATTGACCGATCCGCAGTTCCGGAAAACGGCTCCGGACACGATCGACCGGAATACTGCGTGTCGTCAGTTGAATCCCGATGCCGGTGACGAGAGCGACGTCAAGACGGTCATGGACGATTAATCGTTCCGCCGGCACCCCGCATTTCATTAAAAACTCAATACAGGTCACCAACTCCCGTGCGGACCAAAGCGGTTCCCGCAGATGAATCCGGTCGACACGCATCGCGAGTTCCGGTAATGTATGTTCCAGCGTTTCCCAGCCCTGTTGACCGGTTGTCAACAGATGTAACTGCGTCATCATTTCCCCCTTTCCACACGAAAAAGGACCACCCCATGAACTGATGGAGTGGTCCTACAAAAAAGGGCGACAGTCGTCGCATCCTTTATGAATGATCGGAATCCACTTCCCTCCGCTAGTACGAACTAGATCAGGTTCAAAGGGTCCGGATACTTCCGTCTCAGTCTGCTGCGAGACTCCCCTAGTGTAGATATTGATTTGTGTGGTACGCCTGTAGTTTACCACGGGTAGTCCGATTTGTTCTACCCTTGATTAATGTCGCATGTCCGCTTCGACCGCTTTGACCTGCTCGATCAAGCGTTGGTATTCGTCGACACGTTTCGTTTGCGACAAGTCATACGTTTGTTTTAAGCGTAAAACCCGGATGACCTTCTGATCGAGATCGGCTCTCGACAATTTATCTTGTTTGATCCGTGCCATGATTTCCTTGTGGACGGACGTATACGTACCCGGAGCCGAGAACATCGCCATGTCGGCACCGTTTTCAAGCGCAAGACTTGCGGCCTGGGCAAGACCGTACTGTTCCGTAATCGCTCCCATGACGAGATCATCCGTGATGATGACTCCGTCAAACTTCAGTTCATCCCGCAAGACGCCGGTCATGACCGGTTTTGACAATGAAGACGGACGGTTTTTGTCGAGGGCCGGGAACAGGATGTGCGCGACCATGACCATCTCGGCCCCCTCTTCAATCGCCCGCTTGAACGGGACCAGTTCCGTCTGTTCGAGTTCCGCTTTTGTCGCATCGACCCGCGGCAGACCGACATGGGAATCGACCGTCGTGTCACCGTGTCCCGGAAAATGTTTGACGACCGGAACGATGTCTTCTTTTTTCATTCCCTGCATCAACGGCACACCCAGCCGTGCGACCTGTTGCGGATCCGCACTGAGGGCCCGGTCGCCGATGATCGGATTCGCCGGATTACTGTTCACGTCAAGAACCGGGGCGAAGTCCATATTAAAGCCGTAAAAACGGGAAATCGAACCAAGTGTCTGTCCGACTTCCTTCATCAATGCCGGATCATTTTTTTGACCGAACGACAGACTCGGTGATAATTTGAGCTGTGCGTCCGGGACCCGACTGACGCGTCCGCCCTCTTCGTCAAAGCCGAGAAACGCTTTTGCATCAGCCGGTTGGGCTTCAGCAATCGCTGCCGTAAAGGTTTTCAGTTGATCGGTCGACGTGATGTTGCCGCCGAGTAACAGCACACCACCGAGTGCATGATCCTGCAACAGCGTTCGGTCGGCTTGTGTCAAAGCTGTTCCCGTCACACCGATATACAGCAACTGATCGACTTTTTCCGCCGTCGACATGTTCGAGACGGTTTCTTTAAGTTGTTTCTCTGCCCGCTCAGCAGCAGAAGGTCGATCCGGCTGCGGCGGCTTTGTTTTCTTCGCCGGCTTCGGTTGCGGTTCGACCGGTTGTACCGGCTCGTCAGCACAACCGGCGAGGAGGACACTTGCCAACAGAACAGGAACCATCCGTTTCAAATCGGTTCCTCGTTCCGGACGCCGTTGATCGAGTAATAGACTTCAATTTCTGCGTTCAGCGATTGTGAGACCGAGCAGTATTTGTCTTTTGATAAGGCAATCGCCCGGCGGACTTTATCGTCCGGTAAATCACCTTCGAGCCGGTAATGAATCGAGATCGTCGTGAAACGCCGGGGATGATCATCCGCCCGTTCTCCTTCAATATCCATCTCAAATGACGTCAGCGTCAAGCGCATCTTTTCTAAAATCGAGACAATGTCGATGCCGGTACAACCGGCGACGGCGTGAAGCAGGAGTTCTGTCGGCCGGGGTGCCTGATTGTCCCCGCCGTTTTCCGGCGCTGCATCCATCGCTAGGTGATGTCCGGATTCGGTCTCCCCGCTGAAGCCCATCTTTTGATTCCAAATGACTGTTGCTTGCATCAAGATCACGTCCTTTTCTAATTTAAGTGATGTTTCCTACTCTGTTAGTATACCCGAATGCATGACAAGTGAAATTGACTGTCTATTCACAATAATGCTTCTTTTTCCGGGTCAGGCAAATTCGGTTTCCGCCCTTGTTAAATCATGCTATTCTGATACACGATAGTTTTTTTGCGCACAGGCGCCAGAAGTGGGGAATTATTTATGTCATCATCATCATCGACTCGTTTGAGTCAAGCCGACTGGCTGTTAATCGCGACGTTATCCATGTTGACTTTTGTCCTTGGAACAAGCGAATTCGTCATCGTCGGTATTTTATCTGAAATTGCGGACGGTCTGAACATCACGATTGCGAAAGCCGGCACGCTCGTCTCCGCCTTTGCGATTGCCTTCGCCATCGGAACACCGATTACGATGTCCTTGACCGGACACCTTGAACGGCGGAAGTTAATGCTCAGTCTGATTTTCGTCTGGATCATCCTGAATATCTGCAGCGGGATCGCACCGAATTATGAACTGTTGCTGTTGTCAAGAATCGTGACGGCTGTTCTGACGGGTGTCCTGATTTCACTGGCAATGGTCGTCGCAAGCGACAGTGTGCCGATCGCGAAACGCGGCGTCGCTGTCTCCTTCATCTTCGGTGGATTCACGATGGCAAACGTCCTCGGTGTGCCGATCGGTACATTCATCGGACAACATGCCGGTTACTCTGCCACGTTTTGGCTGACGAGCAGTCTTGGTGTCGTCGCTCTGCTTGCTGTCTTGAAAGTCGTTCCGGTCCAGCAATCGGAATCGTCCGGTTCAATCCGCGAACAGCTCAGTTTACTCGCCAATCCACGGATCATGATCGCCTTTTTCATTCCCTCATTCGGATTCGGTGCGACATACGTCGTCTATACGTATCTCGTGCCCGTGCTTGAGTTGGAACTGAAATTGCCGTCAGCCTGGATCAGTCCGATTTTACTCGCTTACGGTGTCGTCTCGATCTTCAGTAACATCTTGGCCGGTAAAATCGCCAGTCGGAATCCGATCGGCCGTCTCCGGTTCGTCTTCATCGTTCAGGCGATCGTCCTCGCTGCTCTCTACGTGACGACAGCGTCGGTATCGCTTGGCCTGATCAACATTGCCTTGATGTCCTTGATGTCGATTTTATTGACGACGTCGACGCAAATTTATCTGATCGACCTGGCAGAAAAGTTTAATCCGGAAGCGAAAGGGCTTGCTGCTTCGCTGATGCCGGTCGCAAGTAACGTCGGGATTGCCTTCGGTTCCGCACTCGGCGGGCTCGTCTATGCGAATGGTCCGATGATGAACATCGCCCTTGTCGGCGGTGCCGTCGCCTTACTCGCCGCCGCGTTGACAGCCGTCAGTCACCGGCTCGATCAACGTTCTTAAAAAACGCCTGTTTCCAGAGTGTCCTCTCGTGAGGCGCTTGGAACAGGCGTCTTTTTGTACCGGAGACTCAGACCGAACCTTACAAGACTGTTAGGTGAACGTATCTGATTTGTTGCTTTATTTTCCAATCGGCATGATACGGTAAAGATAGTTTTTCATCCCACTTATGTAAAAGGAGATTTTATTATGAAATCGTATTATGCCCTTCCATTAACTGCCCTCTTATTGACAGCGACGGTCAGTCCGATCGCGACATTTGCTGCAACACCGACTAAAGCCGAGACACCAAAACCATTATCGGAAAAAGCACTCGCGAAAAAGAAAGCCGCGATTGCAAAACTCGCGACATCATTGATTGGGACTCCGTATAAAGAAGGTGGCACGACAACAAAAGGATTTGATGCATCCGGCTTCACGCAATACGTGTATCAAAAAAGTGATCTGAAACTCGAACGGACGATTGCAAAACAAGCTGCGATGCCTCTTAAAACCGTCACACTCAAAAAAGCGATGCCGGGCGACTTGTTATTCGTTCAGGCGAAAAAGGCGAAAGCGCCGAACTTCGTCGGAATCTATACCGGTAAAAATAAATTCGTTGCCGTGACAACGAAAAAGGTCGAATCGCAGGACCTGACGTGGAGTTACTATGCGAAACAGGATATCATCATCAAATCGTATCAATAAGATTGAAAAACGCAATCCGGAACTCCTTGAGAGTTTCAGATTGCGTTTTTTGCTGTAATGTCAAAAGTATCATTATTATTTCAAGACCAGCCCGTTTAGGGATGTCTCTTCGCGCTTCAGTTTGTCTTTAATGTTTCCTTCATACAAAATGCGGTCGGATAATGGATCGATGACTCGAACATTGTAAATCCCATCATTCAACCGATTCGCCGTATAAATCAAACCATCCTTAAGCGTAGTATACTCACCCAATCCAAACTCATCCGTCACTAACGGGATATCCATTGAATGTTTTTCTACTTGCTTTGTTTTTATGTCATACAAAGTCCAGTTGAAATCGTTCATTTCACGTTCAAGTACAATCAGCTTCGAGCCATCTGCACTGAGTTCCGTTTGCCCGTTGCTGAATGATTTTAAGCCTTTTAAGCGCTTTGTTGTTTTTCCGTTGCTCATGTATAATTTTTCTTTACTTACATCTGTTCCATTAATATTTTCCATCACGTAATAGACAATCACTTCATTATGAATTCCTAAGAGCGAGATTTCATCTTGAGAAGAAACAGATAAATTAATTTTTTGAATGCTATCGCCTTTTAAATCGATTTTGTATAACTGCGTGCCGACTTCCGTTTGCAGATCGTAGATCGTGACATATAAACTGTCCCCGATTTTCTTATACGGCGTGATTTGAGTTTCCCCTAATTTCCGAGCTTCAGCAGGTGCCGGAAAGATTTTTTTAACGACGCGCTGCTTGCCTTCTTCCCAATACTGAAGTTCCCACTTAGTATTGTCCGGCGCACCCATCGCATATGAAATGCCGTCCTGTTTCAGCATAGTGACGTAATCAGAACGGATGAAGCGCCGAAAGTCAGCCGGAGCCCGCTTTTCCTCAGACGGATTCTCAAACAGATCGCTGATAAAATTATTGGTCTTTTTTTGAACATGACCGTCTAATTCAACGTTATAATCCACATCTTTTAAACCGTTATCGTATAGTTCCGCTTGAATGGACCGGACTTCCGGTTGTTTCGGATTCCCTTTGATCGTCTCCACGGTAAAATCCGATTCCTCGATCGATTGAATAAAGACGGTATAAATGCCGAGCGTCAAAACACTGACGACTGCCAGAATAACTACAAATTTAAATTTTCGCATGACGTCCTCCTCAGACCGAAATTTTCCATTTTAACAAGCGCAGGCTTTTCCAAATCGTATAAATAAAATAGAGAACAAAAATCGCTATCATGATTGCTGATATTTCCTGTGATAAAAAGATATCGAGCGTTTCAATGATGTACATACCGCCCATCATGATCACGACAATAGCAATGACTTCAAGGACGATGAACAATAGTCCTTTTGTTTTCCGATACGACCGCTCCAGCAGTATGAGCATAAACAAAAAGCTGACGGTAAACAGGGCGAGCGTTACAATGACGAGTACATCTACAAGATTCATCGTATATAACTGTTTTAAAGTCCGCGACAATCCAAGAGTAGAAGTTGCACGGTAGTCATCCTTAATCATCCAGTTGAATATGACAAAACTGAGCTGAATGACTACCCACTGCAAACCAATGAAGCTAATGATGACAAGAGCCAGCGAGGTAAATTTAGCAAAAAAGATTTTTGCCCGGTTGCCCGGTAACAACAGTAAACGGTATATGTACTTGGACTCTCCAAGCCAGTCCCGGTACCAAATCTGGACGGCATACAGCAACACAAGAGCTACTCCGATCAAGATAATATAGCTGAAATACGAGCTAGCTTGTTCAAACGATAACTTTTCAATCGTGCGGATAGCATCGGATTCGCTTACTTTGGCGTAACTCATATACTCCTGCACCTGACGTTCATGATAGATGACCCGTCCGACGACGGTCAGGATTTCAATACCCGCCATCGCGAGGATGATAGATATAATCATTTTCCAGCTTCGTTTTAACTCTTCGTTCGTTAACATCAGGTACTGTTTCATCGCTGATAAACCTCCCGCATCCGGTCCTGGACCGATTTTCCGTATACTTCACGCATCTCTTCCGTATCGTGTTCATCGATGATCCGACCGTCCTGCAAAAAGACAACCCGGTCAATCAGGTGTTCGATTTCGATGATTTCATGTGTCGTCATCAGGATGCCGCGTCCTTCCATGTAATGACTCGAAAAGATCCAGGCAATCTGTTCTTTCGTAAATAAATCAATTCCGGCAAACGGTTCGTCGAGCAACAGGTACGGACGGTCCAGTGCAAAACCAAGCACCAAACTGAACTTCGCCTGATTCCCTTTTGACAGTTCCAAAATTTTGTCAGTCGTCAGTAACTTGAACAACCCCATCAGTTCTTCGGCGACTTTCGGATTCCAGTCCGGATAATAGTCGTTCATGTAAAGAAGCGCATCCCCGATCGTCATATAGCCGGGCATCGTCTGCAGGTCCGGAACGAAGGCAATTTTATCGCGTGAGACCTCGCCGTCGACGAGGACGGTTCCGGCATCGACCGGGACGAGTCCCATGATGGCTTTTAAGATCGTTGATTTTCCTTCGCCGTTTAAACCGATCAGACAGGTGATGCTGTCCGGACGCACCGAAAAGGAGACCCCTTCAAGAATCGGTTTTTTCCGACCGTATCGTTTTTTCAAGCCATGGACTTCAAGCATCGACCTTCCTCCGTTCCGTTGATTGATAGACGGTTTCGACTTTCGTGACGACTTCGCCAAGCGGAATCTGAATCGCTTGGACGGCCTCGATGAACTGGGCGACGGCTTCATCGAGCATCTCCGTCCGGACTTTTTTGACGATTTCCTGATCCATCGTGATCTTACTCGGGACGTTTCGTTCTGTCGTGATCAAATTTTGTTCCTCCATCTCTTTATAGGCTTTCTGCGCTGTATTTGGATTGATTCCCAGCTGCGCGGCGATTTCCCGGCGCGATGGGATTTCCTGTCCGCACTTCAGTTCTTCCGTTGCGATTTGTTCCTTGAACCAACGGACGACTTGAAGATACACCGGGCTTCTTTGGTCAAATTGCATCAGGTCCTTGACCTCCTTCTTCCGTTCATTGTATTAAAACAGTAATACACTTTCTTTCTGTATCATACGGGTAATACAGTTGGCTGTCAATTACTTTCCAAAAAAAAGATGCTGTCTCTAAAATAGAGACAACATCTTGAGTTCCATTACTTTTGATATTCCAAAATCGTCTGTTGAACCGGAATCCCCGACATTGGTACCGTCCGCTCGACGAACAGATACCGTTTTCCATTAACCAAAAAGCGACGGTTCCCTAAATATTCGACCAGTTTTCCATCCTGTTTTAATTTTTGTTCAATCGCTTTGACGTGATCTTCGAGTGCATAGAACCGATCGTCAAACGTCATCGTGATGTTTTTGTTGCGAAATCCGAGTAAATAACTGTAAAAAAACCAAAACCCTGCCCCTAGTGAGAGAAATGCTAACAGAAATTCCATGTGTTCTTCCCCCTTTTTTGTATAATTTTTTATACGAATGATTTTATGTAAGGGTTCCCATTAAAATGCATATTTTTACTTTTCTGACAAAAAAAACTGATTCCGGACTATCTCCGGAATCAGTTGCATCGGTTTAGTAAGGGTTCGGATCTTCTTGCGGTGTATCCGGAATTTCCGTTGGTTCCGGGAACGTGTCCGGCTCCGGTTGACGGATTGGATCTTCCTGCGGTGTCTCCGGCACTTCGGACGGTGGTGTTGTCGGAATCTCGTCCGGTTGTTGATCCGGTTCGTGTTCCGGCACTTCATTCGGATTTTTCTTCATGATGAGTTCCTCCTTATGATGTAATGTAATCGCCGCCGTTGATATGAATCGTTTGACCGGTGACGTAACTGGAGTCGCGTGACGCCAGGTAGACATACGCCGGTGCGTTTTCCGACGGTTGGCCGCGTCGTTTCATCGGTGTGTCTTCCCCGTGTGCTTCCACCTTTTCTTTTGTGAACGTTGCCGGGATGAGCGGCGTCCAAATCGGACCGGGTGCAACGGCATTGACGCGAATCCCTTTTTCAATCAAGTTTGACGCCAGCGAACGCGTCAACGTCGTGATTGCCCCTTTGGTTGCCGAGTAATCGATCAGTGATGGTGCCCCGCGATACGCCGTGACGGACGATGTATTGATGATCGAATCTTCCTTGTTCAAATGCGGTAACGCAGCCTGCGTCAGATAGAACATTGAAAAGAGATTCGTTTCGAACGTCTCTTTTAACTGATCCGGTGTGATCGCCAAGAAATCGTCTTGCGGAAACTGTTTTCCGGCATTGTTGACCAGGATATTCAATTGACCAAACTCTTGAATGACCTGATCAATGATCGGTTGGGCGTTCTCCGGTTGACTGACATCTTTCGCAAGCGCCAGTGCCTTGACACCATACCCTTCAATCAATTGTTTCGTTTTTTCTGCATCCCGTCCCTCATTTAAGTACACGATGGCGACGTTAGCGCCCTCTTTGGCATAGGCGATCGCGACGGCACGCCCAATACCGCTGTCTCCCCCTGTCACCAACGCCACTTTGCCTTTCAACTTACCTGATCCGACGTATTCCGGGTCGTCGTACACCGGTTCAGGATGCATTTCCGCTTCGATTCCCGGTTGCTGATCCTGTGTTTGTCCCCGTGCTTGTTGATGCATCTGCTCCAATTCTTCTTCACGCATATGACCCAACCCCTTTTCACTATTTAATGACTACCTTCATTAACATTCCCTTGCCATATATCAATAAACGTCTAACGAAAAAAAAACGATAAAAATTATCGTTTTTTTAGTTCGTTTCTTCTATATGAAAAGAAGAAAAGTAACATAGTCATTCTTCATTTGAAAATAATGGCGACCATTCACCACACTGAATCATTTTCATCAATTTTTCAGGATACAGCTTCACTGTCTCTAATTGTTCGATTGGAACATATCGATAAATCAATTCTTCGCCTTCCACTCCAAAAAATTCTTCGGTCGTGACCGCCATATCACCCAAAATAGTTACTTCATAATAAAAGCCGACTTCATGAAAAGACACGTCTTCATATGTAAAAAAGTTTTCATGAACGGATAAAAAGCGTGTGACCTCGGCCTTTAATCCGAGTTCTTCTTTGATTTCCCGGACGATTGCCGCCTCCCCGTTCTCCATCAATTGAATCCTTCCGCCCGGCAATGCCCAAAACTCATCCCGGACATTCCGGTGAATCAACAGATGTCCGTCTTTGATAATGACTGCCGCTGCCCGGTGGTTAAAGCGTTGTTGCCCTACTGTAAACTTGATATCCATCTTCATCTTCTCCTCCAATTCGCTATCGACCCATACTTTATCACATTTTCACATATTCCGGATTATGTCATAAAACTCATACCCTGTAATAAAATTTTACCTGGTATGACGGTATTTCAGAATCATTCCTATCAATATATTACAATACATATTAATTACCTATATTTAAGCAATCAAACTGAAATATTATTTTCAAAACACTCGATGCTATACTCGGTTTATCAAATTCACTACTTCGACGCAGTATTCATATACAGCCTACAACTTATAGACAGATGCAATCTGTCACAACTCATCGACCGTCAATTGTTTTCACATCAGGAGGAACTACTACATGAAACGTATTTTAACAACCGTCACGATGAGCGCACTCGTCGTTTCAGGATTCGCTAGCACGGGTACAGGTAAGGTCGAGGCTGCAAGCTCTTCTTCTTACAAAGTCAAAGTCATGGCCGATGGATTACGTGTCCGGACCGGTCCTTCCACAAAGTATAAAATCGTCGGCGGAGTCAATGCCGGGAAGACCTTCAAATACTATGGTAAAAAAGGCAAGTGGACAAAAATTTCGTATGGCGGTAAAAAACGGTACGTCTATTCCAGTTATGTAAAACGATACAGCATCGGGAAAAAGGCAACAGCCAAAAAAGCTTCCCATTCAACAGGTTTCCTCCGTCCGACAAGCGGACGCATCTCACAAGGATACGGAAAAGCGAGCGGCCGCTACGGATATACGTTCCATAACGGCATCGATATCGCAGCAGCCGCAGGGAAAACGGTCCGTGCGACTGCTTCCGGCAGAGTCATTAAATCAGGCTATCAAGGCGCCTACGGCAACTATGTCATGATGAAACATAAAGTGAACGGTTCAACCTACACAAGTGTTTATGCTCATCTCAGCAAACGTTCCGTCTACACCGGTCAATCAGTCGCAAAAGGCTCAAAAATCGGAAATGTCGGCAGCACCGGAAACTCAACCGGTTCACACCTTCACTTCGAACTGCACAGCGGCGGTTACATTTACAGCGGAACTTCAGCCGTCAACACGATCAATCCGCTCAGCGTCTTATAATCATTTCGGACAGCCGTTTTCGGTTGTCCGTTTTTTTAAACCTTTTTGAAAATAAGTCCTCTGAAATAAATTCATTCTAATTATTGGAAAATTCATCATAACATAATGATTGTTCTGATTTCCTGACACTTTTTAAAAATCGTTGTCTAATCAATAAAAATCTAGGTTTTACAGAAAAATCAATAAAAATTAAAATTCCTAAATTAAGGTAAAATAGATTTTATGCTCTCTATAATATAAAATATCGAAACATTATAGAAATAATATTGTAATATTTAAACATTTTTACTAATGGTACACTCATCTAAGAAATCATAGAACAACCTTACATATTGCTCCACCCACATACGGATTCAGTCCGACAGATTCAAAGGAGGATTTACTGATTTGAAAAAATTATTTACTACGCTGACGGTATCCGCTATCGCCGTCGCCGGTTTCTCGACATATGCCGTTCCAAAAGCTGATGCGGCAACGTTTTATAAGGTCAAAGTCATGAACGATGGATTGCGTGCCCGCACCGGTCCCGCGACGACATACGGTATCATCACAGGTCTTGATAAAGGCGATACATACAAATACTTAGGCCGGACCGGAAATTGGACAAAAATTCTGTACGGATCACGTAAAGTCTACGTCTCTTCTACATATGTCAAAAAATATTCTGTCACGACATCATATAAAATCAAAATCATGGTCGATAATCTCCGCGTCAGAAGCAGTTCGTCCACAAGCAGTTCTCAGGTCGGGATCGTCAACAGCGGACAAACCTTCCGTTACCTCGGTCGGACGGGAGACTGGATTAAATTCTTATATAATGGCAACAAACGATTTGTCCATGCCGATTATGTTAAAAAATATACGGTCACGAGCTTAACCAATTCGGGTGGGGCAACCAAAGCCTCAAACGATTTCATCACGCCGACCAGTGGACCGATCACGCAAGGATATGGTCAAGCAAGCGGTGTCTACGGCTATACGTTCCATAACGGAATCGATTACGGTGCCCCGAAAGGCACACCGGTTTATGCAACGGCAGCCGGGAAAGTCATCACTTCTCAATTAAAAGGTGCGTACGGCAATTATGTCATGGTCAAGCATTCGATTGACGGCGCTTCCTTCACGAGTCTCTATGCCCACATGAACAGCCGATCGGTCTCAGTCGGACAATCGGTCTCAAAAGGACAGCTTCTCGGTACGGTCGGTCAAACAGGAAATGCGTTCGGAACGCATCTTCATTTTGAACTGCATCGCGGAACATACGTCTACAGTGCGACATCGGCGGCAAGCAGCGTCAATCCGTTGAACTATCTATAACGACACAGTCCCTCATTTCTTTTGAAATGAGGGACTGTTTTATGTCTCATCCAACCGTATATCGTCCAATGATCGCGTTTCATTCTCTTCTCTCAGTGGAAAATGAAACATACGTCGATTGACCACAGACGTTTCGCATTCTATAATTCAAATAGATATTTGAATGTATCAGGAGGTATCTTTATGGCACATAATCATGATCATCATCATCACACCGACAATAAAAAAGTATTGCTTCTCTCGTTCACCATCATCACGCTGTTTATGATCGTCGAGGTAATCGGCGGATTTTGGACGAACAGTCTGGCTTTGTTATCGGACGCCGGGCATATGCTGAGCGACTCGATTTCACTTGCAATTGCACTCGCAGCCTTTCACTTCTCAAACCAGAAGCCGGATGCAAACAAGACGTTCGGCTCAAAACGTTTTGAAATTCTCGCGGCGATTTTTAACGGTGTCGCCTTGATCGGCATTTCGCTTTATATTTTTGTCGAAGCCGTGCAGCGGTTTGTTGATCCTCCGGCTGTCGCAACGACCGGGATGTTAATCATCAGTACACTCGGACTTCTAGTGAACTTACTCGTTGCCTGGATCATGACGCGCGGCGGCGGGCACGAAGATAATCTGAACATGCGTGGTGCCTACCTGCATGTCTTAAGTGACATGCTCGGATCCATCGGAGCCATCATTGCCGCCCTGTTGATCCTGTTCTTCGGCTGGGGAATTGCGGATCCGCTCGCCAGTATCATCGTTGCAATCCTCGTTCTGCGCAGCGGCTATTACGTAACGAAGGCCGCGGTCCACGTCTTGATGGAAGGTACACCAAGCGACGTTGATGTCGAACAGGTCGTCTCGACCATTCAAACGAACGAAGCGATTCTTGGTCTGCACGACCTTCATATCTGGTCGATTACGAGCGGTTACAACGCGTTATCCTGCCACGTCGTCGTCAAAGACGACATGACGGTCCGTGAATCGGAGTCGATCCGGGAACAACTGGACCACGACTTAAAACATGTCGGCATTACTCATGCCACGATTCAGGTTGAGACCGCTCAGCATGACCATGAGAATCAGCTGTACTGTCATGGGGAACAGAAGCATGTCCATTAATAAGAACCATTCTTACACTAAAAAGGCGATTTCCCTTCAATCGGGAGAATCGCCTTTTTGCTTATCATTGGTATAACGTTTCGTCAGTTCTTCAATTTCGCCTGATAAGCTTTTGAATAGCGGTCAGCGGCAATGATGGCATCCGCCACTTCATCCGCCGTTACATCAAAGCCGCTGTGAATTGTCTCCCCTTCTGCCGTCGCTGCGTGACCGACCTTTAAGATGTCTTCGCGTGAAGCATCTTTTAGTTTGACGTCTTCCAGTGTGACCGGCAGTCCAAGATCCATATAGAACGAAATGTACCGTTCGATTTCTTCCTGCGGGTGTTCTTCGAGCGCCAACTGGACGAGCGTCCCGAACGCGACTTTTTCCCCGTGTGTCAAATGGTGAATGTCTCCTTCAAGCGCCGTGAATCCGTTATGGATGGCATGTGCTGCCGCCAGTCCACCGCTTTCAAACCCAAGACCACTCAACAACGTATTGGCTTCAACGACAGCTTCAAGCGCCGGTGTGACGACCTTTGCTTGAACCGACTCATAGGCGAGACGTCCGTGCTCGAACAACACTTCTTCACAGCGTTTCGCAATCGCTTCCGCCGCAATCGTCGGCCGTCCACCGGCCATCGTCGTGCCTCCAAAGGCAATGACACTCCGGACCTCGACCCATGTCGCCAGTGCATCGGCAATCCCCGAAGCAAAGAAACGGGCCGGCGCTTCAGAAATCAATTTTGTATCGACCAAGACAAGATCCGGATTTTTGTTATAAAAACGGTAACTCTCAAAGATTCCCTCATCCGAATAGATGACGGACAGTGCACTTGTCGGCGCATCGGTCGAAGCGATCGTCGGTACGATGACGACCGGCAGATGGAACTCGTCCGAAACGGCTTTTGCCGTATCAAGCGTCTTCCCGCCCCCGACCCCCATGACGAATTTCACGCCGGCATCCTTGGCTTGTGCGGCAATCCGTTCGACTTCATGTTTTGAGGCTTCACCGCTGAAATCTGCTTTTTCAATTTTGATTCCTTCTGCTGAAAATGAAGCATGGACACGTTCCTCGACGATTTTCCAAACGACATCATCGGCGATCACTAGGGCCACGTCTCCAATCGGACTCACATATGTACCGAGCCGATCAATGACATTTTTCCCTTGGACATACTTCGCCGGACTAATGAAAACACGTTCTGACATGTTCAACATCCTTTCTTTCTTCAACGACAGTATCAACAATGGCTTACATTTTAAGCCATTCCTTTTTGGTCTGTTCGTTAAACGCAAAAAACCGTTTCGATTCGAAATCGAAACGGCTTCTTTCCAGACCAACTGAATTTAAGCAACCCGTGACTGTTCCGTCCGGTATGCTTTTTTCCGACCGAACAATCCGCCGAGGACAGCCCCGATAATCGCCGGAACGACCCAACCGAGTCCGACGGAAAAGAACGGCAACACGTTTTCAAAGACACGCAAGACCGGTTCGACCGGTGCTTTCGCCACCTTCAGTCCGTCAAACAGACTGACGGCAAACGTCATCCACATCGCCCCTTGATAGACAGCCGGTTTTCCTTTAAAGACGTTATGTAAGAACGTTAGGAAGATCAGACAGATCGCTAACGGATACAGTGTCAACAGAACCGGTTTGGAGATTGCGATCAACTGTGTCAGTCCGATATTGGCGACAAGTGCACTGAAGATCGACAGACCAATCGTCCATTTGACATACGAAATCCGCGGCAACAACAGTGAGAAGAACGACGCACAGGCAGTAATCAGTCCGACACTCGTCGTCAGACACGCGACCGTGATCATCAATCCAAGTAAAATCGAACCGTATGAGCCGAAGTAATAATCGGACACCGCCGACAGAATTTCCGCTCCGTTCGTCAATGGACCGATTTTTGAGATGCTCGATGCGCCCATGAAGGCAAGCGCTGAATACGTGATGGCAAGTAAACTCGCCGCAATCAAAGCGGCTTTCGAACAAATGACGAGCAATTGTTTTTTCGACGTGACCCCTTGGTCTTTAATCGCCGAAATGATGATGATTCCGAACACAAACGCTCCGAGGGCATCAAGCGTCAAATAGCCTTCCTGGAAGCCGTTAAAAAAGGCATTGTGCTGATATGTCGTCAAAGGATTCTGAAAACTTCCGATCGGTTTAACCACGGCAACGAGAATCAATAAGCCGATAAACGTGATCTTAATCGGTGTCAGGATTTTGCCGACGACATCGACGATTTTTGTCGGATTCAATGATAACAGACACGCGACCGTATAAAACAGAATCGAAAAAATCAGTAATGGTGTCGACGATGCCCCTTCTCCGAAGAAAGGTTTGATACCAATCTCGTACGAAACGGTTCCGGCACGCGGAATCGCAAAAAACGGACCGATTGCCAAGTACAAGATGATCGCAAAGACAAGACCAAAGATCGGATGGACCCGTGACGCCATCGCCCGTAAGTCCGGTTCACCGGAATAAGCAAATGCCAAGATGGCCAGCAACGGCAACCCGACGCCTGTGACCAGGAATCCGGCGTTGGCAATCCAGACGTTCTCACCTGCCATTTGTCCGAGCATCGGTGGAAAAATCAAATTTCCGGCCCCGAAAAACAAGGCAAACAGCATCATACCGATGACGACGATAAAGGATGTTGGAACTGTTTTAGACATAAGAAACCTCCACTATTAAATTACGACCTGATTCGTTGACTCGAGCAAAATCAGGTACTTCGTCCGAAAGGATAACATAGGTTTGTGACCTCATGCTAGGAGTTTATCTGGTGAATATTCTGAAAATTTAGCTGAAAACGTTCTCGTATCCTTCAATAGCGAAATATTGCCATTTTGGGGCTGTTCTTTTGTAATCGGTAACATAAGTTCATCTGACTAGGAGGAAATCATGAAACTTTTACCAATTACTTTACGTATGGATAATTATGGTTTTTTAGACAAAGGAGGAACCTGGATGAAACGACTTTTACTTGCCGCTACCTTGACCAGTCTGCTTGCAGGCTGTACCGATGCGCCGGAAGCTGAAAAGGCCGAACCGCAGAAATTGACCTTCAAACAAGATCATCAGACGATTCAAATCATTCCGCTGTACGATGCCTATCAGTCGTATGTCGATGCGACATTAAAAGAGCCGACCGAGAATGGGGCCCTGTTCGAGAAACATGTGTTGGCTACGAAACACAAATGGATCGAAAAAGAAAAACTGACAGATACATATACAGACCGGCGGATTTTAGATATTCCGACCGACAATGCAGAAGAGCTGAACAAAACGATTGTCTACTTGAAAAAACATCAGGATGCCATTCAGCAACAGATTAAAAAAAGTCTTCAGACTTCGATTGATGCATTGCCTCGAACCGATAAGCTGACGGTCTTTGTCGCACCTTACAATGTCCATAATCCGGCCGAGATAAAGCGCCATGGCGGAGTCACCGGTTTTGCCTCAGGAACTGATATGTTCACGCTCTACCTGGCTAAAGGTTTTTCAACAGATACACTTGCCAATGCTGTCGCCCATGAGTACCACCATACCGTTGCTTTTAAAAGCAACACGCACGACTCGATGTTCAATGGCATCATGTTAGAAGGTGAAGCCGACATGTTTGCTGCACAGGTTTATCCAAAAGGGAAATCGGAAGCGACAGAACCGTTACTCGATCATACGCTCGAAAATCTGTTGACACAGATCAACAACCATAACGTCGATGCATACGATTTACGATACGGCAACTATGACAAAGACATCCCGCCACTTGCCCAATATACGCTCGGCTATATGATCATGACGGACTTCCTTCAGAAAAATCCAGATCTTCCCGTCGCCAAATGGACCGAGATGCCGACAACTGATATTTTGGAGAAAACCGGTTATGCGAAGAAGTTGACGATCCGTTGAGCGGATTTCTGATGATAGAACGACTAAAAAACCACGAATCGCGTGTCTCTGAAACAGACAGGCGAACCGTGGTTTTGATTTTTTAAGCCGAACACTCATTTAAAGGCAGGAATTGCCGTTTCATCATAGTTGTCTTCGAGGAACTTTTTGACTTTCGGACTTGTCATCGCTTTCGCCAGCTTTTGAATCGCTTCCGAATCCTGATTGTCCTTCCGGGCAACGAGTGTGATGGCGAAGTCATTTTCGACGCCTTCCGTGACAAGGGCATCTTTCTTCGGAGTCAGGCCGAGCGGTGAAGCATAGGCCGGCGTCATGATGACCGCATCCGCATCCTCATACAGACGGGCGAGCATCAGCAAATCGACTTCCTTGAACTTAAAGTTACGTTTGTTTTCCGTGATGTCTTTCATCGTGTAGTACGGACCGGTTTTCTTTTTCAACTGAATCGCATCATGCTGAGCGAGCAGAGCGAGTGACCGGTCGATGTTTGAGACATCGTTTGCGATGGCAATGACGGCACCTTTCGGCAACTGGTCCATCTTTTTATAGTCTTTCGAATAAAGACCGTAGTTGGCAAAGTAGATTGGTTTGATCGGCACTAAATCAGCCTTGTTGTTGCGGTTGAATTCTTCCATGTACGGTACGTGCTGGAAGAAGTTCGCATCGACTTCCTTCGCTGCGAGGGCACTGTTCGGCTGCACGTTGTCACTGAGGACAACGACTTCCAAATTGACGCCTTCTTTTTTCAGTTCCGGTTTAACGAGGTCGAGAATTTCCGTCATCGGTTTGATCAGTGACGCGACTTTTAATGTCTCGGTTTTTGACACCGATTCCTGTTCGTCCTTCTTATCGGCGTTGCCGCATCCGGCTAATGCCAATACAACAACACTGAGTACTGCCATGATTTTTTTCATCTTGAATTCCTACTTTCATTTAACGTTTATCGAGCAAGCGTGCTGCGGTCGTTCCGGTAAATTGAATCAGTTGGACCAGGACGACCATGATTAAAATCATATAGAGCATTAATTCCGTCTGAAATTGTTGATAGCCGTACCGGACGGCAAAGTCGCCGATCCCCCCGCCCCCGACAACCCCCATGATCGTCGAATAGGAAATGAAGCTGACGATCGATGTCGTCAGTCCTAGGACAAGACCAGACCGGGCTTCAACGAATAAAAACTTCAGGACGACTTCTCGCGTCGAGGCGCCCATCGAAACGGCCGCCTCGATGACACCTTTTGGCACTTCAAGCAACGATTGTTCGACGAGCCGTGAGTAATGGGCAACGGCAATGACCGCCAACGGAACCGTCGCCGCCGCTGTTCCGATCGCCGTCCCGATAATGAACCGCGTAAACGGAATCAGGAAAACGACGAGCAATAAAAACGGAAACGACCGGATTGTATTGACGAATAAATTCAGAATCGAAAAGACGAACTGGTTCGACAGCAACTGTCCTTTACGTGACAGATAAAGCCAGGTTCCGAGCGGTAAACCGAGAAGAAGAGCCGCGAGAATCGAGATTCCGACCATCACGAACGTTTGTCCGATCGCCAGTCTGATTTCCGCCGCATATTCGAGCACGATGTCAGGCATGTGGATCCCTCCGCTCTGTCAACTGGGTCAGGAACCAGCCGGCATCACTTGTAATTTCCGTGATCCCCGCCGGTTCAGTCGCTACGGTCGCTTCAATCCGGCCGTCCGCCATAACCGTGACCCGGTTGCAGATGCTTTGAATCACCTGCATCTCATGGCTGACGAGGACGATCGTCACGCCGAGTGCCTGATTGATGTTCTGCAGGACACGTAAGATTTCCGAAGTCGTACTCGGATCAAGTGAAGACGTCGGCTCATCACACAGCAAAACGCGCGGGCGGTTCGCAAGCGCCCGGGCAATCGCGACACGCTGCTTTTGTCCTCCACTCAGTTCGGACGGATACTTTCGGGCAAAGGACTCCAGTCCGACAAATCGGAGACACTCCTCAATCCGGTTTGTCCGCTCGCGCTTTTTGACACCGGACAGTTCAAGCGAAACGGCGATGTTTTGTTCGACCGTCTTGTTTCCGACGAGATTAAAGTCCTGAAAAATCATGCCGATATTTTGACGGGTCTGCCGCAGCTGTCGGTTCGACAGATTCGTTAAATCCATCCCGTCAAATTCGATTCGACCGGTATCCGGTCGTTCGAGCAGATTCATCAGCCGGAGTAACGTCGATTTCCCGGCACCGCTCGCACCGATGATGCCATGAATCTCGCCCTGTTCAATCGAGAGGGCGACGGACTGGATGACCGGTTGTCCGGAAAAAGCTTTACTGACATTCTGTAATGAAATCATCTGACACCCTCCCTTACAACGTGTTTCATTTTACCGCAAGCTGTCTCTTTTTGTCATGTCGTTTGCTTCTTTTCTTTCCCGCTCTTTCCCGCGTCATTTCATTAATTAAGTAAACCATTTTAATAACAAAAAATCTGAACCGAAGTCCAGATTTTGATGAAGCGATTTTAATTACTCTTCGTACTTCTTGACGATCGTCGCAATTCCTTGACCGCCGCCGATGCAGAGTGTCGCCAGACCATGGCTTTCGCCGGTCCGCAACATCTCGTGAATCAACGTCACCATGATCCGGGTTCCGCTGGCGCCGATCGGGTGACCGAGGGCAATCGCCCCGCCGTTTCGGTTCAACTTCACCGGATCAAATTGGAGTTCCGCATCCACGGCAAGTGATTGCGCCGCAAACGCTTCGTTCGCCTCGATGACGTCGATCGCGTCCAGGCTCAGACCGGCTTTTTGCAACGCTTGTCCGACCGCTTTGACGGGACCGATCCCCATGATACTCGGGTCGACGCCGGATGTTCCGTTGGCAACGATCTCGACGAGCGGGGTCAGCCCAAGTTCTTTTGCCTTTCGGGCCGACATGACGACGACTGCTGCCGCTCCGTCATTAATCCCGGATGCATTGCCGGCTGTGACCGTACCGTCTTTCTTGAAAGCCGGACGCAAACGTGCGAGTGATTCCGCTGTCGTTCCGGCACGCGGGAACTCATCTTCGGCGAAGACAACCGGATCACCTTTGCGCTGTGGAATTTCGACCGGTGTGATTTCCGCTTGGAAACGATCCGCTTCGATGGCTTGACTTGCTTTTTGTTGACTGGCTGCTGCAAACTGATCCTGTGCTTCGCGGGAAATCGTGTACTGCTCGGCCAGGTTTTCTGCCGTAATGCCCATATGATAATCGTTAAAAGCACACTCTAAACCGTCTTTAATGATCGTATCGACAAGCGGCTGGTCGCCCATCCGTAAGCCGGTCCGGGCTCCGCTTAACACGTACGGTGCCTGACTCATGTTTTCCATCCCGCCGGCGACGATGATTTCCGCCTCGCCGGACTTGATTGCTTGAAACGCGAGGTGAATCGCCTTTAAGCCGGAACCACAGACTTTATTGATCGTCATCGCCGGGAGCGATTCCGGGAGACCGGCGAGGAGACTGGCCTGCCGTGCCGGATTTTGTCCGAGTCCCGCCTGCAGGACGTTGCCCATGATGACTTCCTCGACGAGCGCTGGTGCGACATTCGCCTGTGCGAGTGCCGCTTCGATGACCGTTGCGCCAAGTTTTGTTGCCGGAACATCCTTTAAACTGCCGTTAAAACTGCCGATTGCCGTACGTGTCGCACTGACGATTACCACTTGTTCACTCATCCTGACTTCCCCCTTATTGAATCGTATATCCGCCGTCTAAGACATTGGCCTGTCCCGTGATGCCTTTCGCTTTTCGACTGGCGAGGAATAAGGCATAGTCAGCGATTTCCTCGACCGCGAGCAACCGCTTTTGCGGAACGAGCGGATAGATCACGTCTTCGAGAACCTTTTCCAGTTCGACCTGGCGTGTCTTCGCAAGATCCGCCATCTGATTGCGGACGAGCGGCGTGTCGACGTAGCCCGGACATAAGGCATTGACCGTGATCCCGTGTTCCGCCCCTTCCAGTGCCGCCACTTTCGTTAAGCCGAGAAGTCCGTGTTTCGCGGAATTGTAGGCCGCTTTTCCAGCAAAGCCGATCAAGCCGTTAATCGATGCCATGTTGATGATCCGGCCGTATCCTTGTTCCTTCATGAGTGGAAACGCATGTTTAATCGCAATGAACGGAGCCGTCAGCATGATTTTGATCATCAGTTCGAACTTCTCTGTCGGGAAGTCTTCGATGGGTGAGACGTGCTGTAAACCGGCATTGTTGATCAGGACATCAAGTCGGCCGTACCGCTTGATCGTCTCGGCAAAAACCGACTGAACCTGTGCTTCATCCGTCACGTTCAGCGTCAGTCCGATGACATCATGTCCCGCTTCCTGTAACGACTTCGCTGCTGTTTCGGCTGCTTCCGTGTTGACGTCCGTAATGACGACCTTCGCACCTGCTTCAGCGAAGGCTTTTGAAATTTCAAGCCCGATCCCGCTTCCTGCTCCCGTCACGAGGACGATATCTCCGTTGACCATCTGACTCACTCCCCTATGCTGATGCGTTCAAGTTCCGGACTGACCGTAAAGTTCGCTTCCGTCACGTTGCGGATGTCTTCGACTGTCATTCCGTCGAGCGTCTCGATCAAGACCATCCCGGCTTCCGTGAAATCAAAGACCGCTTTATCCGTAATCAACCGGTTGACGACTTGACTCCCGGTCAACGGTAACGTACAACGTGTCTTGACCTTCGACTCGCCGTATTTATTGACGTGTTCCATGATGATGACGACCCGTTTCGCGCCGTTGACGAGATCCATTGCCCCGCCCATTCCCTTGACCATCTTGCCGGGAATCATCCAGTTCGCGAGATCCCCGTTTTCGGCGACTTCCATCCCGCCAAGAATCGCGAGATCAATGTGACCGCCGCGGATCATCGCAAACGATTCGGCACTATCGAAGTAGGACGCGCCTTTTTGTGCCGTGACCGTCTCTTTGCCGGCATTGATTTCGTCAGCGTCGACTTCATGCTCGAGCGGATACGGTCCAATCCCGAGCAACCCGTTTTCCGATTGCAGCATGACATGCATATCATCCGGAATCGCATTGGCGATCAGTGTCGGAATCCCGATGCCGAGATTGACGTACATGCCGTCCTCGATTTCCTGCAGCGCGCGATTGATAATGATTTCTCTAGACGTTGCCATAATATCTCCCCCTTATGCTTCCCGGACTGTCCGGCGTTCGATGCGTTTTTCGTAGTCCGTCCCGACGATGATCCGCTGGACGTAAACGGCCGGTGTATGGATCTCGTTCGGATCGAGTTCACCTACTTCGACCAGTTCCTCGACTTCGACAATCGTCACTTTCCCGGCTGTCGCGACAAGCGGATTAAAGTTCCGTGATGTCTTCCGGAAGACGAGATTACCGAGCTTGTCCGCTTTCCAGGCTTTGACGAGCGCAAAGTCTCCGATGATTCCTTCTTCGAGCAGATAGGTTTTCCCGTCGAACTCTTTTTGTTCCTTGCCTTCCGCGATCGGTGTTCCGACACCGGTCGGCGTGTAAAAGCCGGGGATTCCCGCTCCACCGGCCCGGATTCGTTCGGCCAGTGTCCCCTGCGGTACGAGATCGACTTCAATCTCACGGCTTAAGTACTGTTGCTCAAACGTCTTGTTTTCTCCGACGTACGACGAGACCATTTTTTTAATCTGGCGTGATTGCAATAAGATACCGAGCCCGAAGTCATCGACACCACAGTTGTTGCTGACGACCGTTAAATCCTTGACCCCTTGTTCCTGCAGAGCCGCAATCGATTTTTCCGGAATCCCGCATAAACCGAATCCGCCGACGACGAGTGTCGCCCCGTCAAAAATATCAGCTGTCGCTTCTGTAAATGAATCGTAGATTTTCCCCTGTTGCATCGTTCATTTCCCCCTTTTTTTTTAACCCACTCACTTAATACAGACCTGTCAAATTGTACAGTCCGATCATCAGGAAGACCGTCACTGTCTTTAAAACCGTAATCATAAAGATGTCACGGTACGACTGACGGTGCGTCAAGCCGGTGACGGCAAGCAACGTGATGACGGCTCCGTTATGCGGTAACGTATCCATGCCGCCGGACGCCATCGAGATGACCCGGTGCATGACTTCCGGTAGGACGCCGCCAGACGTAATCGCTTGTGTATATTTATCCGACATCGCACTGAGCGCGATGCCCATTCCGCCGGACGCAGAACCGGTCACCCCGGCAAGGGCCGTCGTCGTGACCGCGCCGTTGACGAGCGGATCGGTGAACGTCGATGAAATCCCGTTCGAGACCGTCTTGAAGCCCGGTAAGGCGGCGATGACGCCGCCGAATCCGTACTCGGCACCCGTATTCATGACGGCGAGTAAGGCACCGCCGATGCTGAGGTTCAGTCCGGCCTGGAAATTCGTCCGGACTTTTTTGAAGTCATACAGCATCGCGGAAATGATTCCGATGATCAAGGCCATTTGGACGGACCAGATGGCAAGGACGGCCGGCGTCTCGATTTTCCCGAACGCTTCGAGACCAATTGCTGCGAAATCAAATCCTTCCGGATACCATGCCGGAATTGCGAGCGTAAAGTATTTGTTCATGACAGCGACTAAAATCAACGGCACAAAGGCCAGGACTTGGCGGTAAACCGGTTGTTGTGCCGTCTCGAGCGTCAGTTCCGGTTCATTTTTCAATTCCATCTGCGGCGCACTGCTCGCTGCCGTCGCTTCAAAGCCGGCGTAGCCTTCCCCTTCTTGATGGGCTTTCCGTTTACGGGATTCAAGATAGAACATCCCGACCGTCAGGATGATCAAGCCGCCGATTGATCCCATGATTGGTGCCGCATAGATATCTGTTTTAAAGAATGTCGTCGGAATGACGTTCTGGATTTGCGGTGTCCCCGGCAAGGCGTCCATCGTAAACGTAAATGCACCGAGGGCAATCGTTCCCGGAATCAATCGTTTCGGGATATTCGCTTCGCGGAACAGGTTTGCTGCGAACGGATAGACGGCGAAGACGACGACGAACAGGCTGACACCGCTATACGTCAAGATCGCGCCGAGCAACACGATGGCGAGAATCGCCCGTTTCGCTCCGATCATCCGAATGATCGACTTCGCGATCGATTCAGCGATTCCTGACATTTCGACGACTTTCCCGAAAATGGCTCCGAGTAAGAAGACCGGGAAGTAGGCTTTAATGAAGCCGACCATTTTTTCCATGAAGATGTTCGAGAAGAACGGTAAGACCCAATCCGGGTTCGTCAGTAAGACGGCGAACAAAGCACAGATCGGAGCAAATAAGATGACTGAAAAACCACGGTACGCTACGAACATTAATAAAGATAAGGCAAGAAGAATGATAATCAGTTCCATGGTGAATCCCCTTTAAATTTTAGTAAGCGCTTTCAATTGCTTCTTCATCATTTAACAATTGAATACATGAATGGTCAATCAAAAACCTTAAACCTATAAGTACAGCTTATAGGTTCTATAACTTCACATTATAGACACATTTTCTTTTTGATGTCTTTTTCGAAAATCTTTTCGGCAGATGAAGGACTATTTGATGTCAATAGCGTATTCTAACGGTAGAATGATTTGTTATACGAAAGCAAGGTGCCTGAATTTGAAAACCATTCTTTATGATCTTCTCCATAACCTGACTTTATTGATGAGCGGTTTTTATCTCCTTGGAAAACTGTCACCTCATCCGATTACCGTCGACTCCAAACGCTCGGTCCGCATTTTGTACGGAATCAGTTTGAGTCTTTTATCCTGGATGCTGATGCAACTGACGATTGAGCCCGTTCCCGGTGTTTTAGTCGATCTGCGGCACATTCCTGTCATCGTTGCCGCTTATTTTGCCGGTCCGTTACCGACGGCGATCGTGACGATCGTCATCATCCTCTACCGCTTCAGCATCAGCCTGAACAGTTCAGCTTATGCCGCGGCACTGTTCATCACCTTGATTGCTGTCGGGACGTCGCTGCTCGTCAAGTGGTTGCCGATCTATTCCAAGCGAACCTTTACGCTTGTCACGGTGTACGCGACTGTCCTGCACGGGATCGTCTTGATATATGTCTTAGCTGATTCTAAACTCATCATGGACATACTTAGCGTCGTCCTCCCTGCTTCATTCATCAGCAGTTGGCTTGCGCTCGTCATCACTCGTGATATCCGCTTGACAAAGCAGTCGATGCGAACATGGCAACAAACGGCGCAACGTGATTTTTTGACCGGCTTACATAATTTCCGTGCTTTTACGGACCATTTTGACGATTTAAAGCAACAAACGATTTTACAGCAACATGAAGTGGCCTTGATAACGGTTGATATCGATCACTTCAAACATGTTAATGATACGTTCGGTCATGAAGCCGGCGACGAGGTCCTGCGTCAATTCGCCTCCCGTTTGCGGGACGGAGTGACGGATGCCGGGTTCATCTCCCGCAATGGCGGCGAGGAGTTTTCCGTTCTCGTCGAACAGTTGACGGATGTAAAAGTTCTGGCGTTGGCGGAACAGTTGCGGGAACGGATTGCGACGTCTCCGTTTCAATTGTCGAATGGGACGCAACTGCCGTTGACAGCTTCGTTCGGAGTCGCACATTTCCCGAAATCAACATCACAGATTCAGCAACTTGTGACGGATGCGGACGTCGCACTTTATCATTCCAAACAAAATGGGCGCAACCGGGTGACACTTTTTACACGTGAACTCGAAGTCGCTGTGACTCATCCTGTCGATTAGGGATGGACGAATCCGGAAAAATCGGCTACGTTTGATGATGAGGAAGGTGATTCATCATGAAATTAACAAAAGGACCTTACATTATCATCGGTCTGCTGCTCGGACTGCTCTTCGGCTTCATCGGAGATAATTTTTACCTGTATGTCTCCGCCGGGATTTTAGTCGGAGCGATGCTCGAAGGGTACGTTGCCTGGCAACAACGAAAAGAACGAAACAAATCCAATCATTCCTAAGGAGGAATTAAGATGGGCTTCAGTGAACTGTTCGTCTCAACACTTGCGTATATCGGAGTGGCTACACTTTTACTTGCCATCGGCGTCGTCCTGTTTGAAGTGACGACCAAATCAAAAGAGATGGAGCTGATCCGTCAAGGAAAAAAAGCAGCCGTTTATGCATTCGGCGGACGCATCCTTGGTCTTGCGATCGTCCTCTACTCCAGTATCACGAACTCAGTCAGCATCCTCGATATGGTCTTATGGGGTGCACTCGCCATCGTCTTCCAAATCGTCCTGTTCTATTTGGCAGACTTGATCATCCCGCGAATCAGTATGACAAAAGAAATCGATGCCAATAATGAAGCTGTCGGTTTATTATTACTGTTTCTGTCGATTTCGATTGGTCTGATCATCGCCGGATCTCTTACATACTAAAAAAAAGCGCCAACAATCCGCTCTTGGATTGTCGGCGCTTTTCATTTTTCCAAATCTTCCAGTTCTTTTCGCGAACGCGGATAACCGTTCGCCTGCCACTCCGCCCGGTAAATCGAATCGAGTTTTGTCAATCCGACTTCATCCGGATCTTTATCGGCATCTGGACTTGAGTCCTGATCCAAGTGCGTCAAATACTCTTTTAACGGATCCGAAGTTCGTTTGTCCTTGTTTTTCAACAAGAGAAGACCGGCTCCAGCCAGCATACTTGCTCCGAACACATACCGTTTTCGTAACCGCATCGCTTTCCCTTCTTTCTTTTAAAACACGAACTAGACAAGTCCGCCTCCATCGCGTAAATCAGGATGTGCCAGCCGTTTGACTTGTCCTTGTTCAACTGTCAGGACATGGTCCGGTTGCCGCTCAAAATAACCGGTTTCAATCACGCCGGTCAAATTTTTCAGTTCTTTGGCAAAATGATGGACGTCTTGGACCTGCTTGAGGTCGACATCCAAAATCAGATGTCCGCCGTCCGTCACAAACGGTTTCCCGTCCTGTTCCCGCAATACCGCGTCGACATGTTTGTCCTGCAAAAAACGTTCGACATACGGTCTCGCAAACGCATCGATTTCGACCGGTAAGGGGCCGGTCAGGTGATGGACGAACTTCGAGGCGTCCGCTAAGTAGAGCACTTCCCGGCTCATCAGCGCGACGACTTTTTCCCGAAACAAGGCACCACCGCCACCCTTCAGAACGCGGAACTGCTGATCGATTTGATCGATTCCGTCAATGATCAGATCAATCCGGGTCGCTTCTTCAAGTGACAGAAGCGGAATGTTCAACCGGTTGGCTTGTTCCACTGTCTCATCTGACGTCGCTACCCCTTGCACCTGTCCACCGGCTTCGATCCATTTGCCTAAGACCTCGATAAAACTCCGCGTCGTCGAGCCTGTCCCAAGACCCAGCACCATTCCGTTCTTGACATACTTGACGGCAGCTTCCGCCAGCATCGTTTTCTCCTGTTCATACATCGGCACCCCTCCTTCGTTAGTTATCTATTCCCGATTGCTTCCGACTTCAATCGACGAGTCTGGCCGTCTCTTGTAAGTACATTTCAATCGCCGACAGGAGCGGTTCAAGTGCCTGTTGCCAAAAACTGATTGAGCCCGGTTCGCCGTCTATATACTGCTCAATCAGCTCTTCGATTGTCGCCTGTCCCGATGCGCGTAACAACGGTTCGAATTGTCCGGTGAACGCCTCATTTGATTGCTTGACCGCCGTATACAAGTGATTGCTCAGCAAGTAACCGACCGTGTAGGGAATATTGTAGAACGGCTTTTCCGTATCATAGAAATGACCGACAAAAATCCATTTATATGGATCCGGTTCCGCCAGTACACCGCCGTAAAAGCGGGCATCCTCCTCCCGCATCAGTTCAGTAATCCGGTCGCTTGAAACCGGCCCCTGCCGTCGCTCCGAATAAAAACGTTGTTCAAACCGGAACATGTTCGGAATGGTTGCGACGTATTTTAATCCTTCGCTGATTTTAATTTCCAGCATAGCCAGTTTCTCTTCGCCCGCCGATTGTTCGATGACGGCGTCAAGGACCAGGTTTTCCATGAATGTCGAAGCCGTCTCTGCACTGCTCGTTCCTTTTATCTGATCAAGAAACGGTAACTCGTGCAACCGCGAATTATGATAAGCATGACCCAGTTCATGAGCAAGCGTGACGACATCCGGATACGCTTCGCGGTACGTCATGAAGATCCGGCTTTCTTTAGCGACCGGGAACGAGGCACAGAAGCCGCCTTCTGCTTTAGACGGCCGGTTTTCCGCATCAATCCAGCCTTTTTCAAATACTTCTTTCGTAAAGACTGCTAATCGCGGATGCAACCGGTCAAATTGATGCAGAATGATCGATTGCGCCTCGTCATAGGAAACATGATCGTGCGAGGTAAAGGTATTCGCCTCTAAATCATGCCATGCCGGTTCCGTGACATGTGCCAGACGCAATTTCCGTTCGTAATAGGACTGGAACAGCGAACGATTTTGATCTATCGCTGCAAGCATCGCTTCAATTGTCGTCCGTTGCATCCGGTTTTGTTCACACAGTTCCGTTAACGGATCCTCCCATCCGCGTTTTGTGTAAACTTGCAATCGAAAACCGGCTATCCGGTTCAAAATCATCGCAAAGTCTTCTCGTTCAGCAGCACACGTCTTTGCGAAAGCTGTCGCTGCCGCTTGCCGGTAATTGCGTGTTGCCCCATGAAAAACCTGATGCAGGGCGTGTCCGATTGTGACCTTTTCTTCATCAAGCGGAATCCGTAAACCGGTCAAACGCTGTTCATACAACTGTTCCCATCCGGAAAAACCGTCGATTGCCAGTGCTTGAATCATTTGTTCCTGCTCAGCCGATAGACGCCGTTCCATGATGGCACGGCGTTCTGTCAGATAATAAGACGGCGTTTCAGATTGGAGAATTGTCCACTCTGCTTCAGACAGCTTCGATAACCGTTCCTCAAAGACCGTTTCACTTGTCCGGAGACTTGCTTGCAGCGTCTCGGTCTGCTCAAGCAGCCTTCCCACTTCATGACGCGAAACATCTTCCGCGTACAGGCAATACACAAAATCACTCAGTTCTTCAACGTGGCTTTTGATTCGCTCAAGATGCGGCAAATAAAAAGACACCGGAGGTTGGCCGGTTTGAAGCTGATCCAGTTCCTGTCGTAACCTGTCAATCGTCTGTTTCACGTCCTCAGTCGAATACAGTTTTTCAAGCTGCCAGCGGGATTGCGTAATCGACATCACTTTTCCTCCTTTAATTAATCCTGTCCTTTCGTTTCCTTCGGCTTCCCTTCCCGGGAAACCTGCCAATGAAATACTTTGCTAACAAAAAACATCCTTCCGCTAAAGAAAGGATGTTTGGTTACACTCATTAAATGACAAAGAAGTAGACACAGAGGAAATGTGCCAAGCTGCCGAGCAGGACGAACACATGGAAAATCTCGTGAAAACCGAGGTGCTTGAACGAAAGAGCACGCGGCTTTAATCCATAGATGATACCGCCGATCGTGTAGAAAATTCCACCGAGGAACAATAGACCGATTCCGACCGGCGACAGGACTGCTGCGAGCGGTGTGATCGCAAAGACCATGATCCATCCCATTCCGATGTAAAGCGTCGTCGACAACCAGCGCGGACTGTTGAACCAGACGAGCTTAAAGGTGATCCCAAAGACAGCAATCAGCATGACGATGCTGAACAGGACCCAACCGGTCGGTCCGTTCAGACTGATCAGGCAAAACGGGGCGTAGGACCCGGCAATCAGCAGATAAATCATCGAATGATCGAGACGTCTCCACGTCGCAATCGCCCGGTCACTGGCCAGTACCATATGATACGTCGCCGAGACAGCATATAAGGCAATCATGCTGACACCAAAGATAATTGCCGCGACAATCGCTAGTCCGGCTCCCCGCTCCAGTGCTGCTTTGATGACCAGTGCGAGCAGTCCGACGAAAGCCAAAACAGCTCCACCCAGATGTGTCAGACCATTGATGGGTTCTCTCATATACGTTTTCATAATTTCCCTCCGTTGTTATGTAGTTTTTAATACTACATGGCGTTATATGAACATTCTATCATACACTAGAGAAATAGGAAGCCATTCCGCACTATTTTTTTTGGAGGTATTTTCATGACACAGCCAGATCAACCGACACCATCGTTCGACCGCCAGTTGGAATTAACGGATATCCCGAACATCGACCTCTACATGGATCAGGTCATCCAGTTGTTCGAACGGACCTTTCAGGAGACGACGCGGACGGAAGGCGAAACCATCTTAACGAAAACGATGATTAACAATTATGCCAAGAAAAAACTGTTTTTCCCGGTCACAAACAAAAAGTATACAAAAAATCATTTGATCCTGATCAGCCTGATTTATCAACTGAAAGGAACGTTTTCAATCAATGACATCAAAACGATTTTGACGGACTTGAATACCGGTGTTACGGAACAAACAATTGATTTGGAAGACTTTTATCAAACGTATCTCGATGCGACAGCGGTCAATCAGACCTTGTTCGAGGAGCAGCAGCCTCCGACGGATGACTTGGATCATCTCGAACAGTTACAACTGATTTTATCGCTCGCCCATATGAGCAACTTGTACCGCCGGGCAGCTGAACGATTGATTGACCGATTAGAAAAGTAACCGTCTTTCTTTTATGTGTCATGGTAAAATAGGGAAAAAAGGATGAGGTGCAGGAGATGGAACTCGAACAACGTTTTTTACAACGTTTAGATGAAACAGGACATTATTTCGTCACTTACCAGGATGGTGTTTTAATCGAACTTGCTTTTGATGCTGTCGTCGGCCGACATCCCGCACCTTTTCCGGAGTTGGAGAAGACGGCTCGGTTTTTGGAAGAGCATCTCCGCTCCCATCAGACACAAGCGTTGTTGCTTGCTTCAAAAATTCAGGCTTATGATGCAGAACCGGCTGAACGGATTGCCCCGATGATGTCGATTTATAGTTTTTTTGCAACACACCGGCTCGTCCATCCGCTCAATGCTTATTCGACCGCTTTATTGATCAGCCGTTTACAGCCGACGGATGTCCAACTTGAGCGGACCGTCTCGTTATACCGCCTTTGCAAAACCTCACACCGGTTCATCGTCTCGCCCCTGCTGATCTCGTTTCTGTTTTTAAACAGTTTACACCGGGGCGAGTTATCAACAATCCATGATCAGATCGAAGCGCTGTATGACATGTTGAAAAAGCGATTCGGGCGGTCTCAGCAAACGTATGTCACGGCACTCTTATTTGCCTTATTACCGGACGAGGACCACCACCTTTATCTTAATCAGCTCGTCCAGTCCCGGAACGCTTACCGCAAACACGGGATTCCACTGTCGTTTCATGCGTTGCTTGCGCTACTCGGTCAACCGGAAGTACATCGCGCGGCACTTGAACAGATATCAGACCGTTTGCGGCAAAACCCCCACTTCAAATACCGGAAGGATTTAATTTTCCTGACGGCGGTCCGGCTCTATCTTGCGGATCATCCGACGTTGCACCAATTGTTTACTCCGTACAGCCCGGCTGACTGGACGAATTCGACTGATTTCATCCCCGTTTTCCTGTTCCCGGTCGACTTGACGGATACGTCCCATGCGACAGACGGCGGAATGGCGGACGGCGGATTTGACGGTGGCGATGGTGGCGGCGGCGGTGGCGATTGAACTCGCTCATCCACTGCCTGTTTCCGTATAAGATTTTCTAAAAAAACAAAATGGGGCGGACTCAAAAAAGAATCACTCGTTCTTTCACGCCCTTTCCTCAGGCGAGACACAATCCAGTTTCCCTGCCTCATTTAGGCAGGAAATCTGGTCTTGTTTGTCTCTGACAGCGCAAAAATGCGCTTTTTCCTGTAGGACTTGCGTGAAGCGAGTGATTCTTTTTTTACGAGATCAGGGTGGCAGATTATCATTCCGCCACCCTGATCTTTGTAGAGAGTGACTTTTAAGTCAGACCCATTTGTATAAAAGCCGGCACAAGTGCCCGATTATTTTTGTTGATCGTCTGCATCAGACGGTGTCACATCGCCGTCTTCATCAGCTTCGTGAGACAAATCAGGTGCTTCGTCAGATGATGGTTCAGAATCCGGTTGATCTGTTGATTCCGAATCCGCTGACTTCTTGTCTTGATTGTCGGACTGCGGCTCTTTTTCGTGGTGCTCGGATTTTGAATCCGACTCATTTTGTGCTGCTGTATCGGATTGATCACGACCTGCGATATCGTCGTTCGTCATACGATTGCCCGATGTAATCGGATCCGTTTCTTTTTCGTGTTGCTCTGACATAGTAACATCCCCCTTGAATCATGATGATTAAAGTATTCCCTTACGAGAGACGGTTAAACATCCTGGGTATGCGTGATCTTTGCAAAATCGGCAATCAAGTTCGTGATTGGTTGCGGATGATGCAGATAATGTCCTTGTACATACAGTGGATTTCCCACCGCAACGATGTGCTGGAACTGAGCACTTGTTTCGACTTCCTGAATGACAAGCGAAATTCCAAGTGCCTGTGTCAACGAATACACGGACTGGACCATCGACTGTTCGAGCTGGTTTTGAACGAGACGCCGTGTAAAGATCGGATCCAGCTTAACCGATTGGACCGGTAAACGGAGTAAGGAATTGAGTGAAGCATAATGACTCCCGAAATGATCGACACTCAGACGATAACCTGCCCGGCGTAACATTTCCAGACGTTCGATGACTTTCCGTTTCCCGATTTGCAAAACTTCTTCCCGGATTTCAAGCACAATCCGCTCTTTCTTGAACGACGCACCGTTTGCGAACTCTAACAGATCGGCAAGCATCGCATCCGATTTGAATTGACTGGCGGAGAGATTAATCGAAATTATCACGGGACGCCCCAATTCTGTCTCCAGCCGGAGACTGTCCGAGATCGCCTGGGCAATCGTAAAGTGACCGATTTGACTAAACTTCCCTGTCCGTTCCGCAATCGGAATGAAATCGGCCGGGCTGACGAATCCGAGTACCGGATGATTCCAGCGAAGCAGTGCTTCGACGGCAACCGTCTGGCCCAGTTTGGCGTTAAAAATCCGTTGGTAATACAATTCGAACTGCCCGCGCTCTAACGCTTGCTCCAATTCCTGTTCCAATACACGGTTAAACGGATGTTGTTCGACCTCGCGTTGCTGATCGACAAATGAAATACCCGCTTTTCCGTCCAGTTTGACCTGTTGCATCAGGGCTTCTGCTGCATAGACCTGTGTCTGGCGGTTCATGTGGTCGCCCGTTAACAGACTGACACCTGACGAAGCCGTCAAACGAATCGGTTCGTCCGCAAGATTTTTAATCGGCTCCTCAATCGCCTGAATGATGGATTCAGCGAATGTCCGGCCTTGATCCGTAAAATCCGCTTGTTCCAGAGGGGCAAGAACAATGAACTCGTTCCCCTCCATCCGTCCGACGACGTGTTCCGGAATCGAGACATATTTTAAGCGTGACGCAATTTCCTGAAGCACCTGATTTCCAATCCGGTATCCGTACTTCGCATTGATCGCATGAAAGTTATCGAGATTGAGGACCATCAAAAAGGTCGGCTGGCTCAAGACACTCGAAATCAATCGGTTCATGTATCGTTCGTTATAGACATCTGTCAATGCATCTTTGATCACATAGGTCTCGACGCTGATTGATTTACTGATGATGTTCGCGTAATTTTCAATCATCTCTAATTCGCTTTTACTGAATTCGTACGGTTGATCATCAAAAGCACACAACGTCCCGATTTTTTCGTTGTTGGCATTTTTAATCGCGACACCAAGAAAACTGCCGTTTCCCAGTGTTTGGGTGACCGGATGATGACTTGTCATCGGATTCGCCAATAATTCATTGATTTGAATCTTACCGTCTGTTTCATCGATGACGAGTTTACAGAGGACATGTTGGAAGATGTGTGTCGTTCCCTCTTCAATCAGTTCCTTTCCCTGATTGATCGCCTTGACGATAAAGTTACTGTTTGAGTCATTTAATGCGAAAAACAGTGTATTGACGCCGATTTTTTCACTCAATTGATTTAAGATATCTTCGACAAGCGGGTGTAAGGCTTCATATCGCATCTGCGAGTTATCCACGGTCCGTCCCTCCTTTCTTCGTTAGTCCTCTGTCATTTCAGTCGAAAATTGAAGCGTAAACGTACTGCCTTTTCCTTCTTCTGACTGCACGGCAATCGACCCGCCGTGATCCATGACAATCATCCGGCAAATCGCTAAACCAAGACCGGTTCCGCCAATTTTCCGCGTGTCCGAGTTATCAGCCCGGTAAAATTTATCAAATACAAACGGGAGTGCTTTTTCCGGAATTCCGATTCCTTCATCTTCAATCGTCAAGACCATCTGTGATCCCTTCATGTGACCCCGGACTTGAATCGTTCCTCCGTCCGGTGAATATTTGATAGCATTCATGATCAAGTTCGTGAAGAGCTGTTTCATCTTCTCTTCGCTCGCCGTCATCTGATAATCGCCCGCTTCAAACAGGACCCGAATCCGGTGTTTACTGCTCGCAAGCTCGAACATCGGTCGCATCTCATATACCAATCGTTTAAGGTCCAACCGTTTTTTGACGATGCCTTGTGAGACATCCTCACCTTTTTGGATTTCTAAAATATCATCAATCAGCTCTGCCAGACGAACGGTCTCGGAATGGATCGTCTCGAGGTATTTTTTTTGACGCGGACCATCGAGTGAACGACGCATCAACAGTTCCGTAAAGCCCATAATCGACGAGAGCGGTGTTCTTAATTCATGCGAAACAATCGAGACGAACTCCGACTGTTTCAAATCCAGTTCTTTTTCTTTCGTGACATCCCGCAAGACGAGCATCATTCCCCACTCGACATTGGCGATGGCGATTCGTTCGGCATAGGCACTCAGCAACAGATTCCCACGAAAAGCCGATAGTTCAATCGTCTCTCCGGGAATCTCCCCGTTCATTAATTGACCGATATAGTCATGCAGCGCATCGGGCTGATCGACGTGTTCGAATAAGGAAGTCGCCCGTTCGTACGCATGGCGGAAGCCTTGAGATTGACTGACGAGCTTTGGCGGGAACATGTTCAACAATGCCTGATTGGCATAAATCTGTTCCCCGCTGCTTTCGATATATAAGACCGCTTCCCGAATCGAATCGAGTAATTGGTACGTTTTGATTTTTTCATGCTCCATTTGATGGAACAACAGGTGACGTTCCAGCGTCATTCCGAGTTTGCGTGACAAATCCAAAATATCCCCGACCTGTTCCAAGTTGAACTGCTCGAATGGATGTTTGAGATAGATGACACCGACGACACCGCCATTGCTTGGTGACTGGACAGGAATCGCCGATTCATACATCATCTCTGCTACAGGGAGCTGAACCGATTTTCGCATGACAAAAGCACGGCGTAACACAGAATATTGATCCAAATCTTTTTCGATCAATTCAATGTCTTCCACCCCTTGCGTCACAAGGTGACTCAATTGTTCACGGCGATATAACAGGATGGCCCCCGCCTCAAGATTGATGAGTTTCAGCAACTTAACGAGTAATGTCTCACACGCTGACTCGACGCTTTGGGTTGCCAATGCTTCCATGATTTCGTTGCGGTGTTTCAATTTATGTTCCACTTCCGCCAAGTCCTGTGTCAGTTGACCGATCCGTTGACGGTCGGTCGTCTGTAACGTCTTGACGGGAAATGGACTGGTCTTCAGACGATACGGTCTCGTCTTCTTTTCCGGACGATATCGTACGATTTTTTTCAATGGGCTTCCTCCTTCCGATTCATGCATTCATGTTTAAAATTATAACACGAGATTTTAATTTTTCGTCTCGTATTTGACTTAAGAACGCGCGGTCGTTTCCGCTAATAAACGTTTAAATGCCTGTTCGAATGCAACATCTTCCTGCCGCGTCCGTTTTTTGGGTCCCTTCGTCCGTCCACCTGCCCGCCGGATTTCTTGACCGACATGTCGTGTATGTAGAAGAAAATCTATGTTTTCGTTTGTAAAAATCCGACCATTCTGATCAACGGCTCGTCCATTGCGTGCGAGGGCGAGGGCAGCCAGACCGTAATCCTGGGTTACGACGATGTCTCCCGGCGCCATCCGGTTGACGATGGCAAAGTCGACGGCGTCCGCTCCTTGACCAATCGTAATCGTCGTCGCCCCTTCCCGGTTAAACTGATGTGCTGTATCACAGACTAAAAAAACCTCGTATCCTTTGCTCAATCGAATCGTCAAATCGACGACCGGACAGCCGTCTGCATCGATCCATATTTTCATGTCACGTCACTCCTTCTGTTACTTCGCTTTCATTAAGTGTCCGTGACGACCGGAATCACTGTCAAGTCCAGCACTCGAAGTTGACCGTAACTGCCATAGAACCGACAATAGAAAGGAAAGGATGTGCCGAATTGAAACCTGCAACATTTACCTCATTTTTATCCTTACTGAAGAAAAGCGAACCACCGGTCGGACTGCTGTCAGCTGCCGTGACGGTTTCAATCATTCAGGCACTCGCTGCTTTGATGATTCCCTGGTTTTTGAAATCCCTGATCGACAACTTCTCCATCGATCAGGTCACACCGGGCTTGGTCGCCCTCTTCATCACGGTCTTCATCGTCCAGATGATCAGCAATGCTTTTTCCATCTACTGGCTGCAAGTCGCCGGGCAACGGATCGTCGCCAACTTGCGGACGATGTTGTGGAAACACTTGCTAGCTTTACCCATTCCGTTCTATGACGAAACGAAGTCAGGCGAACTCGTCTCACGTCTCAACAACGATGCGACGACCTTACAACAATTATTATCGGAGCAACTCGTTCGTCTGTTGACCTCAATCGTCTCGATTGTCGGTGCGATTACGATTTTATTTTTCCTCGACTGGCAAATGACGCTAGTCATGGTCATCGCCGTCCCGTTGACATTATTGATCATCATTCCGCTCGTTCGGAAACTGCATCAGATTTCACGGGAGACGCAAAAAGAGCTCGCCGGCTTATCGGGATTTTTTGCAGAAATGCTCGGCGAAGTCCGCTTGGTCAAATCACAGGCGACAGAAACCTATGAAATGGAACGCGGAAAAACCCGGATTGAACATCTGTTTGGCTTTGGCGTCAAAGAAGGGAAGATTCAGGCCATCTTACTGCCCGTTTTCAACGTCGCCCTGACCTCGATGTTAATCGTCATCATCAGTTTCGGTGCTTACCGCGTCTCGACGAATCAGATTACGGCGGGTGAACTCGTCGCCTTTTCGTTATACCTGTTTCAAATCATGACACCACTCGTGACGATGACCGAGTTCGTCTCGAAATTACAAAAAGCACGCGGGGCAACGGAACGGATTTCCGAACTGCTCGAAGAACGACCGGAACAGGACGGGACCCGACAGGTTAAGCGTCCGTTCGCAGCCGTTCACTTTAATCATTTGTCGTTCGGCTATGACGACACGACACTGTTGCACGACGTCACCTTCTCCCTGCCGCGTGGTCAAACGACGGCAATCGTCGGTCCGAGCGGCTCCGGTAAATCGACCTTGTTCGCTCTGCTCGAACGCTTTTATCTGCCGACGAACGGTCAAATCGAGCTCGGTCCGCATGCAATTGATCAGTTTGAACTGGCCAGCTGGCGTAATGCGATCGGTTATGTCGCCCAGGACTCACCCGTCTTGTCGGGAACAATCCGCGACAATCTGTTATACGGCTTGACGCAAGATGTCACGGAACAACAAATCCGCGACGCCGCCGAGATGGCGAATGCCGATGAATTCATTTCTTCATTTACGCTCGGATATGACACGGAAATCGGCGAACGCGGTGTTAAACTGTCCGGCGGTCAACGGCAACGGATTGCGATTGCCCGCGCCCTCCTGCGGGATCCGGAATTGTTATTGCTCGACGAAGCAACTTCGAGCCTTGACTCGGAATCGGAACGGGTCGTCCAGGAAGCGCTCGAACGCCTGATGGAAGGACGGACGACATTCGTCATTGCCCATCGCTTAGCGACGGTCCGTCACGCCGATCAAATCGTCGTCCTCGAACAGGGACGTGTTTCCGGCATCGGGACACATGATACCCTCGTTGAGACAAATGTTTTGTACAATAAACTCGTAACGCAACAATTCATCGGTCAAACCGAAACGACCAGGGGGAGTAATACATGACAAAAACAATTGGTTTCATCGGACTCGGCGTCATGGGACAAGGCATGGTCCGCAACTTGTTAAAAGCCGGTTTTTCCGTCAAAGGCTACAACCGGACGAAAGAAAAAGGCTTGCCGCTCGAACAGGACGGGGCCATCATCGTCGATACGATTCAGGAAGCTGTCTCGGATGCCGACGTCGTCATCTCGATCGTCGGCTATCCGCAAGACGTCGAACAGATTTACTTGGCGGACGACGGGATTTTAGCCTCCGCTCAACCGGGGACAATCGTCATCGACATGACGACATCGAGTCCGGCGCTCGCGATCCGGATTGCCGAGCAGGCTGCTCAAAACGGCATCACTGCTCTTGATGCACCGGTCACGGGCGGCGATCTCGGAGCGAAAAACGGGACGCTTGCGATTCTCGCAGGCGGTGACGAAGACGCATTCAATACGGTCAAACCGATATTTGATGCGATGGGGAAATCCATCGCCCGCTTCGGAGGTCCGGGACAAGGACAATCGGCCAAACTCGCCAATCAGATTGCGATTGCCGGATCGATGATCGGGACAGCCGAGATGTTGCTGTTCGTCACGAAATCGGAAATCGATCCGACACAGTTCGTCGAGACGATCAAAAGCGGCTCTGCCGGCAGCTGGTCTCTTGAAAACCTGATTCCGCGTGTCATCGCGGAAAACTATTCGCCGGGCTTCTTCGTCAAACATTTCATCAAAGACATGAACCTGGCACTCGAACGGGCCGAGGAAATGGGGATTGCGACACCGGGACTTGCACTCGTCAAAGATTTATACGACGAGCTGGCAGCATCCGGTCATGCCGAATCCGGTACACAGGCTCTCTACCTGTTGTTAAAAGAGAAAACACCGTCGCATTAAAAGTACGACAAAAACGAGTCTGACTTCCGCACAGGGAGAAGTCAGACTCGTTTTTTTATGCTGAACGCGTTGCTGTCTGCTGTTCTTTTTTTAATTGTTCATAGAAGTGCGCGATTGTCGTATCAAAATACGGTGTCAGCAAAACAACTCCGACGGTACTGAGCAGCGCAAGAATCCCCCAAAGGATGAAACTGAGATAAAGTTTCGCAAGGCGCCATTTATGTCCATGCATCATCCGGCGGCTTTCACCAAGGACCTGGATAAACGACAGATCCGGTCGGTCGACCAATAAAAACGGCACCAATCGGTACATCAGATAAAAGTAGATTGCCGGGAGGATCAAAAAAGAACCGATGTAAACGAGTAACGTTACCAGTGTATAGGCTGCCATCGTCTTCAGGTAGAAACGGATCGACGCAAACCCTTCAAATAACGTCCCGATACCGGCTGATTCTCCGCGGACGAATCGTAAGTAGGCAATTGTCCGTCCAAGCGTGACGGGTGACAGCACAATCGTCACGACGATGTTCAAGGCGACGAACCGTAACATACTGTCGAGATTATCCTGGTCAAACGACATCCGGCTGGCAGCCAGCGCAAAGATGACGAAATAGATGATCGAGATGCTGAGCGCTGTCAGCCACTTCCCTTTTAACGTCGCAAGTGCTGCCTGTTTGTACTGTAAATTTGTCATAATGAACTCCTTTATCTTTCAACATTCCTGTTTTAGTGTACCGTAGTCTGCTTTGAAAAAATAGCAATCATCCCCTCACAAGGCTGAAGATGTGACGATTTTTGGACAGCTGTAATAATTGGATTTCATTCTCTTCTTTAAAAAGCGACGCAACCGAAACCACTTTTTCTTCACTCGCTTTCCTCAGGCGAGACACAAGCCAGTTTCCCTGCTCTTATGGCCAGGGAAGCGGGTCTTGTTTGTCTCTGACAGCGCAATGGAAATTGCGCTTTTTCCTGTAGGAGTCTCGTGAATGAAGTGGTTTCTCCAAAATAAAAAAAGAGGAACAGATTCAAATCTGCCCTCTTTTCTCATAAGGTTAACTGTTACGCCAACGAATAACTTTGATTAACGTGCCAGCAATTGTTTTAACGCTTTGACCTTCTCCGGATCGACTTGACCGTCGACGAGGACAGCGGATCCGACATGTAACTCGGTTGCGTTCGTTGCATTAAGTAATTCTTCCGCCCGCTCGACTGTGATACCGGAACCCGGCAAGACAATCAGGTCAGGGTGCTGTTCGATTAGTTCGGCGATGACAGCCTGACCTTCCAGTGCCGTCGGTTGTGCCCCGGACGTCAAAATCCGGTCGACTTCCGGAAAATCAGCCAGGACTTCCGCAGCTTCCAGGATGTCCCGACTGCTGTCGATCGCCCTGTGGAACGTTAGCGACAAGTCGCCTTTATGTTTAATAATCCGTCCGAGGAATCCTTCATCAACACGTCCGTCTGCCGTCAATGAACCGACGACGATTCCGGCTGCTCCGAGTTCCCGAATCAAATCAATGTCCGTGATGATCGTTTCCTGATCGGCTTTCGAATAGACAAACGATTTACTGTGCGGTCGCACGAGGACGTGGACCGGAATCTCGACCGAAGACAAGACCTGCCGGATCAATCCGTAACTCGGCGTCAATCCGCCTTCTGATAAGGCCGAGACGAGTTCCAGCCGGTCGGCTCCCGCCCGCTCGGCGGCTGTTGCTTCTTCTACTGTTGCTGCAATGATTTCTAACATGATACATCCCTCCCGCCCTAGTGTATCATGAGACGACGGTCCAATTCACCCGTTCATTAAACAGCTTCATCTCCCAAGAAGGCGGATAGGTCGAGGGACTGAGAACGATTTTAGCGCGGCGGAATTCCGCGACCTTATATTTCCGGTTGCCCTCGAATTCGTCACACGCCAAAAAGGCATAGACATCCTTTGTCCGACCGATGATGGCTTTTTGAATCAACGACGACTCGATGTCATCACTGACGAATCCCCGCTCGATCTCGGCTCCGTCGAACGTCAAAAAAGACGCGTCAAACGCATAGGCATCAAGCGCCTGCAAGACTTCGACCCCAACCGTCTGTCCATATGAATCGACGGTTCCGCCGAGTAATCGTATTTCGCCGTGGAACGGTCCCGTTTCCCGGCACTGTTCGAGATGACTGGCAATCGACAACGAGTTCGTGACAATCGTTGCGCTGCCGCTCAAGTACGGTAACAGATGTTCGACCGGCTCCCCTTTGCCTAAAAAGATGCAGGAGTAGTCCGCCAGCCAACCTTTCGCATAACGCGCCAGCCGACGGGACAATTGATCGGTCCGTCTTGAAATCGGCGATTCTTGTTTGCCGCCTTGGTAGATTGCTCCCCCGTAAACCCGCTTCAGTTGTCGTTCCCGCTCGAGTTCCTCGAGATAACGCCGGACAGTCTCCCCGGAGACATCCAGACGGTCAATCAAATCCTTCGTCATGACTTTTCCTTCTTCTTCGAGCCATTGCATGATTTGTGATTTTCGTTCCTCTCCTAATAACGACACATGAACTACTCCCTTCACAGACAAGTACTACTTCTAGTGTAGCGAACGTCTGTAAAGGTCTTGTAAATCCGGTGTAAAAAAACGTGTAATTCCTATGAAATGTTGTTGAATTCGTTTATTTTTCAGATTAACAAGATATTCACAAAAAAAAACGGATCCTCCTGTCCTTCCTTTACAGAAGAACAACAGCATCCGGTTGAAATCAATCGGTGTCTTTTTTATCTTTCGCAAACATACCAATCTTTGATTCCGTCCCTTGACGGATCCGGCTGATATTTTCACGGTGTTTAAAGATGACGAACAGCGCAAGAATCGTAAAGAACGTCGGGACGATCCAGTCCTGCTCGACGATACCGATCGTGATGGCAGCCACGATACCGATGCTTGCTGAGACGATTGAGCTGAGTGAAACCATCCGGCTCAGTCGTAACGTCGTCAAAAAGGAAATCAACAGCACCAGGAACAGAATCGGGCTCGTCACGAGCAGCATCCCGCCGGACGTCGCGACGGCCTTTCCGCCTTTGAACCTGGCAAAGACCGGATAAATGTGTCCGACGACGGCCGCTAGACCCGCAAACAGCGGATGCAGTTCGGAAGCAAGCAGAATCGGCACAAGACTGGCGACTGCCCCTTTGCCGAGATCACCAATCAAGACGATGATCCCCGCTTTTTTTCCTAGGACCCGGAACGTGTTCGTCGTCCCGAGATTCCCGCTGCCGTGCTGCCGAATATCAATGCCGTGTCCCCATTTTCCGACAAGCAGAGCAAACGGAATCGAGCCGAGTAAATAGCCTAAAATTAAAATCCCGATGATTTCAATCATGGTCAACCTCCAACGTATTAGTGACCGACCTTCATATATTCTTCGAGAGTCTGCCCATTATTTTTAATTTGTGTGGCTGGACCGACACCAACATACCGGATGTGCCATGGCTCATACGTGTACCCAGTCCGCGACTGGAACCCACGGTCGTACCGGACGATGAATCCATACTTCGCTGCGTTGTTCGCAATCCATTTTCCTTCTTTTGTATCTCCGAGTTCTGCCGTCAATCCATTCCCGACACTTGGTGCCGAGATATCGAACACAAGTCCGGTCTGGTGCTCACTGTGACCAGGACGGGCCGAATATTGATCGGCTGCCGCTTTTCCGTCACGGGCGACGTAGTTGTTGTAGAGAACCGTCTGACGTGAACCTGAACGGAATCCGCTGACAGCGTTCAGTGTCACACCATCGGCTTTCGCATCAGCAAACATTTTTTCCATTTGCTTCGCTGCCGGTGCCCGCATGTAACTTTGTTCGAGAACGCCTGAATACGAGAAGCTGACATTTGGCACGACTAAATCCGACGGTTTGTAATCGATCGGCAAGCTGTACTTTTTGTTGACGACGACTAACTCACCCAGTGACAGATCGGCTTTTGTATTCGATTTATCGACGTCCGGTGTTTCGGACTCCGGTTTCGACGGTTTGGCCGGTTCCGGATCCTGAGCGGAATCGGTTTTCCCATCGTCTTTTTTATCGGCCGATTTGTCTTCTGTCGAAGATTCGTCCGATGACTTCTCTTCCGTCGTTTTCTCTTCAGCTGCTTTATCGGCAGCTGCTTTCTCTTCGGCCGCTTTCTCTTCAGCTGCTTTTTGATCGGCCGCTGCCTGTTCTTCTGCTTTTTTCTCAGCTTCCGCTTTCGCGTCGGCTTCTTTTTTCGCTTCTGCCGCTTCTTTTGCTTCTTTTTCTTTCGCTACTTCGGCATCACTTTTTTCAGAATCTGAAGTGGCCTTTTCGTCTGCGCTTTTATTCGCCTGTTCGGTTTTTGAGTTGTCTTGCGCTTCCTGATCCCCAGGGTTACATCCTGCAAGGAGGAGCGCCAATGTGCTGACTGCTACGATTTTTTTCATTTTTAATTCCCCGCTTCCTTGGTGCTATTCTATGTTACCTCTAATCGACTGATTAGAAAAGCCCTCACGCAAGAAATCCTGCTGAGGGCGGAGGCTTAATTTGAGATGAGTGCAGCATCCTCGGTACGCATTTGTTCGTAAATCGCGTGCCAGTTCGGAAAGACTTTTGGTAAACGGATCGGACGGAAGTTTTCTTTTTTGACGACGACATGCGACGTTTTTCCTGCGACCGCCAGTTGACCGTCGGCATTCTTGACTTCATAGCCGTAAATCGTCCGCAGACCGTCATAATGATCAACCCAGACGGACACCTGTGCTACGTCACCGTACGTCAATGACCGTTTGTAATCGAGATTCACATTCGTGACCGGCGAGACATATCCGGCTTCTTCCATTTCCTTGTAATCAAGTCCGAGTGACTTGATCAGTTCCGTCCGTGCAATCTCAAAATAAACGAGATAATTCGAATGATAGACGATGCCCATCATATCGGTTTCAGCGTAACGGACTGGTATTTCAATCGTGTACATGTAGCTTCCCCCTTAAAAATCCTCTTTTTCAAGATAGGACCATTCTGAACCGGTTAAGCTAAGTTTGTCAATTAATCGGACGGATTGCTTCGCAATGGCCCGTTCGACGATCGTAATCGCGGCACGGGCATTGCCGTTCGGAACCGTTTCAATCATCTGCTCAAGCGTCTGTTTCGCTTCATCCGTCAATTGATACCCGTACTGGGCGGCATAATTGATGATGATCTCAATCAGTTCCTCCTTCGCATAGTTCGGGAAATGGAACTCCCGTTTAAAACGCGACTTCAGTCCGGGATTGCTGGCAAGCAAGGCCTGCATCGGCTGTTCGTAACCGGCGAGGACAACGACGAGATTATCGGCATGTTTCGTCATCTCATCGACCAGCGTATCGATCGCTTCCTTGCCAAAGTCGTTGGCGCCGCCGTTCAGCGCATAGGCTTCGTCGATGAACAAGACGCCGCCGAGCGCATCCCGGATCACGTCCCGCGTCTGTTGGGCCGTTTGTCCGACATATCCGGACACGAGATCAGCCCGGCTGACGACTTTTAAGTGGCCCCGCTTCAAGTAACCGCATTGACGGAGAACATCCGCATAGAGAGCTGCGACCGTCGTTTTTCCGGTTCCGCTGTTCCCGCTGAAGACGGCATGCAGTTCGACCGGCAGGACTTTAAAGCCTGCCTCCTGGCGGCGCTTCTGCATCGACAACAGGGCTTGGATCTGTTTAATTTCCGCTTTCAGCGGCTGTAATCCGACAAGCTGTTCGAGTCGTTCTTCGACCGTATTATCGTCTGAAGCGACAAGTTCAAAATCTGCTTGTTCGAGCAGCGCAAAATCTTCGTGACTGGCACTTTCCCCGAGACTCGCCCCTTTTTTGAAGATGGCATCGAGGACGATATTGCGGACGGCGCGTCCGTTCCCGAAACTCGCGTCGACCCGTTCCCGTTCGAGCCGGGACAGCAATGCCCGCTCCGCCTGCTCCGTCAGGACATAATCGTTGACGGTCGCAATCGAACGGCCGATTTCAAGCAGTTCCGTATCCGTATAGTCCGCAAGCAGGTAATGATTCGATTCCGGGAAACGGCTCCGCAAACCGGGATTCGCTTTCAGAAAATCACGCATTTCTTCCGGATAACCGGCTAGCACGACGGCAAACCGACCGGCGTATTCGCCGCTCGTCATCGCAGCGACAAGCGTATCGATTGCGGCTTGGCCGTAATCATTGCCGCTTTGACCGGCCCGTTTTAAGGCGTAGGCCTCGTCGATGAACAGGACACCTCCGACCGCTTCCCGGACTTTACTCATGACCTGTTCTTCCGTTTGACCGACAAACGCTCCGACGAGCGACGAGCGGTCCGTCTCGACGACTTCCGGCCGCTCCAGCAGACCGAGTTCGTGATAGATTTTCGCCATCAACCGGGCAAGCGTCGTTTTACCGGTCCCTGGATTCCCCATGAAGATCATGTGGAGGGATGGTTGATCGCTCGAGCGGTACCCGTCCGACGTCCGTTTTTGCTGATACTTCAAGAACCGATACATCTGATGGACACGCAACTTAATGTCTTCCAGTCCGATCATCGCATCGAGTTCCTCGAGCGCCGACCGTTCGACCTGTTTGATTTCTGCCGGAAGTAACGCAACAACCCGGCGTAAATCTTGCAGTGCCGTCGCTTTCAGTTCCGTCATCTCCCGGAAGGCATCACGCGAATAAAACCGTTCCTGCAGACTGTCGAGAAATTCCGTCGCAATCTGCTCAAGCGTCGCACTCGACAACAATAAGGCTTTTCCGGCTTCAAACAATTCCGACCAGCGCGCAGCATCCAGCCGGCGCAACCGTTCCGTCTGTTCGACGACCTGTTCCGTCTCGTGCAGGATTTGCCCCGCTTGTTGGATCAGTTCCTTTGTCGCTGACCGTTTCGCATTGGCATTGTCCGTCTCGCGGATCGTCGGAAAAGTGTTGGCGACGAGCAATTGGTAACTGCTCTGGAGCTGCTGTTCGATCAGCAACTGTTCGAGCCGCTCCGGCAGCCGGTCGTGTTGACGGATTTCCTGCATCCAGCTTTCGGCCAGGGCATCGATTCGTCCGGTCATGATGTAACGGTGTTCGACGAGTAAAGCTAAAATCCGGACTAACGCTTCCGTTTCCTGTAATAGTCGGCTGCTTTGGGCATAACGTAAGGCGAGGACCTCTTCGACTTTCGCCCCCTCTTCCCAAGCTGCAATTTGTTTGAACATCTCCTCTTTTGAGAATGTCTCCATGTCTTGATTCCTCCCGCTTCTCGAAAAAACCGACTGTGGTCGTCACGGTGTGACGCTCCAGTCGGTCTGTCCTCATTTAGCTTTTAACCAGTTTGGATCGAATGTATCCAGTGTCTCGATTTTTTTCATCTTGACCGAATAAAAAAGTTTTCCATTGTTACGTGACTCGGCTCCAAGTACTTTCGACCGGTCGGACGCGACATAGTAGGTCGCTTCTTCCGCATTGTCGTCCTTATCGAAGAACGATGGATACTGTTTGATCCATTCTTTCGGGACTGTGCTTGCCGGCTCTTTTTTGACGTAAACGTCAGCCGCATTTCCGGCGATATCGGCTTCGCCTTCGACTTGACCAAAGTCACCATTTTCGATGAACTTGATGATTTGTTCGTTAAAGCCGCGTGACAAGAACGGACGCGGTGCGCTGACACTCTTCGACGCTTTCGTCTCATTCAACAATTTTCCGTCGGCATCGTATTCGCGGAACATCTTCCCGTCCCAAATCGCCATCGTTCCTTTCGATGGTCCGTCGATGACTTCTGTCCGGAAGTGGCCTTTGTCATCAAAAACGACTTCATATGTCCGCGTCTCGAGAGCGTCTTCCGTCGTCGACAGTTTCTTTTCGACGTACTGAATCCGCGACATCGTGTAAAACGGTTTGACCGGAGCAGCTTTATCTTCATTAGCGGTCTGTGTCTTATTCAAAAGGTAAAAATTATAGGCAAGGAGTATCGCCATTGCCACGATTGCGACTGCAATCCATGTGCTCGTTCGTTTCGTCATGCCATGTACACCATCCTAAATTTGTCTCGTTTCATGTTAATGGTATCGGTTTTAGGCTTAGAATACAAAGGGTTTGTCCAAGATTCACGCATTTCTGAAGAAATACGTCAGACTTTTGAACAATTGATTCTGTTTCGAATCGTTCTGATCTCTTCCTTGACGAAACACAAAAGGTGAACTGCCCGTCGATCCGGCAGTCCACCTTGATTTAATCTGTTTTCGGTTCGAGTGAGACAATCATCGACTCATCGACGAGGTAATACGTTTGATGGGGCAACTCCCGTAAATAGCCTTGCTCAAACAGCTTCGCACAATCGACCTGGAACGTCTTCGAGTACGGTTTGAGGGGTAATTTCCGTTCTTTGTCAAAATACCGGTCGACCGCGACCTGAACATGATCCATTTCATAGACCGTCAAATGATCTTTCGCTTCCATGATCGTAAACGTTTCCCGTGACATATAGAAGACCTGCGTCGAGCGGGCACCGAGATAGGGCGCAAGTTGCGTTAAATCAATCCGTTGTTCTTCATCGAGCAGAATCGTCCGGTTCGTCCCTTTCGGCAACGCCAGTTCAAAATCGTGCGTCGCCCGTTTGACTTCATCGAGCGTGACGTCGCGAACCGGCAGCTCGAGTTCTTCTTTTGCTTGAAACCATTTCTTGAATCGGTTCACGGTCTCGCCCCTTTCTGCATCAAAAAAGGTGGGGTTTCCCCCACCTCAAACGTTAATGTAAACGGTTTAGTTTTGCAAGCGTTCGCGGAGAACCATTGGTAAGATTCCGCCGTGACGGTAGTAATCGATATCGACTTCCGAATCAAAACGAGCGATTGCTTCGAACTTCGTGACTTTTCCGTCTGCAGCTGTCGCTGTAACTTCGACGACGTCACGCGGACGAACCGACTCGTCGATCGCGATACTGATTGATTCTTCGCCTGTTAAGCCAAGCGATTCAGCTGATGTGCCGGCTGCGTATTGAAGCGGCAGGACACCCATCATGACGAGGTTGGAACGGTGAATCCGCTCAAAGCTCTCTGCGATGACGGCTTTGACACCAAGAAGGTTTGTCCCTTTCGCTGCCCAGTCACGTGATGAACCCATCCCGTAATCTTTACCGGCGAGGATGACAAGACCTGTACCATCTTCTTTGTACTTCATCGCAGCGTCGTACATCGCCATCGTTTCGCCTGTCGGCCAGTACGTCGTGAAGCCGCCTTCTGTACCCGGAGCGACCTGGTTACGGATCCGGATGTTCGCGAATGTTCCGCGCATCATGATCTCGTGGTTACCACGGCGTGAACCGTATGAGTTGAAGTCTTTTGGTGCGACACCTTTGCTGACAAGGTATTGTCCCGCTGGTGTCGTTTTCGAGAATGAACCGGCTGGTGAGATGTGGTCTGTCGTGACAGAATCCGCAAACTTACCGAAGACACGGAGGTCGTTTAATGCTTCGACATGACCGGCTTCTTTCGCCAAATTCTCGAAGAACGGCGGATTTTGGATGTATGTCGATTCTTCGTCGAAGTCATACTGATCGCCTGTCGGCACGTCCAGGTTGTTCCAACGTTCGTTTCCTGTGAATACCGAATCGTACTCGGCACGGAAGCTTTCCGGTGTGACGACCGTGTTGATGATCGTTTGAATCTCGTCACGTGACGGCCAGATGTCCGCGAAGAAGACTTCTTGTCCGTCTTTGCCTGTTCCGAGTGACGCGTTCATGATGTCCACGTCAACCGTTCCGGCAATCGCGTACGCGACGACGAGTGGTGGTGATGCCAAGTAGTTGGCTTTCACGAGCGGGTGAACCCGTCCTTCGAAGTTCCGGTTTCCTGAGAGGACAGACGAGACAAGCAGGTCTGATCCGAGGATCGCGTTTTCGACGGCAAGGTCAAGTGGACCCGAGTTTCCGATACATGTCGTACACCCGTAACCGACTGTGTTGAAGCCGAGTTGATCGAGGTACGGTTGAAGTCCTGATTTCTCAAGGTAATCCGTAACGACTTTTGATCCAGGAGCAAGTGATGTCTTGACGTATTTCGGAACCGTCAATCCAAGATCGATTGCTTTTTTCGCAACGAGTCCGGCACCGATCATGACGTACGGGTTCGATGTGTTCGTACAGCTCGTGATTGCTGCAATCGCGAGGTCTCCCGTACGCATCTCAACCGCTTCGTCTTTAAATTGAACGACAGCGACTTTGCTTGCTTCTTCTTCAGCAAGACCAAAACCGGCGTTTCCTTGTGGTGCTGTCAACGCTTTTTGGAATGACGTGTGCACGTCCGTCAAATCGATCCGGTCTTGTGGACGTTTTGGTCCGGCAAGGGCAGGGACGATTGTCGACAGATCAAGTTCAACCGTCTTCGTGAACGTTGGATCTTCGTTTTGCGGCGTGTAGAACAAGCCGTTTGCTTTTGAGTAGTTCTCGACTTTTTCGATCAAGTCTTCGTCACGGCCTGTCAGACGGAGGTACGTCAATGTTTCCGTATCCACCGGGAAAAATCCGCAAGTTGCGCCGTACTCAGGTGCCATGTTGGCGATTGTCGCGCGGTCAGATAATGACATCAAGTGAAGTGACGGTCCGAAGAACTCGACGAATTTACCGACAACGTTTTGCTGACGCAACATTTCCGTCACGCGAAGAGCAACGTCTGTCGCTGTTGTTCCAGGGTGCATTTCACCTGTGATGCGGACACCGATAACTTCAGGAACCGGGAAGAATGACGGTTGTCCGAGCATTCCTGCTTCTGCTTCGATTCCACCGACACCCCAACCAAGGACACCGAGTCCGTTGATCATCGTTGTATGCGAATCTGTTCCGACGAGTGTATCCGGATAAACATCAACCGAACCGTCTGCTGTTTCTTTTTCAAGAACGACAGATGCCAAGTACTCGAGGTTAACTTGGTGGACGATTCCTGTTGCAGGCGGTACAGCACGGTAGTTATCGAATGCTGTTGTGGCCCAGCGTAACAATTTGTAACGCTCTTCGTTACGTTCGAACTCAAGATCCATGTTTTCAGCGAGTGCGCCGGCAAATCCGTAAGAATCGACTTGAACCGAGTGGTCAACGACGAGATCAACAGGAACTTCCGGGTTGATGACTGATGGATCTCCACCGAGGTCCTGCATCGCTTTACGGAGTGAAGCGAGGTCGACGACAGTCGGAACGCCTGTGAAATCCTGTAAGATGACGCGTGACGGCTTGAACGGCACATCGATATCATTCGATACTTGGGCAGTTCCCCATTTCGCCAAGTTTTCGACATGCTCTTGTGTAATCGAACGACCGTCTTGTTGACGAAGGACGGATTCAAGCAGCACACGGATGGAATACGGAAGACGTTTGACTTCCGTCAGACCGAGTTCTTCCAATTTTTCAATGCTGTAATAGTTGTAATTTTTACCGTTTGCTTCAAACGAACGGCGTGCACCAAACACGTCTTGCGATGGTTGCGTTTGCTTCATGCTGATTCCCCCTTTAAGTGTTGACGACATCAAGCCCCTGATACCGCTTACTTGTACAGCTCTATCATAGTATAATATGAGCCCCGTTACAATTTGAAAGAACAAAAGACCTTCAATAAGTTTTACTTATCTCCTAATTGAGAAGCTATATCAATCATATGCTTATAACGGCACACCGTTTCTAGTTTTTAATGGTTCCGTTACGGGTACAAGTAAATTGTAGAACGACATCAGAACTTTCTGGAGGCGGAAATTATGGCACAATATAAAAATAACGAGGCAACGCACGTCGTCACGACGATTATTTTCAACGATTTGGAAAAAGCCAAAACCGGTTTTGAGATGATCAAGGATCTCGAAGCAATCAAAGAGATTGAGATGGAACAGATGGTACTCGCCGAGCGTAACGAAACGGACGGCTTCTCGTTCATCGATGCGATCGACTTCACGCAACAGGATCAATCGTTCAAAGGGTCATTAATTGGAATGGCAATCGGCGTCGTCGGTGGACCATTCGGTATGCTCGTCGGTTCCGTCGCCGGATACCTGATCGGGGCGAACCGGGACGAAAAAAACGAACGCGATTCGTTTGATCTGTTTAACCGGACACTCAACCAGATCAATCCCGACCACTACGGTGTCATCATCATCAGCGAAGTCAACGAAGACTCGGAAGCGATCAATGCGCTGGCAGCTGAACTCGGAGCAACCGTACGCCGGACCGGTGAAACGTTTACGGATGAGACGGTGTGAACTAACCATACAAGATATACATTTCGTCCCCGTTGTTTCGGGGGCTTTTTTTAGTGTCTTTAATTTGATAAATAAAAATAAATAAACTTCTGAACTCCCAACGAATACTTACTGTATTTTCAAGTATGATAGAATTATATGGATCACTTATTACTTTTATCCATTAAATTTTAGAAATATATATATATTTGTTGGGATTCAAAATTGCTGTTAAAACCATCTCATGACTTAGAGGAGATTGAATGAGTGAACGCATGGTAAAACGATGGAATATAAATGTTACAGAGAGGGTTGCCTCTTCAGTTTGGCTTTAAATTAGACGAAAATCACCTTAAAGGAGGAAGAAACGTGTTAGAAATTTTAAAAGGAAAATCAGTCAAGACCTATGAAAATGAGTTTTTCAGAAAAATCTCCGCTGAACTTTTTGAATTGTTTGAGCGAAAATCTTGGCACGGCATGTTGATTGGCATGCCGGAGTGTGTGACAAAAGAGGGTTTACAAATTGACTGTCTGCTGCTCACTCAGAATCAAATGATTGTAATTGACTTCAAAAACTATAGAGGAGTGTTGAACCTCCCCTCTCCTTTGAACTTCAAATATGGCAGATGGGTGCTAAATAAAGATGTTACCGTTAAAGGTGGCAGTGCTCCCAATCCTTACGCTCAGTTACAAAGACAGCGCGCTCGATTGATTCAAGAGCTACAGTCCCGAATCCAATCGTTTGATAAAAGTACAGTCTCGACGATGGTATGTTTTCAAGATGCGATCGAAACGATTGGTGAAATCCCACACCAATTCCAATTAGGGTTCTCAATCGCTGATCCAAACAATTATCTCAATAAAATCGTTGACATTCTTGATGTGATGGGTCATAGGAATTTGAACTATTTATCAGATTCGGCTAAACGTGTGTTTACTCAAACCGTATTTCAAGCCAATTCGTATAACTTTAACGAGGCCATAGACGTAGTGATATCAGAACCTAAACTGCAAACCTCGAATGATCGAAAGCATCAAATGAAGGAAATACATGACTTTTTATGTTCTGATCAGAAAATCATGACTGTGACAGGAAATACGAAAAGTGGAAAGACGGCGTTGATCCCACATATACGCGACTTGGCATTCGATGCAAATTATACACATGTCCCAGTCTTAGCTTACTCGAATCGGTTGAAACAAAAGATGCTACAAAGCCATCCGAACCTAGAAGAGGTTGAATCTTTATTCAGTTCAATATTTGATTTTCGTACAGAAGACAGGGACGAAAATTATAAAAAAGTTATTCCTTTGAAAATATCTCGTCCCCTCTCCACAGAAGAAAATTCAAATGGAGCTGAGATTGCTGTACAAGACAAGATTCTATACATCATTGATGACAGTCAATTGATCACAAATTCGAAGCTTCATTCCGATGATATCCAATATGGTTCTGGTCACCTATTAAATGATGTGTTGGATCATATCAATTTAGAAGGTCACCCAGATACAAAGATTATTTTTGTAGGTGATGTGAACAAACTGAGTTTTGGATCAGATATGGAAGACGCACTACAAGTGAATTACCTTCAAGCCCTTTTAAAACAACGAGATCTTATTTCAGATATAGCTCACATTGAATTGCCTGACAATAAAACCGGAAATGAGATCATTGAGGCTTGTAATCAAATTTCATCTCAGATTAAACAAGATCAATTCAATAGCTTGGTCCTATCATCGCATAACGAGATGTCTGTAAATGAAGTGGAAAATAAGGCAAAAGTGATGGAAGCAGCGTTTCAACATCCGCATGAAAAAAAGATAATAGTGTATACGAATAAAGTAGCGATGAAGATTAATCAGTGGATTAAACAACACTTCCTTAAAAACGGGGCAAAAATTGGACCGGGAGATTTGCTGATTTTCAACTCCCCTTCTCTTGCTGAACAAGAAACACATGATGATAGTGGTGTATCTCAAAATGAGCATTTTGTCTTTTCAGAAGTCAGACAGGTACATAACGGCATGTTTGGAGAAGTATTACGAATTTCTTATTCAGAAACGATAGAAAAAAACGAAATGGTGGACGACAAAAATATCGTCTTACGCTTTGTTCCTTGTGTTATTAGGCTTAGAAATGGAATCGTGATTGAAACGTTTGTGTTTGAGAATTTTTTAAATGCCGATAAAAATGAGCTTGAGCTAAATGAACAAATCGCATACCACAGGGTCTTGGCAAAACTAGAAGCAAACGCACAAGAAAAGTCGCCCTTTTCAAAAAGTCCTGAGTTTGAGGAAATGATTAGACAACCTGAAACATACGCAAAAATCGAGCGCGCTGGAAAAATACTTTATCGAGATTCATCAGATAGTCGAAAATTAACTAGCTTTGAAAAAGCATATCGACACCGCATCCTAAAAGAGTTAAATGATCCCGACTTTGAATATTTCAAAATTTTAAACGCAGCGAAGGTAAAATTTGGATGGGCTATGACAGTAAATAAAGCCATGGTTTATACATTTAATGAGGTGTTCTTTATTACAGACGAGGAGAATCGAGGACGGACGAATAAAGAATATTTCAGATGGCTCTATACGGGAATCTCGACAGCTTTGAACAAGGTGTACTTAATCAATTGGAAACCTATCTCGCCATTCATGAAGATCAACTTCTCGGACGCTCCAGAAGTTACAAGTTATAAGAAGAAACCTAAGAACATTTTTTCCTTTGCAGACGATCAACTCCTGCCAGCGGAACATTTAAGAACATATATAAACGAACGATTGTCTGGTGTAGGTGCAGTCAAAACAATCGTCTCAAGACCATATCTGGAAATGGTCACTTTAAACATAGATTCAGAAGACGTTGAAGTGCACTTTAACTACACAGGGAAGAGAGAGATCCGAAGCCCAAAATTCAAATCAGGGAGTGCAGCAGGATATGAGAAGTTACTTTCACTTTTAGCTTCTGGAGATCAGGATTTGGTAAACGATCTTGGAGTCATGAGCCCCATCTTTGAAGAACTGAGTCAATACCTTCAGCGTGCTGACATTCAATTGCGTGTGATTGACGCTCAGGATTGGAAACTGATTTTACACTTCCATAACCATCAAGAATATGTGGAAGTCCAAACATATTACAACGGGAAAGGAATGGTGAGTACATTCGATTATTTAGATGGAGATGCAGATCTCTATAAACAGGTAGTGGAACTCATTCAAAAAAGATATACGTTAACGTAATGGAGGGATAGAATGTATACGACAAAAGATTATAAAGATGATTTGTATCAAATTACGAAAACTCGCTTCGTGAAATATAAGTTGTTATTAGATTTTACGGAACGACGAGTTAGTCAAAATGACTTTATCGCGCAGTTAAAGCTAAAGAAGGAAGATAGCGAGATTAAACAGATTTTTGATGATTTAAGAGCCATATCTGAAAAAGTTCGCTTAAATGGTGGCAACCTAGACCCCGATCCGGTCGAAGAAGCAAAACACCTAAGAAAAGCAAATAAGTTTAAAGAGGCATATGTAAAAATTTTGCCTACCTTAAGGAATAATCCAAATGATGATGATACTTTAATCACGTTTGGGTGGATCATGTATGATTTTCTGAAAATCTCTGAGAATGAGATTGATCGATATCTTAATAATTTCAGAATATTGAACGATAATGCGACCATTACATTGAATAGATGGCCAGCAAACGACATAAAAAGAACATTGGTAGATTCTATATTATGGTCTATTCGGAGAGTCATCTCAAAAGATGATTCATACGCCGATAAAGTACTTCCTGAGTTTTTAAGATTTTATAGAAATGACTCTAATTTTATTGAGACAAGATATGATCCGAATGCACGTTCTGCCATGCGTTCACTTATCAAAGACATGATGAGTCATTTAAATGATTATAACTACCTCAAGTTTATGGATACTATCGGATTTGATTGGTTCGATTCAAGTGATGCGAGAGAAACTCATTTTCAGACTGAAGATGGAGATCAAAAAAAAATACCACCTTTGAAGGAATCAGTATTAAATCATTATTCAAAAAGAATATTAAAAATGGACATTCAAATTGTGACAGAGCAACGCGTTACCACTTTCTTATCTGTTTTGGAGAGAAGCATTGCTGCAAATACTTCGTTTGTTTGGCTCCCTTATCACCAAGGACGATTGTTATTAAAATTGAATCGAAAAGAAGAGGCGTTGAGCGTCATTTCTTCCTTCGGAAGAACAAAAAGTAATGAGTTTTGGGTATGGAATCTTATAAGTGAACTAGTTGAAGAGGAAGATCGGTTTAACTGCCTATGTGCAGGTTTACTTTGCAAGACAAAACCGGAAATGATTGTGGGACTGCAAGAAAAAATCATCCCGTTATTGGTACAACGTGAGATGTATTCGCATGCTAAGCGAGAGCTAGATACGTTAATCAAATCTCAACAAGCAAACCGGAAGAGCGTTTCACCAAAACTAGAAGGTTGGAAAAAAGAGAATTGGTACAAGGAAACAGAGAACGTTGACACAAGAGAACAACTAGCTGATTATGCGCAAAAAGCGAAAGACATTCTTTATCGAACACTCCCGCTTACCGATATATTTGTCACCTCCGTCAACGAAGAGAAAAGCATTGTCAATTTTAACTTCCTGTTGAACAACAAATCCGTGAGAAGCGGTTACTTCCACAGTGATTCAATTGAAGGGAATCATAATTGGAAAGGTGACGAAATATTTAAGGTAAAACTGTTCAAACATCACAGTAGACCGAATTTTTATTCGATACATGAAGTTACACAAGGTGACGAAGACTTTCGTTCGAACTTCATTCAATCCGACGTCGGATATATAGAAAAAAATAATGAGAATGCATTTGCTTTTGTCAATGATGTTTTCATTTCTCCAATCTTGGTAGATCAACATAAGTTGGAAGATGAAGATTTAATCAAGTTTGTAAAAAAAATGAGGTTTAATAAAAAGAAAAATACATGGGGTTGGTCGGTGGATGAGATAACTTCTGTAGAGAAATAGAACCTGAATATATCTTCATAAGTTTGACGAACCAACGTGCAAATCGAGACTTGGTTCGTTTTTTTTAAGAGTTTGAAACGCCCTGCTCGTTATAAAAGGAGAAAGGCTGTGTAAAGTTTCTTCAGTCAACAGGTATATCGGCTTCAGGGCCGGTAAAAATCGCTCTCTCGCGATATATTTTACCATTGTCCGCCTCTCCTGATATGCATATCAGTCTTTATTTTCAACATTAAATTGGACAATTCATGCAGTCTACTTGTTTGATTAATAATATAGCGGGCTTCATCGGTGCCAAGTCGTGTAGAAATCTGCACGTTTTCTCCCCCTCCACATTGGTTATTCAGTTCAATCCGGTCTATTTGAATATTGCAGACAAAAGCCCCTTTTACTTTACGCTCCACCGTTACTGTATTTTTCACAAAAAGACTTTGCTCCGCTCCACCCCTGATTTCTAAGAATTTGCGATAAAACACTGTATTGTTCGAAATCGATAAGTTAAAAATCAAAATAAATGAAAAAATATGGAAAAATTTCTATAAAAAAATGAATATAGCGACCGAACAAATCTATATGTACTAAATGGAGGAAACAATTATGTCTTTAAAAAAAATAATCTCTTTGTTTGGAATGATGCTCACTGCCCTTCTTTTGGCAGCTTGCAACGATTCAGCTGAAAATAATATGATTGGCAGCTGGAAAGTAGTATCCGAAAATAAAACGCTGTCTTACATTGAAGTAAGTAAAGAGAGATATACCATCCGCACAGGTGATGAAGATCCGCGAACGGCTGATTACATCATAACTGAAACCGAAGACGATTCGTTTATCTTTGATGTAATTAATCCAGAAAACGGATCAAATGAATTTTTGTTTGAAGGTCACTTCGAGAACGATGATAAAATTTCGTTGCTGAGAAACTCAAACGGACGTGATACAAAAAGCGTATTGATTCGAGTGGACAGCATCTCTGAAGAAATGAAAAAACAAGCGATTCGAGATGAGAAAGAAAAGAGGAAACAGCAAGCAAAAGAGGAGCAACTTGCCAAAGAGGAAGAAGCGGCACGACAAGAGGAAAATGAGTCTACACTTCAAGAAGAAGAACAAGAACAAAATGATGAAAGTAATATGGAGCCGACGGAAAAAACAAAGTACTTGCAAAGAGCAGATGCTCTTGATGAAAAGATACTTGCTGAAGGAAAAAAGCTGTACGAACAAGATTTACAGACCGGTTTTTATGGACAGTATTACAAAGAATGGGATAACCTGTTGAATGATATGTGGGCGGAAATCAAGACACAAAAATCTGCAGCTGAATTCGAGCTTCTAAGACAAGATCAAAGCAACTGGATTGATCAAAAAGAGAAGGGTTTTTCTGAAATTCCGGATGAACCGGCTTCTGAAAGAGCCCGGGGAATGGATTTTCTAACGTTCGAGACAAAAAACAGGGTCTATTTCTTGATTGAAAATCACTTGAAGTGAATACGAGAAAAAAGATGACACGAGGCATTTCTTTTCATGAAATTATTACCCCCGAAGCCCTTTTATTACGAAGGCGGTGAACGAGCTGTTCTGCTTTTACACTCTTTCACCAGCAATCCGAACGACATGAAAAAGCTTAGCCGCTACCTGCAACAAAATCATTACTCCTGCTATGCTCCGACACTGAGTGGACACGTTTTACCGGCAGAAGAACTTCTGAACTACGGACCAGCCGACTGGTCGCAGGATGTTCTCGACGGTTATCAGCTGTTGCAAGACAAAGGATTTGAACAAATAGCAGTTGTCGGCCTCTCACTGGGTGGTGTTCTTGCTGTGAACTACTCACCACTTATTTGCTTCGCAAATTGAAGTGGGAGCTTCTTGGGAAGACCGTACTTTTACGAGCTACGGTTATTGACCAAGCTCATCGGGTGGTTCCCACCCTGAAGGGTTCTCAGTCTGCTAACAGCAACAAGTTGATACTTGCGTTGATATCTCGATCATGATGCGCCCCGCAAGGGCATGTCCACTCGCGCACATCCAACGTTTTCTTCTCGCCTTTCGTTCCACAAGAAGAACAGATTTGCGTTGAGGCGTACCATTGGTCCGCTTTGATCAGTGTTCGTCCGTAGAATGTGCATTTATATGCCAATTGCCGAACGAACTCATACCAACTGACGTCTCCGATCGATTTGGCGATCGTATGGTTCTTCATCATGTTCTTGGACTTCAATGTCTCGACGACGATGACTTGGTTATCGTCAACCATCCGTTTCGACAGCTTATGAAGAAAATCTTGACGTTGATTTACAATCTTCTCATGCTTCTTGGCGAGGATGATCCTCGCCTTGTCTCGGTTCTTACTCCCCCTTTTTTTGCGGGACAGGGCACGTTGTGCCCTCTTGATCTTCTCTTCGGACTTTCGAAGGAAACGAGGATTTTCAACTTTCTCAGAAGTCCACTCGTCGTTTGTCATGATGGCGAAGTGTTCCAGACCAAGATCAATTCCTACTTTATTCTTAGCGGGAACCCATTGCTCTTCGGATTGATCGACAAGAATGGAGATGAAGAATTTTGAGGTCTTCGTCATCGAGACCGTAGCGGACTTGATCACACCATCGAACGAACGATGTTGCTTCAACTTCACAAAACCGATTTTAGGAATCTTCACCTTACGATCTTCGATGCGTATGCTCCCCTTCAGATTATTTGTCGTGTAAGAGGCACGGGCGTTGTGCTTCGATTTGAACTTCGGAAACCCGACAGACGGATCTCGAAAAAAGTTGTTATACGCTTTGTTCAAGTCCATCTGAGCGTTCGACAGAGACAGGCTGTCGACTTCTTTGAGGAAAGGGAATTCGGGCTTATACTTCGCCGGGGTTGGGAGCTTCTGTTTCGCGTTAGGGTTCAGTTTCGAATCTTCATACAATCGGATCCGCTCTTCGAGCATCTTATTGTAGACGAAACGGACACAACCGAACGTCTTCACGAAATATTCTTGTTGGGGTTTCGTCGGATAGAGTCGAAACTTGTACGCCTTCAGCAACGCAATCACACCTTTCCTTTTGATTCGTTACACTGATTTTATCAAACAATCTCAATATTGAAAAACAGGCCGATTCATCTCCCACCTATGCTGGGCTTCGCCCTGAGACGCTTAGAGATGGGAGAATTCTCGCTAAATTTAGTTAAAAACGGCACAGGAGTTGCAGAGCAACGGGGTAGTCACCCTGTCCGTACCGATGGATAAGGAAGCAGCCGTCCTAAAGAAACGAATCGTTTATTATGCCAAGCGCTATAAACAACTCGAAGGAAAAGAGGATCAGCAGATTGCCTCTGAAATGGCTGAACTGGATCACCTTCCTTTTGAATCGCTGACTGACTTCGAACAACTCATTAACCGGACGCGGGACCATTTAACCTCGATCGTCTCTCCTGTTTGCGTCCTGTATGGGGAATTGGATGATCCCTCATACAAGACGAGTGCCGAAACGATTTTCGAAAGCGTAGCTTCGGATCAAAAAACGATTAAAGGATTTGCGAATTCAAAACATTTAATGACGTTAGGAAAAGATATGAACGCAGTCAATCAAGACATTCTTGCGTTTTTAAATAAACTGAACTGGTGATGTATTCATCCCTTTTAAAGGCAGTCCGCACTCAACGGGCTGTCTCTTTTTGTCCTGCTGTCTAGATCTGTAATCAGACACCAATCAAAACAATTGACGCTATAGAAAACAGATGGTATATTTACCTTGAATTAAAGATATATGAATTGAAGATAAAAAGAGGTGAACGAAATGGAACAGCCGAATCCGAACTTAAAAGCACTGACGGTCATGGTCCGTGCCGTCGATGCGCTTCATGAAGTCATCAAACAGGATGTCGCGAAGTCCGGTTTAAATCCGACAGATTTTTCAGTACTCGAGTTGCTGTATCATAAAGGAAGGCAGCCGATACAGCTGATCGGGAAAAAAGTATTGATTACGAGTGGCAGCATCACCTACGTGATTGATAAGCTTGAAAAAAAGAACTATGTCGCCCGTAAAGACTGTCCGGAGGATCGGCGTGTGACATTTGCGGAACTCACCCCAAACGGTCAAAACTTGATGGACACGATTTTCCCGGAACATGAACAAGCCATTAATCAGGTTTTCCAAGGGATTGATCAAGCAGAAATCGAATCTTTTATTAAGACCGCTAAAAAAATAGGCTATCAAGCACAAAATCATTAAAATTTTTCAACTATATATCTCGAATTCGAGATAATAACGATTAAGGGAGCGATTTAGATGAATGAATTAAAAGGAATCCACCACGTCACGGCCATCACAAGCAGTGCCGAGAAAAACTATGAGTTCTTCACAAACGTCTTAGGCATGCGTTTGGTCAAGAAAACTGTTAACCAGGACGATATTCAGACCTATCATTTATTCTTCGCCGACGATAAAGGATCAGCCGGCACTGATATGACTTTCTTTGATTTTCCGGGCATCCCACAAGGAACACACGGCACAAACGAAATTTACAAAACCGCTTTCCGCGTACCGACGGACGATGCACTTAACTACTGGATCAAACGGTTTGATAAATATGACGTCAAACATCGCGGCATCAAAGAACAATTCGGAAAGAAAACCCTCTCGTTCGTTGATTTCGATGACCAGCAGTACATGCTGATTTCAGATGAGCATAACGCAGGCATCGCTTCCGGAACGCCGTGGCAAAACGGTCCCGTTCCACTGGAATTCGCCATCACCGGCTTAGGTCCGATCCACATCCGGATTGCCGAATTTGACCGGTTAAAAGACGTCCTGGAAAAAGCGATGCTGATGCGGGAAATCGACAAATCCGGATCCCTGCATCTGTTTGAAATGGGCGAAGGCGGCAACGGTGCGCAAGTCATCGTCGAACATAACCTTCTCCTTCCGAGCGGACGCCAAGGATTCGGAACCGTCCATCACGTGGCGTTCCGGGTCGAAGATACAGCCGCTTTAAATGAATGGATCGAACGGATGCAAAACTTACAATTCAATACATCGGGCTACGTCGATCGTTTCTTCTTCGAATCCTTGTATGCACGTGTCGCGCGCGGCGTCCTGTTCGAATGGGCAACAGACGGTCCCGGTTTCATGGGAGACGAGCCGTATGAAACGGTCGGCGAAAAATTATCGTTACCCCCATTCCTCGAACCACAACGTCAACAAATCGAGCAAATGGTCCGCCCGATCGATACCGTCCGCAGCACACGCAAGATCGAAAAAGAATATTTGTAATCCGGAGGGATCATCTTGAATCTATTCAGTAAACTATTTGGTTCAAAGGAAACACCACCATTAGAGGAGGAAACGAACATGACACCATTAAACATCGGGATTATCCTGGGATCCACACGTGAAGGCCGCTTAAGCCCGCAGGTCGGAAACTGGGTCAAAGAACTGGCGGACAAACGTGGGGACGCCAACTATACGATCATTGACATTACTGACTACAAATTACCGTTGCTCGGTGAAAAAGACGGCGATGCTTCCGGTGCCGCCGCCTGGTCTGAAGCCATTGCTGCACAAGACGGTTTTGTGTTCATCACACAGGAATACAACCATTCAATTGCCGCTGCCTTAAAAAATGCCCTCGATTACCTTCGTGTTGAGTGGAACAACAAAGCTGCCGGTATCGTCTCGTATGGTTCGGTCGGCGGTGCCCGGGCAGCAGAACATTTACGCGGGATTTTAGGCGAATTGTTGATTGCCGACGTCCGGGTCCACCCTGCTCTTTCACTGTTCACTGACTTTGAGAATGGAGCGGTGTTAAAAGCAGCTCCCGTTCAAGCAGACTCCGTCAACCAAATGCTCGACCAGGTCATTCCTTGGGCCAGTGCTTTAAAAACGATTCGTTGATCATTCAATCGCGTCTGATGATACTGAAGAGTGTTTGAATAGAGATTTAAAAAAATTAAACTGTCGGACTATAAAAAACATCGATATATCTTCTTTGAACTGAGCCCTAGAGTTTGGACAGTTTAATAAAAGCACCCTTAACGTATTAAGCTGCTATGAGATGGCTTCGGTATTGTACCGAAGCCATCTCAGACTGAAGACAAAGTAGTGGTTTTTCTCTTGATCGAGAAGAACCGCTTTTTTGTTCGCTTCGAATCGTTTTCCTGGGACAAGCATCGCGCCGCATCGCTTCGCTGCTGGGTCGCTCCTGCTTGTTTTTCCCTAGGAAGCGATTTCGAGCGAACAAACGCTTTTTCTTTCATACTTCCGGGTATAAAACTAGCATAGACATTCGAAAGAGGAGGACTCATTATGATGGGAAAAAGAGACCAACATCATCGTTCTGAGAACATCACCATCACATTGGAACAATTGGTCCCGCAGGACCATCTCGTCCGAAAAGTGGACCAGGTCATGGACTTTGAATTCGTCTATCCTTTAGTAGAGAAACTGTATTGTGAAAATAACGGAAGACCTAGTATCAATCCTGTTCTATTGATTAAGATGGCACTTCTCCAGTACCTGTTTAGTATTCCATCGATGCGTCGGACCATCAAGGAAATTGAGACGAACGTCGCGTATCGGTGGTTTCTCGGAATCCGGCTGGATGAGAAAGTACCGCACTTCTCTACTTTTGGAAAAAATTACGTCCGGCGTTTTCAGGACACGGATGTGTTTGAAACTATCTTTTATCGTATTCTCTCACAAGCTGTCGATGCTGGGTTCGTGGACCCTTCGGTCCTATTCATGGATTCCACACACATTAAGGCGAACGCGAACAAACGGAAGTTCAAGAAGAAAAAGATTGTCCGTCGCGCTATCCAACAGTATAAAGAAGAACTCGACCTGGAAATCAACGAGGATCGGGTACTTCATGGAAAAAAGCCCTTCACCCCCAAGGAGAGCCGTCTTGAAACAAGGGAAATCAAGGAAAGTACGACAGATCCCGAGAGTGGTTATTACGTGAAGGGGGAACGTGAACGACTATTCGCTTATTCTTGCCATACAGCCTGTGATCGAAATGGCTTCGTACTTGGAATGATCCTCACACCTGGCAATGTACATGATAGTAAAATGCTTGAACCTCTTCTTGAGTCCGTCAGTCATCGTTTTGGTCAGTCATCCGCTGTCGTAGCTGACTCTGCCTACAAGACCGTCCAACTCGCACGTCATCTCCTTCAACGAAACATCTTACCTGTTTTTCCTTATACACGCCCCAGAGGGGTGAAAGGAATGTTCAAAACGAAAGACTTCTATTACGACGAATACTATGACTGTTATCTGTGTCCCAAGAATCAAGTTCTTCGTTATCAGACGACCACTCGGGAAGGCTACCGGGAATATGTCTCTGATTCAACCATCTGTGCGTCGTGCTCTTTTCTTTCAGAGTGCACGAAGAGCCAAGAGAATAAAAAAATGATTCTACGTCATATTTGGCAGGAGGCAATGGATGAGGTGGAGCATTTACGGCATACTCCTGTGAATCGGGCATTGTATCAAAAACGACAGGAGACCATCGAACGTGTCTTCGCAGATGCAAAAGAAAAGCATGGCATGCGTTGGGCCCGATATCGTGGTCTGAAAAAAACAACGCTACAAGCGATGCTTACTTTTAGTGCCTTGAACCTCAAAAAATTGGCGAACTGGTCATGGGATTCCGGTGGGAATCCTTGTTTTTCACACTATTTTATACGACTACATAAGACAAACCCTCATTTCAACGTTGAAATGAGGGTTTGTCTACAATCTGAGATGGCTTCGGTATTGTACCGAAGCCATCTTTTGTAGTTTCAATTGTCTTCGTTCGCTATTGTATAATCAATGTAAGCATCGACCGTGACATAGATCTCATCGAGTTCATATTCTAATTTATAATCGACGTAATATTTAAAGTACCCAAAGAACGATTCTATCGGGCATTATCCAAGCAGTTTTCTCTATGAGACATGGAGACATGGATTGAAGCATTCCCATCTCTCGGATGCGTGTAATGGAATCCTTGATCGGAATGTATCATGTCCGAGTGTACATTCCCTTGAAGTCGTTCTGCAAATTTATTCGTTGTATGAAGTACAAGTTACATATGGAGGCTTGTAGATATATGATGTGCCATAATTTCACCTGTAGCGATATCGTTTACACAGGAGAGATAAACAGTTTGTCCAGATCCAATGCGAAGATAAGTGATGTCTGTAACGAATACCTTACCAGGCTCTTCTTGATCAAACCAACGGTTCAAATGGTTTGGTACAGTCCTATGTCCATATGTCGCTTTAGCGATTTTACGGTAAGCGTTCTGCCTACGGATTTTCGTCACGATTCCAAACTTCCTCATGATACGCAAAATACGTTTATGATTCATCGGTTCCCCAATAAGATCAAGCATCTCCATGTAAAGACCACGATAGCCGATTTTCCCTTTATGACGATTATGAACACGCTTCAGAAGGAGGTAGTCCGCATAGTCGCGTTCTTCCAGAAAGGAAACACTACCCGTCCGTACTTGCCAGACGTAATAACCACTGCGGCTCACTTAAGCTAGCTTACATAGATCGGTCAAGAACTGACCCGATGATTGTTTCAATAAGACAGTATTGATTGCCTGATAGCGATCAGATGCCGTTAGTTTCGGTACTTCGCCTTTTTTTGAAAGTTTCGAGCTTTTTTAGTAATTCTTTTTCCGCTGTGAGGTACTTAATTCGTGCTTCAGCTTTCGCAAGGCGTCGTTCGACGGAATCATTTTTTTCGGTCGACCTCCAAGATTTGATTTTCCACTTCTCTCATTCAGGAGTTCTTCTTCCCCATAAATGCGATAAGTCTTCCGTCATCGTTTTAACGCTTCGTTCGTTTTTTGCTTATCGATTATATCCAGGTCAAAGACGCTTTCTTCAAAGATTTGTAACGGTCGCTTACCAGCTAAATTCTCACGTACAGCGTGAATCTTAAATTTTCCTTTGTATTGAATCGTATAATCTGATGCCGAGGCTATGTGAAGATTCGTTTCAAGTTGTCTGATTTGATCTGGATTGAAAGTGCTGCATCTGTTCATGAATAGTTCTACCGTCTAAATTGAATAGGTGCAGTATGCAGTATATCGATATCTTTATACACAAAAAAAACCGAATGGGGACTTTTAATAAGTGTCCACCATTCAAGGTTCAGTTCATTAAATCCTTTTTCTCCAGCTCTTGTAAATCATTTTTTTGAAAGAACTATATAGATCTTCAACCCTTTAATAAACGTTGTACTTCTTCTTCAGACAATCCAAAAATTTTTATTAAATACTTATCAAAGTTTTTTTCATTGATTACAATTTCCTCATAGTTATCCGGTAAATATACGGGCAAGCCTTTTAAAAATGCATTTTTAAAAATTAAATAACCATTCGCTTTAGGTACCGAAAGTTTCTTATAAAGCGCAGTGATAATATCCGAGTTTAAATATCTTTGTAAATAAATTTTATAATCTACAAAATCATCCTTTAACTCCATACCACAGGCACTGTCAGAATAATAACATGCATCTGTTAATACAAAGTCATTTCGATCATTAATTTCTGAAAAGACATACTTTTCACTCTCGAAATGACTTTTATTTCTAGGGTTCCATAACTCGTACCATTTTTTATTACTTTTTAAAAAGTAACCTCTTGATAATAGTTTGGACTTTTTTGAAAGTAAATATTCATATAAATTTGGATTTTTTTCTCTAATTTCATCTTCAAGGATAAGGACATTTTCACCATTTTCGTTTGTCCGATAAGGGTAAAATAAATAGTTACCCTGGCTAATTAACTTTCCATTACGGATGTCCCGGCCTTTGAATATCTCTACAAAAAAATCGAAGTTCATATTATTTTCTTTAATAAAATTTTCATTTTGAATAAAGATATCATTATTACCGGTTACTATACCTTGCGAAATTGATTTCGTAATACTTCCTAATTCTTTTTGACATTTCATTTTAACTTTTTTTATGATTTCTTGGTATTGATCATTTTCTAAAGACCATGCAGGTTCTTTTAAAGTATTCTGATTTAAGAGATGTTCTTCTCCGTATAAATTATTAGTAATTACTCGGATGTTATGGTTTTGATTATCTTTGTTTTTCTCAATTGAAAATATACATGTATATGTTAAAGCACTATCAAATATTTGAACATCTTGAAAATCGCAAATAAAATTAATTTTCGTTTCTTCTAACAATAAATTCCGAATATTTTTCCCGTAATTTCTTTTATAGAAGTAAGAGGGGCAAATATAAGACAGGATGCCCTTGTTATTTAATAAATTTAGACCACGTTCAATAAATAATACATAAAAATCATATTTTCCTCTTGCTGATAAATACTTTTCTTTAAAGTAGAGTTTATTCGGAACTTTATGAAAGCCTACATATGGAGGATTTCCTATGACGATGTCAAAACCACCATTATCTTTAAATACTTTAGCGAATTCCAAATACCATAAGAAATATGGAGCTTTTTTATCCTTTTTCAAGGTTTGATAACTCTCATATCCCTTTTGATTTCCCTCACGGTTTAATTTGTATTCAATTAATTGTTCTCTTACGTTTTCAATTCTTTTCTTTAATACAACTTTTTTCTCTGAATCTTCTTCATCGAAATATCGGTCCTGCAATTTAAACATCTCTTCTAACATTTCATCTGATTGATCAACAAATAATTCAATTTGTTTTCGAAATTCTCCATGATAATTAAAATCAGAGCTATTGATAATTTGCTTATTTTTATGAAGAACAGTTTCATCAAATAACTTAATCCCTTCGTATTCATCAACTAAACTATCACCTACCATTATATTCATTTCTAGATTAGGTAAAGGTTGCGGAAAAGGTGTTTCTTCTGTTATAACTTCGTCTACAACAACCGATAACCACAAACGTAGTTTAGTGATATCAACTGCACTATTATCTACATCGACTGCAAAAATAGAATGCTGTATCGTATAAATTTTCAAATCGTACAAGGATCGCTTCTTTCTTAATTGAATTTCACCGTATCTACGACCAAGTTCTCCCTGATTATCCAATTTAACTAGATAGTCAGTAATATTATTTCGAAGCCTAACTATTTCACTTAACATTCCTAAAGAGAATGCACCTGATCCTACCGCTGGATCAGCAATTTTCACTTTTTTAAGTGCTTGGTCTATATTAATCATATTTTTATAAATGATATCTTTAATTTTCAGGTTTTTACTGAAACCTACTCCACTGCGGCTATCAGTATCCCTAATGAGATCACTATATAAAACAAATTCTTTCATATCTTCATAGGGAACTAAAACTTTGTTAACTAAATAATTTATTAAGGATTCTTGACATATGTAGTGAACAATTTCACGTGGTGTATAAAATGCCCCTTTTGATTTTCTATCCTTAACTTCAAGTAAATTTTCAAAAATTTTACCTAGCATTTCGGGATCTACTGCTACTTCTTTTTCTAAAGGCTCATCTTCATTTATTGTGAAATTAAATCTTTCAAAAATATCTAATATACCGTCAGATTTTTTTCCTTTTTTGCTCTTGTTAGAAAATAGTTCATTTGGAATATTGAAATTCAAACCTTTCCAATTGTATCCTTCTAATGGTTCAAATAATCCACCATTTAAAAAAGGTATCTTACAATTAAATTTTTTAAAGTAATGATTTGCCCTTTTTTTATTCAATGCTTCATAGAAAAAAGGTTCCAAATAATCATCGAAGAAGTTCCCATCATTCTCCTCACAATGTCTCCAAAGGATATCGTAAATAAAACGTTTATATCCAGTCCCCCATTCCTTATCAGAGGACTTGTTAACAAAAATATTTGTTAACATTTCAGCTTCATAATCACTAAATTTATTTGAAGCTATTAAAGAAGTATTTAAGTTATATCTATTTTCTTCAGATAACTGATATACTTTCTTTAAAATTTCTTTTTCGGGTTGATTTACTAAGTTACAAATTTCTTTAAAAACATTCTGTGACACTTTTCTTGGAACAATTTTGACCCCTAGCCATCCTTTTTTCTGAAGAAAATATAAAAATGCAAGTTGACCCATTAATTTTTTTGAAAATTGTTCTGCAAAGACTGGGACTTCAAAACCTAACTTTTTCGTCTCATTAATAAAATCAAAATCTTGCTCAAGATATTCTTTTAATTGTAAATATTTAAGTTTATATTGATCGAAAAAGTCTTTTGTTACCTTTTCTACACTGAATGCATTTTCAAGTTCTTCAATAGTGGGATTTTTTCGATCGTTTTCGAATATCGGTAGAAGCTGTGTCTTAGCTGTGTGACTTGGTTCTCCTTCTCCAATTAGATAGGAGTATCTTCGGGCTGGAGTTAAATCCAGCTCTAATCCAGCTTCTCCGAAGGTATAGTCTAACCTTACAAAAGATAGTCTCCAATTCGTTTCCTCTGGAGAATAGAATGCAACAAATGCACTGTCAAAATTATTTGATTCAGATAACAACCTCGAAATAAAATTTCTTTGCATTGTTCTAGCTCTTTCAACACTTTTTTCTTTTTTTATTTCCACTGCCAATATCAAAATTTTCTTTTGTTGTTCATCAATATAGCTACCTACTCTATAATAAGCAGCAATGTGCTTTTCATACTCTTTCCATATGCTGGTACGTCTAAAAGCGGAATCTACTTCAATTTTATTAAATAGCTCTGAGGAAAATTTCGCATATTTATTCAAATCGAATTCGTAATCTAATACTTCAGCTAATTTTCTTTCTTTTTGCGTTTCCACATCTATTTCCCCTTTAAATAAGCAGATAAAATAACTTCTGTAACCCCATCTACATTGATAGATGGATTAACTTCCCTATCAACTTTCAAATAACTTTTTGGAACAGTACTTTCTATTAATGAATATATTTGTTGAGGATTTGATAACCCTTTAGTTTTTACTATCACTTCTTTTGATACAGAAGCTGGAATATTACCGTCTTCCCATAATTTCAACAATTTTTTTATATTATTCTTTTGTTCCAAATTATATATTTGCAAGCTCGACATTGCTTTTAAGTATTTAATTATAGTTTTATCGTTTCCTGTTTTTTTATATTTTTCAATTATAATTTCATCTTCTATAAGAAAAGATTGATTAAAATACTTTTTATTACTTTGTAAGTGCTCATAATATTCAATTTCTGGTTTTACTCTCTCTGTCATTTCTTCACACTCAATTAGTTTAATAGCCTGACTAAATGTTCTTTCTAGAGTAGTTACACCATCACTAAGGAAAAACTTTTTTAAAGATCCTTTGCGTAAAAAAGATACGGTAACATTGCTATTCATATTTTTTACTAACTTCCCAGTTCTAGCTTTACCTGGGATTTTTTTTATTCTAGCAAATAGTTCTGGTTGACTATCACGAATCTCACGAAGGTATTTTAAATAAATTTGATCAGAAACTCCTTCTTGATTTTCATTTTCATAAATGTTTTCACTATTTAAAATTTTATACAATTTATGGGAGTTTACGTCCTCTTCTATAGATAAATACTTAAAGTCCTCTCCCAAGGTATCATGAAAAGATTGAATCTTTGAAATGATATTTTCTTCAAGTGTTAAATGTTTACTAGCCTGTGCAGTTGGAAAAAAATTAAATACATAAATTTCTTTATGTTGAGTTCCGACACGGTTAATCCTTCCAACACGCTGCATTACTTTTGTTGGGTTCCATGGCAAATCGTAATTAATGATTACATTTGATCGATGTAGGTTTATTCCCTCGGCTAAAACATCTGTTGTAACTAGAAATTTTATATCATCCTTTTGGTTTCCTTCAAATGTCGGATTATAATTGGCCTCTATCACTTTTCTGATGTGAGTAGTACCTTGTCCGCTAAAAGATATTACTTTTCCCGGATGTTCTTCTTCTAAATAATTAGCAATATAGTCTGCAGTTTCTTTTGACTCAGTAAAAATAATAATCTTATTATTTTTTAAAAAAGAATTTTTTTCTAGTTCATTCAGAAATTGATCTTTCTTAGGATCATTTTTAACTTCTTCCCATGACTTTTCTAATTTTTTTAGTAATATTAAATCTCTATTTAAGGAAATAAGAAAATTTTCATTAAATTTATCGATTGAATACGATTGAATTTGATCTTCTTCGACCATATCCATTAATCTTTCGTCATCACCATTATCTAAAAGGTCATATATGTCTACCTTTTTGCCAATGTAGACTTTTCCCTTCATAGCCATTCCAATGAATTTCTCATAGGACACAATAAATCTTCTTAGCGTTTTCTTAAAAGCTACAAAACTACTCTCTAGTCTTTTTACTAAAATGGACTTCATGAATCCGCCCATATTTTTTTGGGATGTCATCATTGAAGCTAATTGTCCATCCATTTCCATTAAATATGTTAGTGGTTTATATCGTGTATAATCCAATCTTTGAATAACACTTATTGTATCTGTGAAAACTTTATCTATTTCATTGGTAAATTCGTATATAATTTTCATTGGTTGATTTAATCTCGGAAAAGAAAGGCCTTGTCTTTGCAAGTCATCTTTATAAACTTCTTCTATTTCTCTTCGTGTTCTTCGAATCATAATATTGCGAAGAACTTTATTTCTAATTTCTTCTGAATTCTCTTTAAGTTGTAAATTATACTCTTCAGAACCTTTTTTATTTTTTTTCAAACGGCCTTCAAGAGTAAGAAAGAACTTTTCAAGATTTTTATTTCCAGGAATAATTGTACTTTTGTGTTTAGGTTGAAATAAATAAATTTGGTTTCCAATATCTGTTGAATAGTTATTTTGGGGGGTGGCACTAATTAATATCACTTTTTTGTTATAGCAAATTTCGTGCAATTTACGAAAATTTTCTGTATTTTCGTTTCTAAATCGGTGAGCTTCATCAATAAACACAAATTCGTACTTTTCAATTCCTGATTCAAGTATCTGATCTAATTTTCCAAGCGATTCTACTTTTGCTGCTACATTGAACTCTAACAATACCTTTTCCCAATATTCTTTAAGAACAGGTGGACAAATGAATAGTTTTTTCCCGTGTAATTGGCGAGCCAACATTGCAGATATATATGTCTTCCCTAAACCAACAACATCTGAAATAAAAACACCGCCATAAGAATCTAATGTTTTTTTTGCCTGTACAACTGCATCTATTTGATATTGAAGTCGCATATATTTGTCTGGTAATACCTCTACCCAAGATGTATTTAAATCAGCATTCAACTCTTCATAAAAATATTCATAAAGAGTTTTTAAATACATTTGATATGGAGTGATTTCATCGTTTAACCATGTATTCTCTTTTATTATATCAATATATTCACTCGATATATCTATTCCTTCAACCCATAAATCTTCAAATCTTTCCAATGCAAAATCAACATCTCGACTGTCTTTTAATTCCACATTAAACTCCAAATTATTCAATAATCCCGATTTACTAAAATTACTAGAACCAGTAATAACACTTCCATATTGATCAGGAACTTTATCAGGATTTTTTCTCATGATATAAACTTTTGCATGTATTGAAGCCTCTGGATAAATTCTCATTTCCAGCTTTCCACTTTGAAGCCATTTGATAAAGGTATGTATTCCTTGTTCCACACTATGAGTATCTTCAGAATTTTTTATTTCTTGAATTACATCTTCTTTAAAAGAACTTTTCACTTGCTTACTTGAAAGGTTCAAACTTAATTGCTCATTTTTACTTTGTTCAATTATCTGAATAGTTTTAGAATCAACATTAAGTCCAACTAAAATACGTATTTTTTCTACTTTTTCTAATGAAGGATATAATAAGTGAAATCCACTAGTTCTAAAATATCCCACAAGAACGTCGAAATACTGCGTGTTACTAGAAAGAATACTATCAAATCGATTATGCAAGTTTCTTTCAGGCTCATTCGTAAAAAAAGTTAAGTCATTATGCTTCATAAATTAGTAATCCTTTCTTTCTCTATATAGAATTGACTGGCTTTATAGGTATTTAATGTTAACGATTTGCTAATCTTATAGACTAATTATATCATTTATACAATTTCAATAATCATAGTTAATTATTTGTTGTATATCTCAATATTTTAGTGAACTAAATGATGGACATTTGCTAAAAGATTGCATTTTAACTTCGTGCCGGATATAGACCACATGCATGTTCTGTTCGACCGCCCAATCAATTGACTGATTGATCGTCCCGATGACTTCTTTGTAGTTTTTTGTCGTGTCATTTTGAATATCGATGACGACCAAGGCTTTCTGTTGCATGTAAACTCCTCCTCAATGAATAAACGGATTTTTCTTTCTGATGAATGTTTCCGGTTCCAATCGAATCACGTACACTTGAAATGAAGAAGTAAAATAAAAGGAGACATGCCGCGTGAAAGAAAAATACTATTTTGACGTCTTTCCTGAACTGACGAGCGAACGGCTTCTGTTAAGGGAAATCCGCTTAAGCGAAGCGAATCAAATGATTGAAATTACGGTCTATGACGGGCAACAGGCAGAAAACAGTCACGACGTCGTCCGGATCTTGAGTCAAATTGCTCTTGATTACCTCAGCGGTGATGGCATAACGTGGGGACTGTATTTAAAATCAACCGGTGAATTCATCGGCAATTGCTGTTTTTGCAGAGGCTACCAAAACAACATCGCCGAAATTGGTTATGTCCTCAAAGCGGACTTCCGCGGCCACGGCTACATGACGGAAGCTGTCAAAACGGTTACCCGGTTTGGACTGCAGGACATGCAAGTCAAACAGGTTTGTGCCTATACCGCACCCGACAACCGGGCCTCGCAGTCCGTTCTCTTAACAGCTGGCTTCACGACAGGTAGTGGCGATCAAGACAGCCACCAGTTCATCTGTCAGTGAGCAGGACGCCGGATTTTCGCCCATCATTTTGCCTTAAAGTTATAAAGTGGTCTAATGACTTGGAGTAACTCGACCGTGTCCTCTGTGTTCCGGATGATTTCCTCCATCGGCTTATAGACAAACGGCGACTCATCGCGTGTCGATTCGACGACTGAACTCGACCAGACGTCCTGCATCGTCTCCTCAAATTCCTTCAAGTCTACTGATTTAAAGGCTTTCGAGCGGGACATAATCCGCCCTGCCCCGTGTGGTGCGGAATAGTTCCAGTCCGGATTGCCTTTTCCTTTGACGATCAGTGAACCGTCGCGCATATTCATCGGAATAATGGCGACTTCACCGGCTTGCGCTGAAATCGCACCTTTCCGGAGAATCATCTGCTCGAGATCGATGTAGTTATGGATCGTATCGAACTGTTCCGTGACCGACCAGCCCATCGCTTCAACAATGACCTCCGTCATCGCTTGACGGTTCAGTGCCGCGTAGCGTTGGGCGATCTTTAAGTCATGCAGGTAGTTGTCCATATCGGAACCGGACACGTACGCTAATTCTTTATTGGTTTCATTGAATTGACTCTTCAGCTCGACCAGAGTCGATTGGATGTCCTGCTCCCGTCCCTGTTCTTTCAGCGAGGCGACGATCGCCTTGGTATCGACGGTGAATTGTGACGCTTCCGCCAACTTTTGATAATGCTCGGCAATCGTTTTTCCGAGATTTCGGCTGCCGGAATGAATCACGAGGTAGAGATTGTCTTCCTCGTCTGTATTCAGCTCGATGAAATGATTCCCGCCGCCTAACGTGCCGATCGACAATCGGGCGCGTGTTTCGTTAAACGGTGCCAATACTTGATCAAACGGAATCTGTTCCGATAACCGGTGCGGCTGATTACGGACGGACATGCCGCTCGGAACCAGTGCCTGAATCGCAGCATCCAACTTCTCATACTCAACGCCGGCTGTTCCTTCACGATTGATTTGTGTACATAACATGCCGCAGCCAATGTCGACACCAACGAGATTCGGAACCACTTTATCGTGAATCCGCATCGTCGTGCCGATGACCGAGCCCTTGCCGGCGTGACAATCGGGCATGATGCGGACATTGCCGCCGACAGCAATGTTTTCGTTCAGCATCCCCGTCACCTGCTCAATCGTCATGTCATCGACATTGTGTGTAAAAATCTTCGCTTCGCCGTACTTTCCGCGAATCGTCTTCATTTCATCCTCCCCCTTACCTTCCTGTTTCTTATTCTAGTATCCTATAAAATCCCTTTTTTAACAATTCGTTCTTACTCGTGGACAATCGAGACCCATTGTTGGGTCAGCGCCGATTGACCGTCTTCCGTCAACCAGACAAGAGCCGTCGTACTCGTCGCGTCCGGTAACCGTTCCCGCACCAGTCCCGTCATGTCGAGCTCGCGGAGCGTACTTTCCGGTAACAGTGTCACCGCCTGTCCACTGCGGACAAGTCCAATCAAAGTCAAGACGTCGGAACAGGTTTCCTGTGAGACGACCCCAAACTGCTGGCTGAGCGTTTGAAAGACACCCAGTCCTTCCTGACTCGGAATGATGACGTCGGCGTCCGCATATTCCGGATGATGGACGCGATAAAACGGTTCTTCCTCCATCCATTCAATTGTCACGCCCTGGGCCTCGATCGGCAGCCGGACGAGTGCCACGTCAATTGCATGATCCTTCAGGCGGTCAATCAACACACCCGACTCGCCCTGATGAATTTGCAACGTGATCCGGGGATACCGGCGTTTCATCTCTTGAACCCAGCCGGTCAGGCGACCGGCAGATAATGTATTGACTCCGATCCGTAAGATGCCGGCCCGTCCCTCCTTGATGTCACTGACTTCAATCCGCGTTTCCGCTTCATACCGCAATAATGAGACGGCGCGTTCATACAACCGCTCACCACTTGCCGTGATCCGGATGCCGCGTCCCGCCCGTTCAATCAACCGCACCCCAAGCAGTTCTTCCATTTTCCGAATCTGTTGTGTTAAAGCGGGTTGTGCCATTCGCAAGCGTTCAGCCGCCCGCGTCACCGATTGTTCTTCGACAACTGCGCAAAAATACCGATATTGGCGTAAATCCATCTTCATCATCTCTTTCATATGTTTTCAGTCATAAATATGTATGAATCATAACATCAAACATATGATATGATGCTGAAATCAGCGATTTTTAAAGGAGACGATTTTTGTGAAACGTACGACGTCCACGATCCAGTGGATCATTTTCTTATTAGCCAATACGATTGCCTTGCCCATCGTCGTCGCTAGCCTGTTCGACCTCTCAAGTGTCGAAACAGCCGCGCTTGTGCAACGGTCCTTCTTCGTCGGCGGGATTGCCTGTTTTCTCCATGGTGTCTTCGGTCACCGCTTACCAATCGTGTCCGGTCCGGCTGGTTCATGGGTCAGTATTTTTGTTGTCATCGCCGCGTTACCGGTCGATTCAAAGACAGCCTTCACGATTGCGATGGCCGCTGTCGTCATCGCCGGCGTTGTCCTGATTTTCCTTGGATTGACGGGTTGGACCCACTTTTTATTACCGGTCTTTACGCCACTCGTCAGCGGAACGTTTTTGCTTTTATTATGTATTCAACTGACCGGCGTCATGCTTGGTGCCGTCCTTGCTGTTGAGGCGACACGTCTCGCCGGAATTCTGACCTTCCTGCTTGTGCTCGGACTCAGTCAATTCGGTCCGACGCGCTTACGGCCGTTCGCTTTGATGATCGGTATTGTCGTCGGTTGGCTGGTCAGCCGTCCGTCGCTGCCGGAAGCGTCCGGTGTCTTCGCCTTTCCGACCGCTTTACCGTTCGGGATGCCGCAATTTGACGGCAGTGCGTTTCTCGTCGCGATTCCGTTTGCGATTCTTTTAATCGTCAACCTGATTGCTGCGTTAAGCGCCGTCGAAGCGACGATTCAGAAAAAAGGGGCTTTGAATCAGGGACTGACGGTCGAAGGAATCATTCACTTGATCGCGGCGACGTTCTCGACGCTCGTCCCGGTTCCGTTGCCGATCACAAGTGGTTTCATCGCCCAGACGGGAAGTAAGGAACGCCGTCCGTTTTTGATTGCTTCACTTGTCATCGCCCTGGTTGGGTTTTTCCCGAGTATCATCGGCATCATCGCTACGTTGCCGCGCAGTGTCGCCAGCGCCGCTTTGCTTGCGACGTTACCGCATATGTTCCTGATTGCCTGGCAGTCGGCTGAAAGCAGCATGACGACGAGCCGCCGTAAACACGCTTTTGCGATTTGCGCCGTTATCGGGATCAGCATCCTCCTGCAATCGACGGTGCTTGCGGAAATCTTGCCGCTGACGTTACGTCCGTTCTTCAGTAACGGCTTACTGATCGGCACCATGCTTGTCCTCGGGTTTGAAGTCATCGAACGTTTGCGTTCACGACGTGATGCTCAATCAGAACGGCTGGCCGGCTGACGTATCTAAAAACACAACATCCCCGTTCTCTCGCAATAAGCGAAAGAACGGGGATGTTTTTTGTATCGAATTAATTCAAGCACAGTGATTTAAAACTTTAACCATAATCTATTTAATCTGAAGCATATGTGCAGCACTGTGTTCAATTGAATGTCCTTCATCTGTTATCAAGTAAACTCCTTTAGCATGAAAGGTTGTTTCTTTTATATATTCGATTATTTTTTCCTGAAGCAAGTACTCGTGATCTTCGAGAAAGTGCTCTAACGTAAATATCGTCGTAGAAAAAATCAGTGTTACATCGTCATAATTTTTTTGAGATTTTTTGATGATATTCTGTTTTGTCTTTTCAAGAAAGATATTTCTTTTCTCCTCTAGAGATTCTAGACTGCTTAAACGTGATTGCCATCTTCCAACTTCATTTAATTTCTGTGAGATTTTTGTATCTTCTTGCCCGTCTATGTACGAACTTATTTCAAATTTCTCAATTGTTCCGTCAGATCTTTTCATTAAAAAATCGTATCCTTGGTTTCCTAAAACAACTTTTATTTGTGCGTTTTTTGGAAAGAATGTCGACATTGAAAAAATATAGGCTGGCGTAAACTCTTCACAAAATTCTTTAAAGCGTCCTTTTTTTAATCTTAACAGCCTTAAAACTGCAGAATCTTTTTTAGCGTGATCAATTATGAACTTATAATATGTCGACATTTCCTCAGCATTTCTATATTGAGACAAGTCATCTAACAAACTCAATTGTTCTTTCAAAACTAATCTCCCCTTTCAAAAAGATGAGTATATCTAACAAAAAACGAGAACGATTAAAAATCATTCCCGTCTTACAAAATTTTGTTAAACTCGTCTTCTTCCCGTGACTCCTCCAGGAAAAAGCGCGTGCTTTTCGCGCTGTCAGAGACAAACAAGACCCGGCTCCTCGTCCGAAAGAACAGAAGCCGCGGCTCGTGTCTCGCCTGAGGAAAGTACGGGAAAAGAAAACGAGTTTCACTTAACTTCACCGTACCTCGCGCCACCATTTACGTATCTGACTGGCAGTCGTGACACTCTCGCCAATCATTGGTGTTACGACCGGTACGCCGTGTTTTTCCGCTTCCTTCAACACCCGTTCGACCGGTTCGAACCACGGGTGGAATGCCAGCGTAAACGCCGACCAGTGAACGGGAATCATTACATCCCCTTTGACATCGAGATGCGCCGCGAGCGTCTGCTCCGGTAACATATGCGAACTCGACCAACGTGTGTCGTATTGTCCGCATTCCATGATCGTTAAGTCAAACGGACCGTATTGTTCCCCGATTGCCTTGAAATGGGGACCGTAACCACTGTCACCGCTGAAGAAGACCTTCTTCGAGCCCTCAATCACCCATGACGCCCAAAGCGTCGAAAATTGATCGAGTCCGTTTCGCCCCGAGTAGTGACGGGCCGGTGTTGCCGTCAGGCGGAGACCGTTCGTCTCGACCGATTCATGCCAATCGAGTTCGGTAATCCGGGCCGGATCGACACCCCAGCCTTTCAGGCGGCTCGCGACACCGAGCGGAACGATGAATTGACCGACCCGGTCTTTTAACGCCAGAACCGAATGATAATCCAAGTGGTCATAATGGTCATGTGAATAGATGACGAGATCAATCGGCGGTAAGGCATCAAGATCGACCGGTTCCGTCGTCTGGAACCGTCCACCCCCGATTTTCGGGAACGGTGACGGAGCACGTCCGAGCATCGGATCAAAGAAAATCGTCTGATGATCCAGTTCAAGCAGGAACGCCGAGTGACCGAACCAGGTCACGCGCGGTTCCGTTCCGTCCGTCCGTCGTTCAAACGGAACAACCGGTAACGGTTTGACCGGTTTTAACGACGGCAGCTCCCGTCCGTAATCTTTTAAGATACTTTTCATTGTGTCCCATTCCATCTTTAATTGGAACGGCAGTTCATTTTGAAACTTTCCGTTCAAAAACTGAGCCGAACGGGCATAACGCTGTTGATCCGACTTCGATGGTCGGCGGCCGAATAGCGGATAACGGGTCATGAAGACCGCTCCGAGAACTCCTAGACCGGCGAGTGTTGCGACTGTTTTTTTCATTTTTCTTCACCTCTTTAGTACGTTCAGTATAGCACCGGCGATTTTCAAAGCGGTAATGAACAAACTTCACTTCTCAAAAAAAGACGCCAAACTGAAAAACTCAGCTTGGCGTCCCGGTTTATTAATCTACATCATCGGCTTTCCATTTTGAACGGTCGCTCTTGTCGTGATCATCCGAATGCTCTGATTCATAATCGTTGATGCCCGGATTTGCAACTTTTCCACCGTGACGGTCATTCTCATCATTTAAATGATCATGTGTATGGTCGTGATCATGGTCGTGGTGATGGTCATGATCGTGTGCATGCTCATGGTCATCGTGCCGGTCTTTTGCGAACAATGCAATTCCTCCCCGCTCGACTTCCTGGTAATGGCGTTCCGCTTCATGATCGGAATGCCCGACACGTTTTAACGTTTCCCGAAGCGGTGGCTCATGGCTGAACTTCGATTTGACTTGATCGATCCAGGACGCACCCGATGTCTCATCTGCTGCATCGTCCCGTCCCACTACTGAGAAATCAGAATCTTTATGTCCTTGCTGTTTTAACGCTTGCATTCTTTGATGTAAACTCGATTCATCATGAAAAATGCCGATAAATTTTTTCGCCATCGTCAACACCATTCCTCTCACAGAGATATGAATTTACAGACTCAAATTTTTACCCTTCTTTCCGGATCTCAAAACGAAAAAAACGTATCTTCCAGTGAATCGGAAGATACGTTCATGATATTAATCTTTGAGCATTTGTGGTGAGTCAACGAGTGTGATGACACCCTCATTTTTCTGAACGAATCGTTCGTAGACGAAATCATTTGCAAACAAGAGAACCGGGTTTTCCCAGCGGTCGTAGACGAGGACAGTCCGTGAATCTGTCAATTTCTTGACTTCACTGATTTCTGTCACTTTGACCCACTTCGCGACTTGGAAGTTCGCTGCATCTTTTAGGATATCAACGCCGTATTCCCCTTTGAGGCGGTGTTCGAAGACTTCGAATTGAAGTTGACCAATCGCTCCGAGGATGATCTCGTTGTATTCCGTCTTGTAGACCTGAATCGCTCCCTCTTGCGCAAGCTGTTCGACGCCTTTTTGGAATTGTTTTGATTTCAGGGCGTTTTTCGTGAAGACTTTCAGGAACAGTTCCGGTGCGAATGTCGGCAAAGCTTCGTACTGCAGACTCGGGTCACCGTTCGTGATTGTATCGCCGATTTGATAGTTGCCGGAATCGTACAGACCGATGACATCACCGGCAAACGCTTCGTTGACCGTTTCCCGCTCGTCAGCCATGAACTGCGTCGATTGCGACAGCTTCATCTTTTTACCGGTCCGCGTCAGGACAACTTCCATTCCGCGATCGAATTTCCCGGTACAAATCCGGACGAACGCGATCCGGTCACGGTGATTCGGGTTCATGTTTGCTTGGATTTTGAAGACAAAACCGCTGAAGAAATCTTGTGCCGGCTCGATTTGTCCTTTGTTCGACTCACGCGGAGTCGGTGACGGTGACAAGTTGAGGTAATGCTCAAGCAACGGTGTAATCCCGAAATCAACCAAGGCAGAACCGAAGAAGACCGGTGTCAATTCACCTTTCGCAATCAATTCTTCATTGTATTCATTGCCGGCTCCGTCGAGTAAATCAACTTCGTCGACTAACGTGTCATACATTTCATTGTTGATCGTTGAAGCCAACTGATCGTTTGCGAGTCCTTCTTCGCCGAGATCAATCGTCAGACGATCGTTTTTAAAGCAGTGGAACTTCTCGTTGACACGGTCGTAGACACCTTCGAACTGTTGTCCTGATCCTGCAGGCCATGTAACAGCAACCGACGGAATCCCGAGGACTTCTTCAAGCTCTTCCATCAATTCGAGCGGGTCACGTGCTTGACGGTCCATCTTGTTGATGAACGTAAAGATTGGAATCCCGCGCATCCGGCAGACCTGGAACAGTTTTTTCGTTTGGGACTCGATCCCTTTCGCCGCATCGATGACCATGATTGCCGAGTCGACGGCTGTCAGGATCCGGTACGTGTCTTCCCCGAAATCGGAGTGACCCGGTGTATCCATGATCGAAACGATTTTTTTGTCATATTCGAACTGCATGACGGAAGAGGTAACAGAGATTCCCCGTTGTTTTTCGATCTCCATCCAGTCGGATTTCGCAAATTTTGAGTTTTTCCGTGCTTTGACGGATCCGGCTTCCCGGATTGCTCCACCGTGGAGCAGGAATTTTTCGGTTAACGTCGTTTTCCCGGCATCCGGGTGGGAGATGATACCGAAGATCCGGCGTTTCTCGACTTCGGTTTGAAGTAATTTTGTCATGTGTGGTAATTCCTTTCACCTATATATTCAACCTCGATACAGATACTTTTTCGCAACTAGTCTATCATACCGAATTTTCGCAGTCTCGTCCATTTCACTTTGTTGACCCAATTTTCAGAATTTATCTTGACAACCCCGCTCCATCTTCTATACGATGACGAGGAAGTCACTATTACAAGAAGGAGGAGACGTACAATGTCACAATCATTTGATCAGCAACAACCGATTCACGTATTGGCTACAACTGTACGTCACCCAATCGTTTAATTTTCAATTAAGCAGGGTGTACGTATGCGTATACGTACATGCTGCCCTCTTATATCAGGACGGGTATGCCCATATTTGTGCGTATCCGTCTTTTCTATGGTCTAAAAACGGAAATATAAGGGGTTTTGTTTATGTTTACTGCGTTAAAACAGCTTGACCGTAACATCTGGATCCGGTTCGTCGGGGAAACGATTACCGGAGTCATGATGTTCATGATTGCACCATTTCTTGTTCTATATTATTCGGAACAGCTCGATTCGTATTTTTTGGTCGGTCTGATCATGGCGACCGGCCCGATCATGTCACTGTTCGGGTCTTTCCTCGGCGGACACCTGGCCGATCTGTACGGCCGCAAACCGTTGATGGTCATCTCGATCGTCGGGGATGTCATTGCTTTAATCGGCTTTTCATTCGCTGATTCATTCTGGCCGTTACTATTGATGAATGCCTTGCTCGGTCTGACGAATTCCTTGTTCCACCCGGCAGCAAGCGCCATGGTCGCCGATGTCACACCGCCGGAACGGCTTAATGAATCATTCGGGTTGCTCCGGATGGGACATAATGTCGGAGCCGCGTTCGGACCTTTGATCGGAAGTGCCGTCCTGTTCATCGACCGGTCGCTGATTTTTTACGCTGCTGCCGCTGTCTTTTTCCTGTATGCCCTGGTTTTACTGCTGTTCATCCAGGAAACCAAACCGGATCAGATCGAACATACGCACGACGAACCAAAGCTGTCGGCTTTCACCGTCCTGCGTAAGGATCACGTCTTCCTGGTGTTCATTGCTGCCGGCGTCTTCATCTCGATGGGCTTCGCCCTGGTTGAAAGCATGTTGCCGGTTTTCCTGAAGGAAGCCTTGCCGGGACTGCCGAACGATAAAAATCCGTTCCCGTACCTGATGGGATTAAACGGCTTTATGGTCGTCTTGTTCCAGTTCCCGGTCGCCGCCCGCTTGTCCGGTAAAGCATTCGGTAAAGTCATGTTGCTCGGGGCATCGATTTTCGGACTGGGGATGATTTTACTCGCCTTCATCCCGTCATATCTGTTCTCGCTCGGAACCGGCTACATCGTGCTCGTGACGATTTTACTCGTCATCTACGCGCTGTATACGCTCGGCGAGATGATCATGTCGCCGGTCCAGATGACATTCATTGCCTTAATTGCCCCGGAACATCTGCGCGGAACGTATAACGGTGCCGCCAGTATCCAGTGGCTGATCGGCGGAGTCACGGCGCCGTTACTCGGTTCCTTGTTCCTTGACTCCGGAAACGGACAATACGCGCTTGCCGGTGTCGGTGTCGCCTGTTGTTTGTCCGGCCTCGTCTATCTTGCCCTTGACCGCTCGATCCAGCGCGCGAAACGGTTATCACAGTCGGCCTGATGAACGTCATTTAAATGACCAAAACACCCTGAACCGGACACTGTTTAATCAGTGCCTGGTCCAGAGTGTTTTTATGTAGTCGTTACAATACCGATTCTCGGTCGATGTGCTTCATATCTCCTTCAAGTACGATGGAATATCCCTGTTCCGTCGATTCGATGATTGTCAGGCTCGTTCCGTGAATGAACGGAGAAGACATCCACAACTGTTCCAGTCCATTCCCCTTAAAATGAGCTAACAGCACGTTGATCGCAATACCGTGCGTCACGATTAAAACCGTTTCTTCTTGATGCTTCAGTTGCATGTCGTTAAAACACGCCAGCAGCCGATTTTTCAGCACACCAAAGTTTTCTCCTGTTTTCGATCTATACAGATGAGGTGTTTTCCAAAACGAGGAATAGCCTTCTAAATCATGTTGTTCAATCGTTTCCCGCGTCTGCCCTTCCCATTCGCTCATATGTATTTCCTTTAATCGGTCATCTGTCTCAATCGGTGTTGACCATCCGTCACAAATCAATTGGGCCGTTTGGTAGGCACGTTCGCTCGGACTGGAATAGACAGCTTGAAACGGGATGTCTTGCAGACGCCGCCCCAATTTTTCGGCGTGAGAACGTCCTTTGGCGGTCAACGGGGAATCTCGCCACCCTTGCAGCCTGTCCTCGAGATTCCATTCCGTCTCACCGTGACGCGTCAGATAAATAGTCGGCATCTATGACCCTCTTTTCATATTTTTTCTTTATTTTACCATTCCATAAAAGAAGACACCAAAAATGACTTCAGGATTTCTCTGAAGCCATTTCACTATCAAATTCAAGTCAGGACGGAAGAACACCGTCCGCGATGAACGGACTGAATATGACCGGCAACGGTTCAAGCGTTCGTTGGACGTCTGCTATAAAGCGACTTGACCCGCTCGCAAAGGTGATTGGATCCCCCATCGAAATCAGTTTCAGGAACTGTTCGAGTTGCTCGTCCCACTCTTCCGTCTGCATGCTGTGGAAAACCAGTCCTTGTTTCGTTAGATCATTTAACGTCGTCATCAATTTTTCGGCCGACGGTTTTTGGTTTCTGACATGCAAAATTGTTGTTTGACGACCGCTCATTAACGCATAACGGGCTTCGTCGATGATTGCCCCTAAATGATGTTGTTCGGCAATCAACAAGACATCCAGCCGTGCCCAGTCGCCGTGACTTTTGTACTTATAAAAATGACGGCACGTCTCAACAAGTTGATGATGGACGATTTCCCAGGCAACCATGACCCGAGCGGTTGCTTCGAGCCCGAGTTCCGACCGGATAGCATCGAGCAATTCTTCGCTGACGATTTCCGGATACGTCATAAGAAAGGATTTTGACTGATTGATTTCGTTTAATAAAATCAATTTGAACAACTCACTCGACTCTTGTTGCTTCGTCACGTGTTTTAACAGTTGTCCGAGTCGAAGAATCCGTAACTCTAACGTTTGTGCTGTAGTCGTTTGACTTTCTATTTCTTCTAATAATACGCTATACTTATCTTCCAATTGTTTATAAAAACGACTCGCAATCCGAAAACTCTTCTGTTCCATCTCCCACTCAACTGTTTGCAACAGATATAATGCCTGATCAAAATGCATGACATGACCTACCTTCCCCGCTTATTATGGCAAAATCTTTCCCTAAATTCAATCTCCAAAATGCATCTTTAGATATGCACATTCAAACTTGTACTTCCTATTAATCTTCTCTAACATGTGTAGTTAAGCAGGTGATGAAAATGCGCATGACACGTTATACGGATTATGCAATCAGATCCCTGTTATTTGCCGGGGCACACTCTGATCGATTAGTCCGAATCCAGGAAGTAGCGGACTGTTACGACATTTCTAAAAATCATCTGATGAAAGTCGTCTATCGTTTAGGACAAAATGGATTGATTCATTCTGTTCGAGGTCGAGGTGGCGGATTCCGTTTGGCAAGCCCGCCGGATGAAATTTATATCGGTGACGTAGTGCAACTGTTTGAACCAACAACTCACTTTCTAGATCCACTCGAAGGGACATCTGAACTCCCTTCTTTAGACCCTGCACGCGAAGCCTTTGATGACGCGATTGCTGCGTTTCATCAAGTCTTGAACAGTTACACGATAAATGATTTGCTTCATCCAACAAGTTCCACCCATCGACAAATCCTTGAAATGATTCCGAGCCGCGACTAATCGTGGGCGGAATCATTTTTTTGTTCAGCGACATCCGGGACGCCTTCTGAATCCGTGCGTGGTATACTTATATAAGAAAGGAGGGGTACAGATGAACCCTCACGAAGAACTCAACAGTTTATATCTCCGCTTAAAAGAGGCAGATCCGTCACTCGAACGTGGTGAATCACTTTGGACCATCTTTGAGGATACGACCGACGCGACACTCCGTCCCCTTGCCTTGTGGACATTTTCTCAAAACCAATTTGATTTGGGTCACTTCCGCTCTTTTTTAGTTTCCTTTTCTTTATTAATGGATTGGGTCCGGAAAGATGAATTGACTTTAACGCCTAAACAAGAACTCGATCTGTACTGGAATTATAAATCCTATTTAATTTATGCAGCCGAACAGGAAGATATGCCTGTTGCTTTACTCGAAGAAGATTTCGACCGGTTCGTTGATTTTTGTGACGCCCATGGCTTTGCCCGGACACGCGACTACATCGGCTTCATGATTTACAGCAAGCTCGGTGACGAAGAACAGGCCGATCATTACCTTTCCAAATGGGTCGACGCTCCGTCCGACGAATTAAGTGACTGCCCGTCTTGCGAAGGCTTCAGCCGGATGACGTATGCCATCGAACGCGGTTACGAAGACCGGGCCTTGTTACTGTACGCTGCCATCCGTCACGAACGCGGTTGTTCGCGGATGCCCGACCAGGCCCATCCGTTCATTCTTCCGTTGTTCATCAGCCGGAAAAAAGACCGGTTCGACTGGACGGAACAGTTGATTCAAGAAGTCAAACGCGTCAAACCGCTCTTCACAGGCGGCGATGAACCGTATCACCTCTATGCCGCGATGTATTACGACGACAAGTACGTCTGGTCGATGGAAGAGAAAAAACAGTTGATTCCGTTGTTGACGGACCGTGGTTACCTGCAGTTCTTACTGGCTCACTATGCAGCGTCTTACCGGGCTGCCCGGCATGCCGAAGTGGCCTATCTCGGAGTCCTGCGCTCCAATATTTATGAAGTCGCCCAGGAACTGGATCGACGGATCGACGGACACTTTTACTTGAACTTCGTCGAACGCGAACTTAAACGGGTGACCGAATTCATCGTTTAATTTTCTTGAGAGGACGTGTCAGAATGTTAGATCACATACAGTTAGCTTCCCCAAGAAACTCGGAAGAACAGGCTCGGGCTTTTTATGCCGGGCTTTTACATATGAAAGAAGTTGAAAAACCGCCGGGTGTCAAAGCAAGCGGCGGTGTCTGTTTTGAATCGGATGGCACTGCCCTCCACCTCGGAATCGAGGAGCCGTTTCAACCGGCGGCAAAAGCACATCCCGGTCTGACCTTTTCGCATCTGGATGACTTGGCAAATCGCTTGCAGACTGCCGGATACCCGGTTCAGTTTGATGACCGCCTGGCACCACGCCGCCGGTTTTTCACAAATGATCCGTTCGGCAACCGGATTGAATGCATCGAACAGCAAATCCCCGTCATTGTCCCGAAGCGTCTGGCGAACGGTTCGCATGTTCGTCTGCTCGCACCGGCGTCAAGTCTTGCTACGGTCGAGTCAAGGATTCTTGATCAGGCGATCACGGTTTTGGAATCGTTTGGCTTACGGGTCTCGATCAGTCAGCATGCCCGGGCATTGAATCCGTTCGGTTCGAGTGATCCGGCATGCCGACTGGATGATCTCCATACTGCATTCGCCGATCCGTCGATCGATGCAATTTTATGTGTCCGCGGCGGGTTCAGTTCCAATGAATTGCTCGACGGACTGGATTACGATTTAATCCGGAATAATCCGAAGATTCTCTGCGGTTTTTCCGATATTACAGCGCTCAGTCATGCCCTTTTGACGAAAAGCGGACTCGTCACCTACTCGGGACCGATGTTACGTGCCCTTGCCTCCCGCGATGCCTATACATTACAGTCATTCGAACAGGTGTTGTTCGAAAGCGGAACGACTCAGGTCCAGCCGAGTGTCAATTGGCATGATCAGCACGAAGGAAAAGAGGTAACGCTTCCGAACCCCGGACCCGTCATTCTCTCAAAAGGCTCCGGCAACGGACGTCTGCTCGGCGGGAATCTTTGTACGTTGAACCTTCTGCAAGGAACAACATACTTCCCGGATTTACGCGACAGTATTCTGTTCCTTGAAGATGATTACGAGGTCCATCCGGCAACTTTTGCCCGTGACTTCGCCTCCTTGATGGCGCAACCGGGAGCCGATCAAATCCGCGGGATCGTGTTCGGTCGTTTTCAGCTTGCGACACAGATGACGGACGAACACCTCCGTTATCTGGTCAGGCTGTACCCTGCCCTCGCGTCGATTCCGGTCATTTCCGGCGCGGACTTCGGCCATACGATGCCGCTGTTCACTTTCCCGATTGGCGGGACCGCCTCGATCGAGGACGACAGAATTTCCATTCAACATTAAAAAGAAGGAGTCGCGGCGATCCGCGTCTCCTTCTTTTTTAATAGTCGAGCAATCTCGAAGCATCAATTTGACGCTTCGATCCATCTGCGAACATCTCTAGTGTCGCGAGGATTTTATGATCGGTCAAATCGTATCGGACCAACGTGAAGTCTTCGAGCGTCGAAATCGTCTTAAACGTTTTTCCGACCGTGAATGCCCGCTTGCGGCTTGCGTCCTGAGCAGGAATCGTCACGAAGACAACCGTGATGTCCGCTCCGTTCGTATCATAATAAAATTCGACGACACGTCCGTCCGCCGTCTCCGGCAAGAGCCCTTTTTGAGGCCGTCCGGACTCGTCAAGTTGTACATAAGGTTGTAACATCGTTCCGCCTCACTTTCTCCGTCATTTATCATAGCACGACAAAAAAAATTATGCTAATGTATAAGTGATGTTGAAAGGGGGATGAGTCACGGATGGCATGGTTCATGAACGGAATTTTGCTCTGGGGCTTTATCATGATCACATTGATGGCGATTGGCGGTTTCTTCATGTTCCGGAAGTTCCTTAAGAAACTTCCGAAAGAAGACGGCAAATCGATGATGGACTGGGAAGATGAATACATCGACCAGACCCGCCATTTATGGACGGATGAAACACTTGATTTATTAAACGCACTCGTCATGCCTGTCCCGGCTGCTTTTCGGGATGTCGCACGTCGGAAAATCGCGGGACGGATCGGGCAGTTTGCACTGGAAGAACGGGCAACCGAGATGACGTCCGAATTGGTCGTCAAAGGATATATTTCAGCGACACCGAAACGGGACCATAAATTCTTAAAAAAAGCGTTACGCGAACACGCCATCGATTGGCGGGAATACGAACTGTATTTCCAAAACTAAAAGGAAGGACTCTCAGATGAGAATCCTTCCTTTTAGTTTTGCGGTAAATGTTTAACCGGGACGATACCCGACTTGACCTGCTTATACTTCAGATACATCGCAATCCGCCAAGGCGCAATCATCCCGAACGCCACGAGATAAAAAATTCCGCCGGTCTCAAAGATATCGATTTGACCGCCGATGACAAACTTTGCCACTGTCCGGACAATTAAAATCCCGAACAGGACGATGAAAAAGGCTTTCGATCGTTGCAGATAAATTTGCCCTTCGGCTTCGTAGAAATTGGACGTCTTGATTAAAAAAATACTGAAGATCGCACCAACTAGCAATGCTTCTGCCACTTCCGTCCATGTCAGGCGGGATGCCGGATATAAAAACTGTAGCATTCCGGTCGACATGGCGAAGGGCGGGATTAAGATTTTTTTAGCGTTCGTCGGTTTAGCTGAAGCTTTGACACGAATGAAGCTGATCAGTAAACCCATGACGAGCGCAACCCCTGTTGATACCCAAATCATCCCATCACTTCCTTGTTAAAATCCAGTGAATCCTACGATATCACTCATCCATGCGGCAAATGCACTGAGTCCGTCAAAATAAAGGACGATTCCGAACAACATCATCAATGCGCCGCCGAATTTTGTTAACTTCAAGCTGTACTGCACGAACAATCTCGAACGACCGACGAAAAAGGCCATCAGTAAAAATGGAATCGAGAATCCGAGTACATAAAACAGCATATACAACATACCTTGACTTGGATTCGTCGCTGCAAGCCCGATGACGCCTGCCAAAATCGGACCCGTACACGGTGTCCATCCAGCAGCAAAACCGATTCCGACAAGGATGGTACCGATGTATCCGCCCTTTCGTTCACCTAAGTTCAGTTTTTTCTCACGCATCAGGAATTTCGGTTGCCATAATCCAAGCAACACTACGCCGAAAACAAAAATGACAAGTGCGCCGACCATCCGTAACGTGTCACGGTAGGTGATGAAGACATCCGCCAACAGCGAAGTCGATAGACCAAGAACGGCAAACACCATCGCAAATCCAACCAAAAAGGCTACAGTATGCAACAACGACCGTTTTTCTCTGACCCCTTTTTCTTTCAAGTCCGTTACAGAAACACCGGTAATATAAGAGAGGAATACCGGATATAACGGAAGCGTACAAGGTGAGACAAATGACAACAACCCTGCACCAAACGCTAACCAAAGCGAGAGCTCCATTTCAGCAGCTCCTTTCTAATAAGAAGAAGTTCCTTCTCTATTTTGCCAAACTAATCGACATTTAGCACCTATTATCTTCCGAAAGACAAAAAAGATTCGTGACAATTGAAATTACAAAAAAATTACATTTCCTCAAAACAGATGAAATGTCGTTGCACTGCCAGAAACCACTTGCTAGAATATGGATATGACACCAATGTAAGGGAGGATTCTATGACAAGCCAGCATCTACTGACTTTAGCAATCGAGGCAAAACGAAGTGAACTGTATCATCAAGCGGATCGGTCTAGTTTCACATCCCCTCATGTTTTGAAACTGAGTCATGAACTCGATTTATTATTACTGGAATACTCCCGTTTCGTTCAGAAGTATACGTATCCTTCGCGTACGAACGAATCTGTTTTAGGATAAAACACTGTTTTGTAGTCGCAACAACACAACAGTCACCCATATAGCTTGATATAAAAGTCGTTGACGTATGGTATCCGTCAGCGGCTTTTTCATGTTCCTTCTATATAACGCGACTTTTATTTTCAATTTTTTAAGAAAATCTTTACTTTCTTGTTTTGATCCTTTTTTGAGTCTTTAGTTAGGCAAATAGTTAGAATATTTCCTCTTCACCATGCCTAAAGTCCTACTTCCCCTTTAATTTTCCAAGCATTATGACCTAGACATGACAAAACATGCATTTTTGCAATCTGTTTGTCATACTAGCCCGGTTTGTAACTTGAATGACTCTGACCTGTAAACGCACAACCCTGAATTGCCGTGTAAAGTAGGAACAGTAAACACAGCATATGTCAGGAGGACATCAATAATGAAAAAAGCAGTTTTCGCTGCAGGTCTTGCAGCAACGGCTCTATCAGTAGGATTCGCCCAAGAGACAGAGGCTGCCTCAGAGACGGTAACAGTAAATACAGCGGTATTAAATGTACGCACAGCGCCTACAACAGCATCAGCAGACGTAGGTAACGTATATAAAGGTCAAAAATTAAATGTCGAGGGACGTTCTGGCGCATGGATTCAAACAAACATCAATGGCCAAAAACGTTATGTACACGGCGCTTACACTTCAGCCGGTTCTTCATTCGACTTTAAAAAAGCTACAGTCACTACGGCAGTACTAAACGTTCGTACGCAACCTACTACAAACTCTAAAGACGTGGGCAACTTGTATAAAGGTCAATCCGTTAACGTAGAAAGCAAAGTCGGTGCTTGGATTAAAACAACAATCGACGGAAAAACTCGTTACGTACACAGCGCTTATACAACTTTAGCAGGTTCAACAGCAAAAGCACCAGCGGTCAAAGCTCCAGCAGCTAAACCGGCAGCACCAGTTGCGAAAGCAGCTCCAAAAGCAGCAGCTAAACCAGCTGTAGCAACAAAACAAACTACAGCAGCTAAATCAGGTACGAAAGTAACAATGAATGTTTCTGCGTACACAACTGATCCATCAAACAATGGTAGCCGCCTATACAATGGCCGTGCATTGACTGCTAGCGGTTATGATGTCACAAATACGATCACGTACAATGGTATGCGTATCGTTGCAGCATCAGCTCAATACCCAATTGGTACACGCATGCACATCTCAGGTATCGGTGAAGCCATCGTACTTGACCGTGGCGGCGCAATCCAAGGTAACAAACTTGACCTTCTCGTTGGTTCACAACAAGAAGCACTCAACTGGGGACGTCAAAACGTCACTGTAACTGTCTACTAATTTTAAACACAAACAACCTGCCGGGCGAGATCGCCTGGCAGGCTTTTTTGTGTCTTATGATACCGACGAAACGTGACCGGATTGCAGTTCATACATCTTTTTATATAATCCGTTCTTTTCAATCAGTGTCTGATGGTTCCCTTGTTCGACGACTTCCCCTTGATGCAGGACTAAAATCAGATCCGCATCCTGGATTGTCGACAACCGGTGGGCAATCGCAATCGTTGTTCGTCCCTGCCGCATCCGTTTTAAGGCGACCTGCACTTTTTCTTCCGTTTCCGTATCGATTGAACTTGTCGCTTCGTCGAGAATCAAGACTTTCGGGTCACGTGCCATCGTCCGGGCAAACGAAACGAGTTGACGTTCTCCGGCAGAGAAGGTAGCTCCCCGCTCCGCAACCGGACTGTCATATTGTTCGTCGAGCTGATTGATGAACCCGTCTGCTTGAACAAAGCGAGCCGCTTCCTCCACTTTTTTGAATGGAATGGACGGATCAAACAACCGGATGTTATCGGCGACACTGCCTGTAAACAGGAATGAATCCTGTAAGACCAGTCCGACATGACGCCGCAATTCGTCTTCCGGCAATTGTTCGAGCGGCTGTCCATCAATCAGGATCCGACCCGACTGATAGGAATAAAAGCGCATCAAAATATTGATGATTGAACTTTTTCCGCTGCCGGTCTGACCGACCAGGGCAACCGTCTGCCCTTTTTTCGCTTCAAACGAAATCCCTTTTAAGACTTCCTTTTCCCCGTCGTAACTGAAGCGGACGTTATCAAAGATGATATGTCCTTCTGTGATGTCAGCATCACCTGCAATCGTCTTCGCGGGTTCCGGCTCATCCGTATCGAGCACTTTAAAGACCCGGTCCGCCGAAACGATAGCCTGTTGGAATTCAGACAAGCGTTGCATGATTTGCTGGACCGGTTGAAAAATCCGTTCCATGTAACTGATAAAAGCATAGACGACCCCGACTTGCACCGTTTGCGAAAAGGACAGGACACCGAAGTACGTAATCAGGGACGCAATCGTCAGTGCAAGCATCAGTTCAATGATCGGACGCAACAGCCAACTGTCAAGTTTCAGGTTCTTGTAACGGCCGTTTTGATGGGCGATGTTCGTTTCTTCGAACTCCGCCATCAGCCGTTTTTCCTGCCGAAATTGTTGGATGATGGCCATTCCGTTGATCGACTCATTTAATTGTCCGTTAATCTTCGATAATAAATCCCGGACTTCTGCATAGTATTTCGTCGAGTAACGACGGTAAATCCAGATGATGAAATAAAACAGCGGCAATAAGACTAACGCAATCGTCGCCAGGCGCGGTTCAAGCAGATACAGGAAGATATACGTTCCAATCAATTGGACCCCGCTTTGGACGAATGTCGACAAAACGCCGATGTACAGCTCTTTGATTGCTTCCGTATCATTCGTAATCCGTGAAACGAGCACTCCGGCCGGTGTCCGGTCGAAGTAACCGAGCCGAAGATGCATGACGTGACGGAACACATCAATCCGGAGCCGTTGAATGACTTTCAGGGCAATTTTTTGGAACTCAAATGCCTGCAAATAATCGACGACGATACCGGTCGTATGCAACAGCAAGTAGACACCAAACAATAACGCAACTTCCTGGACCGGATAGTTCCCGACGGCCACATAATTATCGATAAAGATTTTGACGAGATAAGGTCCCCCGAGCTTTGCTCCGGTCGTCACCAGTAACAGTAAGAAGGCGACTAACACCTGTTTTTTAAACGGTTTGACGAAGCCAAGCAATCGTCGCAAGACCGCTTTTTCATTAATATCATGATTCAAGCGTTCCACCTCCCTGTTCGACGAGTGATTCCAGTTGCTGGCGGTCGTATGTTTCTTTATACCAACCGTTCCGCGCAAGCAATTCGTCGTGTGTTCCCCGTTCAATGATTCGTCCCGCATCGAGAACGATGATTTCATCCGTATGCGAAACGGCTGACAGACGGTGGGCAACGATGATTTGCGACTGTTCATTATCCGCTGTCCGGAAATGTTCGATGATCGCTTCTTCCGTCTTCGCGTCAACCGCCGACAACGCATCATCGAGTACCAGAATCGGACAATCTGCAAGCAATGCCCGGGCAATCGAAATCCGCTGCTTTTGACCGCCGGATAACGTGACGCCGCGCTCCCCGACCATCGTCGCGTACCCTTCCGTAAAGCCGAGAATATCCTCATGTACGGCAGCAATCCGTGCGGCTTCCATGATTTCTTCCATCGAAGCATCCGGTTTGGCAAAGGCAATATTATCGGAAATCGAAGCAGAGAACAGGAAATGATCCTGCGGTACGATGGCGACCTGCTTGCGGACCGTTTCCCGCGTCAATTGTTTGACGTCTTGTCCGCCAATCGCAATCGAACCGTATTTGGCATCGTATTCGCGTGATAACAGGCGGACGAATGTCGATTTCCCGGCACCGGTCCGACCGACGATTCCAAGTGTCCGACCGGGTGTCAATGTCACATGGATATTTTCGAGCACAGGTTGTGTCTCATATACAAACCGATCAATCGCGACTTGTAAATCAGCGGATGCAACCGTCGTCGCCGCTTCTTTCGCATCCTTGATTTCCGGCTCGATCGCAAGCATCCGTTCGATCCGGTCGTACGAGGCACGTCCCCGTTCAACGATATTAAACAACCAGCCGAACGCGAGCATCGGCCACGTCAATAAACCCAGGTATGTAGTGAAAGATACGATGTCCCCAATCCGAATTTCGCCTTGCTGCAATAAATAGGCGCCGTATCCAACGGCAATGATATAAGACAAACCGACCAATCCGAAAATCGTCGGATCAAATAAGGCATCGATTTTTGCGACCCGGCGGTTTTTTTGTACGACATCGTCTGACAGCGATGTAAACGTACCGACATCCGACTCGACTTCCCCGGTGGCTTTTAAGACCCGGACCCCGCTGACGCTTTCTGCGACTTTATCATTTAAATCGGAAAAGGCTTCTTGTGCATCATGAAACCGCGAGTGCAGCATCTTGCCGTAACGTGATGTCAAATACACCATCAACGGCATCGGTAACAGGGAAACAAGCGTCAGCTTCCAACTGATTGTCGTAATCATCGTGATGATGACAAAACTCCCCATCGTCACGGAATCGACGAGTGTCAAAATACCGGCTCCAGCCGTCATCGAAACCGCTTGCACATCGTTTGTCGCATGAGCCATTAAATCCCCGCTACGGTACTTTTTATAAAACGATTGATCCAAGTCAGAAAAATGACCGTATAACTGACTTCGTAACAACCGCCCGAGCCGGATTGATGCACCGAAGATGAAGAACCGCCAAAAATAACGAATCACATAGGTCGATACCCCGATCAACACCAGTGTGCCAACTAGTTTCCACAAATCATTTTTCGTCAAACTGCCTTCGCTCAGTCCGTTGACCGTCGAGCCGATCACTTTCGGCGGAATCAGTTCCAGTCCGGCAACAAAAATTAAAGCAATGATCCCTAAACTGTATGCTTTCCATTCGAGTCGGAAAAACCAACTCAGTTTCCTGAAGACTCCCATACAAGTCCCCCCTTTTTAAATTCGATTGAGTATTTCTAATAGTCTCACATTTCAGATTAGCCATCTTCCTAAAAAATAGCAAACAAAAGGAGACCAAATTGGTCTCCTTTTACAAGTCATTATTTTTTCGGTGATTTCATTGAACCACTCATTGAACGCATCACTTGGTTGACTTTCTTTTGTGATGGCTTTTGACCCATTTGCATCATCAATGTCTTAATCATATCTTCGTTGATTGGTGGGTTTTGCTCCAAATAGTTCATCATGTATCGGCGAGCGATATAGAAACCAAGGGCGACACCAGCTACCAAGCAAAGAAGGGCAATTAAAATCCAAATCCATGTAGCCAAGTTGCTTCCTCCTCTAACTTCAAACGTCGCTTTTTACTATACTATAATTTAAAGCCTTTGCATAGATAATGCAAAAAAAAGGTGCGCGCGTTTGCGCACCTTTCTTCATTAACCGAGTTGCTTGACTGTATTTAAGACATTTTCGACAGACATGCCGTACTCTTTTAACAGAAGATCTCCAGGAGCAGAAGCACCGAAGCGATCGATTCCGATGACTTGACCTTCTGTTCCTACATATTTATACCAACCGAGCGAAGCTCCGGCTTCAATTGCAAGACGCTTCGTGATGCGTTTTGGCAAGACCGATTCTTTGTATTCAGCTGATTGCGCTTCAAACAATTCCCATGATGGAAGTGAGACGACAGCTGCCGTTTCGCCGAGTTCTTTTTGTGCTTCGACGAGCAAGTGCACTTCAGAACCTGTTCCCATTAAGATTGTATCCGCTTTTTCAATGTCACCCGCGATGACATATCCGCCTTTTTCAGCGCCTTCGACCGTCGTACCTTCAAGTTCAGGTAATCCTTGACGTGTCATGACGAGAAGTGTCGGTTTGTTTGTTGATTGAACGGCTGTTTTCCATGCGGCAATCGTTTCTTTTCCATCTGCCGGACGGTAAACTGTCAGGTTCGGCATCGCACGGAAGCTCATCAAGTGTTCAACCGGCTCGTGTGTCGGACCATCTTCACCGACTGCAATCGAGTCATGTGTCAGGACGAAGATTGACTGGATACCCATCAATGCTGCTAAACGGACTGCAGGACGGAGGTAATCCGAGAAGACGAAGAATGTCGCACCATAAGGAATGACACCACCGTGTAACGCCATACCGTTGACAGCTGCTGCCATGGCGAACTCACGGACACCAAACCAGATGTTACGGCCGCTCGGATCGATGTCAAAGTCAGCTTCGCCTTTGAGCATCGTGTTGTTTGATCCTGCCAAGTCAGCTGATCCACCGAAGATTGTCGGGACGTTTTTCGCGATGGCATTGAGAACTTCACCACTTGTCTGACGTGTTGCTTTTTTCGATGTCAGATCGTAAGTCGGAAGGTCAGCTTCCCAGTTGCTTGGCAATTCGTTGTTGATTGCTTGAACAAGCTCAGCGTGCAATTCCGGATGTGCCGCTTTGTATTGTTCCATTTTTTCTGTCCATGCTGCTTCTGTATCAGCACCACGTTTTTCGATGCGCTCTTCGAACAAGTCTTTGACTTCGTCCGGCACATAGAACTCTTCGTGATCCCAAACGTAGCTTGCTTTCGTCAACTTGATTTCCGCGTCGCCGAGTGGTGCACCGTGTGAAGCTGATTTCCCTGATTTGTTTGGCGAACCGAATCCAATGACCGTTTTGACTTCGATCAATGTCGGTTTTGTTGTTTCCGCTTTCGCTGCTTCGATTGCTTTTGAAATCGAATCGAGATCTGTTCCGTCTTCGACACGGATGACTTGCCAGTTATACGCTTCAAAACGTTGTTGAACGTTTTCCGAGAACGATTTATCAAGGTCACCGTCAAGCGAGATATCGTTTGAATCATACAGAACGACGAGTTTACCAAGACCTAAATGTCCTGCGAGTGAAGCCGCTTCTGCTGAAACACCTTCCATTAAATCACCGTCTCCGCAAATCCCGTATGTGAAGTGATCGACGACATTTAAGTCGTCACGGTTGTATTTCGCTTCGAGGTGACGCTCTGCCATCGCCATACCGACAGCCATCGCGATGCCTTGCCCGAGTGGACCAGTCGTCGCATCGACACCTGCTGTGTGACGGTATTCCGGGTGACCCGGTGTTTTTGAGTTCCATTGACGGAATGACTTCAAGTCATCCATCGCGAGATCGTATCCTGATAAATGGAGGAGTGAGTAGAGAAGCATTGAACCGTGTCCTGCTGAAAGTACAAAACGGTCACGGTTGAACCATTCTGGATTTTTAGGGTTGTGGTTCATATGATCCGCCCATAATGTAAATGCCATCGGTGCTGCACCCATCGGCATTCCCGGGTGACCCGAGTTCGCTTTTTGTACTGCATCAATTGATAAGGTACGAATCGTATTTACTGCTAATAATTCTACTGTTGTCATGTTCGTCAAAACAATCATCCTCTCTCTTTTTCACAAATTCCTTCTCATTTTAGCATACCCGCAAATGTGATACAACTTTTCTAAATAGTATGTCACATTAAAATGAATGCGCTATCTATTGCCGTTTTCTTGCCACTTTCATGATACACATTACGAACTTTTCATCAAAAAAAGCTACGCCACTCATCCCATTGAGTGACATAGCTTTTGTCCTTATTGTTTGTTCCGTTCTTCTTCTTGTGCCTGCTTCAATTTCTCAGGTGTTACGTCCGTTCCTTCTTCATCGACGATCTTAATGCCCATCATCTGATTTTTAAACGAACCGCGGAATGCTTCCAGGTAGGCCGTCCGTAATTCTTTTTGTTCCGCCGTTTCCGCATCTGTCAGCGGTTCGACTTTTGATTTATTTGCCAGTTCATTAATCCGGTCTAATTGTTCTTGTGATAACATGATATCCCTCTTTCTGTTGACTCAAATATAAGTTTTCAATAGTAACCTTACTGTAAAAGACCCACTAAAAAAAAGCAAGTTTGATGCGCCACTGACGCATCAAACTTACTTCCTTATTCGTACGTACTGATAACTTCTTTATATTCCAGATAACGCCGGTTGACGGTCGCTTTCGAAATGTCGTGTCCCATCCCTCTTAATGTCACCGCGATGTCGGCAAATGTCAGTCCTAACTCACGTAACCGGACGATTTCTTCGATTGGAACTTCTTTTCGGCTCCGTCCGGCGTTCTCGCCTTGCCGATTGAGATTTTGTTCGGGACGGAAGCCGTTTTCAACAGCTCGCCGCATCCCGCGGGCAATCTTCGCATTATGCAGTTTCCGTTGATACTCTTCGACGAGCGATACGATCTCAAGCACCATCGCTTCGGCGTCCGCCAGTTTATACTCGCCATCCGATTCCATCGTCATCAGTTGAACCTGATGTTTTTGGAACGTATGTAAAATGGCGATTTTGGCATTCCCGCGTCCGATCCGCGTATCATCCGTCACAAGAACGGCGTCCACCGCTTGACGTGTGACGTAATCAAGAACGGATAACATCCCTTCCCGGTCAACGTCGTAACCACTTTCTTTTTCCGTGATGATCTCCACGACTTCAAATCCTTTTGTTGCAGCGAGTCCCGACAGTTCTGATCTTTGCCGCTCAAGCGAGCTATCCTGTGCTTCTTTTTCCGTCGAGACGCGACAGTAGATTACTACTTTCATCGTACTTCACACCCCTGTTCGTTCATTGACAACTTTTACAGTTTGTCATTGTTGCGCGATTGGTACAACGATTTTGTTTTTCGAAATGACATGTGTCGTCTTTAATTCATTATTCTCAATCAACCATTCGACATATTCTTGGTCCGTCATTGAACCGTCGTTGTATACTTCCGCCACCTGTTCGACGGTCGCGTTCTGGTCTACTGTAACGGAAGTTGTTAACAGCTGTTCAACCTTTTCATCCGGGCGAGGTGTTAAGAGAAAAAGAATGAAGGCAAAGCTGAGCGTATAAAAAACAATGGAAAAGGCATGGGTACGGATTGAATGCATCATGATGAATCCCTCCAATTTAAAATGTTTTAGAATAAACGTTCGCGGAACAATTGTTCGCATAACTCATCTTAAACCAGGAACCAGTGTTCGGTCAATATAAAATGTCGAACAATTGTTTGTACGCTCATTTGTTCTATGTTATAGTGATTTTAGAAACATGTATTCCTATAACCTTCAAAAACCAATCCGGAAAGAGGTGGCAATTCATATGCGGAAAATGTCGAAACGACAACAAGAAATCCTTGACTACATCGTTGCTCAAGTGAAACTGAAAGGGTATCCACCTTCAGTTCGTGAAATCGGTGAGGCTGTTGGTCTTGCTTCAAGCTCAACGGTACACGGTCATTTGGATCGTCTAGAAAAACGCAGACTGATTCGCCGTGACCCAACAAAACCACGTGCGATTGAGATATTGCTTGATAAACCTGAAGAAGATCATGAAGCCATCGTACACATCCCTGTCATCGGGAAAGTAACGGCCGGTTTTCCCATCACAGCCATCGAAAATATCGAAGAACATTTCCCGCTTCCTGCCCATTACGTCGGGAACGAAAATGTTTTCATGTTGACGATTGACGGTGAGTCGATGATTAACGCAGGCATTCTAGACGGTGACCGGGTCATCGTTCGTCAGCAAAACACAGCAGAGAATGGTGAAATCGTCGTGGCTATGACCGAAGATAGCGAAGCGACCGTCAAACGGTTCTTCTTAGAAGATCAACAAGTACGTCTCCAACCAGAAAATGATTCGATGGACCCGATGTATTTCGATAACGTCTCGATTCTTGGCAAGGTCATCGGCGTATATCGGACGATCCACTAAGCGAGGGACCAGCTCAGCTGGTCTTTTTTCATGCCTTCTGGAAATGTACACGATACTGTCAATACCGTTGCTTTAACCGGCTATGTTGCGTATTCGGTCGCAACTCAGCAGACGGATTGGCTTCCAACCGCTGTCGGCATCGCCGTCGGCACCCTTTGGCTTTCACCAGACCTCGACTTGAAGTCCGAACCTTACTACCGGCACGGTCCTTTACGGGTCCTTTGGATGCCGTATGTCAAAATCATGCCCCACCGCTCCATCTGGTCGCATGGTTTGATCATCGGCGATCTCATTCGTCTGATGTACAGCGCCGCTTTTCTGATTCCGCTTTTATTTTTGGCGCTGTATCTGAAACTTGTCGAATCAAGTACGGTCGATTCCTGGTTTGCGTCCATGCCTGCTTTTATCATCGGCGTTATGGTCGCCAGTACGATACATATCGTTCTTGATCACTCCAGCAGCTTCTTCCGCACCAAAAAGAAGCGAAAAAAGCGTCGTTAAAAATCCTTTGTTCATTGTAAAAATGAGCAAAGGATTTTTTTAATATCCATTATTCATTTTTTTAAACATAAATTAAGGAAATTTTAATTCGAAGATTTGAATTAATTGTATTGAAAACGTTCTCAATTAGATGTAGGTTTAAATGGAAAGGCCATTATTTGCTTTAATCCAAAGGGAGGGTTTTTGCATGAGTAACTTTACAAGTGAGCTGATTGGAACAATGATTCTGATTTTGCTCGGGGACGGAGTCGTTGCAGGGGTTGTCTTGAGAAAGACGAAATCTGAGAACGGCGGCTGGATTGTCATTACATTCGCTTGGGGTCTCGCCGTCATGACGGGAGCATACATTGCTGCCTCGAGTGGTGCGCATCTCAATCCTGCATTGACATTGGCGCTTGCCATGAATTCCGATTTACCGTGGGCAGACGTACCTGTCTATATCGCCGGTCAATTAATCGGAGCATTCATCGGTGCAGTACTCGTTTGGCTTCATTATATGAAACACTTTGAAGCGACTGATGATCAAGCAGCAAAACTGGGTGTATTCGCAACAGGTCCGGCGATTCGCCATACACCGTCAAATCTGATTTCAGAGATCATCGGGACGTTTGTCCTGGTATTCGGAATTCTGTCATTTGGTCTGACAACATTTGGTGACGGACTGAAACCATTCATCGTCGGTCTTCTTGTCGTCGTCATCGGTCTCTCGCTCGGTGGTACAACAGGGTATGCCATCAATCCAGCCCGTGACCTTGGTCCACGGATTGCACACGCTATCTTACCGATTAAAGGAAAAGGTTCATCTGACTGGAGTTACTCGTGGATTCCAATCGTTGGTCCAATCATCGGTGGTGGAGTAGCCGTCTTGCTGTATCAACTGCTGCAAAACTGATTTTGTTTGACACCTACATCTCAAGGGGGATTTCAGCATGGAAAACAAGTACATCTTAGCACTCGACCAAGGAACAACAAGCTCACGCGCCATTATTTTTGACCACGATGGTCAAATCGTGAACTCTGCGCAACGTGAATTCAAACAATACTTCCCGCAACCGGGCTGGGTCGAGCATGATGCCAATGAAATTTGGGGATCAATCCTCGCTGTCATGGCGGATTCTCTCGGAACGGCTGATATCAAACCGAGCCAAATCGCAAGTATCGGAATTACGAACCAACGTGAGACGACGGTCGTCTGGAACAAAGAAACAGGTAAACCTGTCTATCACGCGCTTGTCTGGCAATCCCGTCAAACATCCGGTATCTGTGATGAGCTGAATGCACAGGGTCTGAACCAAACATTCCGTGATAAAACAGGTCTTCTGATTGACGCCTACTTCTCAGGGACAAAAGTGAAGTGGATTTTGGATAACGTCGAAGGCGCACGGGAGCAGGCAGAAAACGGAGAACTTCTCTTCGGAACAATCGACACATGGCTCGTCTGGAAGCTGTCTGGCGGAAAAACGCATATCACAGACTATACAAACGCCTCCCGGACATTGATGTACAACATTTACGAACAAAAATGGGATGATGAGTTACTTGAAATCCTGACAGTTCCAAAATCAATGTTACCGGAAGTCCGTCAATCAAGTGAAGTGTATGACAACACAGTTCCGTATCATTTCTTCGGTTTTGAAGTTCCGATTGCCGGAATCGCCGGTGACCAGCAAGCAGCCCTCTTTGGTCAAACATGTTTCGAACCGGGTGAAGGAAAGAACACGTATGGTACAGGTTGCTTCATGCTCATGAACACTGGTGAAAAAGCCGTTTCGTCTGACCACGGTCTGCTGACGACAATCGCCTGGGGTGTCGACGGAAAAGTCGAATATGCACTCGAAGGATCGATTTTCGTTGCCGGATCAGCGATTCAGTGGTTACGTGACGGTTTACGGATGTTGAAAAATGCGAAAGACTCAGAAGGCTATGCCTTGAAAGTCGATTCGACAGAAGGCGTTTACGTCGTTCCTGCCTTCGTCGGACTCGGTGCCCCGTACTGGGATAGTGACGTTCGCGGCGCAATCTTCGGCTTAACACGCGGAACGGAGAAAGAACATTTCGTCCGTGCGACTCTTGAATCCCTTGCTTACCAGACACGTGATGTCTTGACGGCGATGGAAAAAGATTCAGGAATCGAATTGAAAACGTTGCGCGTTGACGGTGGTGCGGTTTCAAACGACTTCTTGATGCAGTTCCAGTCGGATATCTTAGGTGTACCGGTTGACCGTCCGGAAATCAATGAGACAACAGCTCTCGGTGCTGCCTATCTCGCCGGTCTCGCAGTCGGTTACTGGAAAGACAAAGCAGAAATCAAACAACAATGGAAACTGAACCATCAGTTTAAACCAGAAATGAAAGAAGACGATCGCGAACAGCGTTATGCCGGATGGCAAAAAGCGGTCGAAGCAACCATGGCGTTTAAACCAAACAAAAAAGAAGTCAACGCCTGATTTCTTTACTGGTATTCCTTCGCGGAATACCAGTTTTTTTGTTTTCCCTAAAAAAACAGGTTCGCTTCCTCTTCGGAAACGAACCTGTTAGATCAGACCACTTGTCTTACGAAAATTCTGCTTTGATGCCTGTTACGATATCATCCAGCGATTTTGATTGACCACTTAAGACCGCTGCCAAAAAAGCGCCCTCTACCAGCGGTGCTTCGACGAACTGAACGTTCCGGTCCCCACTGTATAATTCTAAGGCCAGTTCCGCGTTCATCGTCGCCGATCCGATATCCGTCAAAATTAAGCCGTCATCGTTCAACTCATTCATCGTCTCTTCAATTCGGGACGCATCGGTTCCGATACTGCCATCCGCCAGCCCTGCGGCAAGTAAAATCGGTGTATCCGGAGCCATTTCAGCCAATAGTTCCTTTAGTCCGGTCGCAAGCTTTTCACTATGGGAGACTAAAATCAAATTAATCATGACAAGACCTCCACAATCGAACGTAATAACAGTGAACTTGATAATGCGCCGGGATCCTGGACACCAACTGTTGCATCCCCAAAATAAGAAGCCCGTCCTTTTGTCGCCACACGCTCTTTTGTATCTGCCAATGCTTGATCGAGTGTTGCGTTCAAATCACTCTCTTGTTCCAGCGCTTCATAAAACGGTGTCCAAATATCGACCATCGTTTTTTGTCCAAACTCTGATTTCCCGCGCATTTTGATCCCATCCGTCGCTTCTTTGAAGGCTGCCGCGAGTTCCTGTCCTTCGACTTCTGTTTTCCCTTTAAACGCTCCGGCAAATTTAACGAATGCTGTCCCGTAAAGCGGACCCGATGCACCACCGACGGTTTTAATCAAGGTCATTCCGACTTGTTTTGACAAGGCACCTAAATCTTCATACTCTTCTTGCGCCTCAAGTTCTTTTTGTACAGCCTGGAAACCGCGCGACATATTGATGCCGTGGTCGCCGTCACCGATTTCCCGGTCAAGATCCGTCAATTCATCTTTATGTTGTTCGAGCTCGGCAGCCGCTTTAAGCAATGCTTTGCGGAATTCTTCAGTCGATAACTTCATCTATCTCACCCTCTTTTAATTAGAATCCGATTGCGTTCGTTTTGGCATCCAAGTAGCCGACCAGTTCATCGTCAACCGGAAGCAGCGTAATTGAGAAACCGTGCATTTCGAGTGATGTCATATAGTTGCCGACGAACGGACGAACGATCTCGTATCCTTTTGCCTGCAATTGTTCCGCGACATATTTATAGGTGATGTACAATTCCGATTCAGGCGTTCCGCCCATTCCGTTGACCATGACCGCTACTTTTTTATCGGTTACTTCCGCTGTCAATCGATCGAGTAATTCCGTCACGATGGCTTCGACGGAAGCAATCGGTTTCCGCTCCAGACCTTTTTCACCGTGAATCCCGATTCCGATTTCCATCTCATCCTCGTGCAAATCAAAACCGGGTTTACCGCTTTCCGGCATATAACAAGGTGACAATGCCATTCCGATTGACCGGACGCCGGCAATGACTTTCTCAGCGACTGCTTTGACTTCAGCAAGTGATTTGCCTTCTGCTGCCGCAGCACCGGCGATTTTATGGACAAAAATCGTTCCTGCGACACCGCGACGGTCTTCTTCTTTTTTAATGGCGATATCATCCCGGACGATGACCGTCTCGACTTTGATGTCTTCGAGTTCGGCCAACTCTTTCGCCATATCAAAGTTCATGACATCCCCGGAATAGTTTTTAACGACGAGCAGAACCCCTTTTCCCCCGTCTGCTGCCTTGATTCCCTCAAGCACCATATCCGGTGTCGGAGAAGTAAAGACTTCGCCACAGACAGCGGCTGCGAGCATACCGTCCCCAATAAATCCGGCATGGGCCGGCTCATGCCCGCTTCCCCCACCGGATACGAGGGCCACTTTTCCGTTTAACGGTTCTTTTCGTTTGATGACATTGACTCCGTCGACTTTTGCGTAAAGATCGGGATGTGCTAAAACGAGACCATCGACCATATCCGAGACAAACCGATTCGCATCTTGCATTAATTTATCCATCTTGAACGCTCCCTTGTCTAACGAATTTTGCCGTACCACTTACTCTTTACCACAAATCGAGACGACTTATGTCAAGGAAACATATGAAAATATTGACCAGTTCATTTCCAATCCGTTTTGATGATGCTATGCTGATAACACATCATCACGAGAGGAGTCCCCTTCTATGAACGCTTCGTTTCAAGCAGGTATCAAAGCCTGTCTGCCGACCGTCCTCGGTTATCTCGGCATCGGATTTTCTGCCGGCATCGTCGGACGCGCCGCCGGACTCAGTCCGCTTGAAATCGGTCTGATGTCTCTTCTGATTTACGCCGGAGCGGCCCAGTTCATCATCACCAGTCTGTTGCTGTTAAACAGTCCGTTCTCTGCCATCATCTTGACGACATTCATCGTCAACTCCCGTCATTTACTGATGAGTATGACGCTCGCACCGCGTGTTAAAAGCCGGCATCATTTAGACCGGTTTGGAATCGGCGCTCTCTTAACGGATGAGTCATTTGCCGTCGCCATGAATACTTCCTTAAAACGGCCGCTTGATGCACCATTCATGCATGGATTGAACATAACCGCTTATCTGAGCTGGATTGCCTCGACCGTCCTTGGAGCACTCGTTGGCAGTTGGTTCCCGGATCCGGAACGATTCGGACTGGATTTTGCTTTAACAGCGATGTTCATCGGGTTATTGTACCTGCAGTTTGAAAGTGAGCGGTCCCGCATCGCTCTAAATGGTCTGTTGCTCGTCCTTGTTTTCCTGTTGTTGTACATATCAATGCGCTATCTGTCACCGGAACTCGCCGTTTTATTCGCGACGATGATAGCTGCCAGTATAGGAGTTGTAATCTCACGATGGAAATCCGCTTAGAACTATTCGTCCTTTTTGCTGCCTGCGGTCTCGTGACGTTGATTCCGCGGATATTGCCGTTTTTGTTGATGCATGGTCTGACGTTACCCCGCCTGCTGACCGATTGGTTGTCGTTTATCCCGGTTTGTTTGTTAAGTGCGTTATTCTTTCAAAATTTATTAGTGGCACAAAGCGGAGGTTATCCAACGTTGTCGCTTCTCCACCTCACAGCATCCATTCCGACCGTCCTTGTCGCCGTCAGCAGTAAAAGTCTTTCCTACACCGTCATCACCGGTGTCCTGTCGATGGCATTGCTTCGGTTTTTCCAATGAGAATTGCTCCTTCTTCCTAAAAAAGACGAGAAAAAACGGGTGTTGTTCTGTTATTTCTCGTCTTTTTTTTATTACATTATTTCTCAGTTACGCCGATACATCTGCATAGTCCGGCGTCTGCTCAAACTCTTTTTTCGCAAACGGACAGAGCGGCAATAGTTTGACCTGTTCTTCCCGTGCCCACTCGACAATGGCTTTGACCAGTTGTTCGCCGATTTGTTGATTCCGGTGATTCGGGTCGACATACGTATGATCAATGATCCACTTGCCGCCTTTCGTATCACTGTATGTGATTTCCCCGACAGCTTGCCCCTCCTGATAAGCTTCAATCTTTTGATCCGCTCGTTTCAATTCCATCAGGCTTCCCTCCGTTCATATGATAAGGCACCGCTCGGACAGCCGTCGACGACCCGCATGACATCTTCGACTGGTGCACCGTCCGCTTCGATCCATGGACGTTTTTTAACATCAAAGACGGTCGGCAGACTCTTGACACAATGACCGGAATGCACACACTTCTGCATCAAAATAAACAATGATGTCTTTCCCTTCATACGCCTTTTTCATTTGAAGCGCCTCCTTGCTACAGAGTTCGCTGTTTCTGCTTCCGATTCCTCTACAAAAAAACGCCCGAACCAAGTTCGGACGTTTCAAGAGATTAGAACAAGACCATGTACTGATCGCGTTCCCATTCCGTGACTTGCGTCCGGAACATATCCCATTCGATTTCTTTCAGTTCAACGAAGTGCTCTGCGATGTGCTCGCCGAGTGCGTGCATGACGACGTCATCCGCTTTCAGTACTTCGAGTGCGTGGCTGAGTGTTGACGGAAGATCGTCAATGCCGTTTGCCACACGTTCCGGTTTGTCCATCACGTAGATGTTACGGTCGATCGGAGCCGGTGCTTGGAGATTATTTTTGATTCCGTCAAGACCTGAAGCGAGCAATGTCGCAAGTGCCAAGTACGGGTTAGCTGCCGGGTCGACTGAACGGACTTCGATCCGTGTTGAGAGACCGCGGGCTGCCGGTACACGAACGAGTGGTGAACGGTTACGGGCTGACCATGCGACGTAGCAAGGTGCTTCATAACCAGGCACAAGACGTTTGTACGAGTTGACTGTCGGGTTACAGACAGCTGTGAAGGCACGCGCGTGCTTCAGGATACCTGCCGTGAAGGCACGGGCATCATCAGACAATTGCATATTGCTGTTCTCTTCGTCAAAGAAGACGTTTTCGTTGCCTTTAAAGAGCGACATATTGGCGTGCATTCCTGAACCGTTAACGCCGTAAAGCGGTTTTGGCATGAATGTCGCGTGTAAGTTATGTTTTGCTGCAATCGTCTTAACAACGAGCTTAAACGTTTGGATGTTATCCGCCGTTGTGATCGCATCAGCGTATTTGAAGTCGATTTCGTGTTGTCCCGGTGCGACTTCGTGGTGAGATGCTTCGATTTCAAAGCCCATGTTTTCAAGCTCGATGACGATTTCCTTACGGCAGTTTTCACCGAGATCGACTGGTGCGAGGTCGAAGTAACCACCTTGATCATTCAGTTCAAGTGTCGGACGGCCGTTCGCATCCTTCTTGAACAAGAAGAATTCCGGTTCTGGACCGACGTTGAATGAAGTGAAGCCAAGTTCTTCCATTTCTTTAAGTACACGTTTGAGTTGACCACGCGGATCTCCAGCAAACGGTGTGCCATCTGGATTGTAGATGTCACAGATGAGACGTGCGACTTTACCCGTTCCGTCTTCTGTCCATGGGAATACGACCCATGTGTTGAGGTCTGGGAAGAGATACATATCTGATTCTTCAATGCGGACGAATCCTTCGATTGACGAACCATCGAACATCATTTTGTTATCAAGTGCTTTTTCCAATTGGCTGACTGGAATTTCAACGTTCTTGATTGTACCGAGGATATCTGTGAACTGTAAACGAATAAAACGTACATCCTCAGCTTTAGCGATTTTCATAATGTCTTCTCGTGTAATGTTGCGACGTGTCATGTGACAAATCCCCTCTCCGGCTCTTTTTTATATGGTAACAGGTGCTTACTTGAAAAATCGTCCGAGCTCACCTTGAATGAGTGACGTTTTTCCATGTCGCCCTGCTTCCTGCAATTCGTTTTTCAGGAGTTTATACAATTCGCCATCCGATAATTCCGGACGGGCCGTAACGACCTTCTCCGCAACTCGTTCCCGTTTGACAAGATCATTATCAAAAATCATTTTGATCCCTGCGATATTTAATCCCTGGTCCAGATATTCCTTGATCGACAACAAGCGATCGACATCGTTGAACGAATAGAGGCGACGTTTCGTCTCTGTCCGCTCCGGCTTGATCAATCCTTGTTCTTCGTAATATCGGATTTGTCGGGCAGATAACGCGGTCAACTCTTGAACGACTCCGATGGGGAATAGTGGCTTGGACTGTCGTGATAAGTCTGCCATTTCGTTCCTCCTTTTTCCTTACTTCATGAGAATAAACCTCTGTAAGGTAAGTTGTCAAGAGATGTAAGGAAAGTTAACATGACTTTCTTACAAGTCAGACGTCCTGCGTAACAGAGGTCTTTTCACATCAAGCTATTTTTTTAAACCTGTTGTGGTTGAATCAATTGTTGTTCCATCAGTTGATTGACAGCCGAAACAATCGCGATTTTGACGTGACTGTAGGTCAATCCGCCTTGAACGTACGCTGTATACGGTGCCCGGATCGGACCGTCTGCCGATAATTCGATTGACGATCCTTGGATGAAGGTTCCGGCAGCCATGATGACATCATCGGCGTATCCCGGCATATAGTCCGGAATCGGCAAAGCTTGCGCATTGACCGGAGAGGCCGCTTGAATCGCCTGACAAAAAGCAATCATCGGTTCCGGGGCATGGAAGGAGACCGATTGAATCAAGTCCGTCCGTTCCGCCGCATAATGCGGTGCCGTATCGAATCCGAACTGTTCCATCATGCTTGAAGTAAACATCGCCCCCATCAGCGCCTGACTGACCGTATGCGGAGCCATGAAGAACCCCTGGTACATGTCCTGCAGCGAATAAAGTGACGGACCGGCCTCGGCACCGATTCCAGGTGTCGTCATCCGGAACGATGCCCGTTCAATCAAATCGCGGCGTCCGACGAGATACCCGCCTGTTTTCGCAAGACCGCCGCCCGGATTTTTAATCAGTGATCCGGCCATCAGATCCGCTCCAACATGAGTCGGTTCGATCGTTTCGACGAATTCCCCGTAACAGTTGTCGACGAACACAATCACGTGCGGATGTTGTTCTTTGATCGCGGCAATCGCTTCGCCGATCTCAGTAACCGGTAAGCTCCGGCGGGTCACATAGCCTTTCGAACGCTGAATACCGACGACTTTTGTCTTGTCCGTGATCCGGGCGAGGACCGCTTCAAGATCAATCGTTTCAGCCTGTTTCATCTCGACGACGTCATAGGTGACACCAAGCTCTTTCAGGGAGCCGCGTCCGTCACCGCGGATGCCGACGATTTCCTCTAACGTATCGTACGGTTTACCGGTGATATACAGCAATTCATCGCCCGGCAGCAATAAACCGAACAACGCAATCCCGATTGCATGCGTCCCGCTGATGATCTGTGCCCGGCACAGTCCGGCTTCCGCACCGAAGACCGACGCGTAAATCCGCTCGAGATTGTCGCGCCCTTCATCGTTGTAACCGTAACCGGTCGATGGCATGAAGTGAAAGTCACTCACTTTATGTTCCCGGAAAGCGTTCAGGACACGAAACTGGTTCTGTTCCGCAATTTGTTGCGCCTTACGGATTCCCGGCGCGATTTTTTCTTCCGCCTGCTCGACGAACGGACGGATCGTTTCATAATGCGTTAACTCTGTAAACATGCTTACACCTCGTATTGTTTCAATGTCGAGTACAGCCGCGTATCCTTACGCAAATAGCCTTTTAAGGTCACGGATCCGTCCTCTTCATATTGTTCTGTTAAATTCATCATGACTTCCTTCGCCGGATTGTAATGCGCAAACGCATGGACCGGAATCCGGATCTCGAGATACTCGAGAATGTCACTGATCGCTTTTTCGATTTCGACGGTCAAACGATCGATGTCTGCCGGATCAAGAGCCGAAATCAACAGTTTTCCACCGCTGAATAAATGCGTTAACTGGTCTTTTTTATTGAAGACCTCGAGTTGCGGGATGTCTCCGGCACCGAGTTCATCGAGGACATCATTCGTCGTCTGCATCTGATTCAGATAATGTTCGCTTGAGGCATCGATGACGTGAAGAATCAGATCCGCCTCGAGCACTTCTTCGAGTGTCGACCGGAACGCCGCAATCAATTTCGTCGGCAGATCCTGAATGAACCCGACGGTATCCGTCAACAGAATCTGTCCGCCTTCCGGCAGGTCGAGCTGACGCGTCAACGGATCGAGCGTCGCAAATAATTCGTTTTTTTCATACGTGTCGGCATTGGTCAACCGGTTGAAAATCGTTGATTTCCCGGCGTTTGTGTATCCGACGAGTGCGATTTGGAACGTCTGGTTTTCTTTCCGACGTTCCCGGTAACGGGCACGGTGGGCAACGGACGTTTCCAACTGTTTCTTGATTTCGTCGACACGGCGGCGGATATGCCGGCGGTCGGTCTCAAGTTTCGATTCCCCGGGACCACGTGTCCCGATTCCGCCTCCAAGACGTGACAATTGGGTTCCCTGCCCGCTCAAGCGCGGCAACAGGTAACTCATCTGAGCGAGTTCGACTTGCAGTTTCCCTTCCCGGGACTGGGCACGACCGGCAAAGATATCGAGAATCAATTGTGTCCGGTCAATCAGTTTGATCGATTCCGGATCTTCGAGAGCAATCCGGATATTTTTCATCTGACCCGGCGTGACTTCGGCATTAAAAATAATCAAATCCGGTTCGAGTTCCTGTGCTAATGCGACCAGTTCCTCGACCTTCCCTTTTCCGATAAACGTACGGCGGTCGATCGATTGACGCTTTTGATCGAGTCGTCCCACGACGACGGCGTGCGCGGTCGTAACGAGTGCTTCGAGCTCCGCGACCGATTCTTCATAAATATGATCCGGTACACCGGGGAGCTGACAACCGACGACGATGACGCGTTCTGACATATAATCATTCCTTTCAAAATAACAAACCTTCTGCGCCCCTAATCATACCACATGGACCTCTTGTCTGAACATTTTTGGACAGGAAACATCCGTTCGGTTTATGATAAAGAAAAGTATCTCAAACAGGAGGTCTGTTATGGCACGCGAACGGCTTGACTACACTTTGCCGGAATTCATCGAACGGTATCTGTTTTTCCTCAGCGCAAGCGGCAGACAGGACTCGACGATCCGGCGTTACCGGTACGATCTGATTGAAATTCACCGTTATATGACCGAAGTGGATCAGCCGCTCGAGACGATCGAGGATTTCAAAGCGATTCCGCTCGAAACCTGGAAAACGTTCATTAATGAGTATTTGATCGAAGAAAAATTGTATCAACAGGCAACGGTCGCCCGAATTGTCACTGTCCTCAACCAAATCAATTACCAGATCCGGCAGACGAAATCGAAGCTGATCGAATATGCCCAACCGACCCACGAACTGACGCCGCAGCATATCGCGTCACTGGCCGAATACGAGCAACTGATCCGGACGAACCGGTCCGACCGGGGCTTGACGGACCACCAGCTCGTTGCGCGGCCGTATCTGATCGACCGGAACGAACTGATTTTACGGCTCTTTTACCGCTACGGTCTCCGCGTCCACCACATCATCGGTCTGAAGATGCAGGATTTGAATTTTGCGCAACGCGAGATGACGGTTCACGACCGGCTTGGGAATGCCTACCTGCTCCACCTCGAACGGGACGACCAGGATTTGATGCTTGGTTATTTAAAGACGATCCCGGAACCGGTCCGTCCGCGGTACCACTCGACCGACCCGTTTTTCGTCGCCTTTGATTTCTCACGGATGACCTTCCGCTGGGTATACAGTAAAAATGCTCCGAAACAATTGTCGATCGTCATGATCACGAAGATGATGCGGCAGTTAAACGAACGGTCGGACAATAAACGGATCATTACGCCGTCGATGCTGCGGAACAGTTTCATTCTCGGTACGTATCTCGAAGAACTGACGAAAGAGGAACGGCTGACGAAGACGTGTCTTTATAAAGAGGTTTCACTCCGGCGTTATGCGGAAGCGTTCGACGAACTGAAGGGTTTGTTATAACAAAAAAGGAGCAACGCCATGGCGTTGCTCCAACAAGTAGGCGGCCCCCCGGCCGTCTTTTTTTAACGCGTGACTTCTTCCGTTTCCGTTTCCTGTTCATACAACGTCACATTACGTGCCGGTGCGAACGTCGAGATGGCGTGTTTGTAAATCAATTGCTGTTTGCCTTCCGATTCTAAAATGACGGTGAAGTTGTCAAACGACTTGATCAATCCCCGTAACTGATACCCGCTGATTAAAAACACTGTCGTCGGAACCGAATCTTTTCGTAATTGATTTAAGAAATAGTCTTGAATGTTGTACGTTGCCTTCATAAGCCCCCGTGCCCCCTCTATTTTTATCTGTTTTTCTTTCAGGCTACTCCGATTTAACCGCTTTCAGAAACCCTACTGTTCTATCATAGATAATTTTGAAGTTTTCTTCAAATGAAAGCCTTCCCATTTCAATCCAATTTCCGTCAAATTGATGGCGGAACCACGTCAGTTGCCGTTTGGCGAAACGACGGGTGTTCCGTTTCAGCTGCTCGACAGCCGGTTCGAGCGGTGCCCCTTCGAGAACCGGAACGATTTCCTTATAGCCGATTGCCTGCATCGCTTTCGTGTCCCGATAGCCGGCTGCAACCAATCGATCGACTTCCGCAACCAATCCCTGTTCAATCATTAAGTCGACCCGCTGATCAATCCGGTCGTACAGCTGTTCCCGGTCTTCCATATGTAAGACGAACAACAGACTGTCATACAAACTCGGTTCACTGCCGGAGACTTGCGTCTGTCCGCTCATCGCGACTTCAATCGCCCGGACGACCCGTTGAATATTGTTCGGGTGAATTTCGTCCGCCCGTTTGGCATCCAGCTGGCGCAGACGGTCATGCAGAGCCGTTGCTCCTTCCGCTTGGGCGAACTGTTCCAGTTCCTCGCGCAAGACTTTATTTTCCGCCTGGACGGTAAATTGATAATCATACAGAATCGCCCGGATATAGAGTCCGGTTCCGCCGACGATGATCGGCAGCTTGCCTTTGGCGGCAATCTCATCGATTGCTGTCCGGGCCAGCGTTTGAAAACGCGCGACGCTCATCTCGTCATCCGGATCGACGAGATCAAGCAGATGGTGCGGGATTCCTTCCATCTCTTCCTGTGTCACTTTGGCGGATCCGATATCCATCTGTTTATAGACCTGAACGGAATCACCGGAAATGATTTCACCGTTTAATTTTTTTGCTAATTCAATTCCTGTCTTCGTTTTTCCGACAGCGGTCGGTCCAACGATGACAATGACGGGCTGTTTACTCAATGACATCACCATTCCTAGTTCATACATTTTTGTAGTCAGTGTATCATATCCGTACAAGTCGCAGACACGACAAAAAAACCGTCTTCTCATAAAAGAAGACGGTTCAATGAGTTCTGTTACACACGGCGGATGAAGTCATCGTATACCGCACTAAATACACACCATCCACAAATGACTAAACCTGTTAGCATAATTCCCCAATCAGCCATTTCGGCACCTCCTCGTTGTCTTTAAATACCTTTTGACAAAACCGGGACTTCGTAAACCCTTTCAAACAGGTTTGACACCAATTACTGGAATCGCTATGATAAAAGTACGATTGTTACATAGCGCAGAAGCTGACCTGCATCGGCTTCTTTTCAGAGGGATTCCCCTCTTGATTCCATGCAGATGCCCGACATCTGCAAAAAGTCCCTTTTCCATTACGGAGAAGGGACTTTTTTTGTTTGGACTGTACGTATCAGTACATATCTTTCTGTGTGAAATTCCAGAATGCGACAACCAACGCGACGATCGTCCAGCAGAGCAGAACGGCGAGCGAAAACGGTAACGTCATTCCTTCGATCGGCGGTGCTTGTCCGTCGAGGTAGTTGATTAAACCAAAGTTGACGTTGACGAGATATTTTGAACTCGTCCAGCTTGAACCAAGCGTTGTCAGCAAAGTTCCGGAAATCAGGACAGCCATCATTATACCGATACCGGTTGCCGTGTTTTTGACAAGCACGGACACCATTAAGGCAATCGTCGCGACCACAGCCGTGACGATCCAGGCGAGACCAATCGCCATCAGCAGATACTCCCACATCGGTATCGTATGCACGAATTCGGTCGAGAACGTTCCGCTCGGCGACGCCTGGAACCCGGTTAGGATTGGTGCGGTCCAGCCGTCATATCCGAGGACGATACCGGAAATCGCATAACAGACGGCGGCAGTCAACGCCATCAGCATCGACGTATAGAGCAGGACCGTCAACCATTTCGCCATCAGGATCTTCCAGCGCCTTACAGGACGGGACAGCAACGTCTTGATTGTTCCGTCATTCTGCTCCCCGCTGACGATATCCGCCATGATGACGATGATGAAGAGCGGCAGGATTAACGTCAATCCTTGAGAGAAGAAGATCCGGATGAAGGTCGGCGCCCCCGGATAATTCGGATTGATGTCGTTATCGAGATAATATTGATTTTGCTTTAAATCAAATTCTAAAAACTGGCGAAATTCGTCCTGGATACTGCTCGAAGCCAGACGGTTTTGAGTATCGACGATATCCTGTTGCAACTCGACCCGCCAATCGAGCGTTCCCTGTTTCTTGATCTGTTCCTGGATGTCACGGTACTGCGCATACGTGAACATCGAGACGAGGACCACTAAGATGATGGCAACGACGGCAAAACGTTTTTTCGAAGCAATCTTCATGACTTCGTTTTGAATCAAACCGAGCATGTTCGGATTACGCAATATGATCTCCTCCTGTCAATGTAATGAAGAGATCTTCGAGCGTCTGGACTTTCCGTTCGATCGTCCATACTTCGACACCCGCTTCGAACAGCTGTTTATTCAAGGATGGTGTCTTGCTTGCATCCATCAGGGTATGGACCGTGTTGGCATCCACGATTTCCGAGACCTGAACGTCAGGCGACGCGGACAGGATCTCGTTTGCTTTAAACGCGTCATCGACACGCCAGTCGACTCCCGGTGCAAGCGATTCGACCAGTTCCTTGACCGTTCCGACCTGCACGATTTTTCCGTAACTCATGATGGCGACACGATCCGCCAGCATCTCGATTTCCGCCAGGATATGACTCGACACGAGGACCGACAAACCGGTCTCATCGACCAGTTTCCGGATGAATTGACGTAAATCACGGATTCCCATCGGATCGAGTCCGTTTGTCGGTTCGTCCAGTATCAGGACATCGGGCCGTCCGAGCAACGCTTGGGCAATCCCGAGACGCTGACGCATCCCGAGCGAATAGGTCCGGACTTGATCGTCAACGCGTGCCGTCAAATCGACCAGGTCAATGACTTCCTGGATCCGGGCATCGTCGACATTCGGCAGCATCCGTGAGAAGACTTGTAAATTTTCACGCCCCGTCAGATATTTATACAGTTCGGGATTTTCAACGATCGAGCCGATTCGTTGCATCGCTTGAACAAACTGTTTCCGGACATCAAAGTCGCAGACCGTGATATTACCGGATGTCGGTTTGATTAATCCGACGAGCATACGGATCGTCGTCGTCTTTCCGGCACCATTGGGTCCGAGGAATCCGAACACTTCACCGGGGAAGATTTCAAATGAAATATTATCGATGATCGTTTTCTTTCCAATGACTTTTGTGACTGATTCTAATTTTACGGTTGGTTTCACGTCTCTCACCTCTTAGTATCCATTCTAGCGGAATAATGAATGATTTACCTTATTGGAACACTTCAAAACCGCACATTCCAAAAAGGTTTGCTACAATCATAGTAACAGCAAAAGGAGGAACGGTTCATGAAACGATATCTTTGGCCACTTTTTTTAATAGTTTCTCTTATTTTAACGGCAGTCTTCGGGTACGGCTTTGCCAGTGCCTATAACGATGTCGTCAATCCCCCGAAACGGGCCGTCTTGACGCCGACCAAGGAAGAACTGGTCAAAAAAGGCGGAACTTATGTCGCGCTCGGTGATTCCCTGACACGCGGCGTCGGTGCCTCGAACGGAAACAGTTACGCCGCCATCGTCGGTCGCGAGCTTGTCAAAAAGGACCGCGTTGAACGTTTCCAAAATCTCGCCGTCAGCGGTGCCCGGACGGAAGATCTCTTAAAACAGTTGAAACAAAAGGAAGTCCGCCGCACGTTGTCCCAAGCAAAAGTCATCTCGGTGACGATTGGCGGAAACGATTTATTCAACCGCGGTGAAGGTGTCGCAAACTTCAATGCGAAGAAGACAGCCGCCACGATTGCAACGGCTCAAACCAACCTCGCCAAGACATTCAAGATCCTGCGTAAAGAAAATCCGGATGCCGTCATCTTTTACGTCGGACTCTACAATCCGTTCCGCGCCAGTGAAAATGGACAGGCGTTTGACGCCATCGTCCAGGAATGGAATGCGAAATCACGGACACTCGGTCTGAAATACGATATCGAAATCATCGATACGTTTAATCTCGTCCGTGACGTCAAACGTGATCTTTCAAGCGACCAGTTCCATCCGAACGATTCGACATACGAAGACATTGCCAACGCAGCCATCCTCGCCGTCGAAAAACGTTTTTAATTGAATAATGAAAAGGGTAACCGGAAAAGCAACTGATTGCTTTCCGGTCACCCTTTTGTTTTGTCCTGACAATTTAATGCAGTCCTTATTTCAAACGTTTAGCAAACGCAATCAAGACCCACTGCAACGGCAAACGGCCCCATAGTCCCCAAGCCGGCAATGTTTTCCCGTTAACCGGTTTCGGATTGACCGCCATATTGATATTTGCCGGTAAGACGGCATATAAAAATGCCGGTAATGTCTTCCGGACGAGGTCAACACCACGTCCGGACAGCAGCATCAAGCCGTACAGGATTTCGATCACACCCGTCACCTGGACGAAAAAACGTTTGAACGGGATGAAAGCGGGCATAATCTTAACGAACCCCTTTTCATTTCGAAAATGACCGATTCCGGCAAACAACAGGCCGGCACCGTACAAAACACGCAGTACATACTTCATCTGAATCTCTCCCTTTGTGACTAAGTCGGTTACTTAAGTACGAAACACACTCAGTGTACCGAACTGGCCGACGCGACTCAACTGTTTGAGATTGTTGTCGAATTATGGGGAATGATGAGGCATTTTGGAAAAACCACCGTAATTTCATTCCGGCCGATTAAATTTGATACATTAATCTTAGAAAAAACACTACATGAAGGGATGGATTTCGATGGCAGGAAAAACAAGACAACTCTTACCCGGACTTACTGGAGGCATCATCGGTGCTGTACTTACCGCAACAGTCGCCTTTCCGATTTTGATGGATCAAGAACAGCAAGTCGCCGATACACCACTCTCAAACGGCATGCCAAAACAAATTTCGACGACGACAAGCGATCCCGTAACAAACGCTGTCGCAACGGCTCAAAAATCCGTCGTCACGGTCACGAACTATCAATCGGGGAATTCGATGAGTCAGGAAGAGGCAGCAGCGGGTTCCGGCTCAGGTGTCATTTATAAAAAAACAGATGGTAAAGCCTACATCATTACGAACCACCACGTCGTCGACGGAGCCTCGAAACTCGAGGTCACGTTGAACAACGGCAAAACACTCAGCGCCAAATTACTGGGCAGTGACGAAACGTACGATTTAGCCGTACTGGAAGTCAACGCCAGTGATGTTCCGTCCGTTATCACACTCGGAAAATCGGCTGACTTAAAAGCCGGTCAAACCGTGCTCGCCATCGGTAACCCGCTCGGTGAGTTCCAAAACTCGGTCACCCGAGGTATCGTCAGCTCAAACGACCGGACGGTTCCCGTTGATACGAACAAGGATGGACAGGACGACTTCAATACGACGGTGATCCAAACGGATGCCGCCATCAATCCGGGGAACTCCGGTGGGGCCTTGATCAATGAACAAGGACAACTGGTCGGCATCAACTCGATGAAGATTGCCGAAACAGGCGTCGAAGGCGTCGGTTTCAGCATTCCGATCGATGACGCACTGCCGATTTTAAAACAGCTCGAAACGAACGGTGAAGTCAAACATCCGACACTCGGTGTCGCACTGCAGGATGTCTCGGCCTTCCCTGCCGGTTACCTGCTGGACCAAGTCAAATTGCCGGAATCACAAAAAACAGGCGTCGTCGTCATGTCCGTCGAACCGAACAGTCCCGCCGCTTCTGCAAAATTGAAAACCGGTGATGTCATCACGAAAATCAATAATGAGGAAATCAAAAGTTTTGTCGACATTAAAACCGCGTTGATTAAATCGGACGGCAACGTCACGTTGAATATCATCCGTGACGGAAAACAAATGACGGTCTCGACTAAAACAACAACGACCGATCAACTGTAAAGAACTGACAAGATACGTTTCAACCCCCTCCTATATCGGGTATTGTTTTATAACAATATCGATTGGGAGGCTTTTTTTATGTATGATTTGATTGGCGTAGGAATCGGACCGATGAATCTGGGGTTAAGTGCTCTGGCCCATCCGACACCTTTACGGACACTATTTTTTGACGAAAGCGAACAATTCTCTTGGCATCCCGGGATGATGATCAAGGATTCGATGATGCAGACAAGCTTCATTTCCGATCTTGTCACACTTGCCGATCCGACAAGCCCGTTTACGTATTTGAACTATTTACGATCTCTCAACCGTTTGCATACGTTTTATTTTTACGAAAAACTACTTATTTCGCGACAAGAATATAATGCTTACTTGAAATGGGTCTCGACTCAGCTCGACGATTTACATTTTTCGACCCGCGTCATCGATATTCAAGATACGGGTGACAGTTATGAAGTCTTGGTCGAAGAAGTCGCGACCGGTAAACGGACGACATACGAAACACGAAACGTCGTGCTCGGAACCGGTTCGAAACCTTCGATTCCGGGGAGTTTTGATAAAAATGTCATCCATAACACCCAATACGTCATGGAAAAAGAAGCCATCCTGCAACAGGATAAAGTCAGCATTGTCGGTTCCGGTCAAAGTGCGGCTGAAATTTTCCTCGATTTACTGACGAGCGACCGTCCGGAAACCTTTGAACTCGAATGGATTTCCCGCTCGACTATTTTCGAGACGCTTGAGACCGGCAAACTGGGTGAAGAAATCTTTTCTCCGAGTTACGTCCGTTACTTCAACAGTCTGCCGCTTGCTACCAGACAGGAAGCAGTCGCCAAATTCACGCGGTCCCAAAACGGGATTAGTCCCGAAACACTGCAAGCCATTTATGAACACCTCTATGATTTATCACCGGAAGAACAACAACGGGTCAAAATCCGGGCCAACTTGGAAGTCGATCAGATTTCATACGATTCTGACTTTACGATCACGATGCGGCATACCGAACTGAATGAACAACGGACTTCCAAAACCGGTGCCGTCGTCGCTGCGACCGGGTTCGTCCCGTCTCTCCCCCGCTTCATCAATCGGCTCGATATCGAGTTTGAAGGCGAACAGCAGGCATGGAAGGTCGATGCCAACTACCGGATCAGCCGAACTGTTTCGGCGAATCATCATTTGTATGCGACGACGAACCTCGAACTGTCACACGGTCCGGCAGCCGATAACCTCGGCATGTCCGTTTCACGCAACCAACTCATTTTAAATGATGTCGCCGGTAAAGAATTGTATCCGGTCGAACAGCATGCCACCTTCACGACGTTTGACTGATCATCGGACAAAACAAGAGATCCTTGGCAACTTGGCTGAGGATCTCTTTCGTTTGTTTTCTTACGGTTTTTTCGTCAGCTCGAGCGTCGCTAAAATCAGTAAGGCCGACTGCAGACGACTTTTGCCGCTTTTCGCGAGCAACAGATGAAACGCAATCAACCAATTGACCTCATCTGAAAAGCGGTTGCGGGACCGCTCCCGGTCGACGACACGCGTCACATAAATCATATCGACCCGTTCGGTCGTCTCAAGCAATGCCAGTAACGGAAAAATCCGATCCCAAATCCGCAATTCCCGTTCTTCCATCATTTCGCACCAGGCTTGAATCCGCTTTTTTTGACTATCGATCGATTTCGATGCGGCTAAAATCTGGGCCGTCATCAACCGTTCGCTTGAAGGTTTCATCCATCGTTCCAACCACCGTTCGGCTTGTTCGACCGTTTCGATGAATCGTTCCGGAAGGTTTTCCCCTTCCATGAGCGTCGATGTCACCACATATTGCTTCGCCAGATTGAGGACAGGACGTGTCTGTCGCAGTTGTTCTACGATCGGAAAGGCGTCGATTCCCTGTTCACGGTTTAAGACTTCACCGAGTGCAAAGAACGGTCGGACTGCCTTTTCTTTAATAAAGCGTCGTTTGATGTGGCGCTCCGCCTCAATGACCCGTTCGAGCAATCGCTCCGGTTCAGGACTGTTTAACTGGATATGTGAGATCAAGAGCGGCGTATACCGGCTGCGTAGAGCTGAAAACCGGGTCGTCTTCTGTTTGACGATTTGCATCATCCGATCATACGCCGCTTTGTCGAAAACCGTATTATGAATCGTATATGACAAGGCAAAAAAGCGATGAAAATCATGTGAGGATTCCCCGTGTAACGTCGAATAGGTTTCATTATAGTTTTCACAAAACAAACCGTACATGTCCCCGTCCTCCCTTCTCTTATATGTTCCCGGTTCCCATAAAATCATTCAGACTTTCTTCCTTCAATAAAAAAACCGGAAGCCATGCTCATCTTGAAGATGAGTTGACTTCCGGTTTATCAGACGCGTTGCCGGTCAAGGAGTCGTGCGAAATATCCTCCGTTTTCGACCAGTTCTTCATGTGTCCCGTCTTCGACGATTCCGTCTTTCGTCACGACCAGAATACGGTCTGCTTGGCGAATCGTCGCCAGACGGTGCGCGATGATCAGCGTTGTCCGGTTTTTCGATAATTCAGCAAGCGATTCCTGGATGATGGCTTCCGTCTCGGTATCGAGGGCCGACGTCGCTTCATCCAAAATCAGGATTGGTGGATTTTTGAGGAACATCCGTGCAATCGCCAGCCGTTGTTTCTGCCCGCCGGACAGCTTCAGTCCCCGCTCCCCGATTTCCGTATCGTATCCGTCCGGTAAATCGGCAATCATCTGTCCGAGGTGCGCCCGTTCCGCCGCTTCCACGATGTCAGCACGATCGGCTGACAAATCGCCGTACGCAATATTGTCAGCAATCGTCCCCGAAAACAGGAAGACATCCTGTTGCACGATGCCGATTTGTTGCCGGAGCGATGCTTTCGTCATCTGTCGGATATCGATCCCGTCAATCGTAATGGCACCGTCCGTGACGTCATAAAACCGCGGAATCAACGAACAAATCGTCGTCTTCCCGGCACCCGACGTCCCGACGAAGGCAATCGTCTGTCCCGGTTCCACGGACAGGCTAATGTCTTTTAAAATCAACCGTTCGGCTTCATAACCGAAGCTGACGTCATCAAACCGGATCGCCCCACGTAATGCCGACACGTGAATGGCATCCGGCGCATCCTTCAGTTCTTCGTCATGATCAATCATTTCGAGAAAACGTTTGAAGCCGGCCATTCCTTTTGGATAAAGTTCCAAAAGTGCCGTAATTTTATCAATCGGCTTCAGCAGGATATTCATATAAAGAATGAATCCGACCAGTTCGCCGTAACTGAGTTTATTCTGATAACTGAGATAGGCACCGACGACGAGCACCGCAAGCGTCATCAACCGGGTCGTCAGATAGATTCCGGATAAACTTGTACTCATCACTTTGTAAGCATTGATCTTCGACTGTCGGAACGTCGCATTATCTTTTTCGAACCGTGCGACCTCATGGGCTTCATTCGTAAACGATTGAACGACGCGAATGCCGGAGACACTGTCCTCAACCCGGGAATTAACCTCGGCAATGTTGCCGTACATCCGGTCCCACGACCGGTTCATCCGGACGTTTGCATAACTGATCAACCAGATCAGGAATGGAACGGCAATGATTGTCACCAGTGCGAGCGGTACATTGATCGTCATCATGATCGAAAAAGCACCGAGCAGTGTCATGACGGCAATGAAGGCATCTTCCGGGCCATGGTGAGCCAGTTCACCGATATCAAACAAATCGTTCGTAATCCGGCTCATGATATGCCCGGTTTTCGTATTGTCAAAAAAACGAAACGACTGTTTTTGAACATGACCAAATAATTGCCGCCGCATATCCGTCTCGATGTTGATACCGAGCTTATGCCCGAAGTAGTTGACGACGAACTGCATCAGCGTACTGATGACATACAAGCCGAGTAATCCGACACTGACGAGAATGATCCAGTTTAACTCACCGTCCGGTAACAGTGAATCGATAAACCATTTGACAGCAAGCGGAAAAGCGAGCTCAAGCAGACCGACGAACAAGGCGGACGAAAAATCCAGCCAAAACAATCGTTTGTGCGGTATGTAATAGTGATAAAATCGTTTTAACATGCGAGTCCTCCTTCCAAATTATCTTTAGTGTACAGGATTACTGAAAATAATTCTTGTTTACAATTTCTTCTTCTTTTTTTGAAAATAACTCGAATTTCTTTCTCAAAAAATATATTTTAAAATAAGGTGAATCCCTATCTCCTTATGACAAAATGGTAACAATGATTCGATGTACCATCGAACAAGACTCACTATTTTGGAAGGGAGCCACACTACGTGAAAAAGACTTTTCTCACTTTGACGACACTTGCGCTGATCAGCTCAGCCACCGGCGTCGAAGCCGCATCAACGACACTCATCTTGACAGACAACGTCAACATCCGGACTGCTGCCACTACTTCCGCTCCTGTCATCACCACACTTAAAAAAGGAACAACGGTCACTGCAGTGAAGAAGACCGGATCCTGGTACGAAATTCGTCATCAATCGAAAAAAGCTTTCATTACAGCCGCTTACGTCAAAACCGTTCCAGCAAAAGCACCGACAACCACGACCTACATAACGAACACCTCATCCGTCAACGTGCGCGAGAAAGCAACGACCACTTCGAAATCGCTTGGTAAACTTGCGAAGAATGTCAGTCTTTCCGTTAAAAAGAAAACCGGTGAATGGTACGAAATCAATTACAAAAATAAGTCCGCTTATGTCCATACGACACTCGTCACAGCTAAAACATCGACAGTGACGACAGGATCAAAACCTCCGGTCACTAAGCCGGTTACACCGCCTGTTTCCACTGCCGTCAAAGCAGTCGATTCGTCCAAACAATATGAAGTCAATGCAAAAGAAGGATTGAATGCCCGTCTGTCCGCGTCAACGACCGCTAAGATTTACAAGACGTTACCACACAAAACGGTCTTAAAAGTAACTGGATCGCTTGATAAATGGTATCAAATCCAGCTTGATGGAAAAGACCTTTACGTCGCCTCGAGTTATGTTTTAGCGACGGCTAAGGATGCACCACCGCCTACACCTTCGACACCGGGTGTCTCTGTCACACCGGTCGACCAGTCGAAAGCCTATAAGGTCAATGCACCAACCGGCTTAAATGTCCGGACAGCTCCAAGTACGACGTCAACGGTCTTTACGCAACTGGCACACGGATCTACCGTTCAGGTTTCTGGTGAAACAACAGGAACGTCTGCTGGTTGGTACCAGATTAAAATCGGGACCACTTATTACTACGTTGCGAAAAGCTACATCACGACCGGCTCCGTCACGGCTCCGGTAACACCACCGGTCACGCCGCCAACGACGACGATTCCGGCATCCGGCATCATGGAAAAAGCGATCTCAATCGGACAACAGTATCTCGGCACTCCGTACGTCTGGGGTTCAAGCAGTCCCGTCAACGGTGGTTTTGATTGCTCCGGCTTCATCAACTATGCGTTGAATACGGCCGGCTACAAAGTGGCCCGGACGAACGTCAACGGTTACTGGAACAATGATGGCTACCTTGGTCAAAAGTTATCGAAATTACACCAACCGGTCCGTGGCGACATCATTTTCTTCGAAAATACGTATGCAGCTGGTCCGACTCACATTGGCATCATGTTGAACAACGATCAGTTCATTCATGCCAATACACCGTCACTCGGGATCAGTCGTCTGTCTGAGCGTTACTGGACACAAAAATTACTTGGTTTTAAAGCACTTTAATCCAACAGGACCAATCGGGATGATACCCGGTTGGTCCTGTTTTTTTACGTTAATCTCGCTAAGGTTTGCTCAATTTTTTGTTTAAAATGACCCGGTGATAATTGTGTTGTCAATTCTTCCACTTCTGCTTGACGGTCCAATCCAACTCCGGCTTGCATCGCAAACGCGAGCGCATATAACATCATCGCGTGATCGTACTCACCACCGGTCCGCCATAAGTGGGCATTTCTCCAAATTTTAGAAACGGCGCTTGGCAGGTCAAAGGTCAATTCCTCTTTTGAATCATTCCATAAACAAAGGTAGACTTCGAAATACCCGATGTAATGAAGACAGGCTTCAATCTCGACTTCAATCAGCCGTTCCCGTGCCTCACGAATCCCTGCATAATCCTCACGGTGGACGGCGATGGATCCTTTCGTCAAGTCTACAAGAATTTGATCAAGTGCTGTCGCTTCCGTGAATAAAAAGAAATGCCGTAATTTTTCGAGTTCGAATTCCGCCGCTTCATAGTCCTCTTCTAAACTTAAAAACAAGGCGAGGAGCCGGTGGTAGTTACTGACATCACTGTAGACACCCTTTTCCCGCATATAGCGGATCCCTTCCCGCAAGAAAACAATCGATTGACTCCAGTTATCATTGATCACACTGACACGAATCGCCTGTAACATTTGATAGTCCAAAAACGTTTCATGCGCGAGCGGGACATCCTGAAAAATCATCATCCCGTCAATCTTTCGGTAGGCTTCTTCATAACGGCGCAGAAAAAACAAAAAATAAACTTTTGAAATCTGTACTTTAATCTGTTCATCCCGTAATCCGAGTTGTTGGAATACATCCTCCGCCAAATCGAAGTAATGTAAGCCTTTTTCCGTATCCGAAAAACGTAAAGCACTTCCGTATTCGTAATAAATTTGCCCTTGCCAGTAAGAATTGATGGCGGGCTCTAAATACGGCTCAAGCATCGTCGCAATTTGTCCTTCCGCATAATAACCGCTTGCGGTCGAATTGATTTTTTCAATCATTTGCTTCATTTCGACGGCACGCGGATCAATCAATAACGCGTCGATGGAGACATGTAGACGATGGGCAATCGATTGTAACGCCGGTAAAGACGGTGTCGCCTTTTCGTTCTCGATCATACTGAGCATCGACTTCGTCATGATGCCGTCTGCGACATCCGACTGTGTTAATTTTTTCGCTTTCCGTAAACTTTTAATGCGTTGTCCCAGCATCGTTAGTACCTCTCTCTATCAAGTAAGTTCAATTAAATTTAACTTTTACATTTACAATTCTTCCCTGCTCCTCTAGTATAAAGGAAAGTTCAATTAAATTGAACAAAAAGGAGGAATTATGATGTCGAAAAATTTACAACGGTTGTTATTCGGTAAGTTTTGTTCATTATTCGCCGCCAGTCTGTTTACGTTCGTCGCCGGTCTGACCGTTTTACGGGAAACTTCATCCGGGCTTCAATTCGCACTTGTCTTACTCGCCGGGACACTGCCGCGGATTCTGTTATCCCCTGTTGCCGGTGTTCTGTCTGATCGCTTGAACCGGAAAAAAATCATCGTCACGACCGAAGCATCAAGTGCCTTCATACTTGCCGTATTTGCAGGTTACGCGACCTTTTTTCCTGTCCAGACGATGCATTACATGATTGTCAGCGCCCTGTTGACTGCTCTTTCAACCTTCCTTTCCGTCACTTTGATGAGTTCGTTGACACGATTGCTTGATGATGCGGAACTACAACGTGGTAATTCCCTCATTTCAAGTATCAGTTCCCTTTCCTCAATCGTTGCTCCGATGCTCGCTGGTTTCCTGTTAGCCTTTGCACCGATCCACCTCTTCACCCTCTTACCGTTTAGCTTGTTTTCACTCGCCGCACTTTGGAACATGCGGCTGACGTTCCGGGTAATTCCTTCTGCCGGTGAAGAAAGCTCACCTTCATTTTGGACAGACTTTCAATCAGGTTACCGCTATTTATTCAAACAACGTGTCCTGACGATACTCATCTTGATGGCACTTGTCTTGAATTTCTTTTTCATTGCATTGGAAGTCATCTATCCGATCATCCTGCTCGATCGCCTTACCTTCACCGCCTTCCAATTCGGAACAATTGAAGCCGCTTTAGGTACGGGTCTGTTGCTCAGCTCCCTGATGCTTGCTCTGCCTCGTTTTACGATCAAGCGTCCGTTGGTGACATTGTTTCAGTCGATTGCTTTAGTCGGTATGCTGTTTCTTTCACCAGTATTACCGTTACTCGACCTTATTCCATCAAACTGGACGTTCGGTTATTTTTTCGTTTTCTCTTTCATCGTCGGATTTATCCTCCTCCGGGCAAACATTCCGATTCAACTCCTCGTCCAGCGTCAAACAGACCCTGCTTACTTAGGACGGGTCATCGGTGTCATGGAATCCCTTGCGATGGGCATCATTCCACTCGGTATGTTGTTATTCGGCTTCTTAAGTGATCACGTTTCCCTCACTCTGATTCTCGGGATCAGTTCATTCGGTTTACTCGTGACCGTCAGTATCGGATTCTTTCACTTGCGGCACGATATCAAAATCGAACGCTTACCGGAAAACCAGCTTGAAACAGAAAAAACGTCCACCTCAGCGAGCTGAGATGAACGTTTTGATAGACTTAAACCGTTGCTTTGACTGCATCCATAATCAGACGGAGTGATTGTTGTTTCGCATCCTTGTCGGCAATCATCGAAGCAATCATCACTTCATCTGTTCCATATGAATCGGCGAGGTTTTGCAACTGACGCGCGACGTCTTCCGGATTTCCGACAATCATCCGTTTCCGGTTTTCGGCGATCCGGAACTGATCTTGGAACGAGTACTGGTAAGCCGCCGCTTCTTCCGGAGTCGGCGTGCCTGTTGACGAGACACCTTTCTCAAGCAGGAGCAATGACAAATCAAGACTCGAAGCCAATCGTTCCGCTTCTTCCGTTGTCTCGGCACATGTCACGAAAATCGAGACGAGTGTCTGCGGCGTCTCATTAAACGACGTCGCCATGAAGTTATGACGGTAATAATCCATCACTTCTTGACCACCCTGTCCGTTGATGAAGTGGGCAAACGCGAAACCAAATCCGCGCTGCGCCGCATTCAAGGCACTGCCGCCGCTTGACCCGAGCAACCAGGCTTCCGGTGTCGTATCGACTTCCGGTGTCGCAACAAGTCCTGCAAACCGGTGATCAGCCGGGGCCCCGTCTTTTAAATAATCGACGAGATCATCGAGTTGTGCGCCGTAATCGGCTCCGCCGAATCGTGGGGACGATCCTTCCTGAAGGGCGCGGGTTGCGAGCGGCATGCCACCCGGTGCCCGACCGAGACCTAAATCGATCCGGTTTGGTGCAAGTCCCTCGAGGACACGGAAGTTCTCCGCGACTTTATACGGACTGTAATGCGGTAACATGACGCCTCCTGAACCGAGACGGATCTGTTTCGTAACGGCTGCCATGTAAGCAATCAAGACTTCCGGACTTGATCCGGCAAGTGTTTTCGCAAAATGGTGTTCTGATACCCATAACCGTGTATATCCGAGTTCATCAGCAATCTTCGCAAGGTCTACCGTTTCCTGTAAAGCTTCTGACGGGGTCTGTCCTTTTGAGACCGGCGATTGGTCTAAAATACTTAATTTCATCTATAATCTCTCCCTATGGTGTTGACTTCATGTCTAAACTGTACGCCTGTCCAATAACCGAATGCAATTAAACTGCCTGTTTACCGGATGGCGACGTTTTCAATTTGAAATTCAGGGAACATTCTTAAAGTAGCCGCAATTAAAACTTAGAGGATGAGGTGTTTTTCATGTCAACGAACCATACATCAAATCAAGAAGCCGTTGAAACGGTCAAAAAATTAATCGATAAAATCGAAACAGCGATGCTGACGACGATCTCAGATGAAGGTCTTGTCTCCCGTCCGATGCAAACTCAGGATATCGAGTTCGATGGCGATCTCTGGTTCCTTACATCAAAAGATACAGGCAAATATAATGAAATCCTTAAAAATCCGAACGTCAACGTCGCCTATGTCGACAAATCGTACGTCTCGATCCGCGGGAAAGCTGAATTCGTCGAAGACGTAGCCCGTAAAAAAGAATTATGGAGCCCACGTTATGAAGCGTACCTCGGAACGACGTATGAAGATCCGAAAGTCGTCCTGATCAAGGTCAATACGGAAGGCGCAGAATACTGGGAAACTGGAAACACGACGAAATCCGTCAAACAGCTGTTGAAAAAAGCCGTCGGTAACGACGACTCGAATGAAATCAACAAAAAAGTAGATTTAAAATAAGCTTTTTTGGACCGAATCGCCTTGTAGCGATTTGGTCTTTTTTTGTTTGAATTGGTTTTAAGCAAGCCATCTGGTGTAACATACTACTATTAGTAATCAAGTTTATTAGCTAAAGGAGACGCATCATGGGAGAATTCATTACATTATTAAAACGCGGTAACCGCTCCGCCTTGACCGCCGGAATCGTTAACTCGATCATTGCCGTCATCAAAGCGGTCGCTTACGTCTTAACAGGAAACGTTGCCATGTTCGCCGAGATGATGCACACGTTCGGCGATGCCGCCAACCAGTTTTTCGTCTTCATCGGTTCCGCCCTCAGTAAGAAGGCGCCGACGAAACGGTTCCCGAACGGATTTGGCCGTCTTGTCAACCTCGTGTTGCTCGGTGCGATTTTATTCGTTGGCATCATGGCCTACGAAACGATTCATGAAGGGATTGCCCACATCATCCAACCGACCGAATCAACCGGTTTCTGGATCACTCTGTCCGTCTTATTCGTCGGTGTCGTCCTCGAAAGTGGTGTCTTTTATAAAGCGATGCAGGAAATCGCACATGATGCCCGTATCACGACAAAAGGTCCGAAATTGATTCTCGACAGTTTTCGTGCCTTAAAGCATGCAAAACCGGCGACACGCCTTGTCTTTCTCGAGGATTTGGTCGCAACGGCCGGCGGACTTGTCGCAATGATCGCCGTCATCATCTCGCATCTGACACCGTTTCATCAGGCGGAAGGCATTGCCTCGATCATCATCGGACTGATGATGTTTTATGTCGTCGGCAACGTCTTTTTACAAAATGCAGCCGGCGCCCTCGGAGAAGCCGACGAAACGATGGCCGCACGGCTCGGCGGGCTTATCATGCAAGATGCCGATGTCCGGGACATCAGCAAACTTGAAGTCATCAAGGAAGGCGATCATTTCCATGTCGAAGTCGAGATTGAAGTCGATCCGGCGTTGACGATTGCCCAGGCCGATGACATCAAAGACCGGCTCGAACTGAAAATCCGGCTTCAACAGGGAATCACTGATGTCACGATTGGATTTGACGAAGATGACAAGATTCAACAATACATCGTCTCGACCAACGAAACCCCTTGATTCCGTTCACACAAGAAGTCGTTGACGTCATTCGTTCAATTCCGGCAGGACGTGTCATGACGTACGGTCAAGTGGCCCGGCTTGCCGGAAATCCTAGGGCCGCCCGGCAAGTCGCCCGGATTCTTCACAGCCTGAGCCGGACGGAACAGTTGCCCTGGTACCGTGTCTTGAATGCGAAAGGTGAGATTTCACTCGACGGTGATGAACAGCAATTGGCACTCGAGGCGGAAGGCATCGTCTTTGAACGTCCCGGGAAGTTGTCGTTGTCCCGTTATCAGGTCTGAACAAAAAGGAAGTAAACCGCTTGTGCGGCTTACTTCCTTTTTTCATGCTTTTTCTTTCATTTGGCGCACTACTTCTGCTTCGAGTTGCGGCTCCGGCGGCAACCAGCCGTCCGGCTTCATGACCTTCTGATCCGATTCCCGGAAAATCGGTTGGCCGTCCGGACCGAGTTTCGCCATGTTGGCCTGTTGGACGATTTCGAACAACGGCCCCGGCTCAAGACCGGCTTCAACAAAACTGCCCATGATGAAGTACAGGGCATCCGTCAAGGCATCGCCTTGACCGACGAGCCGTTCGACTTCCGTCACCGGATAGGTTTCCTTCAGTGATTTTTTAACGGCCTGATCGAGTCCTGCCTTAAACGTCTCGATGGCAGCTAAAAACTCCGTTTCGTTTTGCGACGACTGATGCAGGAACTCGACGACTGCTTCTTCTGCTGTCCAGGTCGCCCGTTTGACACCGCGGTCGAGCGGAATCGCTGTCGGTTGATCCGCCCCCGGATGATGGAACGTCTGATGGAATTGTTTGACGTCCTGATAGTAGTTCGGTTGTTTCATATCGGTCACTCCCCTGTTCCGTTTCACTTTCACACGGTTTCCATTCTAACAGGTTTCAAGGGATTTCTCGACCGTCCGCTTACCGGACGAGATCCAGCAGACGCATACCGCGTGTAATCAGTTCTTCCCGTTCGACCGACGTCTGCTTCAGACGGTCGAGATCAGCCATTAGTCGCGGCTGGTCGACTTCATCCGCCAGTTCCAGTAATTCAAGACGCAACAACCAGGCATCCGGTAATTGAGTCAACGTCCGGTCAATCAGTTGCGGCAACAGTTGACGGTCGGTCCGTCCTTCCCGCATTTCCCGAATGGCTTCAAAAATCGGGTCGGCTGCTGTCAACGGACGTTCGATCCGTTCGAATTCGACTGTCTCCGGAATTGGTTTTAACGCTTCGACTTCTGTTCCCGGGAAAGCCGACGTGATGTCTCCGACGACTAACTCCATCCGGTCCATTGCCGTCGTTTGACCGTCGTTCGTCAATTGAGCTTCTTCCAGGACGACGAGTGCCCGGTGACCGTTGACGTTTTGAATCGCTGAAATTTGTCCCGTGAGGTGAACTGTACCTTCTGTCCAGTCAAGTTGCTCCCCGACCTTGACCTGGAGCAGGACTTCATTCAGCTCCGGTCCGTGAAGAAGTGTAAAACCTTCCGGATGATCGGCAAGCCCTTGTCCTGTCATAACTTCACCTTTCGCAGCGAGTGCCGTTGGACCGGTCAGCTTGACGATGTGTAGGGTTTCATGGATTTCCTGTGTTGCCGGTACACCGACGAGCGAGACGCCGCTGTCAAAGACAAGCGTCGAAAGGTTGCCTGACTCGACGGCTTTCGTCAATCCGTGGATACCGCCGCGGACGTATGACATCGTCTGCGCGAACTCCTCCAGGGCTTCCCGGAGCTGTTCGAATGATTCGCAGACAAACAGTTCTTTTTGCATGCTCGTGACGTCATGTTTCGTCGCCAGTGCTTTCGCAAGTGAAAACGGATGTTTGACGACCGCGTCTGTCAGACAGTGACGGCTTTCACCGACGGACGAAAGAAGACCGGCTCCGTAGATTTGCGGATTGTCGAGATCACCGATGAGACCAAACTCAACCGTCCACCAGAACAGACGTGAAATTTCATTCGCTTCCGAGATTCCCGTCACATGGGTCCGGGTTTCAGCAAGGGCAATTTCCGCCTGCTCGATGTCAGCCGGTGTCGAAAACGGACTTTCTTTGACAATCGTCAATTTTTTCAACGCTTTGAAGACGTCGTGCTCCGCTTTATGGTTAAAGGCATGGGCACCAATCTCACCGAACCGGCGAACGAATTCCGCGTACGTCGGATTCATCAGGATTGGTGCATGTCCCGCTGCTTCGTGCAAGATGTCCGGTGCCGGTGTGTAGAGAATATTGTCGACCTTTCGGATATCCGTTGCGATCGGTAACAAACCGTGTCCTTGGAAGTCAAAGAATGCGACACCCGGTATCAGGCCGTCAACGGCAACTGTTCCCCAGCCGCCCCGGCTCAAATTGGCCGTCATCTCCCGGACATCCGGAATCCGTTCCGGACTGATACCGGACGCAGCGAGTCCTTCGAGGTATGCCGGATGGGCCGTGTCTTGTAACGTCTTTAAATTCAGTCGCATGACGTAACGCCAGACCGCGTGATCCGTCGACGTGTAATCGTCGTAGTGCTGTGGTGCGACGTGTGGTTGTAAGTGACTTGGAATGATTGGTGTAGACATATGAATTCCCCCTTGAAAGTAGATGAACAACAAAAAGTCCCTGCCGAACAAAGATGTTCGACAGGGACGACAAAAGGCCGCGGTACCACCCTGATAATCTACGTAGACATAGATCGCTTCATTACGGGATAACGGTTTTCTCCGCTTGCGTGGCAAGAGACTCGGAAACTGTAATTCGATTCAATCTGTGTACACGTTCGCAGCGCCACGTGCTCTCTGAAACAGGGAGATTGTTTCTACTTCGGTTTCGTCTTTGTCCATATCTTTCATTCTGTTATGCTGTTATGCTGTTAGCAACTAAAGTGTTGTTAAGGAGGACTATACGCTTACTTTTGGCTCTCGTCAATCGCTTTTTTTCGTTTAAATCGGTTAAAGGTTTTGTCCCGGACTGATTTTTGTTCGATCGACAGCGATGTGACATGGCGACGAAGCGCTCCGTTCAGCCGTTTTTCAAACAATTCCAGTTCCTGAATCCACTCGTTCATCGCGACGACGATTGGCAGGATTTCCATGATGATTTCCTCTTCTAGTTCGTCCCGGTCGAGGAACGAGTGTTTGACGAAGGCGATGTTTTCTTTGACGAGATCTTCCATCGCCAGCGGTTCTTCCGTCAATAACAGGTCGTACGTCAACAAGACTTTTTCCTGCCGCTGAGCGATATGCATCAGGTGATAAAACAACTCGCTCCGCAACTCATCAGCAATTGAATTCAACGCCTTCTCCCGCTCCCGGAACCGTTCTGCCGTCGCAACACCCCGTTCGAGACACGACTGCATATGTTGCAGAATGATCAGGTTCCGCAGTAACGAGACATGCCGCTGCCGGGATCCGCGAATTTCTTCGCGGTGTAAGTTGAACAGCGTCTTCGTCTCGAGCATCAAGCGGCCCATTTTGTCGATTGCTGACCGGTACGGCGTGACTTTCCCTTCAAAGGCAATCGCCCGGGTCACGACGAGTAATTTTTCGAACAGTTTCGAAGCTTTTTGATAATAGACATTTCCGTAACGCGGCGGGAAAATCAACGCGTTGACACCAAGTGCACACCCGATTCCGAGCATGACGAGAAAGTAACGGATCAGGACGATTTGCCACAACGGATCCGTCGCCCCTTCAACACTTTCCAGGATGACGATGATCATCAAGACGACGTGGGGAATCGTCCGGCCGAAACCAAATGCTAGTAAAATTGAGATGGCGGCCATGATGACGATTCCGATTGCCAGTGGATTAGCCGGGTTGTCACCTAGAATCCATAACGAGACAAGCGTCAGGAAGGCTCCGATCAGGTTAGCTTCCGCTTCCTCGAGGAATTGTTTCCATGTCTGATAAACGGACGGTAATAACGTTGTCGCTGCCGAAATCGCAGGTAGGATCGGGCTCAGATTAAACAGGTTGCTGATAATCAGCGCCAAAATGACCGCAAGTCCGGTCTTGATGGTACGTGGTCCGATTTGTAAAGACTGACCGCCCATATACAAACCTCCTTTTATAGTGGGGATACGCCCCCTATTCTTGCTCTAATACCCGAAAAAGGCAATTAAAAAATCACTCCAAGTCGCCTTGGAGTGATTTTATCGAATAATTTTTTCTTATGAAGCTTTTGTTCCCGTGCCAGAAGTCATTTCTTTTTTCGCAACTTCTTGATCGACGAGCGGTTTTTTCAAGATCGAGAGGATGGCAGCTCCGACAAGTGCTCCGATTAAGATCGCACCAGCGTAGCTAAGAACGGCCATTAATGTGCCTGATGGTCCGTCAAGTAATGGGAAGACGAACACACCGCCGTGTGGTGCCGGAAGCAACACACCGAAGACGATTGTCAATGCACCGGCGATTGCTGAACCGATGACGCTTGACGGGATGACACGAAGTGGATCGGCTGCTGCGAATGGAATCGCACCTTCTGTGACGAATGAAGCACCCATTGCGTAAGCAGCGATACCGGCTTCGCGTTCTTGCGGTGTAAATTTCTTACGTGCGAACAATGTAGACGAGAATGCGACGAGAAGTGGTGGAACCATACCACCCGCCATGACGGCTGCCATGACTTCCGTGTTTCCTGCTGTTAAAGCGGCTGTTCCGAAGACATAAGCCGTTTTGTTGATTGGACCACCCATATCGATCGCCATCATTGCTGCGACGAGCATACCGAGCAGGATCGCGTTACCGCCACTGAGACCGTTGAGTGAATCTGTCAACCATGTCATGAAAGCAGCGATCGGTTCGTTGATGACAAGCAACATGATCATACCTGTGATGAATGAACCGAACAGCGGGTAAAGCAAGACTGGTTTGATCCCTTCAAGAGCTTTCGGAAGACCTTGTAAGACTTTGATCAGTAAGAGAACGACATAACCGGCAAGGAAACCGGCAATCAATCCGCCGAGGAATCCAGCGTTCCCTTGGCTTGCGAGGAACCCGGCAATCAAACCTGGTGCGAGACCCGGTTTATCGGCAATCGACATCGCGATGAATCCGGCAAGAATCGGAATTAAGAGACCAAAGGCTGCTTTACCAATCGACATCAATTGAGCGGCAAATTCGTTATATGACGGATCTTCCGGATTCGCTGAGTTGATGCCCCAGAAGAAGCTGATTGCGATTAAGAGTCCGCCGGCAACAACGAGTGGCAACATGGCGGAAACCCCGCTCATCAGGTGTTTGTAGAAGCCGCCGCGGGCCGGTTTCGAGCTGTCGCTTGATCCACTGCCTTTATACACCGGTGCATCCTGTTTAACGGCACGGTCAATCAGTTCTTTTGGTTTACGGATTCCTTGAGCGACCGGAACTTCGACAACGTGTTTCCCGTTGAAACGATCCATCTCGACGGCTTTATCCGCAGCGACGATGATTGCTGTCGCTTCTTGAATATCTTGACTTGTCAGACCGTTTTTCACGCCGGTCGAACCGTTTGTCTCGACTTTGATGCGGACACCCATTTCTTCCGCTTTTTGACGGAGGGCATCTGCTGCCATATACGTATGGGCAATACCGGTCGGACATGCTGTGACGGCAAGAATATATGGTGCGTCCTGTGCGACACTTGACGACGAGACGTCGACCGGACCTTCTTCTTCCCGTTCTTTTGCTTCGATCGCAGCGATGACTTCATCTTCCGAACGAGCGGAAAGAATCGTATCACGGAACTTCATGTCCATCAGGTAGACAGACAGTTTTGATAATGTTTCAAGGTGCGCGTTGTCGGCATTTTCGCCGGCAGCAATCATGAAGAACAAGCGGCTTGGTTGTCCGTCAAGTGCTTCGTAATCGATTCCTGTCGAACGTCCAAAAGCGATGGCCGGTGATTTAACGGCTGCCGTCTTCGCATGCGGAATCGCGATTCCTTCACCGAGTCCGGTCGTACTTTGTGCTTCCCGGGCCAGGATGGCTTCGCGGTAAGCCGAGCGGTCATTTAATTTTCCGGCACGATCGAGTACATCGACGAGTTCATCGATGACAGCTGCTTTATTCGACGAACGTAAATCGAGTTGGATCGTATCACGTGTTAACAGATCTGTAATTTTCATGAGTTTGTCACTCCTTTTAGGATTGAATGAGTTCAACGACTTGGACATCGGTCAGTAAACGGTCAATATCTTCTTTTGTACATAATCCAAACGAGTAAGCGGACGCACTGCCTGTCGTGACTGCGTACCGGAACGCTTCTTCCGGCGGCCGTCCGAGCGCGTAACTGGCGACGAATCCTGCGACGAGTGAATCTCCGGCACCGACTGAGTTGATCAGCTTACCGGCTGGTGTGTTCGCCGTGTAGGCCCCCTGCTTGTTGACGAGTAACGCTCCGTCACCCGCAAAAGAGATGATGACATTTTCCGCGCCGCGTTCAACAAGTTGTTGCGCATACGGGACAGCCATTTCTTTTGACGTGATATCGACATCAAAAATTTCACCGAGTTCATGATGGTTCGGCTTGATCATGAACGGACCGAGCGGTAAAACTTCAAGCATCGCTTCCTTCGTCGTATCGACGGCGAATTTGACGCCTCGTTCCGTCAGGACTTGTGCAATCTTCCGATACAAATCCTGCGGCAGACTGCTTGGAATGCTGCCGGCGAAGACGACGATGTCACCCGGCTGCATCGTTTCGAACGCAGCCAGTAACGCCTGTAATTCTTCATCCTTGATTTGAGGACCTGCCGCATTAAGTTCCGATTCCTGATCGGCACGGATCTTAACGTTGATCCGCGTTTCATCGGTAATCGGTGTGAATGCGGTCAGGACACCTTGTTTTTCCAGTTCGTTACGAATGAATTGCCCCGTACTGCCACCTAAAAATCCAAGAGCTTCCGTCTCGACGTCGTAGTTTCTTAAGACGAGTGAGACATTGATTCCTTTTCCACCTGCTACTTTTTCCGCTTGTTCCACACGATTGACTTGTCCGGCCTCAAATACCGGCAACGTGACGTAATAATCGATTGATGGGTTGAGTGTCAGTGTATAAATCATTTCGCGTTCACCACCTCTGTATATTGACTGTATTTCGCTTCCTGTTCACTGGATGTCATCGTGATAATCGTTGCCGCCCGCAGTGACGCGACCCGGCTGAAACTGATGTCATCCAGTTTCGTCTCATCGACTAATACATAAGACTTTTTCGCTAACTCAATCGCGGTCTTCTTAACGAGTGCCTCTTCCGGATCTGGTGTCGTGAAACCTTGAGTCGGATGAACACCGTTCATCCCAAGGAAAGCGACATCAAAATGGTAAATCAACATTCCTTCACGCGCATTGTAACCAACAAGTGCTTGGGTCGAATGCTTGAGTTGCCCTCCGACGACGAACGTCGGGATACGGTGATAGAGTAACGTGTTCGCTAGAGGAAGACTGTTCGTCACGACTGTAATCGCCTTTTGTTCGAGATAAGGGACGATGGCTAGCGTCGTCGTTCCTGCATCGAGATACACGTACATTCCGTCTTCGATCAGGTCGGCCGCTGCTTTCGCGATCCGGTCCTTCTCTTCCACGAAACGGTCACTTTTCTCGAAATAACTCGGTTCATCAATCTGCATATGGTTGGCGGTTGCCCCGCCGTGAACCCGCCGTAGGTGACCAGCCGATTCAAGTTGTGATAAGTCGCGGCGAATCGTTGATTCACTGGCTCCCGTCTGATCAACAATGGTTTGCATTTTGACGACTTCTTCCCGGGCGAGCAGCTCGAGAATCAGTTGATGGCGTTTTTTCGTTAACATGAGTTTCCCTCCACATCCTTAATATAAAGCGTTTACATCCAAAAATCAATCAAAAACATTCATTTTTTATGTTTTCCGTTAAAAAACCTTCAAAATACGATTTTATTCGACAATAACATCCTGTTATACGTCTATTATACATCAAAAACGGTCATACCATGACCGTTTACGTAAAAAAACCGCTCATTCTCTGAGCGGTTTTAAACAAGACGGTCATTGATTATTCATTTATAGGCTTTGACGTGATTTTGCAGATGACCGATTCCTTCAATCGAAATATCTACGACATCCCCATCCTGAAGATACGTCGGCGGCTTCATCCCGTGTCCGACGCCGGCCGGTGTTCCTGTTGCGATGATATCCCCTGCTTCAAGGGTCATCCCGCGGGAAACTTCTGTTAAAATCGTCACGACATCCCGGAGCATCCGCTTCGTCGAACCCGATTGACGCAGTTGACCGTTGACGCGCGTCTCAACCAATACATCCGTCGGATCAAAGTTGTCTTCCGTCACAATGACCGGACCGAACGGGCAAAACCCGTCGAGTGATTTGCCGCGGAAGAACTGGACATGCTCTTTTTGCAAATCCCGTGCCGTCACATCATTGACGATACTGTAGCCGAAGACATGATCCAGTGCATTTTCCGGCGTCAGGTCACGACCGGACGTCCCGATGATGATTGCGAGCTCACCTTCGTAGTCGAGTTGCTGTGTCAGATCAGCATGCCGTTCGATTGCTTCAAACGGACCGACGATGGAACTCGGTGCTTTCGTAAATAAAACGAATTTCCCGGCACCTGCCGTATCCATCTCCTTGATGTGATCGGCATAGTTCTTCCCGACACAAATAACATTACGAGGCGGTATGTACGGTGCGAGTAACCGGATCTCATCGTTCAGCCGCGGTGCGACATCCAAATCAAGATCCATCTCGAAGCCCCGTGCGATGACTTCAAGCAACGAATCCGTATAGACCTGCGTTGTCACGTCATACCGGTAACCTGCTTCCTCGACCCCAATCCGTGACTCTCCTTCTTGCTCAAACCGAAACCATTTCATGACTATTCCCCCTTTTTTTCCAGTATACCGAAAAGTTTCTCCAACCGTCTGCTTTCACGAAAAAAGAACCGCCCGAAATACGTCTCGGACGGTTCTTCTTCAGGCAATGCGACGGGCTAAACGGTCGACAAGTGCCTGTGATTCTTCATTTAATGAAACCAAATCGACTGACAGACCGGCTGCCTGATATTTCAAGACAACCGTTTCAATCGCTTCCGTCGCCGAATCATCAAACAAGTGGGCTTGTGTGAAATCAAGCGTAATCCGTTCGAAATCGTTGTCTGCCGGCAAATCGAATTGTTCGACGAACGCCGTCGTCGACGCAAAGAAGATCGGACCGTTGATCCGGTAGACGACGTTTGTCCCTTCGGCATGTCGTTTCACATCAATCCGTGAAATCTTCGATGCGAACAGAATCGCAGCAAGCAGAATCCCGACCAGTACGCCCATTGACAAATCATGTGTCAGGACGGTCACGAGGACCGTTGCCAGCATGACGGCAGAATCACTTTTCGGCGAATTTTTCAGCATTTTAAACGATCCCCAGTCAAATGTCGCGTACGACACAAAGAACATGACACCGACGAGGGCGCCCATCGGAATCGTCATCAATAAATCGTTCATCGTCACCATCAAAAGCATCAGAAACGCTCCGGCTGTGAAAGTCGACAAGCGACCGCGACCGCCGGATGTGACATTGATGACCGATTGACCGATCATCGCACAGCCCGGCATACCGCCAAAGAATCCGGCCACGATGTTGGCGATTCCTTGTCCACGGGATTCGATTGCTTTATTCGATGTCGTATTCGTCATCTCATCGACAATCCGCGCCGTCAACAACGACTCGATCAGACCGACGAACGCAAGCGACAACGCATACGGGAAAATGATTTGCAGTGTTTCCAGTGAAAACGGGACATTTGGCAGGAAGAAGTTCGGCAGCGAAGCTGAAATCTGACCCATGTCGCCGATGACACGTGTATCGAGCGAAAAGGCGACCGTCAGGATGGTCATGATTGTAATCGCGACGAGTGGTGCCGGGATGACTTTCGTAAACCGCGGGAAGATCAGGATGATCGCAAGGGACGCCGCGACCATCGAGTACATGATCCAGTTCTGTCCTTCAAACTGCGGCAGCTGCGCCGAAAAAATCAAGATGGCCAAGGCATTGACGAACCCGACCATGACGGCCCGGGGAATAAAACGTAATAATTTCGCGACGCCGGCAAGACCTAAAATAATCTGGAAGATCCCTGCGAGGATACCAGCCGCCAGTAAATAATCGACGCCATGATCTTTAACGAGCTGGACCACGACAAGCGCCATCGCTCCGGTTGCTGCCGAGATCATCCCCGGGCGGCCGCCGGCAATCGAGATGATGATGGCAATGATGACGGACGCATATAAGCCGACCATCGGATTGACTCCGGCGATTAAGGAAAAGGCAATCGCTTCCGGAACCAGTGCCAAGGCAACGACGATACCGGATAACAAATCTGCTTTCGGTTGCAGAACCCATTCTTTTCTCCATTGTGAAAACATCTAATTCCTCATTTCTTGTGTTTAACATACATCGTTTTATAGTAAGAGGTTTTGCCTGAAACAACAAGTCCTTCTTTACTGAAGACGCGTCCGGATCCGGACGATTTCATCGACCATCTCCTGATAACGGACCATGATTTCCTGACCGGTGAAGATCGGATCTTCCGCCAACGTTTCGAGTGCCCGCTTCAACAGATGGATTTTCGGTTTTTTCCGTTCCAATAATTCTTCGTAAATGAAATCAAGCACCTCGTCATGGGCTTCTTTTGATTCCTCTGAAATGACGGACAGTGTGATCAATTGCTTCATATGAGCATTCGTCTTCTCGAATAAATCTTTCCGGATGACGACCTCATCTTGCGGACGGTCGAGCCAGACCGACAGGAAGCGTGGCGGAATCAATTGTTCTTCCGTCCGGCTGACATCTTCGACGAGATGCGTCAACCGGTTGAAGACATAGCGGACGACCCGCTCCGGTTGCGTATTCCGTTCCGATTGCCGGAAGAAGTACATCGCATATTGCAGCATGCCGGTATAAATGACTGCTAAATCGAGCAGATACGGTGTTTTCGCTTCTCCGAACAAATCGCGCAACCGGTGATAGGTCCATTCGATTTCGAGCAGCCGGTTATTTTCCATGAACGCTTTTAATTCTTTTTCATTCGAAGCAATCGCTTCTTCAAACAACGTATACAGTTTGTACTTCTGCATCAGTTCGAGGTAGCAGTTCCCTTGCTGAATGAATGTCTCGTAATCCGAGACGTCGCGTCCGACCAGGATTTCTTTTCGGGCGTTACGCATCTTTTCGAAGACGGTGTTGAAGACATCAATGAACAGTTCGTTTTTCGACGAAAAATAATTATAGAATGTTCCTTTGGAGACGACACTTTGATCTAAAATGTCCTGGATCGAGGTTGACTGGTATCCTTTTTCGACGAACAGTTGGTAGGCAGCATCAAGGAGCTGTTTCTTTTTCGGGTTCATGTCATTATCCTTTTCTTTAAATGATCTGTTTTTCAAAAATCATCTATATACTTTAGTGTATAAAGCAAATAATTTGTAATGTTTTTCTTCAGACGGTAAGATAGCTAGGTCGTAGAATCAGTGTATAACAAAATAGACTTACTGTACAAAAGGAGCATAACGAAATGCAATCAACGAAGCAATCATCTCGTCTTTATTTAATCTTAGCGGTCTTGATGGCCGGCGCCTTCGTCGCCGTCCTGAACTCGACGCTGTTAAATATCGCTTTACCATCGATCATGAAATCATTCAACATTGAAGCCAGTACGGCGCAATGGCTGACAACCGGCTATATGCTGGTCAACGGAATCATGATTCCGACGTCGGCTTTTCTCGTTCAAAAGTTTTCGACGCGCCAGTTGTTCTTGACGGCAATGGGATTGTTCTCGATCGGCACAATTGTCGCCGGTCAAGCCGATCTGTTTCCGGTCCTGCTCGGCTCGCGGATGTTACAGGCATCCGGTTCCGCCATCATGATGCCGCTGTTAATGAACGTTTTGTTAAACGGCTTCCCGATCGAAAAACGCGGACAAGCCATGGGGATTTTCGGTCTAGTCATCACGTTCGCACCCGCCATCGGTCCGACATTATCCGGTTGGGTGCTTGAACATTATGAATGGCGGATGCTGTTCCATATCGTTACACCGATTTCCCTGCTGGTTCTCGTCATCGGATTCTTCTTATTAAAAAAAGAAGTCGTCACGAGTACACTGCGTCTTGAAAAACTTTCACTCGTCTTATCAAGCTTCGGCTTCGGCGGATTACTGTACGGCTTCAGTTCTGCCGGTTCTGCCGGTTGGGGATCGTGGACCGTCATTGGTGCTCTCGCCATTGGTGTGATCAGTCTCGCTTCGTTCATTATACGCCAATTCCGGCTCGATGAACCGATGCTTGAGTTCCGCATCTTTAAATACCCGATGTTCGCTCTATCGCAAGGCATTTCAATGGTCTTGAACATGTCGATGTTCTCGGCCATGATCCTGATGCCGATTTACGTCCAGACGATTCGCGGTATTTCACCGTTCCATTCCGGTCTCTTGATGTTGCCAGGTGCACTCGTCATGGCATTCATGTCACCAATCACCGGTCGTCTGTTTGACCGCTTTGGTGCCCGGGTCCTTGCCATGATCGGTCTGTCTTTGACCGTCTTGACAACTTTCTTCTTCAGTCGTCTGACGGCAGATACGGCGTATTCGTTCCTCGTCATCATGTACACGTTACGCTTCCTCGGTATCTCGATGGTCATGATGCCGGTTATGACAAACGGATTGAATCATATCCCGCAACATTTGACACCACACGGAACGGCGCTCAACAATACGTTGTCGCAAGTATCCGGTGCGATTGGTTCAGGACTGCTCGTTACGGTCATGACATCACGGACCGCTGACTATGCCAAAGAACTGACAGCAAATGCAACGCCCGGGACGAATCCGCAAACGATCATCACGCAATCGATGGTCGAAGGCATCAATGATACGTTCTTCATCGCCACGTTGCTCGCCTTACTGGCTTTAGGATTATCGTTCTTCATTAAGAAACGGAAAGTCGAGCAAGACGTCGTTCACATCGAAGAAGCACGTGAAAAAAAATACGCATAATCACCAAACAGGTCGTTTCTTCTCATGTCGAGTGAGAGGAAACGACCTGTTTTTTATTCGAGAATGAGTTGAAGCTGTTCCCGATTGAAAATCCGTTGATTGGTACTGCCGCGAATGGCTAAAGAGTGATCGTGAAGTCTCTGGATATACCGACCATCAATTAAACAGTCCACCTGTGACAGGATTTGTCGGGCCTGTGTATCATCAAGCAACTGTTCGAGCCGATAACCGGTAAACAGATAGATGTCATAGCCGGTCAATGCGTGGACCAGTTCGGATAACGCCTGCTGTTGCAAAAATGGTTCTCCGCCGGAAATCGTCACCCGGTACGAACCCATCTGTTGAATCTGTTCAATGACTTGCTCCACGCTACAGTCCTCTCCGCCTTCAACCGCCCAGGAATCCGGATTATGGCACCCGGGACAATGGTGGGGGCAACCGGCAAAAAAGACGACCGTTCGCAGACCCGGACCGTCGACGACAGAATCAGCGAGAATCTGAAGCAGCCGCATGTTTCACCCGGTCCTGTTCTTCCGCCCGCTTGGCAGGATTCCATCGGTCCATCGTTCCGACCAGATAACCGGTAATCCGGCGAATCCGTTCAATCTCTTCCCCGCCGCACACCGGACATGCCTGTTCCATTGTCTGTTCCGTCCGGCACGTCAAACATCGGTCAATCGGATGATTAATCGAACCGTACCCGATGCCCGATTCCGCCATCAGCCGGACGATATCTTCGATGGCTTCCGGATTTTCAGCGAGTGCCCCGTCCGTCTCGACATACGTGATGTGTCCGCCGTTACATAAGGCATGAAACGGTGCTTCGAGCCGGATTTTTTCCCGGATGGTCACGTTCGTCCCGACCGGCAGATGAAACGAGTTCGTATAATACGGCTTATCGGTCACACGTTCAATGACACCGAATTGTTCTTTATCTGCAACCGTGAATTTACCGGATAATCCTTCTGCCGGTGTCGCCAGGACGGAAAAATTCAGACCGGTTTTCTCCCCGTACTGATCGGCGATCGTCCGTATCAATCGAATCAAGGCTTGACCGATTCCGTGAGCAAGTTCCGATTCCCCGTGATGTTGCCCCGTCAGGACAATTAAGGCTTCCGCCAAACCGATGAACCCGACAGACAACGTTCCTTGCCGTAAGACGGGTTCGACCCGGTCGGATCCAGCAAGCGTCTCTCCGCCGCGCCAGATATGCCGGTACAAAAAAGTAAACTCATCGGCCGTCCGATTGGCTTGATAGTGATAACGTTCCAACAATTGTTCACAAATCAAAGTCGTGTACGTGGTAACGGCTTCAAACATCCGGTCCAGACTTTGTGTCATCAAAGCGAGACGGACGAGATTCAGACTCGTAAACGACAGGTTTCCCCGCCCGACGACGGACGCCCGGCCTTGCCGGTTCTCAAGAACTCGCGTCCGGCAACCCATGTACGCCACTTCTGTGTCCGGCGTATCATCCGCTGATTGATTGAACGGGGCATCGAGAAATGCGAAGTTCGGAAATAACCGTTTTCCTGTCACTTCGGTCGCCAATTGAAATAGATCGTAATTGGGATCCGTTGCATTTAGTGTCACCCCGGCCTTGATTTTAAAAATTTGAATCGGAAAAATCGGGGTTTCGCCTTTTCCAAGTCCCGCCCGTGTCGCTTCAAGTAGGGCGCGAATCAACATCCGGCCAAACATCGACGTATCCGTTCCGTAATTAATCGAGATAAAGGGAACTTGACCGCCGCCGCGTGAATGCATCGAATTCGTGTTATGAATAAACGCTTCACAGGCTTGATAGGTCATTTCGTACGTTTCTGACATTGCGTAGGCTCGCTTGCGCCGATTTGACCATTTCGGGACCACGTCATGAATTTTCTTCAATTGACGTTGAAAGGTTTTTTCGACAAACGGAGCTAGATCAAAATCGAACATCGGATAGGATTGCCCGCCGTGTTGCATATTCTGATTCGCCTGCATGATAATGGCGGCGAGTGCTAACGCCGACCGGATATCCTGTGCCGGACGTATGGATCCATGGGCCATGGTAAATCCATCTTGTAACAACCGGCCGAGCGGCAGTTGGACACAGGTCGTCGTCCCGGTCACGTAATAGTCGGCATCATGGATGTAGATGATGTTTTCAGCAAGCGCCTGTTTCGCTTCCGTTGACAGCAGCATATCCTGCATCATCTGTTTTGCAGTGACAGCTGCAAGGCGGTTCAGCTTGCCGAGCGGCGATTTTCCGTCGACATTGGCATTTTCCTGCATCTCATCCGTTGACGGATGCTCCACGATTTGTTCGTATAGTGTCTGTACGTCCATCTTCATCTCTCCCTAAATTCATGTGGTTTCTGTCTGTATCCCCACTATAGCGAGAGCTTTCCGAGACCGGCAATCCCTGCATATCTCAAATGATTTGCAAGGAAAACGGGTGTTTCGTCACGAAATGTTTTCAGAAAATCGTATGGAATTTGCTCTCATCCACTTTTCTTCTATCCTCTCCCGGTATGAGAAACCTCACTGTTCACGAAAAAACAGGACAGGATACACGGATGATTCTTTTCCGCACTTCCTGCCCTGTCCTATTTGATTTAATTCATTTCAATCAATGTATCGGAGACACTTGGTAACAATACCTTAAACACGGTACCTTCCCCTAAAATCGATTCGACATCAATATTGCCGTCATGTGCCCGGACAATTTCTTTACAAATCGAGAGACCTAAGCCCGTTCCACCGATTTTACGGCTGTCGGAATTGTCGACCCGGTAAAATTTGCTGAACAGATGCGGCATCGCACTGCTTGGAATCCCTAATCCAAAGTCACGGACACTTAACTCAATCTGATTGTGGTGATGCGTCAGCGAGATGACAACATCGCCGCCGTCCGGTGAATATTTGATTGCATTATGAAGTAAATTACCGAGCAGTTGTTTCATGCTGTTTTTATCCGCATGAATCAAAAACTCATGATTTTCATCGACATCCAGCTGCAGACGATGTTGTTCGGTTGACGCCTGATAAAAACGTGTCTGTTCCCGGACCGTATCAATCAGATCAAACACTTCTTTATCGTAGGAATGTTTCCCGGACTCCATCCGTTGAACATTTAAGAAATCGCTGACAAGATCCGTCAATCGTTTCGATTCATCATGAATCGTCTGCAGGTAGCGTTTGTTCCGTTCCGGATCCAGTTTGCGTTTGAGCATCAGTTCCGTGAACCCGTAAATGGAAGAAAGCGGTGTCCGCAGTTCGTGCGAGACGGTCGAGACAAGTTCCGACTTCATCCGGTCGACTTCCGTTTCCGCCGTCACGTCCCGGAATACAAGAATCGTTCCTTTTGCCTGTTCACTGAGCATGATTTCTTCCGCATAGACCTGAATGAAATATTCCCCTTGGTCAATCGATAACGAAAACATCCCCTCCGGAATCTGACCAGATAAGACTTCTTCAAAATATGCTTCAAATGCCTCTTTTTGATCGACCTGTTCAAACATCGTCTCCGGCCGCACTTCGAGGAATGTCATCGAATCGTTGTCTTCTTCGATCTGTAACGATTCGAAGATATCAAATAACGCCTGATTCCCAAGAATCGTTTTTTCGTCATGTTTGATATAGAGGATGGCTTCCCGGACTGAATTCAGCAGTTGGGCTGTCTCTTTTCGTTCGTATTCCATTTGTTCATACAGTGACATCCGCATCAAGGAAATCGCAATCTGTTTCGAGAACGATTCCAGTTCATTCAATTCTTTTGTGTTGAAGGGTTGATCGAACCGTGCCAGATAGAGGCAGGCAATCAGTTCATCTTTCGCCTGATCCATGATGGGGATGACGGCTTCATAAATGTAGTATGGGAAACCAATCAAACTGTCATTGGCGACTTTTTTCGAAGAATTGGCACGTTCTTTCGAAATCATAACCCGTTTGAGCAGTAACGATTCGGTTTTTAGGCTCTCCTGCTGTTCTTCCGTCATTTCTTTTGGAACGACCGAGGAGATCTCATTGTTTTTAATCAATAACAGGGCTCCAAACTCGGTTTTCGTCAAACGGACAATCGTACTGATGACCGAGGAATAATCAAACAAACTTTCCTTCGAAGCAAGTGTTTCAATCAGTTCATTACGGTCCTGCAGATGCAATTCGTTCGAACGTGTGACTTCGAGTGCCTGTTCCAGTTCCGTTTGTTTACTTTTAAGGGCTTCTTGATTCTGTTCCATCAACTGATTTTTTCGTGACAGCTCCGTGTGTTGCGAGGAGATTGAACGGGCCATCCGATAAAAGGATTCCGTCAGTTGCCCGACTTCGTTCTCCACCAGTACATCGTGTTCGAGCGAAATTGATTTTCCTTCCGCAAGTCGCTGACTTTTGATATTCAGTTCATGTAACTGCATCGTCAGCCGGCCAATCAACGGTCGGACGATGAATAATAAGCATAAAAGAAAAATCAATAAGTTCAAAAACCAGAACCACTGGGTTTGTTGCAGTTGAGCAAGTACTTGTTCCTTCGTCTGACCAGCCGAATTGTCGATATAAAGATAACTAGCGACAGATGTGAGTACACTCCAGACAAACACGCTGTAAAAAACGGCCATCAGCTGTCTCCCCAGTTTTTCAGTCATCCATTGTTTCATATTGCTAAAGCCTCCTACTAAAACTACAAAAATAAAGGTGTGATACGAAACAACAGTTCCGCATCACACCTTTATTTCCCTCAATCCTGCCGTTTCAATCCTGTCTCTTACGCTCCGTGGCGGCAATAACCGAAGATTACAGACTAATCCGATGGCATCAACGATTTGCTGTTTCGACATGGCGTCCGTCTGAAGATGATGCGAGAAGAGCGGATGGGAAAGCTCACGCAACCGGTCCTCGGCTTGTTTCCCGCCCCAGGACTGTCCGCGTTCAAATCGGCTTCGCAACCGGCGTCTGACGGTTTTCGGACTCGCCATCAACGTCACGTGATGCACCTGATGTCCGGTTTTTCTTAAGGCACCGATGATTTCTTCAAAATACGTACTATTTGTTAACGTCATCGGTACGAGGATGACGGCAGATGCCTGATCCAGCTGTTCAAGCAGGAGCAGATTTAAGCGGCGCCAAAGCGGCGCATCTTGAAAATCATCAGGCTGGTCCGCTTGCGGAAGCTGTTGACGCAACAGTTGACCTGTCAATTCGGGATCAAACACATGTGATCCTTTGATCCGTTGCTGCAATCCTTGTGCAGCCGTTGTTTTACCGACACCAAACGTTCCATTGATCCAAATAATCATTGTCAGGGTTCACACCTTTATCTTTCCTCTGAAGGAGTTTCATTTAATATACAATTTGAATAATCCATGGTGCAAGCACACTGGCAAGAACAGCCGTCAAAACCATCGTCAGCAGACCGACTGCGCCTTCGCGTTGATCAAGACTCATTGATTTCGTTGCCCCCATGACGTGAGCAATCGAGGCCAGTCCGACACCGCGTCCGACGAAGTGCCGGATTCGGAGCCCGGTCATCAACCGTGGCCCGACAATCGAACCGACAAGCCCGGTCACAAGCACGAACGTCGCTGTCAACGCCAGCGTCCCGCCGGACCGTTCCGAAATCGCCAAGGCAACGGGTAACGTAACCGATTTCGGCAATAATGCCAAGTTGGTCGCCCGGCCCAGATGCAGCAACAGACCAAGCAACAGGTCGGATGTCAAGGCAATCAACGTTCCGATCCCGACACCAAGCGTAATCTCAGGTAAAAACTTCCGGACATGATGGCGGACCTGATATAACGGAATCGCAAAGGCCGTAATCGCCGGTCCGAGCATCCGTGATAAATATTGTCCGCCTGCCATATAGGCGGCATGTGTTGTGCCGCTGATCGATAAAATGACAATCACGGCCGCCGTTACGGTCAGAATCGGTAAAGTCCAGACGAACGGAAATGTCCGGTATAACCAAAACGCGCCGCCAAACAGCAATGTCGTCAACACCAGCCAAAACAGTGCTTCACTCATGGACATCAATCCCCTCTTTGCGTCGGGCCAATCGATCGACGAGGAACGCGGATCCCGTTAATGTCAACAGACTGCTGATGATTAAAATCACCAGGACTTGAAGACCGGATTGACGCATGAACACCGTGTAGTCCATAATGCCGGACAAAGCCGGAACAAAAAATAACGGCATGACGAGCAACAGCAACCGTCCTCCCCGCTCGACGTAATCAACTTTAAGCAGACGACTTTTTAATGCCAGATACAATAAGATCAATCCGATGATATTTCCCGGTAACGGTAACTGCAATCCTCTACTCACCATATCCCCGAGCATGGCGAAACCGGAGATGAGGATGATCTGCAGTAGAATCGTTACACTTAACAATAGTTTTGAACGCATTCTGATTTCCCCTTGTTTAACGTATTCGGGTCTTATTATCCTCCTCACTTTGTGAACAATCAATGAAATAACCCCGATTCGTTCAAGTAACCGTTCTCACACCGTTTCTGTCCTTTTTCTGTTCTAGCACAAAAAAAGAAGAGCCACCTGTCGTAAGACAGGCATCTCTTCTCTTCGTTACGTGACGCGTTTAAACAGTTTTTCCAGTTCATACGTCGTCCATTCGATGATGACCGGCCGACCGTGCGGACAGGTGAACGGCATCTCGGTTTTGGCGAGGTCAACGATCAACTGCCGCATCATCTCATGATTCAGTGGATGATTCGCTTTGATCGATTTTTTACACGCCATCATGATTGCCGCATCTTCCCGGTACGTTTCAAGATCGACCTTGCGTTTCATCAACGCTTCATCCATCAGTTCCTGAATCGTCTCCTCCTGCCGGTGCGACGGGAACCAGGTCGGAACTTCCCGGACGATGAAACTTTGGGGACCAAAGGCTTCGAGCTCAATCCCGACATCGCGGAGGAGCGGCAATACTTCGTCCATCCGCCGCATGTCGTCACTCGCAATCTCAAACGTATACGGTAGCAACAGCTGTTGTTTCTGCTCGAGCGGACGACCGAACATGACCTTATACGTCTCATATTTAATCCGTTCCTGGGCGGCATGCTGATCAATCAGATACATTCCATCCGCACCCGAACAGACGATATACGAAGAATGAAGCTGACCGATGACATCAAGATGCGGAAATTTCGGACCCGTCGCGACCGGCTCATCTGTTTGTTCCGGTACCGGCTCATCCGGCATATCGATCGATGGATCCGGTGGTTGAATCCGGTTGGCTGACGGGACATGTTCGTTCCCCGCTTCCGTCCGTTTCGGAATCGGATAATTCCAAACGGATCGCGAAGACAGTTCCTCAACCGGCTCTGCCACATAGGAAAATTCCAACTTCTCCTGCGCACTCGGATCTTTTTTAGGTTTTTGCGGTGTCACTTTCGGAATCAATGTCTGCCGGCTGAGTGTTAAGCGGATCGTCTCCTGAATCAGTTGACAAAGTTCCGCTTCCTTCGACAGACGGACCTCCCGCTTCGCCGGGTGGACATTAACATCAATCAGCAACGGATCCATCGTCACTTCAATGACGGCAATCGGAAAACGACCGATTGGCAGCAAAGTGTGATAACCGTTTAAAACGGCTTGTGTCAGGGCAAAGTTTTTCACCGAACGCCCATTTAAGATCAAGGTAATGTAATTTTTCGATGCCCGGGTCACTTCCGGCTTCACGAGATGACAAGTCAGTTGATAATCGGCCGTCGTGCCGGTTGAAACAAGTGTCCCCTGAATCGTCTGATGCCCGTAGACACTGGCAAGAGCCTGCCGGACATCCCCCGAACCATTCGTCTGAATCAAGACTTTGCCTTCATGGACCGCATACAATTTGACATCCGGATGGGCAAAAGCGACCCGGTTTAAAATGTCCGTGATGGCCGCCAGTTCCGTATGCGTCGTTTTGAGATACTTCAGCCGGGCCGGTGTATTAAAGAATAATTGTTCGACCGTCAGCTCTGTCCCCCGATTCATCGCAATCGCCGACCGATCCGTCAGCCGTCCGCAATCAAGTATCAGCTGAATCCCTTCCTGCTCTTCCCGTTTCGTCTTTAAGGTCACTTTACTGACGGATGCAATCGAGGCCAAGGCTTCACCACGGAATCCAAGCGTCTTGATGCGGAATAAATCGTGTTCATCCTTGATTTTGCTTGTCGCGTGCCGGACAAACGCCAGTTCCGCGTCTTCCGGATAAAAACCGTGTCCGTTGTCACGGATCGTGATGCGTTTCATTCCCGCTTCTTCGAGTTCGACATCAACCTGTGTCGCTCCCGCATCGAGTGCATTTTCCACCAGTTCCTTGACGACAGAGGCAGGCCGTTCGACGACCTCACCTGCCGCAATCCGGTTCGCAAGCGAATCGGACAGTTCCCGAATGATTCCCATGCCGGACGACCTCCTTATTTTCTCGCTTCCGCCTGCAGACGGTAGAGCGTGTTTAATGCTTCAAGTGGTGTCATATTGATTAAATCCAGTGTCTGGACCGTTTCCCGGACCGGGTCCGTCTCCGCAAAAAGACTGAGTTGATCAACCGGTTCCGCCTGAACGACCGGCTCTTTCGGTGATACGACGGTCCGTTCCTCTGTTTGCTCGAATTCCGATAACAGGACTTCCGCCCGGGCAATCAGGGCATCCGGTAAATCAGCCAGACGGGCAACGTGGATTCCGTATGATTGATCGGCTTTCCCGTCCCTTACTTCATGTAAGAAGACGACCCGTCCATCCTGTTCGACAGCCCGGACATGGACATTCGCGAGACGCGGCATCGAGTCCTCAAGGACCGTCAACTCATGATAATGGGTCGAGAACAGAGTCTTCGCCCCGACGTGCTCCGCGATGTGCTCGACGATGGCCTGTGCGAGCGCCATCCCGTCATACGTCGATGTCCCGCGACCAATTTCGTCGAGGAGAATCAACGAACGGTCCGTTGCCCGTGTCAACGCTTCCTGCGTCTCGACCATCTCGACCATGAAGGTCGATTGACCGCTGACTAAATCGTCCGCTGCTCCGATCCGGGTGAAAATCTGATCAAAGATCGGTAACTCGGCCCGGCTTGCCGGGACAAACGATCCGATTTGATGCAATAAGGCAATCAAAGCAAACTGGCGCATATACGTCGATTTACCGGACATGTTCGGTCCTGTGATTAACAGCATTTCCCGGTCTTCATTCAGATTGATGCCGTTCGCAACATACTCCCCGCGTGGCAATACCGTCTCGATGACCGGATGTCGCCCGTTTTCAATCATTACATTCCGACCCGTCAAGGTCACCGGTCGGACGTAATCATGCCGTTCAGCGGTTTCCGCCAAAGCGACGAGAACATCAAGTTCGGCAATCCGCCGGCTGACCCGTTGCAGACTTTCGATGTGTGTCTTCACCTGATCGCGGACCTGACAAAACAGTTCGTATTCCAGCGTAATACTTTTTTCCTCAGCTCCGAGAATCAGTGCTTCCTTCTCTTTCAGTTCCGGCGTCACATACCGTTCCGCATTCGCAAGTGTCTGTTTCCGTTCGTAACGCCCTTCCGGCAACAGTTTGGCATTGGCCCGCGATACTTCAATGTAATAACCGAAGACCCGGTTGTAGCCGATTTTCAACGTCTTAATCCCCGTCGCTTGCCGTTCACTGGCTTCAAGCGTTGCCAGCCACGTCTTCCCGTCTTTTGACGCCACCAGTAATTCGTCGAGCGCCGGATCAAATCCGGTCCGGATCATTCCGCCATCTTTCGTCGAAATCGGTGGAGCCTCGACAAAAGCACGGTCGAGCAGATCGGTTAATTCATCGTGCGGATCAAGTCCAAGTGCCAGCTGTCCGAGCCGGTCACTGAGTAATTCTTCCAGTGCCGCTTGAATCCGCGGAATCAGACGCAGCGTTGACTTCAACTGGACGAGATCGCGGGCGGAAGCCGTCCTGTATCCGACTTTTGCGACCAATCGTTCCAAATCATAGACTTCCCGCAACGTATCCTTCAACTGTTGACGCTCGAAATAATGAGCCAACAATTCTTCGACGGCATCCAGCCGCTCGGCAATCGTGTGTTGCGAAAGCAACGGTTTTTCGAGCCAGCGCTTCAGCATCCGGCCACCCATTGCCGTACCCGTGACGTCAAGCAGTCCCAGTAACGATCCTTTTTTATCGCCGGTCCGAGCAGACCGGACCAGCTCCAGATTTTTGACCGTATTCGGTTCGAGCTGCATGAAGTCGGCCGCTTCGTAAACGATGGCCGGTTGCAGATGGGCAAGCGACCGTTTTTGCGTATCATGCATGTAGGCATAGAGCACAGCAAAGGCATCTGCTTGTGCCGCATCAATCGCCCTGTCGCCGTGCGGATGGGTTTCCCGGCGCGTACTTTGTGTCAACGGAATCTGCAAGTGGCTGAGTGCCGCCTCGTGTTCACTTGACGTGACGACAATTTCACGCGGCAGGATGATACTCAATTCTTTTGCCACGGCATCAAGTGTCGCAACACTCGTCAAGGCACTTTCACCGGTCGAAACGTCGCCCCGGGCAATCCCGAATCGTCCGTCCTGTTCGACGACGGCGACGAGATACCGGTTTTCTTTTTCCGTCAACGAGGACATCAGCGTTCCCGGTGTAATGACTTGGACGACTTCTCGTTTAACGAGACCTTTCGTCAGCTTCGGATCTTCGACCTGATCACATAAAGCCACCTTATAACCGCGTTCGATCAATTGTTCGATATAGCCGTTTGCGGCATGGTGCGGTACACCGCACATCGGAATCGGGTGTTCGGCATTCTTGCCGTTTTTCGCTGTCAGCGTCAATTCCAGTTCATGCGCCACTTGTTTGGCATCTTCAAAAAATAATTCGTAAAAATCACCTAACCGATAAAACAAAAAGGCATCCGGATAGTCGGCCTTAATCGAAAAATATTGTTTCATCATCGGTGTGTTATGGACTGCTTCCATGCTGTTCACCCCATTCGCGTAAAAAGCCGACGGGAATCCGTCGGCTTTTCCCATTCAATTCATTGATTAATAGCCGCAACCGCCGCTTTTATTTTCCGCTTCCATCCCGCTGCCTGTTTTCCCCGCCAGGACATCACCGTCTGTCGCTTCGATAATTTGATCTGTGATTCCGTTTGAAATCGTTACCGTCACGTATTGAAGGAGTCCGTTGACTTCTTCCTGTGATTCCTGGAATTGCTGGACGACCGGCATTTCATCGAGTTCTGCGAATAATTTATCCAGTTTTGCTTCGACACGTGCCAAAGCTTCCGTTTTGCCGTAGTGCTGGCAGTTGACGGCTTCTTTTTGCAGGAACTTGATTTGTTTCATCATCTTTTGAACTTTTTCGTTCCCGTTGATGTTGGCTTCAGCGGCTTTGAATCGTTCCACCTCTGACGTTTCGGAAATCATTTTCGCGATTTCATTGGCCTTTTCGATGATTTGTTCATCTGTGTACATATACATTCGTCCCCTCTATCGGAAGCGGTGATTCCGCTACGCTTATCGTATCTGCGAACGATGACTCGTTCTTAACGCATTCATTATACCGTTCTCATTGAGGGGTGACAAGAATAGTTCCTTATTCAATCGACCGCCATAATAAATACGCAGCATGACTCCGATACGGGGCAAATTCTTCCGCAAGCAGAACCGCTTCCTCGACACTCGGGCGTGTACCGTGCAACCGCTCAAACGCTCGCAAAATACCGATATCCGATGCCGGAAACAGATCTTCCCGTCCGTAACCGAACATCAGGACATTTTGCACCGTCCAGGGACCGACTCCTTTTAAGGCAATCAGCGTCTCGGCAATCGTGGCGTCTGGCGCTTCCGTCAGCCGCTCGAAATCGATTGCGGCCCGTGCGGCACCAAGCAAATAGTCGACTTTCCGGCCGGATAGTTGCAATGCCCGAAGCTGTTCCGGTTCGACATTCACCAGTTGCTCTGCCGTCGGCGGGAAAATTACACCGTTTTGTTCCGTGCCGAACGTCCGGCAGAAGCGTTCCATCAGCACTTGCGCAAATGCCAGATTAATCTGTTGATGGATGATGGACCGGATCAGTGCCGTAAACGGATTAATATCCAGGACCAGCCGCTCCGCACCAAACGTTGACACGACTTCTGAAAGCGAAGTCTCTGAGAGGTGCTGACTTGGGTTCGTCGTATCCAGACGAAACCGACGGCGCAACAGTTGCACCATCGGTTCCTGTGGACCTTCTCCGGATAAGAGCAGTTCGCGGGAACCGACTGCTTCCACCTGACCGATAAAGTTCCCTTCCGGCAACATAACCGGTACGAACAACCGCCCGTCCTGTTCAACTTGTAGCCGGTCACCGCGAAGCCGCTTTCGGATTCCGGCAAAGTCATAGTCGTCTTCTAACCGTAAGTTCTTCTGCCACATACCATCGCTCCTTCAACCAATGAATAGTTTGATTCCACCGAGAATCAGACCGATGAAAAAGCCGCAGATCGCACCGTTGACACGAATCCATTGCAAATCATTTCCGACTTTATCTTCAATCATATGAATCAACGTTTCCGTATCAAATCGATTTAAGTTTTCCCGGACCAAGCCACCGATTTTTTGATGGTTTTGATCAACGAACCGAACAAGCTGGTCTTTCATCCAGCGGTCACTTTCTTCTTTGAACGTCGGATGCTGATCCCACTCGTTCAGCGCTTGGTTCATCAACGGTAAAGCACGGTTTTCCCAGAAAGAGTCGGATGCGAGATACGTCTTCAGTTCCTCGATTCCTGCCGTGTAAGCCCGGTTCAAGACCGGTTGCAAATCAAAACGATCAACTTCTGTTGCTTTCCATTGATCAATTTTTGCAAGCCGCTCTTCATCTTGCGTCAATTGTGCCAAATTCCGGCGGACATGATCAAGAATCGCCAGACGGTTCGGGTGATGCACCTGCTTCATATCTTCAATCACACTCAGCAGGACCGATTGAATGACAAGGCTCAACCGTTCTTCCGAGTAGACTTTTTGGACGGTTTTCGCCGTAACGCGTAAAAAGGTGTTTTTTTCCTGATCAATCATCGCGTGGTACGCCAGACGACCGATTTGATCCCGAATAACCGGATCTTCAAGCAGGCGTTGTCCGTATCCGAGCAATTGATCGATTGCCAGCTCATCGAGCCGCCGTTCCTCGTTTAATCCCATCAGCCGTTCTGCCAACCGTTTCGACGGATATGCTTTAACCGTATCGGAAATCCGGTCATCGACGACTTTCAGAATCGCCTCTTTCGGCAGTTTGTGTAAAGTACCCGTCAGCAGTTCCGTCACCGTCGAACGAAATGCCGGCAACAGGACAATCGAACGCAATAATTTGATGAAACGGTCGGCGAGTGTCATATGCCGCAACTTTTCGACGATACTTTCTTTATTGAGCAAATCTTTCTCGAGCATCTGGACGATCGACCCGATAACGCGTTCCCGGTTTTTCGGCAACAGGTTCGTATGGGGAATTTTCAGTCCGAGCGGATTGCGGAATAACGCCGTGATGGCGAACCAGTCCGCAATTCCGCCGACGAGACCTGCTTCAAAGCCGCTTTGCAGCCAGAACACCCAGTTGTTTTCTTTAAACGGCAACGAGGCGATAAAGCCGACTGCCATAAAAATCAGGGACACGGTCGCAAGACGCCGCGTCGATGATTTGGGTTTTAGTTGTTGTTGCAAGATGGTTCCTCCTTCTCGCTGCGTTTTTTTTGTCATACTTCGTATACGTTTTGAAACGGATACAAGTTTCGACATGAAAGAGTCCCAGCCTCAACCGGACTGGGACTCATTATGTAGTTAAAACGTAAATTCACCGAAATTTTCGCCGTCCCATGTCGCAGTCGCTGTCGACACAAAGTAGACGAGTCCGTTTCCGAACGTATTTTCCATCAATGAAACAATCTGATGACCGGCTGTCTGTTCGACGAATGCCAATCGGACTTCTTCTTTTCCTTGATAAATTCGTTCATAGACGCTTAATCCCCGGGCATTGATGAAGGTGCGGGCGTTTGTAAAAATCAACGGCCCGACTTCCGGGCGACGTTCTTGAATGAAATGTTGACACTTGTCCTCAAACTGATTCAATCTCGTTCACTCCTTCTCTCTCTTTTTTCTCTCATGATTATGTACTTCCCGTCTCGCCTCAATCATAATCCTGTTCTCTAAAAAAAGCGACCATCCGGCCGCTTCTTTCACGATTTACCAAATTCATGCTTAAATCTTCACACCAAACTCGCGGGCGACATGAATCGCCGATGTCGTCGCCCCGATTGTCCCGGCACCTGGAAATACGGTATCACCGATGATATAAAGTCCCGGCACCCCCGTCCGAAACGAGGCTGCCTGAAACAGACTGGTCGACGGCAACTGCGGATAGCCGCCAACACCGCCGTCCGGGCGTGACGTATAGCGGACCCAGGCACCCGGTCCGCCGGGATGGCGTTCGATCGCTTGATCTTTGAAACCCGGAAATTCGCGTTCCAAAATCGTTTCGAATGTTTCCTGCATGGCTTTAACTTGCCGGTCATATTGCGCACGGTCGTCGCGTGCGAACCGGCCGATCGGAATATGACAGGACATCGTCAATGTCCGACATCCGATTGGTGCCCGGTTGAGATCTCCCGGTCGAGATAACGAGATGAACGCATGGCCGGACGGCAACATCGGATCGTGAATTTGCCGAAATGCCTGATCGTCTTGAATGATTGTCTCGGGAATCGCTGCATAGTAGGTGAAGGTCGCCCATTGCGACAAACCGGCTTGCCGCTTGTATGTCCGGCGTAAGACCGGTTTCAAGGACGGACTGACGAATTGCTGCACCGCTTCGAGCGGAAGAGCACCGATGACGGCGTCTGCAAGCAGGAGTCGCCCCCGCCGGTCTTCCAGCAAAAAGCCGTCTGCCGTTTTCCGCACCGATGTGATTTTCCGACCCAGTAACACGGTCGCTCCGTCCGCTTCAGCAGACGCTTTCAGACGTTCGGCGACCTGATACAATCCACCCGGAACATAATAGGCGCCGTCATGATAAATCGATAACGCCACGGCTCCAAGCAATGCCGATGCTTCCTTGCCCGTCTGCATGCTGTCTAGTAAAATTCCGTCAATCAATTGGGCAAAAATCGTCCCGTCCAACTGATGTTTCCGGAGCATGTCACCTATCGTCCGTGTCAGATAAGGCAACAGCGGCAGACTTGCTTTCGTTTCTTTGACGACCATCCGAGCATCATCCCATGTCTTGAGCGGCAACGCCGGTAAGGCCTGCATCAACGGTCGGACGTGCCGCTGAATCCGGTCCACTTCGTCAAAAAAGTCTTGAATCGCGTCTGCCTGGCTGCGGAACTGTTCCTTCAGATGACGAATGAACCGTGTACGGTCGCGGTAATAGAGGATCTCGTACCCCGGAAGCTTAATGGTCATGACGGTATCGAGCAGTTCTACAGGCTGGTCGATTTGCAGGTGCCGCAACACCCGTTCATGAATGCCGCCCGACTCAAAACCCATTCCGAGCGTTGCACCGACCGGGTAAGTGAAATCTTTCCGGGTAAACTTCCCCGCCGATCCGCCCCATTCGCGACTCCCCTCGCACAAGGTGACGTCATGTCCGTGTCGAGCAAGTAAGGCGGCTGCGGTGACTCCGGCTATCCCGCCCCCGATGATGGCAATCCGTTTCATGACGATTCCTCCTCTGTTTCTGTCACCAGATTTTCTTTAAACAAGAAATTCCGGACTTCCTTAAACACCGGTTCGCGGCGATGAATCGTAAAGTGATCATATTTATAAGATTTCGTTTGGATATTATCCGTATACGCATCGAGTGCAAACGAACTTTTAAGCGGAATCAAATTGAAGTCTCCGCCCTTCGCGCCAAAGGAATAGACGAGTACATCACGCGGCCAAGTGTCGAGCCGGTCTTTCAGATTTTTCATCGCCGCTGAATTTTCGGCTAAATCCTGGATCGCCGGACTGTTTGTATTCGTTCCGAACGGAGCAAGCGTCAGCCCGAGCGTCGCATAATCAGAACCGCTGATCGGCGCATCAAGTGTCACGAGTTTTCGGACATGATACGGGATGTCTTCTTTCAGCGTATAGGCGACGACATCGACTCCGCCCATACTGTGACCGACCAGTTGGATGTCGGTGAACGTCGCCCGTTGTTTCCGGTCATACTGTTCAATCGCTGCACTGAGCCATTTTTGTTGATTGGCAAGACTGGCTTCATCGTCTTCAAAAACAATCCGGACAAGCGGATAGCCGGTCGTGGACGGTTTAACATCACACACGACTTTTCCGTTCCGTGAGACGTCACATCTGCCGCCGTCATCCGCGAGCTTTTTTTTCGTAAAATTATCAATCATCGGCAGAAACGTCCGCTCGGTCCCGAACAAACCATGGACCATGAAGGTCGGTGTGATTTCACCGACTTGCGGCGTGACAATCTGTTTCGTCGGCGGTGGGGCACTCGATGTCTCGTCGGCAAAGAACCACCACGCACTGCCTCCGACAAGCAGACAGACAAAGACCGAAATACCAATCGTCTGCAATTGTTTGCGCCGTAATTTCCGGACGTGATGCACAATCCAGAACACGAGCAGACAGAGACCAATCAACAGAACGACACCGGTAATGATCCAGCCGGTCGGATTCGGAACGTAAGCAATCAGTTGTAACTGGTTGGCCTTCGTCCCGTACAGTTTCCACGAGACATTGTTATGATTCGCCCAGTCGATTTTTTCCCCGTTTTGCAGACCGATCACTTTCGGTCCATGCAGGTTGATTTCGATATCCGCCTGCCGGAGATAACGATCGGCTAATTTTTTGACCTGTCCGGTCGGCTGATACCCTTTGATATTCAAACGATCGATACTTAAATCAATGTTCGTGTCCAACCGGTACGTATTAAACCAAAATCCTTTTTCCTGTTTGACTTCATACGTCGTATCCGGCGGAATCAGAATGCCGCCGATACCCGTTTTCCATTCATCTTTAATCGTCGCCAAGTCTTCGAATTTTGCAAATTTCTTTTCCATCCGGATGCCTTCATAATCATCCTGCGTCTTAAACGTTTCTGCCGCATAACCGTTTTTCTCCGCCTGCTTGGCATACTTACTCCAGTCCGGATTCAAGTTAAGTAGTCGCGCCACCGGGTGCTCTTTTGCGGCATATGTCGTTTTTAAGGTCACGCTTTTGTCGGTATGGACCGTCGCATCGTACTGGATCCGGATACAGCCCCCAAGTACCATCGCCATCAAGGCGAACGACAGCACAATGAGTTTTTTTTGTTTGCTGATCAAACTGTCACACACCCTTTCTCTCTTTTATCGGTTCTTGTTTCTTTTCCCTAACTCGTCAGTCCTCATGCTTCAAAATAGGATTGTCCAACAAAATGTAACAGACCACAAGCACGGATCGTTTTATCAAGCAGGACAAAAAATCCTTTTTTCATTCCGTGCTTTCTACTTTTCCAGAAAAACATTTGTTGATTCCATCGGTTGATAAAAAATCGATCAGGTTCCAGCGAATAATTTAATTCGATTGTTTTTGCCATTATAGCAAGTCTTTCGCCGGTTATCAGTAAGTGATCGGCTGCTCCTGCAACATATGACTTTCGAGTAACCGTTTCATTTTTTATTTTTATATAATTTATAGAAATAAAAAATCGACAACTCCGGTAAATGGAAATTGTCATTGCATCTCCAATTTTTGTCTGCTATCATTCAGTTTGAAGATGACAATGATAATCATTATCAATAATTCTGTGAGGAATTAATCCACCTACATATTCACGGAATTGATGGGAGGCATTGTCCAAATCAAAAGGAGATGAATGAGAATGGGCACAGTAAAAACATCGATGGTGATCAGTTCACTCGCCGTCCTACTCGCCGCGTGCGGCACAGCGAACGAAACGACTACGACGGACAGCAAGAAATCCGCCACGAAAACGATCGACATTACAGACGCACACGGTACGGTCAAGGTACCTGTAAAACCAAAGAAAGTCGTGGCACTCGATAACCGGACATTTGAAACACTCGCTGACTGGGAGGTCAAACTCGCGGCTGCTCCGGTCGGACTGTTGCCGGCGGAATCACCTTACGCCAAGGACAAGGATATCGTCGACGTCGGAATGCACTTCGAACCGAACCTTGAAGCAATTGCCGGAGTTGATCCGGATGTCGTCATCGTCGGTCAACGCTTTGCGGATTATTACGATGATATTAAAAAACTGGTCCCGGAAGCCGCAGTCATCGATCTCGACATCGAACTGCCGGAACAATCCGGTACGCCCGGTGAATTGCTAGTCAAAGGACTCGAGGATACGACACACACGCTCGGACAGATTTTTGCCAAGGAAAAAGAAGCCGACCAACTCGTCACGACGTTTGAACAATCGATTCAGGACGTGAAAAAATCATATAACGGAACAGACAGCGTCATGTCCGTCATCGTCTCGGGCGGCGATATCGGTTTCTCCGCACCGATGAGCGGTCGGGTCTTCGGACCGATGTATGACATATTCGGCTGGAAACCGGCCCTGGAAGTCAAACAAAAATCAGGTAACGATCAAGGAGACGAGGTGTCCGTCGAAGCCATCGCTCAAAGCAATCCGGACCGGTTACTTGTCTTAGACCGTGACGCTCCTCTCGGAAACGCCAAAGATGCTGTTCCGGCGGAAGATGTCATCGATCGTGCACCGGCGCTTCAACAGACAACAGCCGTCAAAGAACAGCGGATCGTCTATACGCCTAAAGATATGTACTTAAACGAATCGATCCAGACCTATTCGGAATTTTTCCAAAGCGTATCGAAAGCGTTTGTGAAGTAAATGGAGCAGGTCAAGCCGCAACAAGTGAATGGAAGTGTTGAGCCGAGTGCCCGACCTTCCTTTTCTGTCGTTTGGACGCCGCCGTTCATCATCGCTCTCCTGATCATCGGTCTGCTTGCCGTTACTTCCCTGTTGACCGGAGTCTATGAACTCAACAACACGGCGAATGACTTTTCTATGTTTTGGATTACACGTGTTCCGCGAACAATCGCCCTGATGCTGACAGGTGCAGCGATGGCGATGGCGGGACTCGTCATGCAGCTGATTACACAGAACCGGCTCGTCGAACCGACGACGACCGGTACGATTGAATGGGCGGGACTTGGACTATTGACCGTTTATCTGCTTGTTCCGGCACCGACACTGATGATGCGGATGACCGGTGCCATTGTGTTTGCCTTTATCGGCACGATGGTGTTCTTTTGGTTCCTGCGTTCGGTCAAGCTTCGGTCTTCGCTGATCGTACCGATCATCGGACTGATGCTTGGCGCTGTCATCTCGGCCATTTCCACCTTCTTAGGTTTATACTTCCGGGCGAGTCAGGCACTGGAAGGCTGGTTCGTCGGATCGTTTTCATCCGTCCAGATCGGTCGCTATGAATACTTATGGATAATTGTCGGGGTCACGTTTTGTATCTTTTTTCTCGCCAATCGTTTAACGTTGGTTGGTCTCGGTGAAGATATCGCGACCAGTCTCGGCGTTCATTACAATCGTCTGATGATGATGGCAACAGGTCTGATTGCCTTGTCCGTCGGCATCGTTGCGACGGTCATCGGAAATTTACCGTTTCTCGGTCTGATCGTGCCGAACCTTGTCTCGATGATGCGCGGAGATGACTTGCGCAGTAACTTGCCATGGGTCTGCGTCATCGGGATGGGGACGGTTCTCATCAGTGATTTGGTTTCGCGGACGTTGATCCGCCCCTTTGAACTGCCGGTCTCACTGATCCTTGGAACAGTCGGGGCAGCAGTCTTCATTCTCATCCTGTTGCGGCAACGAACAAGAGGAGGTATCCGATGAATACCGTCATGCACAGAAAACCGAAACCTTATTCAGGTGAACGAACCACTGCTCATACAAGTGACCGGAATGCTTCCGCCTTTGCGTCCAAACGGCTTGCACGCCGCTACTGGATCCTGTTGTGCCTGTTTCTGTCCGGTGGAGTGCTCTGCTCGCTTGGTCTCCTGCTTTACAACAATCCGGTACCGGTTCAGTCCCCGTCCTTTTGGCCGGTCGTCGAACGCCGGATTACAGCCATCATCACGATGGCGATTGCAGCACTCTGCCAAAGTCTCGCTACCGTCGCCTTTCATTCGGTCACGAACAACCGGATCATCACGCCGTCCCTGCTCGGATTCGATGCCTTGTACTCAACGATTCAAACCTCGATGATCTTTTTCTTTGGTGCAGGGGCATTGATCGGCTTTTCCGGAACCGGTGCTTTTTTGACACAGGTCGGTCTCATGCTCATGATGAGCCTGCTGCTCTACGGATGGCTGTTATCCGGAAAATACGCCGATTTACAACTCCTGTTGCTCGTCGGTATCATCCTTGGCACCGGACTGAATTCTCTTGCCAGCTTCATGCGGCGGATGCTCGATCCGTCCGAGTTCGATATTTTGCAGGCCCGATTGTTCGGTTCAGTCACGAATGTCGATACTGCCTATTTTCCAATCGTGATTCCGGTCGTCCTGATTGTCAGTGTCTTGTTGTTCCTGTCGGCGAACCGTCTGAATGTCATCGCCCTCGGAAAGGACGTCGCGACCTCGTTCGGCATCAATCACCGCCGAAGCGTCCTCTACATCCTCATCCTTATTTCCCTGCTCATGTCGATGTCGACGGCACTGATCGGACCACTGACGTTTTTCGGTTTTCTTGTTGCCACACTCAGTTATCAGGTCGCTTCCACGTATGACCATAAGTACGTCTTGCCGATGGCCTTTTCGATTGGTTTTCTCGTTCTGACGAGTGCTTATTTCTTTATGTATCATATTTTCAATGCACCGAGCGTCGTCTCCGTCATCATCGAACTGTTTGGCGGTCTGATTTTCTTAACGGTGTTATTACGAAAGAGGTCCTTATGATTAAATTAACGCAAGTCAAAAAAACGTATACGGATCATGTCCAGATCGGTCCGATTGAGTTAGAGATTCCGAAAGCGGGTCTGACCGCACTAATCGGACCGAACGGCGCCGGTAAATCGACGACACTGATGATGATCGGTCGTCTGTTGCAACTTGATGAAGGACAGATTCAAGTCGCAGGACTCGATGTCTCAAGCACGAAGTCAAAGGATTTAGCAAAAATCATGACGATTCTTCGTCAGGAAAATCATTTCGTGACCCGGCTGACGGTTCGCCAACTGGTCGGATTTGGCCGGTTCCCCTACTCGCAAGGGCGAATGACACTGGAAGATGAGAACATCACGTCAAAATACATCGACTTTCTTGACCTGACACCACTTGAGAACCGTTACCTCGACGAACTGTCAGGCGGACAGCGTCAACGGGCGTATGTCGCGATGGTCTTGTGTCAGGAGACGGACTACGTGTTGCTTGATGAACCGCTCAACAATCTCGATATCGCCCGGTCCGTCCAGATGATGGGATATCTGCGTCATGTCGCGGATGAGCTTGGAAGAACGATCATTACCGTCTTACACGACATCAACTTTGCGGCGAAATATGCCGACCATATTTGTGCGATGAAACATGGACAGATTGCTGCATTCGGTACGGTACAGGAAATCATGGTCGCAAACACGCTCTCCGATATTTTTGAGACCAATCTCGAAATCATAGATGGGCCATACGGACCGATTGCCGTTTACTGAGATGATCCAGCAGGAAACATATCAAAAAGAAGGACGGCGCATCGAGTGATGGGCCGTCCTTCTATGTTTTCGTACCTTTTAAATCAATTCCAGTTCTTGTCCGACTTGTTTAAACGCTTCGAGCGCCTGTTCCAAGTCTTCCCGTGTATGTTCCGCTGTGACGATCGTCCGGACACGCGCTTTGCCTTTTGCGACCGTCGGGAAGGCAATCCCTTGTGCAAAGACACCGTGTTGACGCAGACGGTCTGACAGCTGATGGCATAATGCTTCGTCGCCGACGATGACCGGTGTGATCGGCGTCGTCGACGTGCCGATATTAAAGCCGAGTTCTCGTAATCCATGTTTGAAGAATTCCGTGTTTTCCCAGAGACGGTCAAACAGTTCCGTTTCTTCTTCCATGACCCGAAGTGCTTCCCGGTTTGCTTCGACGACTGCCGGTGGGTGCGACGTCGAGAAGAGGAACGGACGGCCTTTATGGATCAGATAATCTTTGACGTGTTGTGCACACGCGACGTAGCCGCCGAGAACACCAATCGCTTTTGAGAGCGTCCCGACCTGTAAGGCAACGCGTCCGTCAAGTCCGAAGTGATTGACCGTTCCGCGGCCACTTTTTCCGAGAACACCCGATGCATGGGCATCATCGACCATGACGAGGGCATCATATTTTTCAGCCAGTTCAACGATTTCTGGGAGTGGCGCGATATTACCGTCCATTGAGAAGACACCATCCGTAACGACGAGACGTGTCCGCGCGTCTTGTGTTTCCTGCAGAGCCGCTTCCAGGTCCGCAAGATCGACGTGGTTATAGATCCGGCGTTTCGCTTTCGTCAGACGAATCCCGTCGATGATTGATGCATGGTTCAAGGCGTCAGAAATGACGACGTCTTCCGGTCCAAGCAAGGCTGACAACACACCGAGGTTTGTCGCGAATCCTGATTGGAAGACAAGTGCCGCTTCCGTATGCTTGAATGTCGCCAGTTCCCGTTCGAATGCTTGGTGCATTTCGAGTGTTCCGGCAATCGTCCGGACCGATCCCGTTCCGGCACCGAATTCAAGTGCCGCGTCCGCTGCCCGTTTCGCGAGGCGCGGATGCGCTGCAAGTCCGAGATAGTTGTTTGACGACAATTGAATCAATTCTTTCCCGTCGACAGTTACCCGGTTGTGCTGGGCACTTTCGAGTGCAACGAGTTCGCGGAACGTTCCCGCTTGTTTCATCTCTTCTAATTCTGTCCGTAAATACTCAAATCCCATTAATTCGTCCCCCTTGGTTGTAGTACGACCTTTCCACATTTCCCTTGTCGCATCAATTCGAATCCTTCTTCAAACCGTTCGAGTGGCAATGTGTGTGTAATCAACGGTTTGACATCGACTTTTCCGCTCGACAGGAATGCGGATACTTGACTCCATGTCTCATACATTTTCCGTCCGGTGATGCCTTGAACGCGAACACCTTTAAAAACAACGTGATTCGTCAGATCAATCTCGACCGGTTTGACCGGCAGACTGAGAATGTTGACGTCTCCGCCGGCTGTCACCATCTCAAATGCTTGACGAATCGCAACCGGATGACCGCTCATTTCACAGACGACATCAATCCCGTCCCCGTCCGTCATCATCCGGACCCGTTCGAGAACATCCTCGTGGCGTGAATCGATGACGACATCTGCGCCCATCGTTTTCGCAAGCTCCAACCGGTACGGATTGACATCAATCGCAATGACTTCCGCAGCTCCTGCCGCTTTTGCGACCGAGACAGCCATCAGACCGATTGGACCGCAACCGACGATGGCGACCGTTTTAGCGCTGACGTCACTCGCAAGAACCGTGTGAACGGCATTGCCCATCGGCTCTTGAATCGATGCGATGGCGGCTGGCATATCCTCCGGATTGACCCAGAGATTTTCTTCCGGCATGACGACGTACTCGGCGAAACAGCCTTGTGTATCGACGCCGATGATTTTTGTGTTTTTACAAATGTGATACTGCCCCCGCAGACACTGTTTGCATTGATGACAGACGATATGTGTTTCCGCTGAGACACGGTCCCCGAGTTTCAGACGTTTCGTCCCTTCTCCCAGTTCCACGACTTCACCGGAAAACTCATGTCCGAAAACATACGGCGGATTCACGCGTGATGCTGCCCACGCGTCCCATTCGTAAATGTGGACATCCGTCCCGCAGATGGAAGTCGCTTCCACGCGAATCAAGACTTCACCACGTTTTGGTGAAGGAACTGCGACTTCTTTCAAGACAGCGCCAAATCCCCGTTCTTCCTTGACGAGTGCGCGCATCGTTTTTACTTTTGTCGTATCTTCTACAGCTGTCACTAGTTTTGTCATCATTCCCCGACTCCTTCGTGGTCTTTGCCTCTTTCTCTAATCGGTCCAGACCAAGTATTGAGCATCCCCAAATAACCAAACAATCTTTCACTTCTAGTTTACATGAATTCAGCCGCAAGTTTACCAAATGTTTCTTCATTCATCTCAAGATCGGCAAAAGTTAGTCCATTCTCCGCATATCCGTCGATTTGTGACTGGTAATCCGGACGTGAATCATCCTGATAAATCAGACCCATGACGAGACCGTTGTGTTCATGGACGACGCGTTTCGCCACATCGAGATCCGTCGCGTCATAGCCTTCAAGATCATCGAGTTTCGTTAAATTCTGCTTGAACCAGTCGTACGTGTTGACTTTATTGAACGTCACACACGGACTGAAGACGTTGATGAAGGCAAATCCTTTATGTTGCGTTGCCTGTTCAATCAGACTCGTCAAGCCTTTTAAATCGTTCGAAAAACTTTGGGCGACGAATGTCGCGCCTGCCGTCAAGGCGAGTTCGACCGGTGAGACACTCTTTTCAATCGATCCTTTCGGCGTCGACTTCGTCTTAAAGCCAAGTGCCGATGTCGGTGATGTCTGCCCTTTCGTCAACCCGTAAATTTGATTGTCCATGACGATATACGTCATATCCACATTTCGTTTGAAGGCGTGAATCGTATGCCCCATCCCGATGGCAAAACCATCTCCGTCACCGCCGGACGCGATGACCGTCAATTCACGGTTTGCCATCTTGACGCCTTGAGCGATCGGTAACGACCGGCCATGAACGCCGTGGAAGCCGTACGTGTTGATATAACCGGAAATTCGTCCCGAACAGCCGATGCCGGAAATCAACGCCAGTTCTTCAGGCTCTAGCCCGACGTTTGCGACGGCACGCTGAATGGCCGCCTGAATCGAAAAGTCGCCGCAGCCCGGACACCAGTTCGGTTTGACATCGTTTCTGAAATCTTTAAAGGTTGCCATGGAAAATCCCTCCTGCAACGACTTGTTCCACTACTTCCGCCGGATAGAACGGATCGCCGTTGAATTTTAAAATGTGTTCAATTTTTTCTGCAAAACCGCAGTTCATCTGAATCAGTTTCGCGAGTTGGCCCGTCGCATTGTATTCGACGACGACAACCTGCTTTGCCCGCTCGAGGTGCGGACGGACCAGTTCACTCGGAAACGGATGCATCTGGCGGATGTGGAGATGATCGACATGAATGCCCTGTTCTTCGAGACGCGGCATCACTTCTTCAATCGTTCCGCGTGTCGAATTAAAACCGACAAACAGGATATCCGGTGTCGCATGCTGTTCCGTGACGAGGACGGCATCCTTCATCCGGAATTGACCGAGCTTCCGCAGACGTTTCGTCATTTGGTCGACCCGGTTTTTCGTCGCTTCCGACGGACGGCCTTCTTCGTTATGTTCGACGCCCGTCACGTGATGGATCCCGTGTTTCGTACCGGGGACGACTCGTGGACTGATTCCGTCTTCCGTCACTTCATACCGTTTGAAATACGATTTACCTTCAAGCTCCGGCAATTCGTCGAGCATCAGTTTCCCGCGACGGATTTCCACACGGTTGACATCAAGCGGTTCGACAGACTGTTTTCCGAGCGACAACATCAAGTCCGTCAATAAAATCACTGGACACTGGTATTCTTCCGCGATGTTGAACGCTTCGGCTGCATCATAAAAAGCTTCTTCGACCGTCGACGGCGCGAGGACGACTTTCGGGATCTCACCATGTGTGCTGTAAATCATCGCCATCAAGTCGGACTGTTCCTGTTTCGTCGGCAGTCCGGTCGATGGTCCGCCGCGTTGCGTATCGATGATGACAAGCGGCGTTTCCGTCATCCCGGACAAGCCGATCGCCTCTGCCATGAGAGACAATCCCGGTCCGGCTGACGCGGTCAGGGACCGGACGCCGGCATAGTTGGCACCGATGGCCATTGTCACCGCGGCAAGTTCATCTTCCGTCTGAACGACGGTTCCGCCGAACTGCGGTAATTTTTTAATTAAGTACTCCATGATTTCCGACGACGGCGTAATCGGATAGGCGGCCATCAGACGGGCTCCGCCTGCCACTGCACCAAGCGCAATCGCATCGTTGCCGATCATGAACATCCGTTGCTGTCCGTCTGCCGGATCGAGGATAAAGCGTTCCGCTGTTCCGGCCATCGCCTCAAATGCCGCGGCGCCTTCACGGATTGCCGATAAGTTCTTTTCGACCATCTCCGGTCCTTTTCGACCAAAAATTTGTTCCACGACCGCCTGGAACCGTTCCGGTGCAATCCCGAGAATGGCGCTCGATGCTCCGATGGCAACCATGTTCTTCATCAGCGATGTGCCGAGTCCGGACGCAATTTCCGTAAAGGGAATCGGATACAAAGCAGCACGTGTCTGATCCGGATTCGTCGGATTGAACTTCGCGTCGGCGATGATGATGGCGCCTTGACGCAACTCATGGAAGTTGACATCGATGGTTTCCTGATCAAAGGCGACCAGAATATCAAGATCATCGGCGACGGTCCGGACTTCGTGTGTCGCGACACGGATTTTGTTGTTCGTATGTCCTCCCTTGATGCGTGAAGAAAAATGACGGTATCCATATAAGTAATAACCAAGACGGTTCAAGGCAATGGCAAAGATCTCACCCGTCGACTCGATCCCTTCCCCCTGCTGACCGCCTACTTTCCATGACAATTGATTGTACATCGACGTTCGCTCCTTTTATCCCCTGAAATGATTGAAGCTGTCTGCTTCACTATCCTCCCCCATGATACCGATTTCCCGATACTTGTACAATGCTCCTCTGGCGAATCCATTGATTTTTTCCGGCTGTCCGACATAAAAAAAGACCATCTACTCCAACGAGTAAATGGTCTGCTTTAACGTAGGACCTATGTCCAATGATGCATCATCGTGGTTCAATGATTAATTTGATTGCCGTCCGTTCCTCGCCATCAATCATGATGTCGGTAAATGCCGGAATACAGATCAAATCCATGCCTGCCGGTGCGACAAACCCTCTTGCGATTGCCACCGCTTTAACGGATTGATTGAGAGCACCTGCTCCGATTGCCTGAATCTCGACAGAACCTTTCTCTCGAAGTACACCTGCGAGCGCTCCTGCGACCGCATTCGGATTCGATTTAGCTGATACTTTCAGGACGTCCATGCATGTACCTCCCAATCAAAAATCAAAGCTCAATCAAAGAAAATCGATTGATCCGTCAAATGGATGCGTTCAATCTTCGTTGCTTTTTTTGATACATCATCAATATGAATCAAGACTCCATTTAATTGTTCCCGTCCTTCAGCAACTTCAAACCGGGTTGGGAGCTGTGTTTTAAATTTTCGTAACACATCTTCTTTACGCATACCGAGGACACCGTCGAGCGGTCCTGTCATGCCGACGTCGGTGATGTAAGCCGTTCCGCCTTCAAGAATCCGTTCGTCCGCTGTCTGGACGTGGGTATGCGTTCCGACGACTGCTTGGACACGTCCTGCCAAGTGGTAACCCATCGCGATTTTTTCACTCGTCGCTTCTGCGTGGACGTCAACGAAAATCGCATCGACTTCCCCTTCGACTTCCGCAATCAGCTCATCGACTGTCCGGAACGGATCGCCGAGCGGCGGCAGGAAGACGGTCCCTTGCACGTTGATGACGGCAATTTTTTTGTTGCCGACTTTTAACACCATCATGCCGCGGCCGGGTGTTCCTTCCGGATAGTTCGCCGGGCGGACGATCCGGTCCGCATCGTCGATCCAATCAAAGATATCCCGGTTGTCAAACGTATGATTCCCCATCGTCACGCCGTGGAATCCGAGTTCAAGCAATTGATGGTAGATGGATTTCGTGATTCCCCGGCCATGTGCGGCATTCTCGCCGTTGACGAGCATGACCGTCGGATTATATTTCGATTTAATACGTGCCGTGAATTGCTGTAAGATATGACGTCCTGGTGCCCCGACGACATCTCCGATAAATAAGATCTTCATGAAACATTCCTCCAGTAATTAAAAAAAGTGGCGGTCGCCCGCCACTTTGCTTATTTTGCGTATTCGACTGCTCGTGTTTCCCGAATGACCGTGACTTTGATATGACCCGGATAATCGAGTTCTTCTTCGATTTTTTTCCGGATATCGCTTGCCATCTTATGAGCAAGGACATCGTCGACGACATCAGGACGAACGATGATCCGGACTTCGCGACCTGCTTGAATCGCGAATGACTTCTCAACACCGTCGAATGATTCCGAGATTTCTTCCAGGCGTTCAAGACGCCGGATATAACTCTCGAGTGTTTCTTGACGTGCACCCGGACGAGCGGCTGATAAAGCATCCGCTGCCGCAACCAGGACGGAAATGACAGATGTCGCTTCCGTATCCCCGTGGTGGGAAGCAATCGCATTGATGACGGTTGGATGTTCTTTGTACTTCGTACCAAGTTCCACTCCGATTTCAACGTGACTTCCTTCCACTTCGTGGTCAATCGCTTTCCCGATATCGTGGAGGAGACCGGCGCGTTTCGCAAGTGTTACATCTTCACCGAGCTCTGCTGCCATCATACCGGCAAGATGAGCGACTTCGAGTGAGTGGAACAATACGTTTTGACCGTAACTTGTCCGATACTTCAAGCGGCCGAGAATTTTGACGAGATCCGGATGAATACCGTGAATCCCGACATCATATGTCGCTTCTTCACCGATTTCACGAATCCGTTCGTCGACTTCCCGACGTGATTTGTCGACCATCTCTTCAATTCGTGCCGGGTGAATCCGACCGTCTTGAACGAGTTTTTCAAGGGCCATCTTCGCCACTTCGCGGCGAATCGGATCAAATCCGGACAAAATGACCGCTTCCGGTGTGTCATCGATGATTAAATCGATCCCCGTTAACGTTTCGAGGGTCCGGATGTTCCGACCTTCACGACCGATGATCCGGCCTTTCATCTCGTCATTCGGCAAGTTGACGACCGAAACCGTCGTCTCTGCGATATGTTCCGCGGCGAACCGTTGAATCGCAAGTGAAAGGATGTTGCGTGCTTTTTTGTCTGCTTCTTCTTTTGCTTTTTGTTCGATTTCTTTTTGAAGAATGGCTGCATCGTGCATGGCAGCTTGTTTCGTCTCATCCATGATGATAGCTCTAGCTTCGTCTTGCGAAAGATTCGCAACACGTACGAGCTCTTGGCGTCCCTGTTCATACAGGTCCTCTACTTTGCGTTCTAACTCTTCAGCTTGATGCTTCCGTTTCGCGATCTCTGCATCACGCGTATTGATTTGTTCTTCCTTGCGGTCGATGGAATCAACACGGCGATCGAGCGTCTCTTCTTTTTGGAGCAATCGTCCTTCTTGTTTCGTTAACTCTTGACGACGTTCACGAAGCTCTTTTTCGACTTCATTCCGAAGTTTAAAGGCTTCATCTTTCGCTTCGAGCAATGCTTCTTTTTTCGTTGCTTCCGCTGATACTTGTGCACGTTCCACGATTTTCGTCGCTTCTGTTTCCGCGCCTTGAATCTTTGCTTCTGCAATCGATTTCCGCAAGAAGTAGCCTACGATGAATGCGATCAGTATTGCGAGGAGAAGTATGACAATCCAAGTTGTTGTACCCATGGGTTCACCTCCCCTTTACAAGGTGTTTCTTAGTTCATTTCGGTTATTCATCGAAGCTGTCTAAAAAACGTACATCTATATTGTAAGGATAGCACTCGTTCATTGTCAACGAACGGGCGGGAAAGAATTCCTATGTTTTCCTCTTTTCAACAAAAAAAGAGCAGAATCTGAATCGATTCCACTCTCTTTCGACTTATTCTGCAAACAGATCTTCGTCTTGACCTTCTTCAAAGTCAACCGGTTCTTTCCGGTCGACGAGACCGTGATGTTCACGAATCAATCGTTCGACCTCATCCGCAACATCCGGATGTTCAATCATGTATTGTTTCGCATTTTCACGTCCTTGACCAAGACGCTCTGAATTGTATGAATACCAAGCACCACTTTTTTGGACGATATCGAGATCTGTTCCAAGATCAATCAACTCGCCGAATTTAGAGATTCCTTGTCCGTACATGATGTCGACTTCCGCTTGTTTGAACGGCGGAGCGATCTTGTTTTTAACGACTTTCAGTTTCGTCCGGTTTCCGACGATATCTGTTCCGTTTTTCAGTGCTTCTGCACGACGGACTTCAAGACGGACCGATGAATAGAATTTCAAGGCACGTCCACCTGGAGTCGTTTCCGGGTTACCGAACATGACACCGATTTTTTCACGAATCTGGTTGATGAAGATGACGATTGTTTTGGATTTGTTTGTCGCACCGGACAATTTACGCAACGCCTGACTCATCAAACGAGCCTGGAGACCCATGTGCGAGTCACCCATTTCGCCTTCGATCTCGGCTTTCGGGACAAGTGCCGCTACTGAGTCGACGACGAGGATATCAACAGCACCAGAACGGACTAATGCCTCTGCGATTTCAAGCGCCTGCTCTCCTGTATCCGGTTGTGATAACAGTAATTCGTCAATGTTGACACCGAGTTTGCTGGCATAAGCCGGATCAAGTGCGTGCTCGGCATCGATGAATGCCGCCTGTCCGCCTTGTTTTTGGACTTCAGCAATCGCATGAAGCGAAACTGTCGTTTTACCGGAAGATTCCGGACCATAGACTTCGATTACCCGTCCACGTGGATATCCACCTGCACCGAGTGCTATATCTAATGTGATTGATCCAGAAGAGATTACGGATACTCTCTGATCTGCACTTTCACCTAGTTTCATGATTGAACCTTTACCAAATTGTTTCTCAATCTGACGCAATGCCATTTCAAGTGCTGCTTTACGATCACTCACGTAGCAGGCCTCCTTTTATTTATCTTACTGAGATTATTGTACTTCTTTTGAGACCGAATAACAAGCATTTTACGAACATTTATTCGCATAGTTGAAAGAAATCATTTTTTGTTCATTTCGTCCGCCGGGCTGATATTTTGAAGGAGCATGAAGTAAGCATCCTTGACGGAACGCAATCTAATCATACCACGGTCGAAGGCCGGATACGTCAGTTCAAGTACTTCCGTACCGCCTGAATGTGCTAACGCACAGTAGACCGTTCCGACCGCTTGACCACTGTTACTCGTGGGACCAGCTTCACCGGTCAGGGCGATGGCAAGATCCGTCTGATAGAGTTTGCGTGCTCCTTCCGCCATCGCAACGGCAACGTCCCGGCTGACGGCAGTCTGTTCGTCAAGCAATGTCTGCGGTACTCCGAGGACGTTCACTTTTGCCGCATCTGCGTAGACGACGGCACTGCCGCGGAAGACGGCACTCGCGCCTTGAATGTCGGTCAGACCGCTTGCAAAGGCGCCTCCGGTCAACGACTCCGCTGCTGACAACGTCAAACCGGCTTCCCGGCACCGGTCGAGGACGACTTCGGGTAAACTTGTTTCGCCATAACCGTAAAAATGGCTGCCGACTTCGGCAAGGACTTGTTGTTCCAGCGCATCGAGCATGTCGAGGGCGACTTGTTCGTCAAGCGCCTTCGCCGTCAGACGAAGACGGACTTCCGCCAATTCGGCGTACGGGGCGACGGAAGGATTGCGGGCTGTCCGGATGAGATCCGCCAACCGGTCGTTTAATGCCGACTCTCCAATGCCGAAGAAACGTAATGTTCTTGATTTAATCGTTTCCTTGCCTAACAAGTGATCGAAATGGTCGGCAATAATCCGCTTCATTTCCCGGGGGACACCCGGTAACAGGATGTATTGATGATCCGGTGTCTGAACGGACATGCCGGGTGCAAGCCCGGCCTGATTCGTCAGCACATCGGCTTGATCGATGACAAGGGCCTGTTTTCTTTCATTCTCCGTCATTGTACGTCCCCGTGTTTTTAAAAATGCCTCAATCCGGTCGTAAGCCGGCTGATCCACATGAAGCGTCCGGCCGAGCAGTTCCGCTACGACCTCTTTCGTCAAGTCATCTTCCGTCGGTCCAAGTCCTCCGGTAATGACAATCAGTTCCGCCCGCTCCTGAGCCCGCGTAACAACTTCGACCATCCGTTCCCGGTTATCTCCGACGACCGTATGATAATGCACGTCAATACCACATGTCGCAAGCCACTCTGATAAATACTGGGCATTCGTGTTGGCAATTTCCCCTAACAATAATTCACTTCCGACAGCAACGATTTCTGCTTTCATTTTACATCCCCGCTTTCTTGACTATACGAAAAGACTGTTCGGGTTGACGAACAGTCTTGTTTGATCCAATTTACATGGATTTCGTAATTAACTTGATATTTTTTGAGAAATACTCGACTCCTGAATAAATTGTTAAGACCAACGCCAACCACATCGTGATTTCCGCAAAAGGAATGTTCAGTAAGGCAAATCCGATATCATGCAGTAAAAAGGCGATGATGGATGTCAACTGGACCCAGGTCTTCGCTTTGCCGGAATTTCCGGCGGCCAGGACAATCCCCTCGTCTGAAGCGACGAGACGGAGACCTGTCACGGCGAATTCACGGCATAAGATGATGACGACGACCCAAGCGGCGACGAAGTCAAGTTCGACTAAATAGACGAGTGCTGCAGCGACAAGCATCTTGTCGGCGAGTGGATCCATGAATTTACCGAAGTTCGTGACCAGTTTGTTTTTCCGGGCAATATACCCGTCGAGCCAATCGGTGATGGCGGCGACGGAAAAGATCATCGCGGCGACGAAGTGGGAAACCGGCAGTACCGCTCCTAAGACATCCCACTGTCCCCAGTCTGGATTGATGGCTAAGACGGCAACGAACACGGGAATTAGTAACACGCGTAAGACCGTCAATTGATTGGGCAAGTTCATTCTCGTATCCCTCCTTTTCGGGTTATGTATGCCAGCAGGGCTGACATGAAGAAGACACGCCTTATGGCGTGGCTACTTTCTTCAGGTAAATATTTTGAACGAGGAGGGAGCGGTTAAGCTTAAGCTCCTGATTGTTAACGAGAATCCGGTCGATTCCTTTGATGGAACCGATCCGAATCCGAATCACGTCCGTTTTGGCATTTTTGACGACGATTGGATTTGGGTCTGACGCATTGATATGGTCAGGCGCGAGTGCTTGTCCTTCTAAAGACGTGTCCCGTACACCAACAAACGGTGACGGCGAAGCATCTTTTTTGATCCGGATGGATACACTCATTGTACCATCTGCCGGTACTTCATAGGTGATGTCTTGGCCGACTGTCGTTTTGACAGCCAATGGTTTCTTCGTTTCTTTTTTAACAGGTTCTTCTTTTTTCGCCGGTTCTTCTTTCGGCTCTTCTGCTGCCGGTGCATCGGCTTCCTCACTTGGTGCGTCACCTTCGTCAATCGTGACCTCACTTTGTTTCGGCGTCGCCGTTTTTGTTCCGTCACCGTCCTGGAATGCCTGGAATCCGTAATACAAGGCAACCCCGATTGCAAAAATCAAGGCAATGATGATGATATTCGGAATCCAGCGTTTGGCGACACTTTTCTTCGGTGCCGTTGATTTGGAATACGTGGCCCGGCGAGACAGCTCAACAACAGGTTGTGCTTCCGGTTCCGGGAGGTCACGTTTGTAGGTCGCAAATACTTCGTCGACATCAAGACCAAGTGCTTCTGCATACGTCTTAATGAAGGCACGGGCGTAAAATGCGCCCGGTAATTGTTTGTAATCGCCTTCTTCAATGGCGAGAATATAACGTTTTTGAATTTTTGTCGTGCTTTGAATTTGTTCGAGCGAGATGCCTAACGTTTCCCGCTGCTCCTTTAAGTAGGTTCCGAGCTCAGTCATCGGTAACACACCTTCCATTTTCAATACTTATTCGAAATTGAACCAGTCGTTCCCGCCATGGGCACGAGGTGGTTCGGTGACAATGATTTCTTCTGTCGAGTTGCGTAATTCAATGATGTAATCAAAATCATCCCACGTGTATTCGCTCGATTTAACAAAAGCATCTGGGTGTTCGACGATTTTCGTAGCCGGAAGTCGCATGACTTCACGTAAAATCTGCCAATGCCGTTCGTCGAAATGGCGCTGTGAGACGAGCGCATCGATGATATAAACATAATCGCCTGTCCGTTCATCATCGAACAATGAAGTCCGGACGGTTTGTTTGATTAACGTCGATGAAAGAAATAACCATTTTTTATTGGCACTTACACTCGCCGCTACGATGGATTCGGTTTTCCCGACACGCGGCATGCCGCGAACACCAATCAACAGGTGTCCGTCTTGTTTACAGAGTTCAGCCATGAAATCGACGAGAATCCCTAAATCCTCGCGGACAAAACGAAACGTCTTGATCTCACCGCTGCTGTGGTCGATATAACGACCGTGTCGGATGGCGATCCGGTCACGAAGCTTCGGTTTACGAAGCTTAATCACATCGATAGTCGTCATCGTCTTTAAGATGGCGGCAAGCCGCGGGATTTGATCCGGTTGCTTCGTTTGAAGCAACATGCCCCGACGCTGGTGATCGACACCGTTAATCGTGACAATCGAAATATGTAGCATCCCCATGAGTGACGCGATGTCCCCTAAAATCCCGGGACGGTTGACGTTCAGTTCGTACTCCAGATACCACTGTTCGAATTCACTCACGCGCCCAGCCTCCTCTTCAAATCGATTATCCATCCCTCATGTTAAATGATTTTTTGAAAAATGAAAAGCATTCCCCTAAGCAAATTTCATCGGACTACATCCAGCCGCCGTCAATTTTAAGAACGGCACCGTTCATATACGTTGCATCCTGTCCCATTAAATAGGTGATGGCGGATGCGACCTCGTCAACCCGTCCAAAACGACCGACCGGAATTTCAGCCAATGCCAAGTCCCGGTCTTCCGCCGAAAAGACGGCATTCATCGGGGTTTCGATCCAGCCCGGCGTTACTGCATTCACCCGTCCGTTCATCGCACCGAGCTCTTTGCTGAATGACTTGACGAACCCGAGCTGTGCTGCCTTGCAGGTCGAATAGACGACTTCACCGGCCGCACCAAATTCACCTAACACACTGCTGACGACGACGATCGAAAGTGATGCTGAAAAAGCTTTTCGGCTTGTTAAGGTCTGGGCAATCCGGATCAACGATTCGACATGCAATGTCATCATCGATTCCACCGAGGAACGGGATTGATCGACGAGCAGTCCGCTGAAGCTGGTCCCGGCGATATGAACAAATCCTTCTACAGACGGTAAGCCGTCACAAAATGCTGTCAAGTTCTCCCGGTCAGACAGATCGCCTGTGACGATCTCCGTCGTCACAGGCAACTGTCGTATCATCTGTTCGAGCTCATGCTGTTTCCGGTGGGTGTGAAGGATCAAATCGTGTCCTTCAGCCGCCAATCGTAAGACCGTTGCCCAGCCGATTGCTCCGCTGGCTCCCGTAATTAAAATCCGCATCGGTCAAGCGTACGGTTTAACGATTGAAATCGCACGATTTTCAAGCGCAAACAATTCATCGAACCGGGCTTCGATTTCTTCTTTGGTGATCGAGGCAATCAATGTCGGTAACGTAAACAGATTCGTCCCGGCAAGAGCGTGGCGTGAGAATTGATTGGCGATGAATTCCGGCGAGTTCAGCGACCGCAGGAATTTTCCTTGCATCATGTTGCGTTTGCGGACGACTTCCGTTTCCTCGAACTCGGGCCGGACCGCTAATAATTTTTCGTAGGCCGCGATAAAGCGGTCCGGATCTTCCGTTTCCATTCCGAACGTCGCGAACGCAAATTCTTCCTCGCTTGAATAATCGAAGCTGAACGTATCGTCAACCAAACCGTCTTCATACAGTTCGAGATACGTGGAAGAGGTTTGGTCGAATAACAGATGCAACAAGAGTTCACTTGTCAGCTCGCGGCGCAGCTGTTCCTGTCCGCCGAGGGAACTGTCTTTATAACCGATCAGGACTTTGGGTGTCTTGACGTCGAGTTCGAGTTCAACCCGTTTTTTTGCGACTTCTTTCGGTTCCGTTCCGTAATCACGTTCGATGGCCGGACGATCCGTATAATCTTTTTTCGCTTGGTTCGCTTTGATCAAAGCTAGCGTCTCGGCCGGGTCGATATTCCCGACGACGAACAAGACCATGTTCGACGGATGATAGAACGTCCGGTAACACGTATACAGGTCGTCCGCCGTAATTTGATCAATCGATTCCGGGGTACCGGCAATATCAATCCGGACCGGATGTTTCGCATACATCGATTCGATCAAACCGAAGAATAAACGCCATCCCGGATTATCCTGATACATCTGGATTTCCTGTGTGATGATGCCTTTTTCTTTTTCGACACTCTCTTCCGTGAAATACGGATCCTGGACGAAGTCAATCAGCGTCTCCAGATTTTGTTCAATCAACGAAGTCGCAGAGAACAAATAAGCGGTCCGAGAGAACGATGTGAACGCATTTGCCGAGGCACCGAGGCGCCCGAACTCTTGGAAGACGTCCCCTTTCTCCGACTCAAACATCTTGTGCTCGAGGAAATGGGCGATACCGTCCGGGACATTGACCCATTGGTCGTCCTTTTTAAAACGGTTATCGATTGACCCGTAACGCGTCGTAAAAGTCGCATATGTTTTTTCGTACCCTTTTTTCTGAAGCAAATACACCGCAAGCCCGTTATCGAGCTGTTCAAAAAATACGGTTTCGTCTGTATCGTGATACGTCAACTGTTCCATTATTCTTCACCTCGCAATAGATAAACTGCCTCGAGTTCAATAGTTGCTGCTAAGCGGACGACATCCTCGCGTGTTGCCGTCTCGATGATGTGAATCTCATCCTCAAGCGTCAATCCGCGCATCTTCGATCCATTTAACCAACCGATCAATTGTCCCGGCTGATCAAGGATTTGCCGGCGGGCATTGATGAGCATCGCTTTCGTCTGCGTTAATTCCTCATCCGTGAACTGTCCGGCTTTAAGATCCCTTAATTGTTCGCCGATAATCGTCTCGGCACGTTCCGCCTGTTTCGTTTCAACCCCGGCATAAACGTAAAGCGCACTGTTCAGAGCCGCATACCGTGATGCTGCATAATAGGCGAGACTTTCTTTCTCACGGACATTCATGAACAGTTTCGAATGCGGGAATCCGCCGAACAGACCGTTGACGATTTGCAGCCGAATCGAATCGACGGACGTCGGATCGACACTGACCCGGTAACCTAAATGCAATTTACCTTGTTTGATCGGTTGCGTCTCGGACGAACGTTTGACGCCCGCGACCTGTTTTTGGGCCGGAATATAGTGACTGGCTTTTTCATCATGGGAAGGTAAGAACGACAAGGCATCTTCCATCTCATCTTGCGTGACATGACCGACGACAAAGACATCGATCCGGTCCTGTTCGACCATCGAACGATATGTATCACGTAAGGAAACCGGTGTGATTTGTTCGAGTGCTTCGAGTGTACCGAGTGAGGATAACGATACCGCTTCTCCCGGTGCCATCAGTTCGAGCAACCCTTGCTGGGCAAAACGCATTTTATCATCGTATAACGAACTGATCCGCAACGCATGCAACCGTTTTTCTTGTTTGACGAATTGTTCCCGGAATCCGCCCTCTGTCAAATCCGGATAAAAAATCATCTGTTCCAGTAAATCGAGCGCTTCCTCGAGCAACGTCTCATGACGTACTAGATCCCCGCGGACGACATCCAACTGGAACGAGATGACGTGTTCTTCCCCGAATTTCGAGGCATCGGCGTACAGACCTGCATCATATAAGGTTTCAAGCGGTTCACGCAACGCTTTCATCGACGGATAGACCGCTGTCGACTTCTCCATGATATACGGTAACAGAGCACGGCTCGTCAGCGTTTTTTCTTCGAGTGGTGCTGAAAACGTCACGAGGACCGTCGTCGTCTTGAATTTATCGGTCGGAACGAGATGAAAAGTCGTTCCTTGTTTGTTCCACGTTTGAAATGACTGACTCATGCTTCTTCATCCTTTCGTTTAAACACATGGGCACTGCGTAAATATTCGATATCCGCTTTTTCATTGACCGCATTTTCGTAACGGGCCGCCGTAAAGAAGAAATCACTTAGACGGTTGATGAATGGTAACAAATGATGTGCCTGTTCGACATCAATCATCGCCCGTTCGACACGCCGGCAGACCGTCCGCGCCACGTGCAGGCAGGCTGCGGCTTCCGTGCCACCCGGTAAGATGAATTTATCGAGCGGCGGAGACAGTTCCGTCAGACTGTCAATCCAACTTTCCAAATCTTCCGTCGCCGTTAGGCTCAGACGGGATGCTTTCGGTTCAACATACATCAAGTCACTCCCGCAATCGAACAAAACGTGCTGAATGACCGTCAATTGTTCCTTAACCTCGATGGATGTCGCTTTTGTGCGGGCCAGTCCGACAAAACTGTTCAGTTCGTCAAGCTCCCCCATCAGCGTAATCCGGACATCATTTTTTTTGACGCGTCCCCCGACGAGCGACGTGTCTCCCTCATCACCTGATTTAGTATAGATTTTCAATCGACTCACTCCTATAGCGAAAGGAAGCGAATCATAAAGTTCGCTTCCTTTGTTTTTTTGGTAATTGAATTCGGAAAACGGATCCTTTGCCCAGCTCACTTTCGACCTGAACTTCCCCATCATGCGACCGAACGACGTTTGCGACAATCGCAAGACCGATTCCGGTTCCCGTCTTACCGCGTGTCCGGGCCTTGTCCGCCTTGTAAAAACGGTCAAAGACGAACGGGACATCTTCTTCCGGAATACCGTCCCCTGAATCAATTACAGATAAAGATATAGTTTCCCTATCTTCCGTGATTTCAATCTTGATTTTCCCATCTTCTGTATACCGCAACGCATTTCCAAGCAGGTTCGTCATCACCTGATCCATTTGATCTGGATCAGCTTCAAACTGAACGTCGGGACCGGTTACTTCAAACGAAACCCGCTTTTCAAGCCCCATCTGCTTAAACTTCTTGACCATCCGTTTAGCGAACGGAACGGCATCGATCAGTTCAATCCGCTTTTCCTGATACCCGGCTTCCATCCGTGCCAGATCCAGTAAATCGTTGACAAGACGGGATAGGCGTTGCGACTCGTCATAAATGATTGACGCAAACTCTTTTGTCGCCTCGTCACTTTCCGTCATGCCGTCGACGATCGCTTCCGAATAACCTTGCAGCATGACGAGCGGCGTCCGCAGTTCATGACTAACGTTTGCGACGAAGTCAGCCCGCATCTTCTCCAGTTGCTGGGCTTCCGTCATATCGCGCAGGACAGCAACGGCTCCGATTTGTTCTTCCTGCTCAAGTAGCGGACTGACGATGATAATGTAAAAGCGGCCTTCCCGTTCAAAGGAAACCGTCATTTCTTTTTCTTTACGCATGACCGTCTGGAATAATTCAATCAACTCGTCCGGAACTGGACCACCCGCAAGGAACGCTTCCGCCGGCGGATTGGTCGCCAGTAACTCCCCTGATTCCGAGAAGGTCAAGACACCGTCCGCCATACATCTTAGGATGGACGACAGCAAATGACGTTCCTTATCAAGATCCGTGACATACTGATTGAGTTGACTGCTCATTTCGTTAAATGCCAGCGCCAAATCACCAATTTCATCGCGCGAACGCTGGGTCAGGCTTTGATCAAACTTTCCTTCCCCCGCTTCGACGACCGCCTGGCGAATCGTCCGGAGCGGTGCCGTAATACGGGTCGACAGGAAGAATGCAAAAACGGTCGTTCCGATGATCGCGAGCAACACACACAGCTGAATGATTTGTCGTGCCCCTTCATTCGCCTGTTCGATGTTCGTCAATTGTTCAATCAAATACATCGTCCCGCTACCGCTTTCCGTAATGAACGGAGCACGGTAAGCAAGTGCCGCTTTCCCGTTAAACGTTTCATAGTTCCCAATCGCCGTTTCCCCTTCTTCGCCGTCAACGGCTTTCCAGTTTTGACGTTCGAGCTCCTTGATGATCCGCTTGGCTTTTGCTTCCGAGATATTCGTCTCGACCGTATTGTCCTTCGACGTCGCAATCAAGGTCGCGCCGTAAATATCGGTAATCTCGATCGCGGTCGCCGATCCTTCTTCCAGTCCGCTGTGGGCTTGAAAGACGGTTTCGACCTGCTGACCGAGTTTCGCAAGATGACCGCGTTCCTGTTCGATATGAAACGAATTGAAAAATTCGAGTAATAAAATCGTCAAGGCAATCAAGACGACGGAAACGAGTAATAAAATCGTCCCCCACAATTTAATGACGACGCTCTGTAACCATTTCATCGTCAGGCGGGATTATTCTCGAACTTGTATCCGACACCCCAAACCGTCGTGATCATTTGGGCAGCATTCGGAGACAGACGGTTCAGTTTTTCACGCAGTCGCTTGACATGCGTATCGACCGTCCGTAAATCGCCGAAAAATTCATAGTTCCAGACTTCTTTTAATAACTGTTCCCGCGAAAAGACTTTATCTGTCTGCTTGGCAAGGAAATACAGCAATTCATACTCTTTTGGTGTCAGATTGACTTCCTGCGATTCAACCGTGACGCGGTGGGCATCATTGTCGATCGTCAAGTGCGGGAAGACGATGACATCTTTTGTTTTCGCATCCGTGTGCAGAAATTTCGTAGCACTTGCCCGTCGCAGAATGGCTTTGACGCGGAGCACGACTTCCCGCGGACTGAACGGTTTGACGATATAATCGTCCGCGCCCATTTCAAAACCGTGGACCCGGTTCGTCTCTTCCCCTTTTGCCGTCAGCATGACGATCGGTGTCGCTTTCGTTTTACGCAGTTCTTCACAGACCTGCATGCCATCAAGCTTCGGCATCATCAAATCAAGTAGAATCACATCATATTCTGTTTCAAGTGCCATCTCGAGAGCCGTCTCTCCGTTGTCGGCTTCTTCAATCGTAAAGTTCTCACGTTCGAGATACATTTTTAATAAACGCCGAATCCGTTCTTCATCATCGACGACTAAAATACGCGCTTCTTCTGACATCAGTTGATTCCTCCCATGAACTAATCTGTCTGACTCTATCCTACTACTCTCCTAGTATACTATGAAACAAAAGAAATAGCGTCTCTGACCGCGGAAATCGGTCGCGTCTGCTGAAAAAAGGATGGACAACGGAATTCATCTTCCGTCGTCCATCCTTAAATGATTATTCTACTATTCGGTTTCGTTGCTTACGCGTAAGAGTGAAGTCCGGCAACGACCAAGTTGACGAAGACGAGGTTGAACATGATGACGGCAAATCCGCCGACACATAACCACGCTGATTTTTTACCGATCCAGCCGCGCTGAATCCGCATGTGGAGATAGAAAACGTAAAACAGCATCGTGATCAAAGCCCATACTTCTTTCGGGTCCCAACCCCAGTAACGGCTCCAGGCCATCTGTGCCCAGATCATCGCGAAGATCAATCCACCGAGAATGAAGACCGGCAACCCAATTGCAATCGCACGGTAGCTGATTTCATCCGCCGTCTCAAGATCAATTTTACGGGCAATCGGTTTGAGGCTTTCAGCCAACCGTTTCCGGAGAATGACGAAGCGGAGCAGAATGTACAGAACCAATCCACCGATCAACGACCATAAGACCGTATTGACTTTGTTGGCATTAAGGAAGTTGGGTAATTCAATGACAGCACCTGAGCCGGAAATGATTTTTCCGTTTTCAGGACCGGTCAGAACCGGCATCGTATACTCATGTTGCATCGTCGCTCCGTTTTTCGCGACGTATTCAATCGTCGAGTTCGTTCCGAGTCCGTTGAACAACAATCCGACCAGGATATAACCGACGACACAGACGAGTGAGAACATGACGACTTCAAGCCACGTCCGTGTTTTCGATTCTTTGTTGAAGTCGGTCGCATGGATCAGGTACAACAGTCCGGTCGCAAAGCTGACCGCAAGGATTCCTTCTCCGAGCGCTGCCGTCGTCACGTGGATTTTCAACCAGACACTTTGAAGTGCCGGAATCAACGGTTGGACTTCGTCCGGGAACATCGACGCATAGGCGATGACAAGCAAGGCAACCGGCATCGCCACAAGTCCGAGGACGTTGTTGCGGTAAATACCATAAACGATCAGGAAGCCAAGTACCATCATCATTCCAAAGAATGTCGTGTACTCATATAAATTCGACACCGGTACGTGCCCGGCACCAGCCCAGCGTGTGAAGAAGTAGCCGAGTTGCGCTGCAAATCCGACGATGGCGAGTGAAAAGGCAATTTTCCCTGAACGGCTTGGTCCCTTTTTACCGCTTGTTGCGACGGCAAAGAACCCGGTACTGATCAGATATAAGATAAAAGACGTCAGCAGTAAATTACCGCTTAAACTAAGCAGGTTCATTTCATTTCCCCCTCTTCCCGCAACTTCTGGCGGTCTTCCAGTTGCGGAAGTCCCACTTCAGTCAAGGCGAGATTGACTTCTTTTTGAAGTCCAAGTGCATTTTTATTCGTAAATCCGGCAATGTTAATCTGCCCGTTCCGTTCTTTTAACCAAAGTCTGCGGTGCGGCCAGTACATACCGAGTAACAGCCCGATCATGAAGATCATACCGCCGGCAAACAGGAATGGAAGCGTCAAATCTTTTTTGATCCGGACGCCGGAAATGTTCGACAGTTCTGTACCGGCGAAGCCCATCTTGTATTGGTTCTCATCGCCGCCGACATTCAGTTTAATCCCGATCAGACTGCGCTCACCTTTCGGATGTTCCGGTGATTTGATCGTAAAGACAAATGCCGGATTGACCGGACGCGACGAGTTCGTCGTCGGTTTTCCGTCTTTAACGACAAAGTCCGGCAGGAAGTCTTTTAGTTCGACATCATACCCGTTCTTTAATTTGTAAGTTTCCTGCGGGTTACGCAAGTCGACTTTAATCGTATCGACGACTTTGCCTGTTTTTTGATTCTCGATATTAAAGGACATCGTCTTGAACTCCGGATCCGCTGCATATTGTTCCTGGAAAACTTGATAGTTTCCGAACTCGAACGGCTGGTTGACGGCGGTCTCACCGGATTTAACTTTTTCAAGTTTCGGTTTGAAGTCTTCCGTCATTCCGGTTTTTTTATACAACGTCATCTGGGTATCATAGTTTTTCGGAACACTTCCGCCGGCGCGTTTCAACGCTTCTCTGAATTTCTCAGGCTCTTTTGCCGGATCGTAAAACTCAATGTTAAACGAGTTGTTTTCGAGATAATACTTGTTGTCCGTCGCTTCGACCGGCAACGTTTCGCCTTCACGAATCCACATCAGCTCGTCTTCGTGCATCCCGGGAACAATCCGTAGCATCGCTCCACCAAAGAACAAGACAAGCCCGATATGATTGATGTATGGACCCCAGCGGCCGAAACGTTGTTTCTCCGCAAGCAGTGCGCCGTCTTGTCGGCGGATCTTATACCCTTTTTTCTTCAGCAACGGTTCAATGGCATCAATCTGTTTAACCGTCCCAGTCGCTTCAGCGCCAAATCGCTGACCGCCCATAAAACGGTCGGACTGGATGACCGGTTGTTTCTTCAGCGCGCGATACAGCGGGAAGAAACGGTCGATCGATACGATGATGATGGATAACAGTAATAATGTGATTAAGCCGATATACCACCAGGATTCAAATAAATTATGGAAACCGAGGGTATAATAAATTTCACCGGCCGTTCCATATTCCTTCCCGTAAAACTCTTCCGGCGGAACTGCTTGCGGAATGTACATTTCCTGCGGGAAGATGGTTCCGACGCCGCTTGCGATGATGATTAAGCCGATCAGCCATAAGCCGACTTTGACGGATGAAAAGAACGTCCATGTCCGGTCGATCCACGATTGATTTTTTCGTTTTGAACGAAGCTCGGCTTCCTCATAACGCATATCCAGTTGCTTATACTCCTGCTGCATCATAAATTCCCCCTCGATGCGTTACTCGTTTGCTTTTTTAATCATTTCTTCTAACTTCGCCTGGTCAATCTCACCTTCATACTTTTCAACGACCTTACCTTCTTTGTTGATGATGAATGTCACCGGCAGGTTGTAGATTCCGTATGCTTTCTCAACGGCACTGTTCGTGTCCATCAAGACCGGATAATCGGTTCCCCCGATTTCCTTGATGAAACTCGATACGCGGACCGGCGTCTCACCGACGTTGACGGCTGCAAAATTAACACCTTCTTTTTGCATCATCTTGTAGTTGTCGTTGATCAACGGCATTTCTTTTTTACACGGTTCACAGAATGTACCCCAAAAATTGAGTAAAAGCCCTTTGCCTTTGTACTCGTCCATCGTATGTTGTTTTTCTCCATACAAATCAACAAGTGCAAATTCCGGCGCATCATCTCCGGCCAGGACTCGACCGTCCTTATCGCGTGTCGCCTGATCGACAAACTGCATGATGACGACCGCACCGGCGAATAATACCATCGTCATGATCATTAACCGCCAAAATGAACGTTTTTTCTTCTTTTGCTTCGCGGCTGCTAGCCGCTCATCCGGGTTCTGATTCGTTTTTTTCATGTTGCACCGCCTCCAACCATATTGTACTTGAAATCGCTTAATTGTTGACAGAATGTGAAATACGTTAATCGTTTTGTCACAAACAAAGAAAACTCAACCCGCAGGCTGAGCTTCTCGCTTTACAAATTAACGTTTTTTTGTGTTCTTACGTCTTTTCGTAGGGGCAGCTACCGGATCCGCCAGCTCACGCAATTGATTGACTTCTTTTTTCGAAAGTTCACGCCAGTCGCCTGATGTTAATCCAGCAAGCGTCAGGAAACCAAACTGTTCCCGCTTCAACTTGATGACCTCTGCGCCGAGTGTTTCGACCATTTGTCGGACTTGGCGGTTATGGCCTTCATAGATGACCATTTCTAAAATTGCCGTATTCTTTTTCTTATCGATATCACGCATCTCGACGCGTGCTTTACCGGTTTTGAATCCGTCCGGTAAGACAACACCTTTTTCGAGACCTTTGACATGATAGTAATCCGGCACGCCTTTGATTTTGACGATATAACGTTTCGGTACTTTGTATTTCGGGTGAAGCAAGAGATTCGAAAACTCACCGTCGTTCGTCAGGAGCAGCAAACCGCTTGTGTTGTAATCGAGACGGCCGACCGGGAATACACGGTGACCCGGTGGGACGAGATCAACGACCGTTTTACGGCCTTTGTCATCTTCCACCGTCGAAACGACACCTGTTGGTTTATACAGCATGTAGTAGACGTGTTCTTCCCGTTCGAGTTTGACGCCGTCGACTTCAACTTCCGCACGTCCGCCGACTTTTGTCCCAAGTTCCGTGATGACTTTCCCGTTGACTTTGACGCGTCCTTCTGTGATCAGTTCTTCTGCCTTGCGTCGCGATGCGACACCGGCTTGGGCAATAATTTTTTGTAGACGTTCCATTAATTTATTCTCTCCTCTAATGACGGTTCATTCCGGAAAAACAAATCCCCATCCGCTTCGAGTGTTTCTTCAAACTCGAGCGGCGGCAACTCTTCGATACTGTTCAGTCCGAAGTGATCCAAAAAATGATCCGTCGTTTTATACAATTTAGCACGCCCGACGCCTTTCGCGCGTCCGGCTTCATCAATTAATCCTTTTGCACTTAACGTGTGGATGACACGCTCCGTCTTGACACCGCGAATGACTTCGATGTCCGCCCGGGTAACCGGCTGTTTATAGGCGATGATGACGAGTGTTTCCATCGCTGCGCGTGACAGGCTGTCTTCTGCCAGCGATCCAGCATATGCCTGCACATACGGCGACATCTCTTTGCGGGTGACCATTTTGAACACACCACCGGATTCGACGATTTGCAACACCCGTTCCTCCGCTTCAAATGTCGTCTGGAGTGCATGTAACTGTTCCCGGGCCGCTGCCTCACTGATTTCAAGAACTTGACTCAGACCACGCGGATCGATTCCATCGTCTCCGACGACGAATAATAAACTTTCAATGATTCGCTCATACGCCAATCTGATTCTCCTCCTTCACTAAGGCACGCAACAGGATATCGTCGCTCATTTGCTCACAGGCGACGACACGTTGTTTGACAAGTTCAAGTACAGCCAGGAAACTAACGACCAATTCTTCGACGGTCGGTTGTTCCGTGAAGAAACCAAAAAATGTCGTCCCTTCATTGGCAAAAACATATTCCGAAACATGAATCATCTGTTGTTCAAGCGTCCGTTCTTCCCGTTTAACGGTTTTCGAACGCCGTACTTTCCAGGCGACGCGTTGACGCATTTTCTCATAGGCACGCAACAAATCGCTAAAAGACAAGTTCCCGCTAAAATCTTGATTGTCCGGATCGAGATACGTCATCAAGTCTTCCGGCTGTTTTGAAAACAGTTCCAGCCGTGCTTCTTCCTTTTCTTTTAAAACAAGCGCCGCTTCTTTGTATGCTTTATATTCAATCAGTTGCTGAATCAACCCTTCACGTGTCGGATCCTCTTCAAAATCCGGAACGTCTTCGAAATCCGTCTGTTCGACAGGTAACAGTTGTTTACTTTTTAATTGCAGGAGCGTCGCTGCCATGACCAGATATTCACTCGCCACATCAAGTTCGAGATGTTGCATGGCCCGGATATAGGACACATACTGATCCGTCACGATCGAAACGGAAATGTCATACAAATCAATCTCCAGCTTACCAATCAAATGCAACAACAAATCCAACGGGCCTTCAAACGCATCCATCTTTACACTGTATGATTCCATGATTCTCCCTGCCCATCAACGTTTTTTGCGCCTTAGTATACCACACATCACCTGATTTCGACTATGCTATATTAAAAGGAAAGGAGATCAATCCATGCATCCGATTGAACAATTTGCATTTGAATTCAATGTCCAACAAGACTATTTCGAATGCCACGAAGTACTCGAAGAACTGTGGCAGGCCGGTCAACGACAAGATGAATCCCTCGTCGCATTGATTCAGCTCGCCGTTGCCCGCTACCATCATCGCCGGGGAAATGTATCCGGGGCGATGCGGACCTATCCGAAAGCTTTCCGAAAACTCGAACGCCATGCCGGATCACTCGCCGGTCAAGGAATCGATATCCCACGCCTGCTCGCTTTACAACCGCTGTTCATGCAGCCGGACTATATGCATATTCCGTTGCCGCTCGCAGATGATCTCGAACAACGGGTCAGCAGTCTGCCGATTGAACCGGTGCAGGATTTATCGTTCTTGCGGCATAAACATCTGTTGCGCGACCGTCAGGATGTCATCACGGCACGACAGACGGCTCTTGGGGCACGCCAAAAAAAATGAAAAACCGGTCCGTAACTTACATGGACCGGTTTTTATTGATTTTTCCACTTTTCAACAAGTCGACTCGTTTCGTCCGTTGCACCCGTAATTTCCATCCGCAGCATTTTTTCGGCTGCATCCAGTAAGATATACGACATCCGTTCTCCGCGGAACGATGGCGACAAGGCGATATGTTTCAATTCAGCGTGGCCATCCACTAATTGAAATCCGATGATGCCGATAAAATCTTCATCCTGTTTATAGAGATACAACTGTTGATTTTCATCTTGTTCATAGGTTTGAACCGTTTCAAGCAAATACTTCGGATCCTTCACTTCACACGAAAAAGCGATTAACCCCATCGCGGTCCGTTCATTCAACTTTTTATATTTTACTAGCATCTGATTCTACACCTTCCTAGTTTCAACAACTCTCAGGAACATGATCAACTGAGACTTGTTTATTCTACACCTTCTCGGCTCGAATTGCTTCATTTTTCGTGAAATCAAGTAAAAAGACGGCTTGATCCATTTGAAATCCCACCGTCTTTCCCTTACTTCGCAAACGAGACCCCCCTGTCACGAAACAGGGAGGCGGGCTCTGACATTATGCGCTTTTACCGACTGTCTGATTACTTCGATCCTTCGAGGACGCGGATGAATTCCCGCATGTAATCTGGCAAATCGGGCGGACGGCGGCTCGAGATAATATGTCCGTCGACGACGACGGGTTCATCATGCCACGTTGCGCCGGCATTCGTCATATCGTCCTTGATTCCCGGTGTGCTTGTAACGTTGATGCCTTTTAAGACACCGGCTGAAATCAAGACCCATCCGGCATGACAGATTTGACCGATCGGCTGTTTCGTTTCGTTAAAATGACGGACCATCGTGAGGACCGAGTCAAACCGGCGCAGTAAATCCGGTGACCAGCCGCCCGGAACAAGAATCGCATCGTAATCGGCCGGATTGATTTCGTCAAACGTTTTATCCGACACAATCGGAACACCGTATTTTCCGATGTATTTTTCACCGGCTTTCTCGCCGACAATGTCGACCGTCGCCCCTTCTTCGCGTAACCGGTGGACCGGGTACCACAGTTCTAAATCCTCAAAGTCGTTACTGACGAGTTGAATAATCTTTTTTCCTGCTAACCGCATCATAAATCGCTCCTTCATTTTTCAGTTCTTGTTGTAAATTCCCGTATTGGACGAAAAAAAAACTTCCCTTCTTTGATCAAAGAAGGGAAGAAATCACTTACGCTTCAACGCGAATTTCTTTAATGCCAGCGCCTTGTTTCATTTTTGTCGCATGTTCAAGACCTGATGTCACTTGTCCGAAGACTGTGTGAACGCCGTCGAGATGCGGTTGCGGCTCGTGAACGACGAAGAATTGGCTTGACCCTGTGTTACGACCTGCGTGCGCCATTGAAAGCGAACCGGCTTTATGCTTGTGCGGGTAAGATGTTGATGTTTCACACGGAATTGTTTTACCTGATCCGCCTGTACCGTTTCCGATCGGGCATCCGCCTTGTGAGACGAAACCAGGAATGACACGGTGGAAGTTCAATCCATCGTAGAAGTTCGAGTTCGCAAGGTTCTCGAAGTTTTCTGTTGTGATCGGTGCATCGTCGTTAAACAATTCGAACTCAATTTTATTACCGTCTTCCAGTAAGATATATCCTGTTTTTTGCATGTATATACCAACCTTTCGCGCTTTTCAGCTGTGGTGTTCGCCGCGGCATCCGCGGCTCCGTTACCTAGTGTATCAAATCTTCGTAAAAAACGCAGGTTTTTTACTCACTTCACTGCGGATTCGAGAATTTCAATCACGACACTTTCACCCGCACTGACCGCTGCCTGAATCCCGTTCGGTAACGGGAAGACCGGATCGGTATGCCCGAAGTCCGCATTAAGCACAATCGGGAAGTCATAACCGCGGGTCGCCCGCAACAGAATGTCCTTCAGCGGGAATTCCGGATCAAACTCGACTTTACTGTGAAAACGTCCGACGACGATCCCAGAAATCTTGTCATACGCTCCGAGATGACGGAGTTGCGTAAAGTACCGGTCAATCGTCTCCGGCGTTTCACTTTCGTCGTCTTCAAGCATCAGAACCGCCCCGTCAAGCGACGGCATGTACGGTGTCCCGGCAAGCAGCAACAGTGTCCCGAGATTGCCGGCAACGATTGGTCCCGTCCCTTCACCTGTACGGGCAACGACATAGCCGTCATTCGCGACGTGTGTTCGTCTCCGGTCATCATTGACGTCCCAACGCAGACCTTCATCCGTCCATTCATCCGACGCTTCGATTGGACCGATCGGATCCGTCTGCATCAACGTTCTTTCAAACCATTCTTTTGTATAGTCATCGAGACCATGCAGTTGGCCAAATTGCGGTAAAATCGCCGGTCCGACAAATGTCGTCAAACCGGTTTTCGTCTGGACGCCGGACAACAGAGCCGTAATATCGCTGTATCCCATAAAAATTTTCGGATTAGCTCGAATCAAATCGTAATCGAGTTCATCAAGCAGTTGATGCGAGTTGAAGCCGCCGATGGTCGCAAAAATCGCTTTGACATCCGGATTTTTGAATGCCATATGCAGGTCTTGAAGCCGTTCCCCGATCGTACCCGCCGTATGACTGTGAACCGCTGTCGCATTCGGCATTAAAAGGACCTTAAAATCCATCCGTTCCAGTGTTTCAATCCCCCGTTGCAGACGACGCGGTACATAAGCTGCGACCGCAGAAGCCGGCGAAACAATCGCAATCGTATCGCCGACTTTTAATTGAGCTGGTTTCATCTGTGTTCCCCCCTTACATTCTTCATTTCACTATAACAAAAAACAACCGACTGGGAAAGAAACCCAGACGGTTGTAAGAAAAAACCTTATTGAATGACAGCGTGGACAAGCGGACGTGCTTCCGGTTTTGTCTCGCTGATGTGATACGCGTGATCCATTTTCTCGATGGCTTGATCGAGTGTTTCTTTGTTCGAACGGAGTGTCGCGATGACATCACCGACTTCGACTTTATCGCCGACTTTTTTGAACAGGGTAACACTTGCTGCGTGATCGATGACATCGGTCTTCGTTGCACGACCGGCACCGAGGATCATGGCTGCGACACCGACTTCATCCGCGATGATTTCCGAAACGTATCCTGCTTTCGATGCGACGAAATCTTTTTCGAATTTCGTTTCGAGTGCTTTTGTCATATCGTCGACGAGTGACGCATCGCCGCCTTGTGCCGCGATGAATTTCTTGAATACGTCAAGTGCTGCTCCGTTCGCGAGACGTGTCTCGAGATCCGCGTACGCTTCGTCAAACGTCGGGTAGAACTCCCCGAGGACTGCCATGTGTGACGCAATCGTCAAGGCGATGACTTTCAAGTCACGGACATCTTTTCCTTGCAGGACTTCAATCGCTTCCTTGACTTCGTTCGCATTTCCGATTTCATTTCCGAGCGGCTGATCCATGTCCGTAATGACGGCAATCGTCTTCCGGTTCACACTTTTACCGATCGACACCATTTCTGTCGCGAGTGCTTTCGCGTCTTCAAATGATTTCATGAACGCGCCTGAACCTGTTTTCACGTCGAGGACGATACTGTCAGCACCGGCTGCGATTTTTTTCGACATGATTGAGCTTGCAATCAACGGAATCGAGTTGACCGTTGCTGTCACATCACGTAATGCGTAGAGTTTTTTGTCGGCAGGTGTCAGGTTGCCTGTCTGACCGATGATGGCCATCTTGATGTCGTTGACTTGAGAAACGAATGCTTCTTCCGACAATTCCACATCAAATCCAGGGAACGCTTCGAGCTTGTCGATCGTTCCGCCTGTGTGACCAAGACCGCGTCCGCTCATTTTCGCGACAGGAATTCCGATTGACGCGACGAGTGGTGCAACGATCAGACTGATTTTATCGCCGACGCCGCCTGTTGAGTGTTTGTCGACTTTTTTACCGTGGATACGGGACAAGTCGATGACGTCACCCGACTCGACCATCGCCATCGTTAAATCCGCGATTTCACGGTCTGACATGCCTTGATAGAAAATCGCCATCGACATTGCTGACATCTGATAATCTGGAATATCGCCGTTCGTGAAGCCTTCAACCATTGCTTTAATATCAGCAGTCTGTAATTCGCCGCCGTCTCGTTTTGTTGCAATCAAATCTACCATACGCATAATAAGTTCCTCCTCATGGGGTCGTTCGTATTTTTCATCAGTTTTTGATGCTTACATTTTTTTAATTGAACCACGGACAAGTGACAGGAAGTGAGCGCGGACGCGTTCCGTCGTCTCGATGACTTCATCGTGATGAAGCGGTTGATCGAGAATTCCGGCTGCCATGTTCGAGACGCACGAAATTCCGAGCACGCGCATATCTGAGTGACGGGCCACGATGACTTCAGGCACTGTCGACATCCCGACGACGTCTCCGCCGAGTAAACGGGCAAGTTTCACTTCTGCCGGTGTTTCGTATGTCGGACCTGTATTGCCGAAGTAGACGCCTTGACGGACGTTGATGCCGAGTTCGTCAGCCGTTTCCTGTGCAAGACGCAGCAATTCCGCGTCATACGGTTTTGACATATCCGGGAAACGCGGACCCATCTCATCGACATTTTTGCCGATCAGCGGGTTTGTCCCGAAGAAGTTGATGTGATCCGTGATCAACATCAGATCTCCCGGCTCAAATGCTTCGTTACAAGCACCGGCTGCGTTTGTGACGATCAGTGTTTCGACACCGATTGCTTTCATGACTCGGACCGGGAATGTCACCATCTCCATCGAGTAGCCTTCATAGAAGTGGAAACGTCCTTGCATCGCAACAACCTGTTTGCCTTCCAGCGTACCGAAGACGAGTTGTCCGGCATGGCCTTCCACTGTCGAGACCGGGAAGTTCGGGATATCACTGTATGGAATCGCAATCGGATTTTCGATGTCGTCAGCGAGGACACCGAGTCCAGAACCGAGAATCAAACCGATTTCTGGTTTCGCCTGCATTTTGCTTTCTAAATACGTACGTGTTTCATTCCAGTTGACTGTCATCTGAATCGCTCCCTTAAAATTAAAGTTCTGACAAGAAACTCTTTCCGTGTGCCGGCATCTTCACGTTGAAGTTATCGGCAACCGTCGCTCCGAGATCGGCAAACGTTGAACGGATACCGAGATCTTTCGCAGCTCCGCTTTTCGAATAGACCAACAGCGGGACGTATTCACGCGTATGATCGGTTCCAGGATGGACCGGATCATTTCCGTGGTCTGCCGTGATGATCAACAGATCATCCTCTTGCAGGCGTTCAAAGACTTCCGGCAAGCGGGCATCGAATTCTTCCAGCGCCTGACCGTATCCTTGAGGATCACGACGGTGACCGAACAACGCATCGAAATCGACGAGGTTCAGGAAGCAGAGTCCTGTAAAGTCACGATCGAGTTGCTTCACGAGTTGATCCATACCGTCCATGTTTGATTTTGTCCGAATCGCGTCTGTCACACCCTCACCATCGAAGATATCCGCAATTTTACCGAGCGAGATGACATCGAGTCCGGCTGTTTCCAGTTCGTTCATGACAGTCCGGTCAAACGGTTTCAGCGCATAGTCATGACGGTTCGACGTCCGGACCCATGCTCCTTGCTCGCCGAGGAACGGACGGGCGATGATCCGGCCGAGCATGTAAGGGTCGTCGCGGGTAATATCACGTGCATATTCACAAATCCGGTACAGTTCTTCGAGCGGCACGACTTCTTCGTGTGCAGCGATTTGCAGAACCGAGTCAGCAGATGTATAGACGATTAATGCGCCGGTATCGACGTGTTCCTGTCCGAGTTCATCGAGGATTTCTGTTCCAGATGCCGGTTTGTTCCCGATGATTTTCCGTCCCGAGAATGTTTCCAGGCGACCAATCAAATCTTCCGGGAATTTCTCAAACACGCGGAACGGCGTATCAATCCGCAAACCCATGATTTCCCAGTGGCCTGTCATCGTATCTTTACCGGCCGAGACTTCTTCCATCTTCCCGAAAGAAGCAATCGGTGCAGCATCTGCAGATACACCTTGAACCGGTTCGATATGCGACAAACCAAGCTGAGCGAGATGCGGCATATTCAGACCACTCCGCTGTTCTGCGATATGTCCCAGTGTATGCGCACCAAGATCACCGAATTGTTCTGCATCCGGTGCTTCTCCGATTCCTACAGAATCCATGACGACTAAAAATACACGTTTGAATGATTGAGCCATATTAAAATTCCTCCTATATGCTTATTGCTTATTACTAAAATAAATCCCGTTTGAATTTTCCCGTAAACGGACTAGACAAAACACCCTATTTGTCTGAAGTCAGACCTTTTGATGTTAAAACCATCACGCACGTGGATGATGGTTCTTATAGACATCATGTAGTCTGGCTTTATTGACATGGGTATACATTTGCGTCGTCGATAAATCCGCATGCCCTAACATTTCCTGGACGACACGTAAGTCGGCTCCGTTCTCGAGAAGATGGGTCGCAAATGAATGACGCAAGACGTGGGGCGTGATGTCTTTTTCAATCCCCGCTTCTTTCGCCCGGCGTTTGATCATCTTCCAAAACCCCTGCCGCGATAACCGATCGCCGCGACTGTTGAGGAACACATAATCCGTTTGTCGTCCGCCGAGACTGTTCCGGGCCAGTTCGAGATAAATCGAGACGCTGTCAATCGCCGTCTGACTGATCGGGATAATCCGGGTTTTGTTACCTTTTCCAAGACAGGACAGGTAACCAAGTTCAAGTTGCAAATCCCCCAGTGTCAGTTGTAACAGTTCACTGACACGCATACCGGTTCCGTAGAGCAGTTCAAGCATTGCTGCATCACGCCGGACGAGCGGGTCATTTCCGACGACTGAGTCAAGCAGTCGGACGATATCGGTTTGACTCCAAACCACCGGCAGTTTTTTATCCGGCTTCGGTAAATCAAGATGACGCGACGGGTCGTGACGGACGATTTGACGTTCCACCAAAAACTGATGAAACGATCGAATCGAGCTCGTCGACCGCCGAACCGTCGACCGTGATTTTTGCGCCTGTAACAAGGATTCAATATGAAGGACGATCTGGTGGCGGGTGACTTCTTCCGCAGACGAAATCCCCTGCTGTTCAAGCGTCGTCAAATACTGGTTTAAATCATTTCGATAAGCAGCTGCCGTGTTCGCTGACATCTGCCGTTCAATTACTAAATAGTCGATAAATGTCTCCAGTTGTTGCCTCACTGAACTCATCCTCTATCATTAAGAAATCGCTTACTTTCCCATCATATCAAAGGTGTAAACTGTTGTGAAGAGGTCTGACCTATATTTTTCAAAAAGAAAAACCGCCCTCTTTTAGATGAGGACAGTCAGACGGTTTGTGTTTGTGATTGCTCCAGTGCTTCACGTGCATGCCGCTCCTGGCATACCCGGCATACACCATGGAACGTCAAACGGTGATCCTTGATTTTAAATTGGAAACGCGTGACAATTTCTTTTTCGACTTCTTCTAACATATCATCCAAAATTTCCTCGACGGATCCGCATTCGATACAGACGAGATGATGATGCGAGTGACTCGCACCTTCCTGCCGTAAATCAAATCGGGATACGCCGTCTCCGAAGTTGACTTTATCAACGACTTCAAGCTCCGTTAATAATTCAAGTGTCCGGTAGACCGTTGCAAGTCCGATGTCTGAGTTTTTTTCTTTGACCAATAAAAAGACATTTTCCGCACTTAAATGGTCCGACTCATGTTCCAGTAAGATCCGTACGGTCGCTTCACGTTGGGGAGTCAGCTTATATCCTTTACCGCTCAGCTGTTTTTTAATGCGTTCAACACGACTTTCCATCATAGCGCCCCCTTTGGTCGAAACTGATGGTTTTATCATAGCTGATAATCCGTTGTTTTTCAAATTAAAATGATTATCAACTGAAAATCATTCGCTTTAGAATGATTTTAATGTAAGAATGTGCCAATGCTGAATCGCCATGATCGTTTTGGCATCGACAATCGTCCCGTCTGCAATCAGTTCAAGTGCCCGTTCAAGCGTCAACGTCTGGTTCTCCAGGAACTCATCCGCATCCAGCTGGCGTTCTCCCGCCGTCAAACCGCCTGCTTCATAAATATGTACGCGTTCGTTGCAAAAACCAGGAGCTCCGTAAAAATCAAACACGTGGTTCAGCTCAGTTGCCGTGTATCCTGTTTCTTCTTTCAGTTCACGCCCTGCGCACTCTTCCGGATTTTCCCCTTTTTCCAGCTTTCCGGCCGGGATTTCAATCGACAATTGCTCAAACGCTTTCCGGTATTGCTCGACAACCAACAAATCTCCTTTTTCATCAAACGCGATGATGGCGACTGCACCGTTGTGATAGACCAGCTCGCGGATCGACGTATTGCCGTTCGGCAGACTGACGACATGTTTCTCAACGTTAAATACTTTTCCTTCATAAATAACTTCGCGCTCTAATGTTTTTTCTTCCATCCTGAACACCTCTTCTAATCGGATTTCTTCTCTTTCACAGTATGCCTGTTTTTTGATTCTTGATGCAAGTCTGTTTCTTTTCCATTGCAATGCCCATTCCGTACAAATCCACCCGGGAACATCGTGGATCAAATATGCTAAACTGATACACAGTAGCACCAGTCGAAAGAAATGAGGGATTGATATGACATTAGGTTTAGGTACGATGACGATTTTAAAACGCGGTCAAGAGGAAGCAGCCGAAATTCTGCGGACAGCGCTCGACGAAGGAATCGTTCACTTCGATACGGCGGATGTCTATGCCAACGGCGCAGTCGAGTCATTGATTGGACAGACATTTTCGCCGGAAGACCGTAGCCGGATCTTTTTAGCTTCAAAAGGCGGCAACCGGATGAATGACACCGGGACAGGCTGGACGTGGGACCCGAGTTACGACTACCTGAAAAAAGCATGTTTTGAGAGTCTGAACCGTCTCGAAACACCGTATCTCGATCTCTATTATGTCCATGGCGGAACGATGGAAGACGATCTGGATGCCTCGATTCGTGCCATGAAAGACTTGCAGGAAGAAGGACGGATTAAAGAATACGGACTTTCGTCCCTCCGTCCGAACGTCATCAATTATTGGCTTGACCACAGTGACTTCAGTTATTTGATGACACCGTATTCGCTGCTCGACCGCCGGATCGAGGAGTTATTGCCGCGGCTGCAAGAACGTAACATCAAACTCGTCGCCCGCGGACCGCTCGCGAAAGGTCTTCTGACGACGGAAAGCATGTCACGTCTTCAATCGGTTGACCGGTTTGAACAATATGACAAGGAGCAGCTGGAACACGTCCTGTCGACGTTACAGGATTATCCGCTCCCTGCAATGGCTCTGCAGGCCGTTGATCAACAAGCCGATATCGTGTTGCCCGGCGCATCGAGCGTGTCGCAACTGCAGGCGAATCTGCAAGCGATGCGGGAACCTTTGACTGCTGAACAGATCGCACATGTGTTGTCGCTTCTGCCGGTCCATACGTACACAGAACACCGGTGAGGTTTGAATATTTTATCGGAAGGGAAACTTCTTCTTTGTAACGTTATTACAGAGGAGGAGTTTTTAGCATGTCAAAAATTTTAATCGTATCTACAAGTGCTGACGATATGAACGGTCACAAAACCGGTTTATGGTTCGAGGAGTTTGCTGCTCCATACAACCTGTTTAAAGAAGCCGGTCATGATGTCACGGTCGTTTCGGTCAAAGGCGGCGACGTACCGATTGATAAAGCTTCAATGGTTAAAGAAATCCTGCCTAAATTCCAGGAAGCACGCCGTGCCCTGCACGATACGACGCCACTCGCAGACGTCGATCCTGCTTCATTTGACGCTGTTTACTTCCCGGGCGGCCACGGAGCAGTCGTCGACTTCCCAAACAACCCGCTCGTTGCCGGTGCCATCGAAGCGATGGTCCGAAAAGACGGCGTCGTCGCGTCAGTCTGCCACGGACCTGCTGCCTTTGCGCATGTCACGATTGACGGTAAACCGTTCGTATCAGGTCGTCAAATCAACGGCTTCACGGACGAAGAAGAAAAATCAACAGGACTCGAAGACAAAGTTCCGTTCTTGCTTGAAACTACATTACGCGGTGAAGGGGCAACCTTCCTGACTTCAGATGCCGGAAAAGAATTCGCTGTCATCGATGGTAATGTCGTTACAGGTCAAAACCCTGCTTCAAGTGAAGCCGTCGCTAAGCTTGTCATTGCTAAGCTCGCAATCGTCTAACTTAATCCTGCAAGCAACAAACCCCTTTTCGGTACAGATACCGAAAAGGGGTTTTTGTTGTTTTCACTTTACGGTAAAACCCGTTCATACGCTGCGATTTCACGACTCAGTTCTTCAAGCTTCTGTTTTTGTGTTTCGTACTGTGGCGAAAGCTTGAGATGCTCCTGCTCTAAACTCGTTTGTTCCGCCGGAGTGAAGGCACGGGGAACAATCCGTTCCCGACGGTACCACCGTTTCGGAATAATCGTCGGTTCCGGACCCGATTTCAAAAGCTGATCGACTTGATCGTAGGCTGAACGAACTTCTTCAAACTGATCTTTGACAGACGGATGTTCCTGACGCAATTGTTCGAGACGTGTCGCGACGAACGGTTGCGACTTCAACACCAGCTGTTGTTTAATCGATTGTTTCAGAATCTGTTTGACTTGTGACCGTTGCACATCTGATTCAGCTTCGTCTGCTACGATTTCAAGATTCAACTCTCCCGCTTCATCTAAAATCTGTTCCATTTCCTCAAACGACAACCAGACCAACTGTTGCGTGACAAACCGGTCAATTACTCCGGATTCTTCATAGTAGTCACCGATTTCTCCGCCTAATTTTAACTCTGCGACAGCGTAATGGACTTGATGTTCAATCATCTCATCCGTGACTTCATCCAACCATTCTTCATAATCCGTAAATACACTCACGTTCGTAGTCCTCCTCTAATCCCGTTACAATTCATTTACTGTACCATATCGTCTGTCTCAAATGCTCTTTTGACGACGCAAAAAAACAATCCCCTGTTTTGACAAAGGATTGATGATATCACCGTATGGTTCAGACATTCGCCTGACTTTTCTTTATTTCTTCCATCGCCCAGTCACACCACTCGAGATAATTCAGCATCATGCGTAAGCCGTATTCACTCGTCAAGGTTTCCCCGAGCGTTGCCCCGTTTTCTAAATGATCTTTCCGCCAGACCTTCATCATATCGACGGCAAACTGGTGATGCCGCTTCGATTCTTCCAAATACAAAATCGCTTCATCCGGCGGCAACAGATGCAGCAAGGACACCCGCATCAAGTTTTCATCTTTCATCTTCGGCTTGAACTCACTTGGCGCACGCAACCAGGCGACAAGTGCCGTTTGACCTTCTTCCGTAATCGAATAAACCTTTTTATCGGGTAAGTCTTCTTGGACGATGTACACACTGGTCACAAGCTGATCTTCTTCCATTTTCAACAATTCACGGTAAATTTGTGTATGATGCGCCGTCCAAAAATGGGTCATCTGCTTTTTGAACGTCGTACTTAAATCATATCCGGTCGCTTCTCCCTGAGTTAGCAGTCCGAGCAATGCAAATCGTAACGCCACTGGCTGCACCTTCTTTCATCAAATGTATATATTGTTAATTATCTCAAAGAAATGCCCATTATGCTACTTTTTGCCTAGCTTACCGTAAAAAAACGAAAGAACTGCCGCATAAAAATGCCTGACAGCCCTTTCGTTATGTCTGCTGGACACGATATGCTTGAATTCCTTCATTCACCCGTCTAAAGTAGGCAGACGGATGCGGTACGAATTGATCACGGTGGATGATTTCTTGATCCGCGGTCTGAAACGTTTCTGCCGTCTCATCCGTCAGCCGGGCAAACTCGGAAAATGGTAAGGCAATCAATCGACTGACTTCTTCTGTTTGCAACACGTAACGTTCGAGCGGCATCGATTCATCCGTCAGGAACAGATGGACACGTTCACGATCTTTTAAGTCCCCGAGTATCAACTCTTCCAAGAAGACGCCCAGTGGAAACAGTTGCTCAAACTGCCGGACGAGACCGATCTCTTCTTCGAGTTCGCGGATTCCGTCCCTCGGCGTCTCACCTGCGAGCAAATGTCCGGCAGCCGTAATATCAATCAGCTCCGGGAAATCTTTTTTCTGTTTCGCCCGTTGTTGCAAGATCACGTGGCCTTCCTCAAGATTGATGACAAAACAATGAAACGTCTCATGCCACAACCCCTCTTGGTGGATTTTCTTGCGGGTTGCAGGATACAGCGGTTGACCGGTGGAATCAAAGACCATCAACTGTTCTGATTCGCTCATCGCAACACCTTCGAAGCTTGATAAAACCGCTCGCCGACCGTATACAATTCAGCAATCAAAAAGAGGATCGCAATCCAGATGATGGCGCTTGGAAACAGTAACATCGCAGTCAGAAAAAGGAATCCTTCCGTCCGTTCGACGAGGCCCGGTTGATACTGGAATGACTTAAATCCATAATTTTCGCTGACCGCTCCAATCGCAAGAAACATCGTCATACCAATCACGAATGAGGCGACGAGTAATAAAATGACGACTTGCGTCTCCGGAAAACGTAAGGCAATTCCGATCAGAACGGATAATTCCACAATCCGGTCGAGCACTAAATCGAGAATCGTCCCGATCGGTGTCGTTTTTTCCCGGCGTGCCATCGTTCCATCGACGACATCGAGTGCTCCGGACAGCCATAATAATAAAATTGCAATTCCCGTCATATCGTTATACACAAAGAAACCGGTCGAGGCACCGATGATGCCGGAAATGATGGTGACCTGGTTGGCGGAAAGCCCCATCTTCTTTAATAAGGTCGCCATCTGCTCAAAAAGGGGCTGGACGACTCTTCTCGCGCGTGTATCTAACATGCTACCCCTCCTTCCTCACAAGATAAGCTGTCACGTTTTCGAGGAACGTCTCTATCGTTTGAACAACAAGACGCTCACCTGTCTCGCGTTCGACTTCATAAAAACGAACACCGTACTGCGTCAGCTCTTTCGTAATCGTAACATGTTCCTGTAATCCATTCGTCGGTCTTAAGACCAACTTCACTTCCGATAAAGGATACCAATCACCGTCCAGGTACACGCCGTCTCCGAAAAACGGACTTTTTTCCGCCAATTTAACCGGATGTCCCTGATCAATGATTTGTCCTTGTTCCATTACGTAGACATAATCCGCCATCGCCATCGCTTCCTCACGGTCGTGCGTCACAAGTAACGTCGTCACGCCTTCGGCGACCGTCAAGCGCCGGATTAGCGTCCGCAGTTCGCGGCGGCGTGGTAAATCGAGACTCGAGAACGGTTCGTCGAGCAACAGAAAATTCGGACCGCTGGCCAACGCCCGGGCAAGGCTGGCCCGTTGTTGTTCTCCACCGGACAGTTCATGGACAAAAGCATCTGCCCGTCCGGCTAATCCGACTTTCTCCAACCATTGTTTCAAATCCCCATGATGACCTTTTGCCATACCAAGACGGATATTTTGAGCGACCGTCAAATGAGGAAACAGTAACGGACGTTGAAACAACATTGTCACACCCCGTTGATTCGGAGCGGCATGTGTCATATCGATCTCTCCGAAACGGATGGTTCCGTCCGATACTTTCTCAAGACCTGCAATCAATCGCAGCAGTGTTGTTTTTCCGCTTCCGCTCGGACCGACCAAAGCGACACATTGCCCCGACGTAATGCGTAAATCAATGCCCTGCAAGACTTGTTTCTGACCAAATCGTTTATTGACGTGCTGAATCGTAACGTCCATCTAACAGCCTCCGAACTAATCGCACCCATGCTTCGAGCAGCATAAGTTGCACAAAATAAATCAAAAACGGTAAAACAAGCAGCCAGATCGTCGCTTCTTTCGCTGCAATCAAAGAATTTCCGGAATACAGCGGAAACGCTTCAAGCGCAATCATTTGAACGACACCGCCTCCGATCAGGGTGACGAGTGCATATTGGCTCAAGGCAATGACCGTTACGAGCAGAGTGACGGATTGGATGGCAGAACGCATCATCGGGCCTGTCAAAAAAACAAATCGTTTTATACGGCTCGGTTCAATCAACACCATCTGTTCCATCATCTGTTCCCCCAGTGCCTGAAACGCATTCGTATAGATCCGAATCGTATACGGTAACGTCGGAAGCAGTAAAACCAGCAACACTCCGACAAATTGATCGGCAAGTCCTAACCGGATCCAGGTCAGATAAAGACCAAACGACAATAACAAAACCGGTAAAAAGAGCGGTAAACTGATCAATAGTTCCATCGAGCGGATGAGTCGTCCCGCGCGAAACGCAATTGCCTTTCCAGTAATATAGCCGATCGAATGATTGAGCAGCGTCAAGGCAACAATCATCGAAATCGTCGTTGCCAAGGTTTCAAACAACCGCGGATTCCAAGTCCAGGTGGACGGAATCAATCCGAGCAACGGAACGAGGATCAGGAATCCTGTCACTCCTGTTATAATCCGTCTCCTCATTCGATCCGCCCCTTACTGATCCGTTCCGTTAACGGACGAATCATTCGTGTGAACAGCAATAACAGCAAAAACAGAAGGCCGGTCAAGAGAACACTGATGGCAAATGCTTCCGGTTGACGCGACAAATCGCCCTGCGTATACAAATCAAACGTATAGACACCAATCAGCTTCGGATACGTCACACCGAGCAACGCCGGGACTTCGTAAGCAAACAAGGTGAAGGCAAAAACGATAAAGGCTGCTTCCAGAACAGGAAACAGCAAAAATACCCCTTTTCCGTGCCAAAACCGTTTCATCCGTGACAAACCGAGCATCAATCCCAGTTCTTCATAGCGATGGTCGAGACGCCGATAGACCGGCAGTAAATAGAAAAAGACAAACGGGATTTCCTTGTAGAGATACGTCAAGATGATACTAAATTGATTCACCTCGTGCGGACCAATGACCGGGAAATCACTCAGGTAAAGAATGGCTAGATAGGCTGCACCAAGATGGGGCAAAAATAACGGGACGGCCAGGATTTGCGCAGCCCATCCCGTCTGTTTCGCAAAAATTCCGGCCAATCCTGCCCCGATCAATACAGCCAGTACGGTACTGCTGACTGCGACATACAGACTGATGCCGACACTTTCCAAAAATACCGGATCTGCGGACAATTGCTTGTAATCTCCCCAAGTCGTCATCGAAAGACTGATGAACAGACCGTATCCGACCATGCCGGCAATCAGCAGCGTTGCAGGCCAGGCATTACCGCGCCACACGTTCCGGCCAGTCTTTCCGAATCATATCAAAGATGGCCGGATCAAGTTCAGCACGGACTTTCCCCTCAAATGCCGCCGGTTTCGGGGTCGATTCCGCCGCCGGAACCTCTTCAAACGCCTGCTGTTCCTTCTGGCTTACCGTCGTCAAATCGAGGCTCGTTCCGTCTCCCCAGTAAGTGCCGTCGAATTTCTTGAGTTGGGCGTCCGGTGACAATAACGTATTAATCGTAACGAGTGCTCCATTCGGATTCGGTGCGTTAAACGGAATCGACAGGAAGTGGGTCGATGCGATTGAACCGTCTTTTAAGATCAGCGGACGTGTTTCTTTCGGGAATGTCCCTGACTTCATTTCCTGTTCCGCCCGTCGTTCGTTAAAGCCCATCGTGAAGGCGACACTTCCTTTGGCATACAGTTGGTCCAGCTGAGCGAGCGTCTTCGGATACGTTTTGCCTTCTTTCCATAAATAAGGCTTCAATTCGTTTAAATACGACCATGTTTTCTTAAAGTCCGCTTTCGGGTCCTTTAACGTCTCTTTTGACTCAAGCCCGTACATGACGTGTCGGACAAACGCATTCCCCGTAAAGTCCGTCACTTCCGGATACGTGAATTTGCCGGGATTTTCTTTGACCCAGCTTTTGAGTTCCTGCAAGTCTTGGGGCGGATTTTTGACACTGGCTTGATCGTAGTGGAACGTGTATTGAACTTTCCCCCACGCGGCTTCGAGATGATCCGTCGGTGTTCCGCTGTCCGATCCTTGTGCCTGCGGATCGACGTATTTCATGTTCGGCAACACTTTTGTGATTTCACCGTATAACAAGCCGTCCTTTTTAGCGTTCCGGAAGTTGTCGCCGTTAATCCAGACGACATCGATGACACCCGTTTCTTTCCCGGCTTTCTTTTCCGCCCGCAGTTTTTGAATCAAGTCAGCCGTTTCAATCGGAACCCGCTTCAATGTAATCTTGTGCTCTTTTTTTAATTTTGGCGCCACGTATTCATCGATATAAGCGTTGATCCCCTCATCGCCGCCCCACATATACATCCGGACGGTCGTCGCATTAGCGTCTTTCGCAATCGACGTATAGGACGATCCTAATACTTTTTCTTGGACCGGTGCTGCCGGAGAGGCACATCCGGCAAGGAGCAGTCCTGTTGCTGCGATGGCAGTCATCTGTTTTATCATGTGTGAAAATCCCCTTTATTTTTTATCGAAGCCTGACTTCCCGAGCCATTCAATGACCCGCGGAAACAATCCGTAGGCCTTTGCCGAACCTTCCATCCAAAACGGCGCATTCACCTCGCGTTTTTCCCGGACCATGGCCCGCGTCACCGTTCGTGCTAATTTTTCTTTTGACAGGACGATGTTCGCAACGTTCTTTTCGTATTTCCGGCTGAGATCCGCCCGGACAAAAAATTCCGTCGCAATCGGTCCCGGATTGACCGTCATGACATGAAGACCCTGCGGCTTCAGTTCGAGACGCAATGCATTTGAAAACTGATATAACGCTGCTTTCGTCATGCAATAAATGCTCGACTTCGGTGTAGGTAACTTTCCGGCCTGACTTGCCACGTTGACAATCATGCCGTGCGGACGAAACAGCGGAAGACAGGCTTTCGTCAACCGGATCGGAGCCAAAACGTTGACCCGGTTCATCGATTCAATGGTTTCAATCGTCGTGTCCTTCAAAAAACTGAACTCCCCAAACCCGGCATTGTTGATCAGTACATCAATCATGCCATACCGGTCGACGATTTGATCAGCCAGACGCTCCGGTGAATGTTCTAAATCGTAAACGATGTATTCCGCCTGAAGAGTTTTCGCCATCTGTTGGAGCCGATCTTCCCGCCGGGCGACTAAAATCAAATTTGCCCCGTGCCGGTTCAGCTCGTAAGCGAGTGCTTCCCCAAGACCGCTCGAGGCACCGGTCAAGACGACCGTCTTATTGATGAGATTCATGCGCACTGCCCTTTCTCATATACCGTAAAATTCCGTCTTGTTTTTCGACAACGATCTGTCCGCTGGCTACAAGGTAGTCGAGACGAGCTTTCATCTCACTCATGACAAGCGGGAACGATTTCTTCAACCGGTTCCCGTACGTCACTTGCGCAAGCTCAAACAGCGTTTTTGAACCTCTGATATGCTTCAACAACTGTTCACCGCGCGCTTTCCGTTGTAACAGACGTTCTTCGATTAAAGACGGGACATCGCGAATCGGTTCGCCGTGCCCGGTATAGGCAATCTGAATCTGTTCGCCCTGCAGTTTACGGAGGGAGCGCATGTACGCGAGGACCGGTCGTTTCATATCCGATTCATCTCCCGGCTGCGGCTGCTCCAGCAACGGATTCGGTTCGACGCGCGCCAACAGATGATCGGCTGCAAACAGAACACCCGATTGACTGAGAATGCCGATTTGATCGCTCGCATGCCCCGGCAGTTCAATGATCCGGTACGTGCCTGACGCCGTAATCGCATCCCCTTCCTGCAGGACATGATCAAGTTGTCCTTTGCCCAGCCATTTTAATGCCGATAAGTAACTCGGTAAAAGTGCCCGTATGTCGTCCGGTACTCCGAACGACAAGGCCAGCCGTTGCAGGAAGTCATCCCCTCTGCTCAAAAAGGCTTGGTCTTGTTCTAAGTAGGGACGCAGTCGCGCATGTCCATAAATCGGAATCCCCTGTTCAGAAAAACGGTAGGCAAGCCCCGCGTGATCCGCATGGTGGTGAGTCACGATCACTTTATCAAGCATCGAAACCGTCAATCCGATTTTTTGAAGACCGTCCTGCATCGCTTGCCAGGCTTGTTCCGTATCCGGACCACAATCAATTAAAATATTTTCCGAATCGGTCCGTAACACATAACAATTGATATCTCCGACCGGGAATGGTGTCGGAATCGGTAAAGTAAAGATTTCATCCTCTTGTCGCATCGGTAAACCCCTCTTCTATCTGGATGGTTTCCTTCATTATAGAGAGAAAGAAGCGGCAGCGGCAAACTTTGTCGCCCTCAAACCGTTAAACCTTTAAAAAGAATACGCAGGATACTGTCCGTTGGATGCAAAAAAGCGACCTTTCCGCAGATTGAAAGGTCGCTTTGATCAAACTATCTTATTTTAAGTTAAGAACTGTTAATTTATCACGTGTCATTGAAGCGAGGCTTCGTCCGACACCTTGAACGCCAAGACCCGATGATTTAACGCCGATGAACGGGAAGTGATCGGGACCACGTTCCGTCCGACCATTAATTTGGACAGAACCTGTTTCAAGCGCATCCGCGACACTGAATGCTGCATCGATGTTTTCCGTGAAGACACTTGCTTGAAGACCGTATTCCGATTCGTTCGCATACGCGATCATTTCTTCAACCGAGTTGACACGAATGACAGGTAAGACCGGTCCGAACGGTTCTTCCCATGCAATTCGCATATCGCGTGTCACATGGTCAAATAATGTCGGCTCAATCAAGTTCGCTGTCCGGTTGCCGCCTGTGACAAGCGTTGCCCCTTTTTCTTTCGCATCTGTAATCAAACCTTCAACGAAATCAGCTGATTTTGTATCAATCAACGGCACGACAACACTTTCGTCTTCCGGTGAACCGACTGTCAATTTCGCAATCCGGGCTAATAACTCTTCTACCAACGCATCCGCCTGTGGTTCAAGAACAAATACACGTTTGATGGCTGTACAGCGTTGACCGGAGTACGAGAACGCACCGCTGATGATGTGGTCTGCCGCTAATGACAAATCGGCATCCTCAAGAACAAGCGCCGGATCTTTTCCGCCGAGTTCGAGGACGAGCGGAATCATCGCTGATTGACGTGACAAGTGTTGTCCTGTCGCTGTTCCGCCTGTGAAGGTAATCATGTTGATGCCCGGGTGAGCCGTCAAATAATCTCCGATGACTGAACCGCGTCCAGTCACGAGGTTGACGAGACCTGACGGCAATCCTGCTGCGACAAGGGCTTCGACCATTAACGTCCCACTGATCGAACCTTGTGTTGCCGGTTTGAAGACGACGGCATTTCCTGTCATCAAAGCAGGTGCCAGTTTCGCTGCTGCCAGGTTGACCGGGTAGTTAAACGGTGAAATTGCAAGGATGACACCAAGCGGCGCTTTTTTGATGATGGCGATTTTTTTCGCACTTCCGCCCGGGAACGAGTCCCCTTGCATCATTTGACCGTCAAAACGAAGACCTTCCTCTGCTGTGTAACGGATGATTTCTGCCGTCCGCTTGACTTCTTTAATTCCGTCAGCTAGCCCTTTACCGACTTCACGCATGATGACTTCGCCAATCTCGCTCGCACGCTTTTCGAGTTCTGTTGCCCAAGCATGGAGCAATTCAGCGCGTTTATTGGCAGGGACTTTCGCCCATTCTGCCTGTGCTGTTTTAGCAGACGCGATTGCCCGGTCTACTTCTGTTTTTGTCATCGCTTGAACACGACCGACTGTATCTTCTTTATAAGGTGAAGAAATTTCAATGGTTTCATTGGATTCACTTTCCTGCCATTGCCCGTCTAATAAGTATGTGTATGTTGTTGCTGTAGTCATTCCACTCGACCTCCATTTATTTTTTCTCTCTCACTTCAGTGTGTGGCTGCATAGCCTATTGTAATCAATTGGTCAGACAAATGCCAAACTTTTTGCTTAACATAAAATGAAAGCGATTTCAATAACTTTTTTATTCTTATTACGGTGGAAGAATTGCTTTTTTCTGCCGATAACTAGTCAGAAGTGTAGTGCAGGATGGAAAGGGGCTCGATTACGTGTACAATCAACACGATATTTTATTAGAAGCTGGAACAAATGAGTTGGAAATCGTTATTTTTCATTGCGGACCTTACACGTTCGGCATCAATGTTATGAAAGTCCGGGAAATCATCGTTCCGTTACCGATGACACCACTCCCCGGCACACCGGATGCCGTCAAAGGTCTGATTGAACTACGCGGTGAAGTCATGACGGTCATCGACTTACCGACGGTCATCGGTGTCGCCCATGAGGAAACGACAGATGACCGGTTGATCATCTGTGAGTTTAACGGTGAAAAAAGTGTCCTCCGCGTCGATTCTGTAACGGAAATCCGCCGTATTTCGTGGGAACAGATTGATACGCCGAATGAACTTGCCCGAGGCATCGAAGGATTAACGAATGGTGTCGTTAAGACGGGAGATAAGATGATCATCTTGCTCGATTACGAGAAAATTGCGCTCGAGCTGTCACGCAAGGATATCTTCGCCCGCGAAGAAGGCCGTCGTGTTTCGCCCCGCAACCGCTCCAATAAAACCATTTGGATTGCGGAAGATTCGGAAATGCTCCGGACGTTAATCATCGAAACGCTAGAAGAAGCCGGTTATGACGGCTTGAAGTGGTTTATCAACGGCAAGGATGCCTTCGATGCGTTTGAGGCAGGCAGCAACTGTGATCTCTTGATCACCGATATCGAGATGCCGAAAATGGATGGACTGCACTTGACGAAACGATTACGTGAAGATGACCGTTACACGGATTTACCGATCGTTGTCTTCTCGTCCTTGATTTCGGATGACCTCCGCCATAAAGGCGAGTCTGTTGGCGTCAATGCCCAGATTACAAAGCCGGAAATCGGTCGATTGATCGAAACCGTCGATACATACGTCCTGTAATCACTATTTTCCTAAACAAAAAAACCGTCTCCTGTCTGATCAGGAAACGGTTTTTTAAATCTCTTTTATTTTAAACAAAATCACTGTTTTTTTCCGAGAAATACATTCAGCCAAGTTTTTCTGAACCCTGTCATGCAGTCTTCAATCCGGGTCAAAACACCGGCCGCATTCTCGACTGAGCCTGTCTCAGCCTCTTTTTCCAGCAATTCAAAGTCATCCGCTAAGTCATCCGCCGCAACGGAATAGGAGGCACCCTTAAGTAAATGAGCTAATTTTTCCGTCTGTTCGGCATCTTTTGCTTCGACCGCTTCCTTCAATTCCGGAAATTTCCGATCAAACTGGGCAATATACGTCTCACCGATTTTTTGCAAGAATACGTCATCGCCGCCGGCAATCAAACGCAGTTCCGCTAACTTCTTTTCATTAAAAAAAGGCATCTTTTCCCCTCCTCTTTTTCTATATTATCATTAATCGTCTTAAAAAAAAATCTGAGAATCATTTACACGGTCTATAGAGTATTCCTATAATAAAAAAGTGAAGAGCAGGAGGGATAGACAATGTTGACGATTTATCGAAGTGATGTGACGGGGGCAGTCAACGAAATTCAGGAGTTTACGAAAGGTTCCTGGATTCATCTTGTCAATCCGACAAAAGACGAAGCCGATCAAGTCATCGCTGCTACGAAAATTCCTGAGGATTTTATTTATGACCCGCTTGATGTCGAGGAAAAACCTCGTTTTGAGAAAGATGATGAAGGTTTGTTGATGATCGTCGACGTTCCTTATATCGAAGAAGAATCATCCGGACGCCGTTACAATACGATTCCACTTGGTATCATCGTGACCTCAAGACACTTCATCACTGTCTGTTCGCAACAGCTGGATGTCTTGACGTTGTTCTCAGGGGGAAAACTCCGGGCGTTCCGGACGAATTACCGTTCCCGGTTTGTCTTTCAGATCCTCTATAAAGTCAGTTCGTCGTATCTTCGATTCCTGCGGCAGATTGACCGTCGAATGGATGAGCTCGAAGAAGAACTGCAACGTTCCATGCGAAATCAAGAAATTTTCCAATTAATGAACTTACAAAAATCACTCGTGTATTTTATGACTTCCTTGAAGTCAAACGACGGCGTACTCGATCGAATCATCAAAACGCCGAGTCTTGAGAAACATGAAGACGACGAAGACTTACTCGAAGATGTGTTCGTTGAACACCGGCAGGCTATGGAAATGGCCCAAATCTATAAAGATATCATCAGTTCGACGATGGATACGTTTGGTTCTGTCATCTCGAACAACGTCAACTTCGTCATGAAGTTTCTCGCTTCCATCACGATTGTCATCTCGATTCCGACGATGATTTCCGGAATGTTCGGGATGAACGTGCATGTACCGTGGGAAGGCGAAGTCATCGGCTTTTGGATTGTCTTCGGTATGATGATTTTCTTCTCGGGGCTGGCAGCCTTTATTTTATGGCGCCGCCGTTTCTTTTAGTTGAACTCCTTCAAAGTCGTAAAAAAATTAAAAAACCACTTCCTTTTGAATGCTTTAGTTTGAAAAAGAGTTCGGAGACGATTGTCTCTTCAGCTCTCTCCGGCTAAGTTCATCAAAGGAACGTGGTTTTTTTTGTTTCATTTAATTAATTTCGACGGTCACGAGACATAAATCGTCCGCATCATCACTTTGATCCGGTTGAATCAATTGATGGATTGCAGGACCCTGCTCGTGAATCAATTCACGGATGGCACTGATGCCTTCATCAATGCCTTTACTGTATAACTCCATGAAGCCGTCGGTATACAAGTAGACACAACCTGGCGAAACGAGGTCAATCGTTTGGCTTGTATACTCCGAATCTTCGAACATTCCGACCGGCAGTCCCGTATTCTCAAGCGGAATGATTTGATTTCCCATCCGTAACAAGCCCGGTGGATGTCCGGCATTGGCATAACTGAGTTTCATTTCATCCAGTTCGATGTACAAGTACACGGCCGTAAAATAAATCTCCGTTTCATCGCCCGGGAACAGGCGGCTCATCTGCTTGTTTAATTCTTCAAGCACTTTCGCCGGATCACCGATGCGGTGTACGAGCTCAAATAAAATCGAACTCATCCCCATCGTGATCAGAGCGGAGGATACACCATGTCCCATGACATCAAACAGGATGATCCCGTATTTTTGCGGCGAAATCCGGTACCAGGCATACATATCTCCTGCCAGTTTTTTTGACGGGATGTACGTTGCCATGATCCGGATGTCTTCGTCCTCGATATTGGCACTCAGGACACTCTGTTGCAACTTTTGTGCTAAATCAAAGTCTTCCTGCAATACCTTTTCATACCGTTTTCGTGCGTCAATCGCCTGTTTGAGTGACATGGCATTGCGGACACGGGCCAACAATTCCGTTTTCCGGATCGGCTTCGTCGTATAGTCGGAAGCACCGGCATCCAGTCCGTCCGCAATATCCTCTTCATTTGATCGGCCGGATACGATGACGATCGGCAACTCATCCAAACCAAAGCGTTTACGAATTAAGCGGGTCGCATCGATACCGCTGATTCCGGGCATTTCAACGTCAAGTAACACGACATCGAGCGTCTCGATGAACAATGGATCTTCCATCAGCTCCATCGCTTCTTCCCCGCTCATCGCTTTGACGACATCGTACCCCTCGTTTTCAAGCAAACGTTCTAAAATCATCAAATTCGTAAACTCATCATCTACGACCAGTATACTCATGTTGTCACCTCACTCTATCCATATATTCATTGAAAATAGTTTAGCATACAATTTACATTTTCGTTTAGACGAAAGATGCTTTTTCCGTCATACTAAAGAAGAATGAAAGGAGGAATGGGTCATGTGGCTTTATGTCGTCTCCATTCTAATCATCGTCTTCGTCTTAGTCGCTTCAATCCTCGTGATTTCAAAGGGTTACGGCTACAAAGGCAATAAAGATGACATCGAAATTGATTACGATGAAATTAACCGTAAATTATCTGAAAAACACGATGATGAACATCGACCGTAAGACAATCAGACTGTCTCAGACCATCATATCATTGGATGGTCTTTTTGTTGTATTACAAATGCATGTTTTTAGTTGTGAGATAAGGGTATATTCCTATCATGGTCAAATCATATTCTAAGGGAGTGTCAATCATGCAACCAAACTTACCAAACGATCCACATGCCGTCCACGCTGAAAACCCGAACCGTCAGTTCGATCAGGAAACTTCATCTGGTCGTCAAGTCAGTTTACTTACAGGAATGCTGCTTGGCGCAGTCGTCGGTGGTCTCCTGACGTTACTCAGTTCTTCGAGCCGTCAAAATACGAAGCAAAGCCTACGTGGCGCGAAAGACTCGGTCTCGACGCTTGCTTCATCGATTAAAGAAGATCCGTCTGGCAAAGCATCACAAGTCATCAACCAAGTGAAGAGCGCTTCAAGCATCATTCAAGAAGTCGCATCAGACGTTCAAAACGTCTACGATAAAGTCAACACAGAACTCGATACGGTCAAATCAGACGCTTCATCGGTCAAAGAGACTGTCAATGAAGCGAAAGGTGACCTAAACTCCATCAGCAGCAAAGTCGTTGAAGCAAAAGATGTGGCGCTCGGAAAAGAAGAAGCACCTCCTGAGCATCAACCGAACACTACTCATCAAAACGATTCTAATCAAGATGACTCTAAGTCAAATGATTCGCAACTCAACAAATAAATTCGACGACACCTTTCCGAGTAACGGAAAGGTGTTTTTCATTGAAAATATTTTACGACAATCGCGACACGTTCCCGCATACCATAACGCAGTACACCGGACAGTGGTGTCGCAGCAGGAATCGCGTCGGTCTTCAGATTCATTTGCGCTGCCTCTTTCCGGGCCCGGTACAAATGAAAGTCCGACGTCACGATCGAGACACGGTTTTCGGATGCCGGCAACAGCCGTTTTGAGAAAGTCAGATTTTCGGTCGTCGAAGTCGATTGATCTTCAAGCAATAAACGTTCTTCGCTGATTCCTGCTTGAATCATCCCGCGCCGCATCGCTTCCGCTTCTGAAATCGCTTCTCCGTCTCCTTGTCCGCCGCTTAAGATGAATGTCGTATCCGGGAACTGCTTTCCGTACCGGGCAGCCGCTTCAATCCGGTTACTTAAAATCAACGAAGGTGTCTCTCCTTTGACACCGGCTCCAAGCACGATGACATATGGATGTTTGCCGTTTGCAAGCGGCCGTTCTCCTTTCGCGACGAACCAGCCAATACTGAACCAAAAGACAGCGAGCAACAGAAGCAGCCCAAGACCAGTCTTATAAAAACGTCCTGCGATGCGTTTCATCGCTTTTTTCATTATGCTATCCCCTCAGTGGTAAAAGTCCTGCCGTTTAATTTTCACTTCTTTTTATACGCCGGACCTAAAAAAAGGTTTCACATCGTTTTCTCAGTCAAAAAAAGAGACACGTCCGAAAAAAATCGGTGTGTCCCTCTTTCAGATCTGTCTGACATTAATTTCCCCAAATTGATGTCACGTATTCCGGATGATCGATAAATGGATTCCGGTTTTTTTGCCACTTTTCAAAAATGATGTCATTGCGTCTGATTTCCGTCGCATCGACCGGATCCAGCTTATTCCAGGCTTTTAATGTCGACAGTTTTCCGTGAAGTGGATTCGTGCCATTGCTGACATTTTCTGATGCTTCCAAATCAATTTCACCGCCGCCTTCATAGCGGACAGCCATATAGAAGATCATACGCGCGATATCGCCTTTGACACGTGTCGGCGGTTCCCATGAATCGCTATCACGGTAACAGTCGCAACCGGCATACTTCGTGCCGCCGTTATCAAAATCAAGATTCCCCCGTGCACTGTTGACGACAACATCTTCCGCCCGCAGATGATGCAGATCCGTTCCCGGTCCGTTGCTTGTTCCGAAATCACCGTGCGACTTCGCCCAGACGTGCTCACGGTTCCATTGACCAACGTTCCCGCCGTTATTGCTCTTCGCAATCGATTTCCCCGTGTACAGTTCAATGACATTATTCGCATTGTTCGGATCTTGGTCCGTTTCCTTCAGAGCAGTCCAGACCGTGTCGTACGATACTTGTGTATGGTTATCAATGATGTCATGTAATGAGGCTTTTAATGCCGCACCTGTTTTACCTGACGCCGGCAGATAATATGCGTCGATCGTCGATTGTGACGTGACCATCTGCGGTCCGGCAACGATTTTGGTCGGTTCTGTCTTAGCAATAACTGGTGTAAACGAAATTGACCCGAGTGCAAGTGCAGCGACAAGCGCTCCGCTGATTTTCGACTTCCAATTCATACTGTGTTTCCCCCTTTGTTACATATGTACGAGCTCGTCTTACCTCCTCATTTTTACACCTCCTTTTACCTCTTGAGAAGCTGGACAAAAGACCTTAAAATCCGGCAAATAAAACTGAACCAAAATTCATCATCTCGTTCAAGAGTCCGATGGTCCTGTTTTTTTCTTAAGAACAGGTCAACCGATTGATTATTCTTCTCTCGAAAAAATATTCCAGGTTCAAAAGTCACGAAAACAAGATGTTCAGAAATAAACGTCGCGGATGATACGGTAAATTCCAAGACTTGATATACTGTAAATGCAAACGATTTCATAAACTTACAGGAGGTCTTTTCATGAAACAAAAACGCTTGATTGTCGCGACTCTCGCGACCGCTACTTTTCTAGCGCCACTTGTGCAACCGATTGCAGTAGGTGCAACGGCGGATAATGGTACGATGATGCAGTATTTCGAATGGTATGTTCCGAATGACGGCAACCACTGGAATCGTCTCGGCAGTGATTCAACGAAACTCGATCAACTCGGAATCACGTCTGTATGGATTCCGCCCGCTTATAAAGGAACCACACAAAATGATGTCGGTTACGGAGCTTATGATTTATACGATCTCGGCGAATTTAATCAAAAAGGAACCGTCCGGACGAAATACGGAACGAAAGCTCAACTCAAAACGGCCATCAATCAACTACATACAGCCGGCATCGATGTCTACGGGGATGTCGTTATGAATCATAAAGGCGGAGCGGATTTCACGGAAGCCGTCACAGCCGTCGAAGTAAACGGCAGCAACCGGAACCAGGAAATCTCGGGTGACTATCAAATTCAAGCCTGGACCGGATTTGATTTCGCCGCGCGGAACAATACCTATTCGAACTTTAAATGGAAATGGTATCACTTCGACGGAACGGACTGGGATCAATCCCGTTCGAAAAGTGCCATCTATAAATTCCGTGGGACCGGAAAAGCGTGGGATACCGATGTCTCGACCGAGAACGGAAACTATGATTACCTGATGTATGCCGATATTGATTTCGATCATCCGGAAGTCCAGCAGGAAATGAAGAACTGGGGCAAATGGTATGTCAACGAACTCGGTCTCGACGGATTCCGTCTCGATGCCGTCAAACATATCAAACACGGTTACCTTGCCGACTGGCTCGCAAACGTCCGTCAGACGACCGGAAAACCGTTATTCACGGTGGCTGAATATTGGCAGAACGACCTCGGGACGCTGCAAAACTATTTGAGCCGGACGAACTATCAGCAATCGGTCTTCGACGCTCCGCTCCACTATAAGTTCGAGCAGGCAAGTAAAGGCGGCGGCTATTATGACATGCGGACGATCTTTGACGGCACACTTGTCAAAACGAATCCCGTCCAGGCCGTCACACTCGTCGAAAACCATGATTCCCAACCGGGGCAATCGCTTGAGTCAACCGTTCAATCCTGGTTCAAACCGCTTGCTTACGCCATGATTCTGACACGTGAACAAGGATATCCGTCGGTCTTCTACGGCGATTACTACGGGACAAAAGGCACGTCGAACCGTGAAATTCCGGCGCTTGCCTCTAAAATCGATCCGTTGTTAAAAGCGCGGAAAGACTTTGCCTTCGGAAAACAAAATGATTATCTCGATAATGCGGACGTGATCGGCTGGACGCGTGAAGGTGTGACCGACCGGGCGAAATCTGGTCTTGCAACGATTCTGTCGGACGGTCCGGGCGGCAGTAAATGGATGTATGTCGGTCTTCAAAACAAAGGTGAAGTCTGGACCGACATCACCGGTAACAACACCGCTTCCGTCACGATCAATCAGGACGGCTACGGTCAATTCTTCGTCAACGGCGGCTCGGTTTCCGTATACCGCCAGCAGTAAGTGCATACAAAAAGCCGATTTCCGAAGGACTTTTTTCGTCCTTTGAAAATCGGCTTTTCTTATTCGGCCAGTCCGACGCTGCTCCGGACATGTTCCCCCTGCTCAATCGCTTCGAGCAAAAAGTGGGCGACGTCTGCCCGGTTGATTTGCTTCGCCTGTTCCGGGACACCATTGTCCGCCTGACGATACAAACCGGTCAACGGACCGTTCATCAATCGAAGCGGTCGCGCGACCGTATACGCTACATCAGCCTGTTTCAACAGTTCAATCGCCTGCCGGTGATCCTTTAACGGATTCTTGAGAATTTGTTGGGCAAGTAATCCTTGTGCACCCGGAAGCTCCTGATCGACTCCGGCAGAAGCGACATAACCGATCCGGTCGACGCCATTCACCTTCATCGCGTTCACGATTCGTAAGAGACTCCGCTCGAGAAAGCCGCTGTAGGCCAGACTCTCGGTTCCGAGGGCTGTCAGCACCGCCTCTTGTCCCTGCATGGCTTGATTCACCGCTTCCTGATTAAGTACATCCCCTTCGATGACTTGCAGTTTTCCGTCCGTCAACTCGAGTTTATCCGGGTTACGAACGAATGCCGTCACCGTATGCCCGTGGGCGATTGCCTGTTTGACCAACTCCTGTCCGGTTTGTCCGGTCGCTCCGAAAATAATCAGCTTCATACAAACTGCCTCCCTTTATCTGTTCTTTTATTCAACTACCCTTCCCTTTCAGTCCGTAATCGTCCGGTCTTTTTTCCTGAATCAGAAAATAGTTTCTTCTTGTTTTCAATTTGTGCTAAAATTCAGTTAATATTATTGGATATTTTTCCCTTAAGATGATGTATTTTCTGGATTTCTGATAAAAACAGCTGTTTGAATTTTATTTCATGATATGGAGGCGTACATAGTGAAACTACAACAATTAAAAGACCAGCTCAATACGATTTATCTGGGAAAGTCCGATGTCATCGATTTGTGTTTAACGGCCTTGATTGCCGAAGGCCATATTCTGCTCGAAGATGTGCCGGGGACCGGGAAGACGATGCTCGCGAAAGCTCTTGCCAACAGTTTTGACAGTGCCTTTTCCCGGATTCAGTTCACAGCGGACCTCCTGCCATCTGATGTCATCGGCTCCGACTTCTTTAACATGAAAACACAGGAATTTGAGAACAAACGCGGACCGCTGTTCGCGAACGTCGTGTTGATCGATGAAATCAACCGGGCTGTCCCGCGCACCCAGTCAGCTCTGCTCGAAGCGATGGAAGAACGCCAAGTCTCGATTGGTGGAACGACCTATCAGATGCCGGCTCCGTTTTTTGTCATCGCAACGCAAAACCCGATTGAATCCGCCGGAACGTTCCCGCTACCGGACGCTCAGCTTGACCGGTTCATGGTGGCGATTGAAGTCGGTTATCCGAATCTTGAACACGAACGGCAACTGTTGAACGAAGTCTTGGCCAATGTCCGGAAACAGGCAATCGGCATCGCAACAGGAGGTGACCTGATTACCTGGCAGGAAGAAGCCCGGCGTGTCCACGCCTCTCAGGACGTCCTCGATTACCTGCTCGCCATCGTCCAAGCGACCCGTCATCACGCCCTTGTCGGAGTCGGAGTCAGTCCCCGCGGGGCGATTGCTTTGCTTCGGGCATCACAAAGCTTTGCGTTCCTGAGCGGCCGCGATTTTATCATTCCGGAGGACGTCAAATACTTGGCAAAACATGTGTTGTCCCACCGCTTGACGCTGACACTCGAAGGCGGTATCAAAACGACAAAAGCCGATGTGTTACTTCATCTGCTTGACGATATCCCGGTTCCGGTCGAAATGGGGTGACAGGATGTACATCGAACGTTCCGTTCCTTTTTGGCTCGAGCGCCGGCTCTTTTCCGTCTATGTCATCTTGACGTTCGTCTTCTTATTTATCCCGGGACTCTCGTTGATTGGCTTTCTGTTTGCTGCCGTTGGAACCATCCATTATGTCGTCGGTCAGACCGAAAAACAATTACGGCGGGACATTGCCTTAGAGTGGAAACATTACGAACCATTGATGTTTAATCAGGAATCGGCCTCATTACGCCTGCAGCTTTTTGGTCTCGAAGCCCTGCAAAAGTTGGGGTTAAAAACCACGCTGCGGTTGCATACGGAAGATGGCCTGATTTTTCCCGACATGGACCCGCTTCATCCACATACCTATCACGCCGTCATTCAATCGGACGAACAACTCGAGATTCCGATTCAGGCGATGCGGCGGGGACCGGCTCATTTTGATGAACTCACATTAACCATCCGGCTCCCTTGGCGGATGGGTGTCTATCTTTTTACCTTCGATGACTTTCCTCAATTTACGGTCCTTCCTTCGTTGACGGCACAGGCGACACCGCTCCTGTTAAACCGCCTGCGGATCGGGGACCGCGCGGATCGCTACTCACCGCTGAAAAACAAACTGGTTCAACTGGGCGCTAAACCGTATACGTCAGAACCATCCAAGGAAATTGATTGGTATGCGACAGCGAAGACCGGCCGGTTGCAGGCAAAAGTCTTTGAAACGAGTAACCAGGATACGTTCACGCTCGCCTTGAATCTGTCCGGACCAAGCGGTTACGGATTGCATACGAATTTCGAGACGTTCCTTGATCAGACGGCCTTTCTGGTCAGTGAACTGATCAAGGAAGGATGTAAGGTTGAATTGTTCATCAATCATCTGGATGTAAACAACCGGATGACTCATTTGAAGTTGCAGGAAGGACAGCCTCAACTGAAACAAATCCTATTGATGCTTTCGACACTGTCGACGCGGGATACCTATATTCCGACCGGACAATTCGAGCGGTACATCACACGCCGGAAACACCGCAACAGTCAATTGATTCAAATTGGCAATGATCTCATTCAGGCTATCGGTTAAACTGCTAATGTAGGAGGAACAATATGTCGTCGTTTATCATTCGTAAAACTACTCAACTTGTTTTTGCTTTTCTTGTTTTAGTCGGGATCAGCGCTCTGCCGGGTTTAATCGTTCAGATGCGGCCGGATTTTCCGGGCTATTTCAAAATGGTCCAACAACAGCTCGGTCTGTTGACGACCTCCGCCCCGTTGACTTATTACAATGTCACCGCTTCTGAAAAAAGACCGCTGATGCCTGATCTCCAGCCGTTCATCCAGGAAACGCTCGTCATTTTCACCAGTGCGCTGATCTGTTCATCGGTCGTGGCGTTGCTTTATGCCTTCTTATTTTACCGGACAGGATCAAAAACCCGGTCCATCCTGACACAATCCGCCCGGCTCCTTGAAATGATTCCCGATTTATTTTGGATCATCGTTTCCCAGTCCATCATCGTTTTTTTATTTAAGACGACCGGATTTAATCAAATTGAAATTGCCGGCGGATTCGCAGATTCGATTCGTTTCCTGCCGATTTTGACTTTATCATTGACGACTGTCTTTTTCTTCATCAAATGGTTGACCGGTCGGATTCAGGAAGAACAGCATGCGAGCTATCTGGAGTTGGCCCGTGCTAAAGGAATGCACTCGACCCAACTGTTTTGGCAACATTTAATGCCCAATCTGTTTTATCGGTTTTATCTGTTTTTCCGGACCAACACTATTACGATTCTGTCGAGTCTGGTCGTCATCGAATATGCTTTTAACGTCCAGGGACTGTTCCGTTTTATCTTAATCAATCAAGATTTTTCGGTATTACTCGTCTTGTTGCTCCTCATTTACGTACCCTTTTTCATTTTGGATACAGTGGCAGAACTTTGTATCCCCCGCTCGTGGAAAGGAGAAATCTCATGAGACGTGTTTTACTGCGTGACCCCGTCTTTTGGATGTGTCTGCTGTTCTTCGGGACCTTACTGATACTCAGTTTTGCCAATTCCGTCTTTCGTGATGGACAGGTCGATCAAATTCAGAACCTCTATTCAAAGGATGGAACATTTATCGCCACCTCACCGCTTGAACCGTCTGCAGAACGGTGGCTCGGGACGGATCGTTCCGGAAACGATTTGTTTCAGGTGATGATTGAAGGTGCCAAGTGGACGATCGGTATTTGCGTCAGCATCGCCTTCGCCCGAATCGCTCTTGCGCTGCTGATTGGCATCCCGCTTGCTTTTCGGAAGAAACGGCTGTACACGGCATTACGACTGCTGTTAGACGGTTTCCTGATCCTTCCGATTTCGCTGATCGCGTTATTCATTCTGTTACCGGCGTTCCAGTTCGTCGATCCCGCCGAGATTCCGTCTACGTTCTCAAGGGTCTTCCTTGAGATCAGTGTCTTGACGTTACTCGGTTTACCGGCACTCGTGCTGTATTTCATCGGTGAAACCCGGCAACTGCTCGCTCAAGAGTTCATGCTTGTCGCCCGGACACTCGGCGGGCGTCCGGGCTATCAATTCCGGACACACATCTGGCCGCACCTGTTGCCGACGTTGACGATTGTCTTCATGCAACAGTTTGTCCAGACATTGATGGTCCTGATCCATCTCTCGTTGTTTGGCATATTTTTCGGCGGAACACTTGTCTTGTTCGAAGGTAATGCTGCCCCGACGATTTTTGAATGGGCTTCCCAGTTCGGTTATTATTTTTTTCAGTTCACGGCCGTTTCCTGGATCAACCATCTGTTTTTAGTCCCGGCGATCACTTTGGCTTTGCTCGTGTTCTTTGCCAATCTACTGACGAGCCGCCTCGAGCGTGCTTACCGCTTGCGGCGACAACAAATGATTCCCACTGTCCCGCTTGCTGCAGCAGACGCAGAAGCCGCAGCAAGCCGCTTATCCGACCCGTTTGATTCGGTCGACATTTCAATCAAATCCTAGGAGGATGTATGAAACGAATAGCTGTTGGTACCGTCATTGCAGTGTATATGACGGTTTTTAGTTTTTCCCTTTGGACTTATCAACATCCGGTCCTGACCAGTTCCGACCAATCGAAATTACTCCCGACCCGTGTCAAACAGATTCGTTCGGCAACATCGACGAACGATCTCAAGTCCTGGGTTGCACAAGCAAAACAGCGGCAGGAAACCGTTTCTGTCGCCGGTATTCAACACAGCCAGGGCGGACAAACCTATCTCCCGGATACGACAGTTCTCGATATGACGGATTACGACCGGATTTTGGCATATACACCGGACAAGCACCGGATTACAGTCCAAAGCGGAATCACCTGGGCCGAAATTCAAGAGCGGATTCAGCCGGACGGACTGGCGGTTCAGGTCATGCAATCCCAAAACATCTTTACGGTCGGTGGTGCCCTCAGCGTCAATGTCCATGGCCGGGATATCCGCTACGGTTCCCTGCTCGATACCGTCGATTCCTTCCGGCTGTTGAAGGCAGACGGTACCGTCGTCCATGTCAGCCGAAACGAAAATGCGGATTTATTCCGCCTCGTCCCCGGCGGATACGGACTGTTCGGCATCATTTTGGATGTCACCCTGAAACTGACCGACGACGAATGGTATACCGAGCAGACCGTCGCTTTGGACTATCATGATTATCCGGCTTATTTCCGGCAACATGTACTCGGTGATGCTGACGTCCGGATGCATATCGGACGTATTTCCGTCGCGCCGGACGGGTTTTTCAAAGAGATGTATGTGACGAATTATCATAAAGCCGAACGAACGGTTCCGATTGAAGAGAAACCGCTTAAGCAGGAAACAATCATTGCCCTGCCGAAAGCCTTACTCGGTCTCTCCCGGTACAGTGACTTCGGCAAAAATAAGTTGTGGTCCTTCCAAAAGTCGTATTTCCTGAAGCAGAGCGGGACGTATGAATCCCGGAATAATGTCATGCGCTCCGACAGTGCTTTCATGGAATATACCAGTCCCGGCCGGACGGAGTTACTCCAGGAATATTTTGTTCCGGTTGATTCGTTTGTTTCCTATATCGATCAGTTGCGGACGATTTTAACGACCGACGAATTAAATGTCTTAAACATTACGATCCGCTATGTCGAGCAGGATAGAACGGCCGCCTTGTCTTATGCCAAACAGGATATGTTTGCCCTCGTCTGGCTGATCAATACGGAAACGGATCCGGCATCCATCAACGAAACGAAGCGGATCGTCCAGAAATTGATCGATGCGACACTCGAACATCAGGGCAGTTACTACCTGCCGTACTATCCGTTTGCGACACGTGATCAGTTCACCGCAGCCTATCCGAATGCCGCTGCTTTTAAAGCCGCGAAACAACGACAGGATCCGAAAGGACTTTTCATGAACCAATTCTATCTGGACTATTTGAAGTAAGGAGACAACGATGAATTATCCACTTTTTGTTCGTATTCAAAGTATGATCTTAATGAGCAGCAGTATCATTTTCCCCTTTTATTTGTTACTCGTCCGGCAAATCGGGGATTCCTATGCCCAGTTCGGTCTGGCCTACGGTCTCTTCACGCTGACGTCAGCGTTCGCCTATCTCGGTATCGGTCGTTTAAGCGACCGGTTCGGCGACCGGTCCCTGCTGATTTTCCATACGTTCGGTATGGCACTGATTTTATTGTATGTTCCGATCGTCACGTCCATCAGTCACGTCTACCTGATTCAAATCATTATGGGAATACTCGGGGCATTCCAAAAGAATACGGAAAAAACCATTCTCGCCCGGCAGGAACTCGCTCTGACAACGGTCGGTCGGACAATCGGCCGCTATCACTTTAAGACGTCCCTCTGGTCGGCGCTCGGCATCATCGCCGCCGGTTATCTGATTGATTTTTTGACGATCGGCAGTCTCTTTTATATTATCTCCGCTGTTTATTTTTATGTAACGGTCCGTTTACTTTGGGATCGGCCGCGTTCCGAAAAAAAACAGGTGGATCCTTCATCGTCAAGCAGCGAAGCGGGTATAAAGAAGTAGAAGGGATGTGATGGCATGATTGACGTGACCCATTACTCACAATCATTCGGAAAACGAACGGTCTTGACCGATGTCCAGTTTTCAATCGGTCGGGGGGAAATCGTCGGGTTGATCGGACCAAGCGGCTCCGGTAAAACGACTTTAATTAAGTCCTTGATCGGTCTGCAGCAACCGACGACTGGGACGATTACCGTTCTCGGAACACGACAACCCTCGCTCGCACAAGCCGAGAAAATCGGTTATATGGCACAATCTGATGCGCTCTATGAAGACTTGACGTCACGGGGGAACCTCAAATACTTCGGAAAATTATACGGTTTGAAAAAAGCACGGCTTCGGGCCCGGATCGAAACCGTCCTTGAATTCGTCGATTTAAAAAAAGATGCCGATCGTCCGATCCATCAGTTTTCCGGCGGAATGAAGCGTCGGCTCAGTCTTGCCATCGCTTTGATTCATGAACCGAGTCTTTTACTGCTCGATGAGCCGACGGTCGGGATTGACCCCGCCCTAAAAAAAACATTTTGGCATGAATTTGAACAACTGCGTCAATCCGGTGTAACGGTACTCGTCACGACACACGTCATGGATGAAGCCGAGCGTTGCGATCGTCTGTTATTAATTCAGCACGGTCGCCTGATCGAAGCCGGTACACCGGACGATCTGATTCAGCGCTTTGGTTCCATCGATGAAGCTTTCATTCAAAAGGAGCGAGTCTGATGCAAACTCTGACGGTAGCGGAACGTGTCATTTCACAAATTTTTCGGGATAAACGAACGATTGCGATGATGTTTCTCGCTCCGCTGTTTGTCCTGTTCTTACTGTCAACGATTCTCGGGTCGAGCTCGGATGATGTGACGATCGGTACGGTCGATCTGCCGGCAGCCTTTCAAGATACGTTAAAAACAAAAACCGATACCCGCACCTTTACAGACAAAACGGCCGGTGTCACTGCCATGAAGGATCGCGAAATCGACGCCCTGATCACCTTTCAACAGAATCAGCCGCAAGTTTTGATTGAAGGCGGCGATATTTCAAAAAATGCAGCGGCGCTTCAAGTCATTCAGGAGACATTGATTACAATCCAGGGACAACAAGCGTCTGCTGCCAATACGAAACTTACGGCAGCCGTTAAACAGTTGCAGCAACAGCTGACTCAATTGACGAATCAAACGTTTGAAACACCGCAACCTGTCACACCGGCCGTCACTAAACCCGACATCCAGTTTTTATACGGCAATCCGGACGCTGAATTGTTTGACCAAATCGCTCCTGCCTTAATGGGCTTTTTTATCTTCTTATTCGTTTTCATCATTGCCGGTGTCAGCTTTTTACGGGAACGGTCGAGCGGCACACTGGAACGGACACTTGCGACTCCGCTCAAACGCTCAAGCATTGTCTTCGGTTATTTCGTTGGTTTTTTTTTATTCGTCACGATTCAAACGATTCTCATCCAACTGTTCATCGTCAACGTACTTGACGTGACGCAACAGGGGAACTACTTCCTGCTTTTGTTCGTCAATCTTCTGACGGCAAGTGTCGCCTTGTCACTCGGCTTACTGCTGTCGAGTTTTTCCCGGACGGAATTTCAACTGATTCAGTTCATCCCTTTAGCAATCGTACCTCAGATCTTTTTCAGCGGACTGTTTGATTTGAGTGATGCGCCACTTTGGGTGGAAGTCATCAACCGGTTGATGCCGTTGACTTATGCTGCGCACGCCTTGCAAAATATCATGACTCGGGGCTACGGGTTGCAGGACATTTGGGTCGACCTCGTCGTGCTGGCAGGATTTGTTGTGTTATTCGTCGCCCTCAACATGCGGGCGCTCAAAAAACAACGCCCGGTCTGAGTTCATTGACCTCATTTTCCCGACTCCATTGACAATCCATTTTTTTCCTTATACAATCAAAAAAAACGCGAAATGAGGCTGACCGATGTAAATTCATCTATTTACCCACCCACTAACTAAATACGAACGATGTGGAGGTTTTATAGATGAACCGATTTACAACTTTACTGGTCAGCCAGTGGGTAGCAAATGCGGGAGATGCGCTCTACATCGTCGCTCTCATCGCTACCCTGTATGCTGAAACCGGACAGGCCAGCACTGTTGCCCTGTTTCCGATTGCCGTGACAGCAGGCATGACGATCAGCGGATTTTTCTTTGCCGATCTCGCAAGAAGGTTCCGTCATGCTTCGCTTTTGTTATCCAGTCAGCTTTTAAAAACGATCAGCCTCGGTCTGATTGTATTTCTTGATTTACCGTTCGGTTATCTGCTTGGATGCGTCGTCTGGATTGCCTTTCTCGACGGATTTGCCCGACCGCTCGAAAGTGCCTTCCTGCCGCGAATCACGGATAATCTTCAAAAAGCCAACAGTCTGGTTCAAGGGACAAACCAAGTTGTCCAACTGGTAATGTGGCCGCTCGGTGCGATTTTTGTCAGCCTCGGCTCCCCCGGTCTCGTGCTGACGATTTCATTCGGCTTGTTTGTTTTGGCAAGTCTCTGGACCGGTCTGTTTCGTCATCAGGTCCGTCAACTCGCGGATCCTGTCGAAGAAACGCAGGAAACACCATCGTTCCGGTCGAGCTTCCGCTATACATGGACGACTGAACTGGCCCGGCTGAATACGACGTTGCTCGGCATCGACGCCTTTGCCAGTACCGCCTGGATTTCAGCGTTATTCCTTGTTTATATTGATACGCATCTCCATGTATCTGACAGCTGGTGGGGCATCTTAAATGCCTTTTACCTGCTCAGCATGATCGGTGGCAGTTATTACATGCTCCGCCGGACTAAGTCTGCTTCCCTGTTAACGCTGAGTGTGGCGTTATCGGTCGGAGCCACCGTCTTATTTGCATTTGCACCGTCTGTCGTCTTTGCCGTTGTCGCCTGTGTATTGCAGGGCGCTTCTAACCAACTACGGGCGATTGAGTTGACTACCTGTTTACAAGAAGCGACGCCAGCCGCCCGCTTACCGTATGTCTACAGCATGCAACAAACCGTCTATACGCTCAGCTTTTGTCTCGGCAGTCTGCTGTTCGGATTGCTTGCGGACCGTTTGAGTATCGAGACTGTCTACTGGATCGCGGCCGCTGTCGCTCTGCTGATGTTCCCGGCAGCACGGCGTTTGCCTGATGCCGTTTCGATCAAGCAGAAACAGCGCATCTCATAAGACGAGCACACCAAAGAGAGGTTTTTTCAGGTATCACACCTGGAAAGACCTCTCTTTTTCATCTGTTCGTTGCTATCTTTTTTGATGAAATACCAGCAATCTTGTTCCCATCAACAGACAGACAAGTCCAAGCGAGAAATAGGCTCCGTTAAGACCTGAACTTTGACTGATTTGACCAAATCCCAATCCGATTCCGATCGTCACCACACTCTCAAGCATCGACAGCATTGAACTGCCGGTCGCCCGAACATCATCCGTCAATATGTCCTGCAACCATGTCGTCAGGACTGGTTCCGACCAGCCGTAAATCAAAAACAGACCTATTAAGACAAAAACGGACCATCGACTGTCCATCACAGCAAGTAAGACAAAACCGCCTCCATACACAAGTAGAAGAACGCTGAGCGGAACGAACGGACGGGCCGGTTTAGGCAAAAGATTACCGAGTCCCTGGGCAACCATCAAGCCAATCAAGATAATCCCAAACCAGGAGACGGAAATACCTTGATACTGAACATACAATTGCCAAAACTCATCCAAGAACGTGATTGTCGCACCGAACGAAATGCTGAGTAACGTCACCCGGATAAACGAAGGAACAAGGTTCCTCCGACACCAGTCGTAACACGTAACAGAAACTGACGGTCGTCCGGATTTGTCCGGTTCAGTCAACAAGCAACTGACAAAAACAGCCGCCGTCAAACAACCAAACGAGAGATAATAATGCACCGTCAGCTCATACAGTGTCGCAAGCCATGCTCCAATCAGCGCCGCACTACCGGTTGCTGCAAGGCCTGCCGCGTTTATCCGACCAATCGTTTTCTCAAAATGCTCCCTTCCCCCTAGTTGCTCCATCGTTTCGTAAATCAATGCTTCTTCCGCTCCGCTGACAGCGGCACTTCCGATTCCGGCTAACACCATGGCGAGTAAAAAGGACGACAGGTCGTACGCGTGAAGCAAGATTACAAACGATAACGTTTCAAATAGGGTTCCTGTCAGCAGACTGATTTTCCGTCCCAACCGGTCAGCGAACAAACCAAATGGGACTTCTAGCATCACCACCGTCAGGGCAAAGACAATTTCAGCATAGACGACGTCCTGCACCGTCATGCCGCGTTGTTGCCAAAACAATCGCTCAATAACGTAAGCCGGCAGACATGCGGTCAAACAACGATTCAGATACAGCAGTTGAATATTTCGTCGAAGTCGAACTTAGCAAGGCGGTCGTATCTGTTTCACAGTGAATTCCTCCTTTTTGAATAATATTCTGTGACCTGTTTTTTACTTTTCCCGTTACTGTTTCTTCCGAATCGTTTTACACCAAAAAGCAGACAACGGATAGTCCGTTGTCTGCTGCTGTTTCAGTCTGCTTATCTTTTATGGTCTTTCGCGTGTTCCGTTCCAGTAATTGTTTCAAGCGAACTCACCTGCACGAACGGCAGTTCAATCGTAAAGGTCGAACCGCTCCCTTCTGTTGATTCCACATGGATCAACCCGTCATGGGCACGGACGATTTCCTGACAGATTGCAAGGCCAAGACCGGTCCCGCCGATTTTCCGGCTGTCAGAATTATCGACCCGGTAAAACTTACTGAAGAGTTCCGGTAAGGCGTGTTGCGGAATCCCGATTCCTTCATCGATGATTTGGATCCGTAACCGGTCCTCCAGCTCTTCCAGCTTAAGCTCAATCTCTCCGCCGTCCGGTGAATATTTAATGGCATTATTAATCAAATTCCCGAATAATTGCCGCATTTTTGGTTCGTCCGCTTCAATCCAACGAAGCGGCCGGTCCCCGGTTTCGAGTGTCAATTGGTGATGACTCGTTGAACCGGCATGGAATTCGGCAACTTCCTGAATCAAGTTCCGAAGATCGAGTTTTACAAACTGATACTGTTGCTGACTGGATTCCATGCGCTGAACATCAAGAAAATCATTGACGAGACTCGTCAGACGTTGCGTCTCCGAATGAATCGTCGTCAAGTACCGTTGCTGACGATCGACAGGCAAGTCTTTCGCCAGCATCAACTCGGTATACCCGAAGATGGATGCAAGCGGCGTCCGCAACTCATGGGATACTGTCGAGACGAACTCCGACTTCATCCGGTCGATGCCGGTTTCAATCGTCACATCCCGCAGCACGAGCATCGTTCCGCGGAAACGGCCGCCGTACTGAATCCCTTCCGCATACACTTGGACAAATCGTTCCTCTTTGTTTAAGGATAAGGATAAGCCTTCGGTTGGAATTTCATGAAGACAGACCCGACTCATATATTCGAGGAATGCTTCATGTTGATCGACCTGAACAGCCAACTCTTCAATCTTGACGTCAAGCGTCATCAATCCCTCATCAAATTGATCATGGGACGGATGATGGAACAAGGCGAGTAACGGTTTGTTGGCGAAAATCTTATCATCTTCGATATAAATGACAGCTTCACGGATCGAATGCAACAGCTTCGATGTTTTCTCGCGTTCCCGCTCGATTTCATCAAAGACCCGCATCCGGAGCAGTGACAAGGCCAACTGTCGGGAGAACGACCAGATTTCTTCCGTTTGCTCCTCATTAAACTGATCCCGGTAACGGACCAGATAGATGCTTGCGATCATCGTATTGGTCGACGGATCCATGACCGGGACAACCGTTTCGTACATGCTGTACGGGTAAGGAAGCGGATGATCACTCGTCACTTGTTTCGTCGAACGGACGGCGTGCTTGTGCATCCGTGCCCGTTCCAGTAACGAAATTGAAGAGTGTAACAACTGATGCTCCTGATCCGGTGTCATCCCGTACGAGACGATATCCGTATAACGATCGTCGTCAAGGAAAACGATCGCACCAAGCTCGGCATCGGTAATCGTAATTAATTTTTCAATGATTGCAGGGTAAGCCGTTAACGTTTCCCGCGAAGCGAGCGTTTCCGTCAACTCATTGCGGTACCGCAAATGCGTTTCATTTCGCAACGTAGTATCGAGCGCTTCTTCCAGTTCTTCTTGTTGCATCTGTAACTCTTCCTGTTGGGCAACGAGTTCTTCCTGCTGACTCTGCAACTCATCGTTACTTGAAACGAGTTGCATCTTTTGGGAAGAAATCGATGCTGCCATCTGATTGAAAGTTGTCGTTAATTCACCGACTTCATCCTGTGAATTCACAACTTTGATTGGTGTCGCATCCTCGCCTTGTGCGAGACGACTGCTCTCCCGGTTCAACTGACGTAATTGTCCGGTCAGACGCGAGACAAATGGACGGACAAGCAACGCAATGATCAGCAGGAGAACAGCCAGATTAATGAACCCAAGTACTTGAGAAGCATTGACCTGTTTGCCCAGTTTTTCTTGCGCCGCAAGTTCCTGTTTATTGAGCGAGTTGCGGTACTTCGTGAAGACCGTTTCCATATCGACGATGCTTGAACTCATATCCGCTGCACTTTTCGTTTTGATATTGAACTTCCGTTTTGGATCGAGTGTCGGTGCTTTCGTGACTTTTCCGAGCGTTGCCATCTGCAGGAACGGTTCTGTCACATCCCCGTCTTTTTTAGCAGCGACGTAGTTCGTCAGACTCGGCATGACGCGTTGCGTATACGCCGTATAAAGCGATCGGGCATCTTTTGCATACTGTTTTTCTTCTTTAAAACGGGCATTTTTCTCAAACCACGTTGTTTGTTGATTGATGTTCGTTTTTTTACGTTCAATTTCTTCCAGCATTGCTTCATCACCTAATAAGACGAATCCGCGCATTTCATACTGAAGACTTTGCCATGATTCATATAAGTTCGTCGCACGTGTCCGATGATCGTTTAATGTCAGCAGTTCCTGACGTGATGTCTGAACCTGACTTTTCGTATAAAAATAAACGCCGGCTGAGGTCAGCACGAGTGTCAATATAATCATATAGAAGGCAGACATAATTTGGCGTCCAATCGTTCGATTAAGCCATGACTTCATCTATTCATCCCCCTCTACTTGTAAAAATTTAAACTAATTGTTTCTAAACCTTATTCTAAAGGTTTTTTAGGCAAAACCACTAAATATGCTCAAAAAAGATTACTTTTCATCTAACTTTAATCTAAATGCTTGTATGTTACAAAGAGATTTCAAAAAATGGGGGATTTTAGGACGATTTGTTAAAAGGAGCTGATTCCAAAAGGCATCACTCGTTCTTTCACGCCCTTTTCTCAGGCGAGATACAAGCCAGTTTGTCTCTGACAGCCCAACTTGTACTTTTTCCTGCAGGAGTCGCGTGAACCGGGTGATCTTTTTTAACGAAAAAAGAGTGACGGAATTGGAATCCGTCACCCTTTTCTTTGTAGAGACTGACTCGTGAGTCGGCTCCAAACCATTAAAAATTAGAATGATTGGAGTGATCGTTCTGTTGCTGATTGACGTGCATCTGATGGTGGTCATGGTGATGATGCATACTCGAATGACGGCGGACAGGTTCTTCATCCGCGAGCGGATCCCCCATCAACACACCGAGTCGTGCATATTGTGCCGCGATGTCTTTTTTCGTTGCCTCCTGTACCTGATCCGTCTGTTGAATCAACGATAGAATCCCTTTCGCCAAACGAATCGGTTCGAGATTCGTCTTTTCGACCGGAAACGATGACAAGGAGCGGAGATAATCCAGATACCGCTGTGCACTTTCCTCCGACGGTGTCACGAGTTCCGAGGCATGATGCCGGAGCGACTTCGTCAGACTGTGTGTCGAGGCACCCTGTGTAATCATCGCAAACAGACCGATGACGAAAATACATACGATGATTCCAAAAAAGATCATCATAAAAACCGGCATTCCGGAAAAAAAACCGTCACCTTCGATATACAGCAACAGTCGGTTGCCGTTAAGCAATGAAGCGATTCCTGAAAACGACATAAAAGCCCTCCTCGTTTCGTGTGATAGTTACTCTTACGCAACACGAACCAGGAGGGTTTCCGTTTTTTTGTTAAGTTTCTAAGGAAACTTCTGCATTAAACCAATCTTCGACGAATAAAAAACCATCCGGCCGGTCAATCCGGTACGAATAGAGGACGGCGAAATCACCGTCTGTCATCATCGGCAAGGTCAATTCCCGTAAGACTGCTTTCACCTCTTCCGTCATCACCGTTTCGTAACGGACGAAATCGTCTTCCCGGGTTTCCTGCTCCGTTAAATACGGCAACAGCAAGGATTTTCCGAACGATTGCGGATCATCGATGACTTCGGCCGTCACCCCGAACAATTCCTCCGCTTCTTCGATCAAAGCATCCGCCTGCCCGATCGTCACTTCGTTCGGAAACCAGACCGTCAGCTTTGTCCCCTCTTTTAAAAATTGTTCAAACATCGGGATAAAGGTTTTATTCTCCATTAAATCGTAATACATCAAGCTTCTCCCTTCACGAACTCAAATTTCAATTGGTGTTGTTCCAAATACAGCATCGCCTGGAAAGTCCGCCCGTTCTTTTTCATCTCAAGCGGTTTTGTTTTTCCGTTCGCGAGCATTTTTTTCAGCTCGGTTTGTGTCAGACGCGCCCCGAGTATCGTCTTCGGCAGGGTAAACCCGCAATTGTTTTTCTGATAGGCACTGCACCCGTAAAACTTTCCACGATCAAGCAGTTCCGCCTGACAGACGGGACAGATGCCGACCGGCCGGTTCGTGGCGCCGCGTGCCCGTTTAGCCGGAACTTGCGTCGGATCGACTTCCAGTTGTTCCACCCGTGTTTTCGCATCCTGGACTAAATGCTGGGACAGCTTCTTCGCCTGATCGACAAATTGAGCCGCGGATGCTTCCCCTTTGCCGATTTGGTCGAGCCGGCTTTCCCACTTTGCCGTCATCTCCGGGGAAGCGAGGATACTGCCGCTGACGGCTTCAATCAAAATCCGCCCTTTTGCTGTCGGATGGAGTTCTTTTTTCTTGACTTGAATGTATTCCCGGCGTTTCAGTCCGTCGATGATGCCGGCGCGTGTCGCTTCTGTTCCCAGGCCTTCGATTTCCTTCATGATGGCTTGCAGTTCATTTTCGAGCACTTTCCCGGCTGTCTTCATTCCGAGAATCAGCGTCCCTTCCGTATAGCGTTTTGGCGGTTCCGTCTGTTTCTCGAGCAGCTTTGCTCCTTTGATGGGTACCGGCTGACCGACTTCCACTGCCGGCAATTCCTGCTCTTTTGCTTCAATTTTCAAGACTTTCTTAAAACCGAGTTCAAGCGACCGGCTGCCCTTCGTCAGGAAACGGTCCTGTTCCCGTTCCGTGATGATTTCCGTTTTTTCCGACCGGGCATCCGGTGCAAACGCGGCCAGGAAACGGCGGACGATTAAATCATAGACTTGCGCATCACGTCCGGACAGTTTCGCAACGGCTCCCGCTTCTTCCGTCGGGATGATGGCATAGTGATCACTGACCTTCGCGGAATTGACATACCGTTTATTGTTCGTTAGATTGTTCGTCACAATGTCCGTCAGTTCGGTATACTCCGGCTGTTTCAAGAGCCGTTTTAAAATCGCCGGAAACTGGCTCGCCTCGTCTTTTGAGACGAAGGACGAATCCGTCCGCGGATAACTGATCCAGCCCCGGATATAAAGTTTTTGCGCGATATCGAGTGTTTCCTTTGCCCCGAGTCCAAAACGGCGACTGGCTTCCGTTTGCAAGAGCGACAAACTGAACCAGAACGGCGGTTTTTCAACTTGTTCTGTCTTATCGACCGCTGCGACGGTACCGGTTCCTGCCGTCCGGGCCACAATCGCTTCCGCAAGGCTTCGTTCCGTAATCTTTGTTTGTTTTTTCAGATTGATGTATTTTCCAGTATACCGTGTAAAGTCGGCCTCGACTTCAAAAAATGTTTCCGGACGGAAGTTCTCAATCTGTTTTTCCCGTTCGACGATCAATGACAATGTCGGCGTCTGGACCCGTCCTAGTGAAAAGACATCGGCGATGCCTTTTTTCTTGAGCAGCGTCGTATAGGCCCGGGAAGCATTCATCCCGATTAACCAGTCGGCACAGGCGCGGCTCATCGCCTCGTGGAACAGATTCTCGGTTTCTTTGCCGTCGAGCAGGTTCGCAAAACCGTGATCAACGGCCTGCGGGGTCAGACTGGAAATCCAAAGGCGCTGAATCGGTTTTGCGTTATTGGCCAACCGGAGAATCAATCGGACGATTGCCTCTCCCTCTCGCTCGGCATCCGATGCTATAATGATGGAAGTTGTCGTCCGTTCGTTCAGTAACTTCTTGATGACTTGAAAGGTTTTGCTTTTTCCCCGGGATAACCGGTAGTCGAACTGTTCCGGGATGATCGGAAGATGGTCATAGTTCCATCGTTTCCATTTGGCATCGTAATGGGCTGGTTCCTGGAGTTCACATAAATGGCCGACGGCATAAGCAAGCTTTGCCCCCGCCGGAAACCGGTCACACGGTTTGATTTCAATATATCCGTCCCGCTTGACCGATGGATACGGTGCTGCGAGTTTTTCAGCTTGTTTTGGTTTTTCCGCAATGATTAATTGCATTGGTTCACCCTCATTTCCTTACTTCAGACACGCGGAGGTTAACATGCCCTATTTCACTTTATTCATGGCACTCTTTTTTATCTCGACATCTGCAATTTTCGTTAAATGTGCCGAAACCCCAATTGAAGCGGTTGCTTTTTACAGAATGTTGTTTTCGACACTGTTGCTGTTACCGTTGATTCACCTGAAAGAATTACTTAGTCTCAGTTCAACGACCATCCGACATATGATATTAAGCGGAATTCTCTTAGCCGGTCATTTTTGGCTGTGGTTCCTGTCCCTTGATTATACGACAGTTGCCAGTTCGACGCTCTTCGTAACCGCGAGTCCGATTTTTGTTTTAATCGGCAATGCCGTCTTCTTCAAACAGCATCCGTCGAGAAAAGCGCTCTTTTTCGTCGGTGTCGCTTTAATCGGCGGCGGACTTGTCGCTTATGGTGACATCGCGGTTGGTCCAAGAGCACTGATTGGAGACGGACTCGCCCTGCTGGCAACGATTCTTGTCGCCGGTTACTGGCTGCTCGGTCAACACGTCCGAACAAGTGTCTCGACGAATACGTATTCATTCGGCGTCTATGCCGTGTCTTCCGTCGTTCTGTTACTGTTTTCGCTCATTCAATCGGTCAATCTAGTCGGTTCATTCCAAACCGATTGGAAAATCTATATTTTACTCGCTGTTTTCCCGACACTGCTCGGTCACAACTTATTCAACTGGGCCTTGTCACGTGTTAGCGCCAGCATCGTCAGCATCACGATTCTCGGGGAAGCCGTTTGGGGAATGATTTTCGGATACTTCCTGTTCCAGGAATCATTGACGTGGATTCAAATCACCGGTGCTGCCTTACTGCTCGTCGGAATCGGTCTGTTCCTGCGCCGCAATGAACGCGATATCCGGGAACAATTTGCCAAACAAAATGCCGCGACGACTGCGGAATAAAAAATAAATACCAGTCAGCAGTCTTCTGTTAGAAGATGGTCTGACTGGTATTTTTTAATTGGTTGGATCTTCCGGACGGACTTTCGGCAGTCGGAAGGTCATGAAAAAGGCCAGAATGGCACAGACGAGACCCCCGATGAAGACGAGATGCAGTCCGTTTGCGAGTGCCTGTTCCGCGGCCGATTGAACGTCCGCTCCGTAACGGGATGCCGTACCCGACTGGAAAAACGGATCAATCGAATAGCCGGAAAGCAGCTTCGAGTCGGAAAATGCCTGGATGATCGACACATTAAACAAGGTCCCGAAGATCGCCACACCAAGCGTTTGTCCGGTCGTACTCAAAAACGAGTTGACGGCAGTCGCTGATCCGCGGAGCGACCAGTCGACCGAAGTCTGCAGGACGACCATAAAGACGGGTTGTGCCAGTCCGAAACCGATTCCGATCAACGAAACAGCAAGATAGATAAAGACATCACTCGATTCCCGGCCGATTCCGATTAAAATCGCCATCCCGATGACGAGTAACCCCATTCCAGTCATCGTTCGGTAGCGCGGCGAGGCAATTCCGATCGTCCGTCCGCCGATGATGGCAGTCAGTGTCCAAAACAACGACAGCGGCATCAGCATAAAGCCGGCTTCCGTCGGACTTTTCCCGAGCACGCCTTGCGCGAAAATCGGGATGTAGGCCGACATCGAGACGAGTACCCAGGCAGAAAAGAAAACCGCCAAATTGATGACGAGAATGACCGGATGCCGGATGACCGCCGGTGGCAACAGCGGATCCGACGCTTTTTTCTCGACCCGGTAAAACCAGAACAACAGGATCACACTGACTGCAAAACTGATTAAAATCAGCGGCTCGGCAAATGATTCGGATTCACTTCCCGATAATAATCCGTACAGTAACGCGCTCATGCCAGTCGCAAATAAAATGGCTCCCCGGTAATCAATCTTCCGTGACGTCTCAGTGACATTTTCTTTATAAAACAAAACAATCATGATGAATGAAATCAGAGCAAACGGTACATTCAATAAAAAGATGTAACGCCACGATAACGTCTCGACTAAAAAACCGCCGACGAGCGGACCGGCGACACCCGAGATTCCCCAAACCGCACTTAAAACGCCTTGAATTTTTCCGCGTTCCTCGTATGTATATAAATCCCCGATGATCGTCATCGCAATCGGCAAGACGGCTCCCGCTCCGATTCCTTGCGCGGCACGGAACAGAATCAGCATTTCCATCGATTGCGCCAATCCACAGGCGAGCGACGCGACCGTGAAGACACCGATTCCGAATAACAGGACACGTTTTCTTCCGTACAGGTCTGCCATCTTCCCGTAAATCGGTGTTGAGACGGCCATGAACAGTAAGAAACCGGCGAAAATCCAGCTGACGAGTTTCGCGCCGTTTAACTCACTTGCCATGACCGGTGTTGCCGTCGCAACGATCGTACCTTCAATCGCCGCTAGAAATGTAGCTAATAACAAAGCAATCGTGACATTTTTCCTCAAGAGACTCAGCTCACTTTCTGTAGGTGTATCCTTTTTTTATCATACCTTGAATCGGCGGACTTCTAAAAGGAGATGCTTATCGAGCAGGAATCAAGGGAACAATAGGGAATGATAAAGTTTAGAGAATGAGTCATCAATTGAATGGAGGAGTATGATATGTTACGAAAAACCGCTTTGATTACAGGTGCTTCCGGTGGAATCGGTCTCGATTTGGCTGTTTTGGCGGCACGTGACGGGTTTGATTGTGTGTTGATTGCCCGCAATGAAAAGAAACTGACGGAGCTCAAGCATGTCCTTGAAAAACGTTACCAAATCAAGGCTTATACATTCGCAGCCGATCTTTCAAAACCGGACAGTGTCTCGCGGATCCTCAGTTTCCTCGAAGAACATGAACTGACGGTCGATCTGTTGTTCAACAACGCCGGCTTTGCGACATCCGGTCGCTTTGCAGAAATCGATCCGTCCGAAGATTTAAATTCAATCCATGTCAACGTCGTCGCCTTGACGGAACTGACGAAACGGTTGGTGCCGGGAATGCTTGACCGCGGATTCGGCCGGATTTTGAATGTGGCCTCTGTTGCCGCCTTCATGCCGGGACCTTACATGAGTGTCTATTACGCGACAAAAGCGTATGTCCTATCGCTGTCCGAAGCGCTCGCTTCTGAACTGGACGGTTCGGGCGTGACGGTCACCTGCCTTTGCCCGGGACCGACGGATACGAACTTCTTTGACCGTGCACAGATTACGTTACCTTTCAAAAGCATGCCGTCTCATCTCGTCGCCTTTGCCGGATACCGGGGAACCTTAAAAGGCAAACGGGTTGTCGTACCGGGAGCGAGCAACCGCGCCATGGTGACATTTGCAAAATTCTTGCCGCGCCGCCTTTTGACGGAAGTCACGGGACGCATTCAAAATCCAGATCAGCAACAACATGAAACGCCGGTTGAAGAATTCGCTGTCTCCAACTGATCCAGACATTAAAAAAGACGTCCGTTCTTTTCATACCGGAAAAGAACGAACGTCTTCTTTGATTCAGTTCGGTTTCGGACGATGCACATGATCCGTCATCCATTTTTGAACATTTTTCGGAATCGAGGTGTAGCGGTATACATACCGAAGAGTGACTGCTCCCGTCACCATGACCAAATAACCGCTCGACAGGACTAATAACCAGGCGACAATCGACAAGAAGAGATCCGTTTCAAAAAAGAGATGTCCGACTAATCCGCCTTCTGCAGATGTAATCAGCATCGCTCCGGGAAAAATGGCTGCTGCCAGTAAGTAAAACCCTGCATACCGTCCCCGAATCGTTTCCTTCAACAATAAAATACTCCCAAATGCCAGACCCAAACCAGCAATAAGTAACACCCCGACGAGATACGTTATGGACAGCGGCGAACTCAGCATTACGCTTCACTCCAATCGAATGGGATTACTTATCATGTACCCTGTTTTCCATCAAACGAATGCAGAATCCGTAAAAAAATCGGATACAGCAACCAGATGAAAACAGCGTTCGAAACACCGTGCAACAAATCAAAAAAACCGCCTGTCAAAAGGAGTGTAAAAAACGCTTCCCGCGAAAAGTCCGTAAAGATCAAAAAACCCAAATTGCTGATCCATCCATAAAAAAAACCTGCCGCCAGTCCATAAGCCGTTAGAATCCACCGCGTCTGCATGCCCGGCAAAATACAGAAAAGACTGATGACCGTATAGGCAATAATTTGAAATAATACGAAAGGACCACTTCCTAAAAATAAACTCGTCAACACGACTACAAGCATCCCGACAATGGCGCCGGTGACCGGTCCTACACAGGCAGCGACCAAAAGAACCAGTGCCGTCGCCGGCTGGACGTTCGGAATGCTCGCAAAAATCAGCCGTCCGACAATCGCTGCCGCTGTGACCAGCGCAATGAACCGAAGCATCGCCTCTGACATCGGACGCTTTTCAAAAGATAAAACAACTACACTGATGATGAGGACTGCTGCTCCGATCAGTTCCATTCGTATAACCTGCTTTGCTCGATGAAGGTCGAAGTTGGACCGTCAAAAGCAATTTCCCCCTGAACCAGATAGACGACTCGGGTCGCATAAGAAATCAAATCAGGATCGTGCGTAGCGAATACAATCAATTGATCCGGATGATCGAGCATATTTTGAATGAACGCAGACCGTTGCCGATTGGTTAATCCGGCCGTCGGTTCATCAAAATAACAGGCTTCTTCCTTCCAGGAAAGCCGTTCCATCAATTGTTGTTTTTGTTCAGAAAACGTAGCGTTCGGCTTGTCGAGGACAGGTGCAAGCGCCGGATGTGCCGGAACATAACATTTTTCTCCGGTCCGGCTAACCTTTCCGTACAGCGGCCGTTCTACACCAAGTAACAGACGGAGCAATGTTGATTTTCCGCTTCCGTTGGCTCCGATCAGGGCCACCCGTTCCCCCAGATGAAAGGATAATCGTTCAATCGACAAGGCATACTTTTCCTGTAACGGATAGCGGTGCCGGATGCGCCATATCTCATCGATGACCTTTCCTTTGCCCGGTTCTATTCCTTCCAGCTTTTCAAGGGGCTGCTGTTGAATGACGGAATAGGTGATCTGGCAGGAAAAACGGCGTTCGATTTCCTCGAACAACAGCATCAGCCGGGTTTTGCGGACTTGATCTAAAAATAAAAACGGCTCTGCCAAGAAGATTTTTTCCGGTAAGCCGGACAAGGTATACCCGAGCGAGACCAGTTGCTGTTCCCCCGAGGATAATTCACTTGTCTCCCGGTCAAAGAAAGCTTCTAAGCCGAGTAACGTTGCCAGTTCTCCAGCAACGAACAGACTGGTTGTCGCCAACATATCGCGGACACGGCCATGCAGCAGGCGATCCGGTTGAATCACTTCTGTCCCGGCCGCACGAGCCAGTTGTTCCAGCCACTTACGTGACCCTGTTTCGTCGGTAATAATGGTAGGCATCGCGTATCCCTCCTTTCGAGAACATCAACAGTCCGGGTAACACTAAAGCGGCTACTACTGCTACAGGAGACCAGAAGGCAAGATAGATTCCTGTAATTAAAAGCCCGGTCATCCAATCAGAACGCGTCAAACGCCGTAACGAACTGGGAACCGCTTCGACGGGCAACAGGTGGTACAGTGCCACCCGTTCCATCTTTTCCGCCAGCGGTTGTTTGGCATGGCTCATTTTCACTTCCGGCCACGTCCGGAGCAATGAAGGTAAGATTGCCAAGACCATTCCCGTCAAACGGGTCAGGCGCGGTAAAACCCGGAATAACGGTCCCATTTGATCAAGGCGGACCAGGGTGAAGGTCAGTTGACTGGATGTTACGAACAATGCCACCGTCAGACCGGTCAACCAAATTCCGTATGGATCAACGGAAGCACCGACAAGCAAAGGAACATACATCATTCCGATATAAATCAAGGGTAAGGTTAAATAACGCAGGACATTCCATTGCCGAATCCACGTAAAGAACAGTAGATGTCCGCTCAAGACAATCAGAATGCTGACATGCGTCTGCAAAAAAAACGGGACCGATAACATCGCCACTAAAAAAAGAGCGACATTCAGTGGATGAAGTCGCTCCCGTTCCGCCTTACTGAAAATAAGCCATTGCATCTTTTTCAAATCGCCATTCCAGACGGTCGCCGTCTTTTAATTGATACGCCCCTGCCCCGACTTGTGCCGGTTTGTCATTGACGCCGAACACCCAGCCGCTGCTTGCTCCGGCTGATTTTTCACGGATGCCGTCAACGGCCGTCACGTATGCCATCTCACCCTTACCGGTTTTGACGACTGGAAGATCCGTTTCTTCTAACGCATCAAGTGCCGTCTCTGATTTCTTGAGACACATGTCTTTTTCATATAATGTCTTATCACTTGCATGATTGACGACCGATACTTCTACCAAACGTTCACACTTCTTTGATTCAGCAGCTTGATCTGTCGGTTGTTCCGCACATCCTGCCAGGAGGAGGACTCCCCCGATTAATATCCATTTTTTCATCGTACGACTCCTTTTCGTCTTGAGGTCTCAAAACTGTAATTGTATAAAAGTATGGTTTTCTCCCGTAACGATTGACCGTCAGAACGCAAGTACGTCAATCGAATCGCGTTGGCTAACACATCGTCTCCCGTGTTGACATACGGAATCAGTTCGCCTTGATCGTTAATCAAGAGAACTGTCGCATCCTGTAAGCTGAACGTTTCATACAACCCGTCCAAATCCATCTCGACATAAGGAGTCTTCGATTCATGAAGAATCTGTTTGATGGATAACGTCTTCAATGTCTGAAACGAGGTTGAAGCATCAATTAATTTTTGATAATAAACCTCAAGCGAACGCGTCAGGACTTCTTCCCGGGGACGATACGTTAATGTGCCCGTCACTTCCTGATACGACACTTCGTACCGGATGAACCGTTTCGGACTTTTCGCAATCAACTCAAATGTCGCATTCCGCAAGTTACCTCCCTGATCAAATAACAACTGACTTTGTTCAAGTCGCAAAGAGTCATCTCCGATCCGCCGATCAATGTGCGTCATCAGCGTATCAAACGATTCATTCGTAATCGTGACCTGTCCCATTTGTTGCGTTTCTTCCCGCAGCGTAAACGTATCAAACGGTCCCATGATGAGCTGAAGCAGAAAAAAGAGGAATCCGAATAAGGCCATATATCGTTTGTACCGTGAATTTTTTTTCGGATGCAGGACAATCAGGAACAAAATAATGCCAAGCGGCAATTGGATATCGTAAACAGGAAACGACACTGATCCTAAGCAAGCATAAAAAACAAACTTCAGGTAAAGATATTGTTCCTTTTCGGTCCGTTTTTCTAAAAAGAAACCGAGCAGGATACTTGCTAACAGAAACAATGACCATTGGATAAGAAAGTCCATGTTGGTTACCCCTTAATCACGACAGATTGATGATCCGTCATGAGGTATGACTCTTCAAATACTTCCCGCGCCTCCGCTTCCAACCGTTGTTCCTGATCGACATATCGCGCCGAAATATGCGTCAACAACAGTTTCTTCACCCCTGCTTTCAAAGCGATTTCAGCCGCTTGTCTAGCTGTTGAATGACCAAATCGTCCTGCATGATCCTGTTCCGAATCGGCAAATGTCGCTTCGTGGACAAGAACATCGACTTTTTCCGCCAACCGAAGGCTTCCTTCACATGGTACCGTATCTCCTAACACCGCCAACTTGATGCCCGGCTTCGGTTCTCCGAGAAAATCCGTTGACTGATATTCCGTTCCCTCGAAAACAAACGTTTCCTCCTGTTTGATTTGTCGATAGAGCGGTCCTGAAGGGACACCCAGTTGTTTCAGCGCTTCAACGTGCAGAGCTCCTTTTTCTTCCTGACCTTCAATCCGGTAACCGTAGGCTAAAAAGCGATGTTCCAACGCTTCAACGTGAATGTGAAATCCTTCCTGCTCATAGGTCTGACCGGCTTCGACTTCAATGACATCAAGCGGATAACGTAAGTACGTACCGGTGATACGCAAAGTTGCCTCGAGCCATTCCTTGATTCCTTTTGGACCGAAAATCGTTAATAACGTCGTTCCTTCGAGTGCAGCCCGCGTACTGATGAAGCCGGGAAGACCGAAAATATGATCTCCATGCAGATGTGTAATAAAAATCGTACTGACTTTGCGCGGTTTAATCGGACTGTGCAACATTTGGTGTTGTGTCGCTTCTCCACAGTCAAACAACCAGGTCATTTTCGGATGTAAGAGCGCAATCGCAGACACATTCCGTTGTTTGGACGGCATTCCTGCACCGGTCCCTAAAAAATAAAATTCCATCTTTTTCCCCTTTTCGTAAAATTAGCATTTTTAATACATAAAATACACCTTTCTCGGTCCGAAGCATGCTAAAATGGGCCTATACTGATTCGAAAGGTGGGTTTTCCATGACCAAAATCGAACGGACTTATGCACGTGTCGTACAAGCTGCTCGTTTATTGAACGAGAACTATCGGCAACAGTACGGAAAATCGATTCAACTTCAAGAAATCGCAACGACTTTACTCTGTACCGAGGAACTCATTCTGGAGTCGATGGAATTTTTCGAACGTCCTCAATTAACTTAATCGTAAACGAACAAAGAGTGTACCGCAATGTCGCGGTACACTCTTTTTAGTCTGTCATCATTTATTTGTGATGTAATCGACTAACGTCACGCACAATTCTGCTGTTTTCACGAGCTCTTCAATCGGCATTTTTTCATTCGTTGTATGAATGTCTTCATAGCCGACAGCCAGGTTGACGGTCGGAATACCGAAACCGGCAATCACGTTTGCATCTGATCCCCCGCCAGAGTGCAAGAGACGTGGTGTCCGACCGAGTTGTGTAATCGCTGCTTTCGCAACCTCGACAACTTGATCACCGTCTTCAAATTTGAAACCAGGATACATGACTTTAACTTCGACTTCGGCACGTCCGCCAAATTCAGCGGCAACCTCTTCAAACGCCGCTTTCATTTTCGCTGTTTGAGCTTCCATTTTAGGCGCAACGAGCGAACGGGCCTCGGCAAAGATTTCCACGTAATCACATACGATGTTGGTCGATGGACCACCACCGCTGAAGCGTCCGATATTTGCTGTCGTTTCTTCATCGATGCGGCCGAGCGGCATTTTGGCAATCGCTTTTGCTGCAATCGTGATGGCCGAAATTCCTTTTTCAGGTGCCACACCGGCATGAGCGGTTTTACCGTAAATTTTGGCATTTACTTTCGCTTGGGTTGGTGCAGCCGTAATGATGTCTCCGACTTTACCGTCCGAGTCCAAAGCAAAACCGTAATCCGCATCAATCTTCGAAGGATCGAGAACCATAGCGCCGACTAAGCCTGATTCTTCCCCTACCGTAATGACGAATTGAATTTTCCCGTGCGGCTGGTTCGTTTCGTTTAAGACATGGACCAGTTCGATCAACGAAGCAAGCCCCGTTTTATCATCTGCCCCAAGAATCGTCGTTCCGTCCGTCTTCACGTAACCGTCCTCGATGATTGGTTTGATTCCCTGTCCCGGGAAAACCGTATCCATATGGGAAGTGAAATAAATTTTATCGACGCCGTCTTTTGTTGCCGGAAGCGTGATGATTAAGTTGTTCCCTTTATGCTCGGTTTTCGATGAAGCGTCATCTTCGAATACGTCACACCCCAGTGCCGTAAACGTCTCTTTCAAATGGGCACAAATTTGTGCCTCTTCTTTTGATTCCGAATCAATCTGGACCAGTTCTAAAAAGGTGTCGAGCACACGTTGCTCATTAACCATGTTGCATTCCTCCTCATTTTTTCAGTTCATCTAGCGCTTTTTTAGTATACCATCTATAGGCAGATTTGCACTTCGCAAGCGTTGTTTGTACAATGGCTATAATCAATGGAAGTATGAAAGGAGCGGTCTTGCTATGGCAAAACCATCAAAACAACAACGAATCATTAAGTGGACGACGATTACGATTTTGACAATTTTCCTGCTGGGCACCTTTGCCTCGACGATGTTCTACCTCTTCTGATTGACGAATCGTTGCTTTAATTGCAAATATTGCTCTGCTTCCTGCAACATATGCAGTAAAGCGGACCGGACTTCAAACTCATCCCGTGTCCTCGGGAGCGGTGACTCGCGAAACTCTTCGAGCAGTCGTTCGAGTTCCGCTAAAAATAACGTTGCGTCGGCATCGGGTCGGACATTGTCACCAATTGTCCGGAACAGGCCGGCGACTTTTTTTCCTTCTTCTACGACGAGGACAAGATCATCGACGTTGCGGACGATTCCGTTTAATAATTCAAACTGTTGTTCACGCATTCGGAAATACAGGTAGTCTTCATCATCATTCCGTCGACCGATGGCATTGCCCATCCGTTTCAGCGAAGCATCCTTTCCTTCCTTCAACAGCCGTTCCGTCTCGTGCAGTGTCAACGAATGCCGATTGATCCATCCCGTTTCAATCGCGGCTGCGACTTCAAAGAACAAGGCGGCAATCCGTTGATCGATCTGCAGCCGCCGCTCGGCAATCGTCCGGTCGAGACTCGGCATATACATGTTCATGAGTAGTCCGACACCGACACCGATCAGCAGCAAATAAATTTCGTTTAAAAAGATGGCCAGATTCAATTGCTGTGCGACGTAAAGATGGGTGAGAATGACGACACTCGTGATAAAACCGTCCTGCAGGCGGAGGCGTTGCGTCAACGGAAGAAATAGAATGAAATAAAGTGCAATGGCAATCGGACGGTAGCCGATGACTTCGAAGATGACAAAACCAAGTCCAATCGCGAGAATGGACGCCATGATCCGTTCATACGACGACCGAAATGATTTTTTTCTTGTCGCTTGAATACTCAAAATAGCGATGATGGCTGCAAAGACGTAGTAATCCAGCTGCATCTTTTCCGCAATCCACATCGCCAGTGCCGCTGCGACAGCGGTTTTTAACGTTCGATATCCGATAAACACAGACTTCCCTCCATTCTTTGTTAGGTTACCTATTCTTTACCTAGGTTGTCGATTGATTTTTTTGAAGGACGTGATTTTTTGACTAAACGTACAATTCGCCCCGCCCGCCCGGTCCGTCGAACGGGTTCTTTCAAGGGGCTTGTCTTCTTTTTCTTACTCGGTTGCGGATTGTTCCTGCTGTTACGGGAGAAACCGCAAACCATTCTTCCTCCGGCTTCTCCTTATGTTGCGGAATTATATCGGGACGGGAAAGTCATCCGGGAAGAAGAATTCGATTCTGCCGAAAAAGCGAAGGCCTTTATCGACGGACGCCGCGGGGCCGTCAAACGGACGGCGGATGAACGTTATATCTATTTGACCGGCAGCGGGATCGGCATCGTCAAGCCGAATCAGACGCTGAACATCTACACCGACCGCGCTCTAAAAAAACGACATACGTATATCGCCCCCGGCAGCCGTCTTTCCCTGCTTGCGTACACAGATTCCGTCAGCCGGGTTGAAATTGCCGGTCTGACCGGTTACGTTGCTTCCGATCGGCTGACTCTTTACCCGCTTGAACAATCCAGTAACCGGTCCTATTATGAAAAGCAAGGCGATCGTCTGTTGCATTACATCGTCGCCGATGCCGGACTCGGCGGTTTGATCACAGCCGGGGAAGCACCAGCGTCGTTAGATGACCGAACGATGCAGTACGTTGAATCGAAAACACTAACGCAGGATTTACGGAAACCGACCGCTTTGACAGCGAAACAACTCGATGCCTACATTAAAAAAAATGCTCCCGACAGTCCGTTGATCGGGAAAGGAAAGACCTTTAAGCAAGTTGAACGCACCTATCGCATCAATGCGGCTTATCTGCTTGCCCATGCGATTCACGAGTCCGATTACGGACGGTCGGACATCGCAAAAGACAAGTTCAATCTGTTTGGCGTCAATGCAACGGATATTGCTCCCGGTCAAAATGCGACGGCCTATGATTCGTTTGAAGACTCCATCCGGAAAACAGGCCGCTTCATTGCCCGCGACTATCTTTCGAAAGACGGGAAATACTACCGCGGTCCGTTTCTTGGAAACAAGGCACGTGGAATGAATGTTTTTTACGCATCCGATCCGTATTGGAGCGAAAAAATCGCCGGCATACTCTTGAAAATGAACGCCGTCTAAAACGGACTTATGGTACACTAATGGGCGAGACATCAATCATTTAGGAGTGAATACACATGGAAAAAGTTTTAGTATTTGGTCATAAAAATCCGGACACGGATACGATTGCATCGGCGATCGCCTATGCCGAATTAAAAAAAGAGCTCGGTGTTCATGCTGAAGCCGTTCGTCTTGGTGAAGTCAACGGGGAAACACAATTTGCCCTCGACTACTTTAAAGTCGCTCGTCCCCGCCTCGTAACGGAAGTATCAAAAGAAGCACAACACGTCATTCTTGTTGACCACAATGAACGTCAACAAAGCGCGGATGATATCGATGCTGTCAAAGTGACGGAAGTCATCGACCATCACCGGATTGCCAACTTCGAGACATCTGATCCGGTTTATTACCGTGCGGAACCAGTCGGTTGCACGACGACGATCCTAAACAAAATGTACAAAGAACACGGTGTTGCGATCAAACCGGAAATTGCCGGTTTGATGTTGTCAGCCATCGTTTCCGATTCCTTGTTGTTTAAGTCGCCGACATGCACGGAGCAAGACGTGTTAGCCGCACGTGAACTGGCGACGATTGCCGGTGTCGACGCCAACGTTTATGGTCTCGACATGTTAAAAGCGGGTGCTGATCTATCGAAGAAAACCGTCGATGAGCTGATCTCACTTGATGCAAAAGAATTCTCAATGGGACCATTCAAAGTCGAGATTGCCCAAGCAAACACGGTCGACACGGCAGAAGTCTTGCTTCGTCAGGCAGAACTCGAAACGCGGATCGAAGCCTTGATTGCCGAAAAAGATTTGGATTTGTACATGTTACTCGTCACGGATATCCTGACGAACAATTCGGTGGCGCTCGTCCTCGGACCTGAAGCATCGCTTGTCGAACGGGCCTTCGGACTTGAAGCGACGAACCATCTCCTTTATCTCGAAGGTGTCGTTTCGCGGAAAAAACAAGTTGTTCCTGTGTTGACAAATACGGCAGTAGCCGTCGAATAATTTCTGTTCAAAAGAAGGAGTTTACTCCTTCTTTTTTGAATACTTATATTGAATGGCAATTCATTCATTTTATAAGGGGGTTTTGGAAATGGCAAAAACAGTACTTGTCACAGGTGGTACGAGCGGAATGGGGAAAGCGATGGCAATCGCTTTAAAAGAAGCCGGGTGGAATGTCGTCGTGACCGGTCGGAATGCCGAACGGTTGCAGCAAACCGATCAGGATTTACAAGCGATTGACGGACAACACAGTGTCATACAAATGGATGTCCGGGATCCGGATGCCTGTATCGCTGCCGTCAATCAAACCCGGCAACAGTTTGGACAGCTGGAAGCCCTGATCAACAATGCCGCCGGTAACTTCATCTGTCCGACGGACGAACTCTCACCGAACGGATGGAAAACGGTAATTGATATCGTCTTGAACGGGACATTCAACTGTTCCCATGCCCTCGTCAAAGGCTGGCAGGAAGACAACGTATCGGGCGGACAAATCTTGAATATCGTTGCCTCATACGCGTGGCAGGCAGGTGCCGGTGTCGCACCGAGTGCTGCGGCAAAAGCTGGTGTCCTGAACCTGACACGAACACTTGCTGTCGAATGGGGATACAAATACGGAGCCCGCATCAATGCAATCAGTCCGGGACCGATTGAACGGACCGGCGGCGCCGATAAACTTGCCATGTCACCGGAACATGCGGAACGGATTCGCCGCAACGTCCCGCTCGGCCGATTCGGCACACCGGAAGAAATCGCCGGACTAGCGACCTGGATGTTGTCCGATCAAGCGAGTTATTTAAATGGGGAATGTATTGCCCTCGACGGCGGGCATTGGTTAAATAAACAACCGTTTTGATCATACAATACGCCTCTCGCCTTTTCAGCGAAAGGCGTTTTTCCTTGTTTGCGGATTACCTTTTCTGCTTTTTTAACTAGCTATGTTTATCAATCATTTTTTTAGGAAAATAGTAATACAGATAGGGAAAGAGCTAAGGAGGATGTTTACATGGGAATCGCTTTTATGTGGGGGGCCATCGCTGGAGGAGCCGTCGTCATCGGAGCTTTGATTGGTTTGTTTCTCCCTCTTAAACAACGGTTGATCGGATACGTGATGTCGTTTGGAACAGGGATTTTAATCGGGGCGGCAACGTTTGAGTTATTGGATGAAGCCCTAAATAAATCCACGACGAAGATTGTCGGCATCTCCTTCATCGTGGGGGCACTCGTGTTCACTGCTTTTGATATGTTTGTTTCCTCACGTGGGGCCAGTAAACGAAAACGCTCATCCGGCGGAAACGAAGGGACAGGAACTGCCATCTTTTTCGGAACGATTCTTGATGCGATTCCGGAATCGATCATGATTGGTGCCAGTTTATTATCGGGAAATGTCAGCGCCGCGCTTGTCGCAGCCATTTTCGTCAGTAACATCCCGGAAGGTTTGTCGAGCACGACCGGCTTACAAAAAGACGGTTTCTCGAAGAAAAAAATCCTGGTCATGTGGGGAGTCGTCTGGTTGATTTCCGCGCTCGCCTCCCTTGCCGGGTATTCGATTTTATCAGAATTGCCGGATATGCAGTTTGCGATGATTGGTGCTTTTGCCAGTGGCGGTATCATTGCCATGCTCGCTTCAACAATGATGCCGGAAGCGCATGAGGAAGGCGGAGCCATCGTTGGTCTGTTCGCTTCCCTCGGTCTGATTACAGCTGTCATCTTAAGTTAACGAACAGGGATCCGCTCTATCAGGAGCAGATCCCTGTTTTTATCAGTACTGACCGTTCCATTCCTGCTTGAACCGTTCGACGAATTCCAGCATATACTGATGACGATCTTCAGCAATGATCTTCGCTGTCTTCGTATTCATCAAATCTTTTAAGCGGAATAATTTTTCATCGAAATGATGTAAGGCACTTGTCGTCCCTGTCCGATCACCCGGCTCGCGGGGAACGAGTCCCGGCACATACATCGGTTCCTTAAAGTGTCCTGCAAATTGAAATGTCCGGGCAATCCCAATCGCACCGATCGCGTCCAAGCGGTCCGCGTCCTGGACAATCTTCCCTTCCAGTGTCTTCATCGTCGGACGGTTGCCTCCTTTAAACGATAAGCTGTTGATGATGTCGAGGATATGCAGGCGGTCCTGTTCCGGGACGCGTGGTCGCAAATACTGATCGACGCTGTCACTCGTTCCGCCGAGTTTACTGTCTGCTACATCGTGCAGGAGTGCAGCGAGTTCAATGATGTGTGCGTCGCCTCCCTCAGCTGCTGAAATCCGTAATGCCATCTTCCGGACACGTTCGATGTGGGCAAAGTCATGTCCGGAAAAATCAGCGGCATGAAACGCTTGGACAAACCGTTCCGTTTCTTCGTTCCCCATAATCTACCTCCCCTGTCTTAAAAAAAGCGCCGACTCGTTGAATCGAGTCAGCGCTTTTCGTCATAACACTTTTTCCAAGAATTTTTTGGCGCGATCGGTTTTCGGATGATCAAACAGTTCAACCGGACTGCCTTCTTCCATCAGAATCCCTTCATCGAGGAACAGGACGCGATCTGCAACTTCTTTTGCAAAGCCCATCTCGTGCGTAACGATGACCATTGTCATTCCGCTTTCCGCGAGTTGTTTCATGACGTCAAGCACTTCATTGACCATTTCCGGGTCAAGGGCTGATGTCGGTTCGTCAAACAGCATGACGTTCGGTTCCATCGCGAGCGCTCGGGCAATCGCGACCCGTTGTTTTTGACCGCCCGACAGCTGGTTCGGGAAGTTGTCCCGTTTTTCGGCCAAACCGACGCGTTCGAGCAGGACTTCCGCCCGTTTGACAGCTGCATCTTTCGAGAGACCAAGCACGTTAATCGGTGCATAAATCAAGTTATCGAGGACCGATTTATGCGGGAACAGATTAAACTGTTGGAACACCATGCCGATGTTTTGACGGGCCTTCGCGATATTGGCTTTCGGTTTCGTCAGTTCAAACCCATCGACGTTAATCGTGCCGCTTGTCGGCTGTTCCAACAAATTGATGCATCGTAAGAACGTTGATTTCCCGGATCCCGACGGACCGATGACGGCAACGACTTCTCCCCGCCCGACCGTCGTCGTAATGCCTTTTAAGACTTCTAATTTTCCGAACTGCTTATACAGATCAGTCACTTGAATCATAGGTTCCATCTGATTACCCACTCTTTCTCATAGCTTTTTCGACTTGTTGACCAATCAAGGACAATCCCATGACAAGTACGAAGTAAATGAATCCCGCAAACAACAGCGGCTCAAAATACAAGGCCTTTTCTCCTCCGACGACCTGCGCCCGGCGCATGACGTCAAGTACGCTGACCGTTGAGACCAATGCCGATTCTTTTGTTAATGTGATCAATTCATTCATGAGTGCCGGCAGGATGTTTTTGAACGCTTGCGGCAAGATGATTGATCGTAACTGTTTCATGTAAGGAATACCAAGGGCGTCTGCTGCTTCCCATTGTCCGCGGTCAACGGCTTGAATCCCGGCCCGGATGATTTCAGAGATATAGGCACCGGAGTTCAGAGAAAAGGCAATGACCGCCGATTGATAACCGGTCGTCACGTACCCTGTCAACTGCGGTAACCCAAAGTGAATGATCGCCAGTTGTAAAATGAGCGGCGTTCCGCGGAAAACTGCCGTATAGGCATGACCAATGAACCGAACGAATCCATTTTTCGTAATCTTCAGCGCTGCGACGACGATCCCGATTAACATACCGGCAATCGCGGCGACGATGACGACTTGAAATAGAACTGGAATTCCTTGCAGAATATATGGGATTGAATCTTGAATCTTTGTAAAGTCTATCATAACCAATCTCCTAACGTCGCACAAAAGGGATGAGGTTACCCCCACCCCTATGCACTACTCTTATTTTGCTTCTTTTTGGAACCATTCTTCCGCGAGTTTATCGATGTCGCCGTTGTCGATCATCTTCTTCAACTCTTTGTTGAAGTCGTCACGCATTTTGTCCCCTTTTTTGAAGGCGACGGCCGAACCGGTTGGCCCGTCTTCTTTGATTTCATACGTTTTTAATGCTTTGTCCTGATCCATGTACTTGACGGCCACTGCGTCTTCAATGATCAAGGCGTCGATCCGGCCCGTATTCAACTCCTGAATGATTTCCGGAATTTTATTTAATGAAACAGCTTCACTGTCTTTGTAACGGTCCTTCGCCAACGCTTCCTGGATCGATCCGAGTTGGACACCTAGCTTCTTGCCTTTTAATTCGTCATCTGACGTGATGGCTTTATCTTTCGTCATGACCAGGTTTTTAGACTGGAAATAAATATCCGTGAAGTCGGCGTTTTTCTTCCGCTCGTCGGTCGGCGTCATTCCTGCCATGACGAAATCAACACGTCCCGCACTGAGTGCTCCGAGCAGACTACCAAATTCCATGTCCTCGATTTTTAGATCGTATCCGAGATTTTTTGTCACTTCTTTGGCGATTGCCACATCAAAGCCGACGATATCATCGCCTTTTGCTGTATCGATATACTCGAACGGGAAGTAATCCGCTGATGTTCCCATCGTCAATACTTTATCGTTCTTCTTCGTCGTGTCGCCTGTTGATTCCTCCGAAGCCCCACATGCTGCCATCGTGACTGCAAGAATGCCTGCCATTGCCGTTGCTACTAATTTCTTCATCAATAAATTCCCCTTCCAACGCTCAATTGTCAGAACTTTAACAATAGTATGACTTATGTTTTTTTCTAATTCAATACTAAAAAGTTCGACCTGATTAATTGCTTTTAGAATATACGAATATTTATTCATTGTAAAGCATAAAAATATGAAAATAGTGCATAAAACCTGAATTTATTCGCTTTATTTGATCAACACCATTTTTGTTAACGCTTACATTTATTTTTGTTTTATTCCCGTGCAAACAAAAAAAGACCAACGTTTTCACGTTGGCCTCTTTTTCACTGTTACGCGTAGATTTCAATCAATGACTCTAACTTTTCGACGACTTCTTCTGCAGTAAACGATTCGATGTCAAACCGTTCGACCATCGAGAGGATGTTTCCATCTTGCATCAATGCGAATGATGGTGATGACGATGGATATCCTTCGAAGTATTCACGCGCCCGGTCTGTTGCTTCCCGGTCTTGTCCTGCAAATACGGTCACGAAATGATCCGGTTTTACACCTTCCATCCGGTTGATATAAGCTGCAGCCGGACGCGCGATGCCACCGGCACATCCACAAACCGAATTGACGAGGACGAGCGTCAAACCGTCACGCTTCATCGCCTCATCGACGCTTTCGGCCGTCGTTAATTCTTCAAAACCAGCCGCAGCTGCTTCTTTACGTGCCGTTTGAACGACATCTTCAAAATACATTTGGAAATCCATTGTATTTATTTCCCCCTTTAAATCGTTGTCTTCTTTATTGTACGAGTTTCGGTGAAATCTGTCCAAGTCTGCCGCTCAATTCGTGTTCTAAATACGGTTTAGCGTGTAACAGGTCTCGGAAAGCGATATACCGGTCAATTTTTTCTTCCGTTGGCTGCTTCGGATTCTTGTAGGCCCGAATCAAGATGTTTTTCGGCGTATGTTCCAAATCGATGAACTCAAGCAATTGCGTATCGTATCCGACCAGTGTCAATAACTCTGCCCGGATGGAATCCGTCGCGAGTGAAGCAAACTTTTCTTGAATCAATCCATGTTGCAGCATGACGTCAAGCGGTGAACAATCCAATTGACGGTTCAATTCTTTCTGACAACACGGGACACTGAGAATGACTGATGCGTTCCAATCAACGGCACGGGCAAGTGCGACATCCGTCGCCACGTCACAAGCATGCAGCGTCACCATTAAATCAACTTCCGTATCCTGGTCGTAATCATGGACGTCCCCGACACGGAATGATAAATCGTCATACCCTAAGTCAGCAGCGATCACGGTGCAGTCCTCAATGACTTCTTTCTTAAGATCAAGACCGGTGACATTTAAATCAAAGCCCTTGACGACCTTCAGGTAATGATAAAGAGCAAACGTCAGATACGATTTACCGCACCCGAAATCCAAAATCCGTAACGTACGCCCTTGCGGCAACGCTGCAATGCTGTCTTCGACGAATTCAAGAAAACGATTGATTTGTTTAAACTTATCGTATTTTTGACGTTTGACCTGTCCGTCTTCCGTCATGACACCAAGACGGATCAAAAACGGGACCGGCACGCCGTCTTCGAGCAGATGACTTTTCTTTCGATTATGAGACAGTTCGGCCTTCACCGGTTCCTTGGCTGTCGTTTTCAGCGAAACTTTCATTTTCTTCGAAAGCTGGAACTGGACTTCTTCCGTCTCAAAACGGAATAAAAATTGACGAAATTCATTAAAATATTCGTCCATTCGTAAAATAAATTCTTCTATACTTAAGTTCTCATGCTTAATGATCCGTTCATGTTGAAACTCTAACTGGATTGCATACGTATCTTTAAGTAGAATCGGCTTTAACTTGATTCGACGAAGATCGTTTGATTTTTGGCGCGGACCGCTGATCGTCGCGTGGACGAGTGAAGCCGCCTCCAGTTTTTTAGTGAGCAGGTCTTTTAATTGGTGTAGTTCCACGTATCGTCCCGTCCTTTTTTGTTTGGTCTTTCGAAACTGTAGCAAATTCGTCCCCGTTCGACAAGCAAGTCAGCTTTATTTTCGGCTGTCATACTTAATTTAAGGAGGAACACAACATGTTCAAAAAAATTCTTTCGCAAATCGGCATCGGTGCCGCCACCGTCGATACACGCCTCGAGCACGATCAATGTGAACCAGGTGGAACGATTCAAGGAGTCGTTCATATTAAAGGCGGTAACGTCGATCAGGAAATCGCCCGGATTTATCTCGCCTTTAATACCCAGTACAAACAAGAAGTCGGGGACAGTACGTCATTTACAACGTTCACACTCGACCGTTTTGCATTAAATGAAGCACCGTTTACAATCGAAGCAGGCGTTGAACGGGAAATTCCGTTTACACTCCAAGTTCCCTTTAATACACCACTCTCCGTCAGCCAATCGAAATCATGGATTGAGACCGGCCTCGACATCGCGCAAGCCGTCGACCCTTCCGACCATGACGCGGTCGTCGTCAAGGCGAACGACCATCAATCGGTCATCCTCGAAGCAATGGAAGATCTTGGATTCCGCTTAAAAAAGGCCGATACAGAAAAATTACCGGGACGTTTCCGGAAAGATTTGCCGATTGCACAGGAACTCGAGTATTCTGCCCGCGGGACACATTACGCTCACAAGCTGGACGAAATCGAAGTCATTTTATTACAGGACCGCTCCGGCATCGACATCGTCGTCCAAATTGACCGCCGTGCCCACAGTCTCGGTTCGCTGTTCAGCGAAATGGCAGGAACCGACGAGACGATGACAAAACTTTCATTATCGAATCAGGACTTAACCAATCCGTCACTCGTGAAGCAACGTCTCGCCGATTTGATTGAACACCACAGTTGATTGATGTTTTCTATAGAACAAACACCGGATCCGACGATAAGCGGATCCGGTGTTTGTATTTCCTTCTTTACTTGGATGATGTCATTTCCATCGTCTGTTCATACTGCCGTTCAAACGTTTCTTCCGCCCAGCCCATCTGCCAAAACATCAATTCGTAATAACAGCTTCTGACGAAATGTTGTTTCATCCGGACGCGTTCATGTTCACCCGCCTTCTCTGCCAACTCATTTAACCGGTCAATCTGTTCAAAGACCACCCGCTCGAACCATTCCGAACTGTATGTCGCAATCCATTGCTGATAAATCGGTGAAGCCGGTGTCGCGGCTTGTAACTGTTGTCCAATCTCATAATAAAGCCAGTAACACGGTAAAATCGCAGCGATCGTCTCCCCAAGCGTTCCTTCACTCGCATGGTGCATATGCGAAATATACGCGTATGCAGTCGGTGCCGGTTCAAACTCTGCCAGTACCTTGTCTGAAATTCCGAGCGGTTCAAAAAACGATTGATGCAGACTGAGTTCTGCAGCATAGGTCGACGTCGCATGTTCCGCAAGTTCGGCAATCATTGCGAAGTCCTGTGCTTTCGAAGCGGCCCGTGCCTGAATTTTTGCGAAATGTTTTAAGTAATAGGCATCCTGCAAAACATAATGACGAAATTTTTCTTCCGGCAATGTTCCGTCCGCAATGCCGGTTACGAATGGATGGATAAAGCTGCTGTCCCAATACCGTCTTGCCGCTTGCCGGATTTCTTCACTGAATGTCATCTTGTTTCCCCCTTTGTTAATCAAAAAAACGCCACACCATTTGTCAGGTATGACGTGAAACGATCACAAAAAGAGGATCAGCCACGCCACTTCCCTCCGTAAGTCCAAACTTAATCAGGTTCAAAGGGTCCGCACGTCTCCGTCGTCTCAGTCAGCCTACTGACTCCCCTAGTGGTCGTTATTTGATTTGTTTTGAGTTTATCATGATTTGATATGGAATTGACCCATTCTCGTCATTTCACTCGATTTTTTTGTACAATGTACATGACGGAAGGTCGATGCCAGCTCGTTCTTGAGACCGATTCTCTTCTGTCACCGGTCGATTAGACTGAACTTAGTACCTGATACTTAAATAACGGAGGAATTTTTTATGAATAAAACCATCACATGGACCGCTTCGGCATTACTTGCCACGATGCTATTACTGCCAACCGCTGCATCTGCCGAGCAGGTCGTCGATAAAACAATCATCACACTGGGCGAATCGCTTGGGGCAAAGGATAAAACATGGGTCTTGTCCCGCCTGAATGCACCGGAAGGCATCACTCCGATTATCGCGACGTCTGCGGACGAAGAAAAATATCTCGGGAAAAATATTCCCCAGTCCCAGCGCGGCGGCGGCATGTATTCCTCCGCCAAGATCGAGTTAGCCGAAAAAGGTGACGGTCTGTCCGTCGCAACGGAAAATATCACGTGGGTGACGAAAGACATGTACTTGAATGCCCTCGTCACGGCCGGCGTAACCGATGCCGACATCACCATCACATCCCCTTATAAAGTAACCGGCACTTCGGCTTTGACCGGAATCATGAAAGCCTACGATCAGACGTCGGCTGAAACCGGGATCAAACTGACGGATGAACGAAAAGATTTGGCCCAACAAGAATTGTCCGTCACGTCGGACGTTGGGAAAACGGTCGGAACGGACAAAGTCGCCGACTTGATGAACGAAATCAAAGCGGAAATCGCCAAACAAAAACCGGAAACAAAAGTCGAGATCGAGAATGTCATCGTCCAAGTCATTCAAAACAACAACATCAATCTGTCCGATGCCCAGATGGAACGCTTGACCGGTTTGTTTAATCAAATGGAGCAAGCAGACCTCAACTGGGGACAAATTGAAAATGGATTGAAGGATGCCGGGCAAAACATTCAATCCTTTGCAACCTCAGAAGAAACAAAAGGATTTTTTGCAAAGCTGTTTGACGGCTTAAGTGCATTTTTCAACTCCATTGCCGGCTTATTTAAATAATCTGTTCTTTCGTTCCGGTTGAAATGGTAAAATAGAGTCATCGAATGAGAAAAGGTGGTGGGAAGACATGGGTTTTGCTGCGTGTAAGCATTGGTTGATGGAACAACTTTATCTGTTGCGCGCAATTTTTCATGGAATGGCGTTCTAAGGGATCAGTCTGCCCTTTTTTGAAGAACTCCATACTTGAAAAATAAAGCAAAGCGCATCTTCCACGAGTCGAGGAGAGTGCTGTTTGCACTCTCCTTTTTTGATGCGTCAGAGAGGACATTTCCTATGATGATCTGCGACATGCAACACCTGACAAAACAATTCGGAGGCGAAGACGTTCTAACGGACGTCTCCCTCTTTATCCAATCAAACGACCGGATCGGTTTAATCGGACGCAACGGGAGCGGGAAAACAACTCTCCTGCGTTTGATGGCACGACTTGATTCACCCGATGCCGGGACTATCTATCAAAAAAGCGGACTATCGATCGGTTACTTGGAACAGTTACCGGTCTACAATTCCGGCATGACCGGACTTGATGTCCTATGGACCGCTTTTGCCTCCTTGCTCGACTTACGCCAGTCACTACACGATCTCGAACAAGCCATGACAACGAACACGGATCAAATCGAATCGTTGCTTGAGCAGTACACGAAGGTGACGGAAACATTCGAGCGGCAAGGCGGTTATCTGCTTGAATCCAAAGTCGACCGGATGATTAACGGTTTACGACTACATCCTCTACTCGACCGGTCGTTCGAGCAGCTCAGCGGCGGCGAACAAACGAAAATCTGCCTCGGACGTATGCTGTTAACCGAACCCGATTTGTTGATTCTCGATGAGCCGACGAACCATCTTGATCTCGAAGCCGTCGAATGGCTTGAATCCTTTTTATCGAGCTATGCCGGCGCCGTTCTGATCGTGTCACACGATCGTGTATTTCTCGATACGGTCGTAACGAGCATTGCCGAACTGGAAGATGGTCAGATTCAACTATACCGGGGGAACTATTCGTACTATATGACGGAAAAAGAACGGCTGTTGCTCGAGCAATTCCATGCCTATCAAGAACAACAAAAAAAAATCAAGCAAATGAAGGATGCGATCCGCCGCCTTCGCCAGTGGGCGAATGAAGCTTCTCCACCGAGCGAAAAGCTGTTTCGGAAAGCGAAATCGATGGAACGGGCACTTGAACGGATCGAACGTATTAAACGTCCTCAACTCGAAGCCGTGACGCCCGATGTCGTTTTTAATGCCCAAGGCAAAACAAGCCGGATGGTCTATCGACTAGAAGATGTCAGGGTCTCCTTTACCGAGAATCCTTTGTTTCACGCCTTAACTGTTGAAATCGTCGCAAAAGATCGCCTGGCCATCGTCGGCGCCAATGGCAGCGGAAAAACGACACTGTTGCAACTGTTGTTAGGACGGATCCAACCGACAAGCGGTCTCATCTCGCGGGGGCCTTCGGTGAAAATCGGCTATTTATCGCAACACATCGATTTTCCTGACGATCAACGTTTGATTGATATCTTCCGGTCAAGTATCGCTAGCGATGAAGGGACAGCCCGAAAACACCTCGCCCAGTTTTTATTTTTCGGTCCGCGTGTCTTTTTACCTGTGAGCGCTTTAAGCGGGGGCGAGCGTATGCGTCTGATGCTCGCAATTTTAGTCCACTCGGAACTAAACGTCTTGATTCTCGATGAACCGACGAATCATCTCGATATCGAATCACGTGACGCTCTCGAAGAGGCACTTGAGTCGTTTGAAGGGACGTTGATCGCCGTTTCACATGACCGCTACTTCTTGAATCGTCTGTTTACGAAAACACTTTGGCTTGAGCAAACGCCGGCGTTGTATCACGGTCCCTACGCCTATGCGGTAAGTAAGCACGCTGTAAAGTCTCCTGTGGCTGAAACGGAACACATCCCTTCAAATAAAAAACTGCCTAAACGATCAACTCCGATTTCTCCGATGCAACGCTCACGACAACTGGAAGAATCCATTAATCAGACAGAGCAGGAGCTCCATCTGCTGGGATCAGAACTGGAACAGGCAACGGATTACGACATATTGACGAAACTTTTTGACGCGCGTGAAGAGCTGGTGCATCACCTCAACGACCTTTACGAACAATTTCTGACTTTGGAATGACCAATCTGTTTCTTAGCATTTCTTTTTTGACCTGTCGTCCTCTTCGGCAGGTCTTTTTTCATAGTAAAAAACAAACTCTTTTTTACATTCTAAATAGTTAACACAGTTAGTTTGTGAAAAAAAGTTTTAAAATTTACCTTGCTTATTATCTGAAAATTCGTATAATTTAGCGTATAGCCATTTTACTACAACACATTAGGAGGAATTTTTCAGATGGATGCCTTTCAGCAAGCAGTACAATCAGGAGTCGATTTTGCCAACAACTTATTATGGTCTTATGTTTTAATCGCGGCACTGATCGGAGTCGGCATCTACTTTACGATTCGGACAAAATTCATTCAGTTCCGGTACTTAAAAGAAATGTTCCGTGTCACACTCGATAAAAACGAGAAGACAACGGACGATGAAGGACAAAGCATCACCTCTTTACAGTCGTTCTTCATCGGTGCCGCTACGCGAATCGGAACTGGTAACCTCGCCGGTGTTACGATTGCCATTACGCTCGGCGGTCCCGGTGCCGTCTTCTGGATGTGGATGGTCGCATTACTCGGAGGCGCAACGGCTTTAATTGAAAGTACGCTTGCTCAAGTCTATAAAGTCCGCGACAGTAAAACGAATGCTTACCGCGGCGGTCCCGCCTACTACATCGAAAAAGGTTTAAAAAACCGTGCGCTCGGTGTTGTCTTCGCCATCTTAATCGCTGTCACGTTCGGCTTAATCTTCAATTCCGTTCAATCGAACACGATTGCGGCAGCATTTGATAATGCCTTTGGTGTCAATAAAGCTGTCGTCGGCGGAGTACTCGTTGTCTTGACAGGACTGGTCATCTTCGGTGGTGTTCACCGGGTGGCGAAGTTCTCAGCCATCGTCGTCCCTGTCATGGCCGGTCTTTACCTGATTGCTGCTCTGTTCGTCGTCGTCACGAACCTGACGGAACTTCCCGGCGTCTTCGCGATGATCTTCAAGAGCGCTTTCGGCATCGAGCAAGCTTTCGGCGGATCGGTCGGAGCCGCGATTTCGCTTGGTGTCAAACGGGGTCTGTTCTCAAACGAAGCCGGTATGGGTTCTGCACCGAACGCTGCCGCGGCGGCCGAAGTTTCTCACCCAGCCAAACAAGGATTCCTACAAACACTTGGTGTTTTCCTTGATACGTTGATCGTTTGTACAGCAACAGCTGCTATCGTCTTGTTGAGTGACAGCTATGCTTCGGGTAACGGCGAAGGAATCGCCATGCTACAGAATGCTCTAGGTGAGCAGCTTGGCGCTATCGCTCCAGCTTTCATTGCAATCTGTGTCTTCTTGTTCGCCTTCAGTTCGATCGTCGGCAGCTACTACTACGGTGAAACAAACATCGAATTCATCAAAAACAGTCCGGCTGCTGTCTTCGGATTCCGAATTGCGACAATGGCCTTTGTTTTCATCGGTTCCGTACTCAGTCTGGGAATGGTTTGGAGCTTCGCTGACCTCTTCATGGCAGGTATGACGTTGATCAACTTGACGGCCATCTCACTCTTAGGCGGTATCGCCCTCAAAGTCATCAACGATTACCAGGAACAACGGAAAAAAGGACTCGATCCTGTCTTCTCGGCGAAAGCACTCGGTATCGAAAATACAGAGTGTTGGGACGAAGAAGAAACCGTTCGTCCGGCAGCAGGAGAAGCATCCCCTCCTCCAATCGCCCGTCGCTAATTTCATCGTTTCCTTGGACATGACGAATCTTCGTGATGTCCAAGGTTTTTTTCTGTCCAGGATTATGTTTATGGAATCTTGGGAAAATAGGAACAGGTAGAATCAAAGGAGGAATCATTTGTGTCAAAAGTCATGCTCATCATCAATCCGTCATCCGGTAAAGAACTTGGAAAGAAACACGCTGAATTTGCGGAAGGAACATTGGCGCAACGGTTTACGGAAGTCGATGTCCGTTTTACGGAAAAAGAACGCGATGCAACCGAATTTGCCAAACAAGCTGCAGTCGGGCATTATGATGCCGTCGTCGCTATGGGTGGAGATGGAACGGTTAATGAAGTCATCACCGGCATCGCGGAACAAGAACATCGACCGACGCTTGGCATCGTGCCGCTCGGAACGGTCAATGATTTAGCGCGTGCATTAAACATTCCGACAGATCCGCAGGAAGCTATCAGCGTTTTAGAGGATGCCCCGTCCCGCCCGCTCGACATCGGTAAGTATGATGATCATTATTTCATGAACGTCATCGCTGTCGGTTTGATTGCAGAAGCGGTCGAAGAAGTAAGTGTCGAACAAAAAACATCGCTTGGTTCCGTCGCCTACTTCATTGAAGGACTAAAAGCCTTTAAAGACCACAGTCCCTATCCGATCCAACTGACGGCGAAAGAAAAATCGTTTGATGGTGAAACGCCTCTCCTGATCATTTCCTTGACCAATTCCGTCGGCGGTTTCGAATCGTTTGCGAAAGAAGCCCGTGTCGACGATGGTCTGTTGCATGTCTTCATCGTCAAACAGCTTGGTTTCTTTGATGCCTTACAGGCCTTACCGAAACTATTAACCGGAAAAATTTCTGACGCTGATCAGGTGGAATATTTTACGACAAAAGAAGTTCATATCGATTCAAAGGAACGTCTCCCGATTAATGCTGACGGCGACACAGCGGGTCATCTTCCCGTTACGGTTCAGGTCTTAAGTCAGCATTTAACTGTTTTCGCACCCGTTTCCACCTAATTCTTTTTGCCTATAGCCCGTGACGATGTGAGACACACATCATCACGGGCTATTAATTTTTTTCATAAAAAGGGCTATACATTCTATTTTAGTAAAAATAAATTCAGATACTAAATGAAAAATATTCCATTACAATATATGTTATACAACTATAATCTTGCAATGAAACTGAAATATTTTTGTGTTATTCGCGATGCTATAATCATTCTATCAAGAAAATATTTATACATATTAAATACATATGCTTTGCATCTTACAACTTTGAAAGGGTCTTGTTCCCTTACATAATCGTCCGTCGTCTTTCACACTTTAGGAGGAACTTCTACATGAAACGCATGATTACAACTATGACAATGACAGCACTGATGGTTTCTGGTTTCGCTACAACGGGTATAGAAAAAGTTGAAGCAGCAACAACGTACAAAGTAAAAGTAACTGCAGACGGGTTGCGGGTTCGAACGGGTCCTTCGACTGCTTACAAAGTTGTCGGTAGTGTCAATTCTGGTCAAACCTTCAATTATTTAGGAGTGTCCGGATCTTGGACAAAAATTTCTTACGGCGGCACATCTCGTTACATCTCTTCTACATATGCTAAAAAATACAGTGTTACGACATCTACAAAAGCGTCTAGCGGATTTTCACGACCAGCCAGTGGACGGATTGCCCAAGGGTATGGCGCCGCTAGCGGTACTTACGGTTACACGTTCCATAACGGGATTGATATCGCTGCCCCGACCGGTACACCGGTTTATGCTTCTGCTGCCGGTACAGTCATCACTTCCCGGTATTACGGCGCTTACGGTAACCACATCATGATGAAGCATACTGTCAATGGAATTTCCTATACGACGGTATATGCACACTTAAGCAGTCGTGCTGTTTCTGTTGGACAAACGGTTGCTAAGGGTTCACGCATCGGTAATATCGGCAACACCGGCAACTCATTCGGCTCACACCTTCATTTTGAAATGCACCGTGGAAACTATGTTTACAGCGCTTCTTCTGCAGCAAACAGCGTCAACCCGCTGAACTATTTTAATTAAGACCTGATCTTCTCTCACGCGACTGTTTGTCTTCGCGTGAGTTTTTTTGTCGTTCGTTCGAGATGAAATCCTTTGCAAAGAATGATACGGTTATAGGACAGACTTTCCGTAAAGGAGGATTTCCCTTGAAGAAGACACTCCCGCTTCTGCTTTCGACAAGCTTCGTACTGACCATCCTTGCCGGCTGCCAAGATCAGCCGACACCTGAAGAACGATTAGATGCCTATATCAAATTATGGGAAAAACAAGATTACGATAAAATGTATGCTGATTATGCCAGCAAGGAAACTAAAAAAACATACGGTAAAAAAGAGTTTATTGATCGGACAAAAAAATTAGCCGATTCTCTTGCCATTGAAAAGATCTCTGTCGAACGAATGAAAACCGAAGAAAACGAAGAGAAGGAACAGACCAGTTTACCGGTGACAATCTCTTTTGAGACACTGGCCGGACCGGTTTCCTATAAAAAAGACGTCCCGTTGACGTTCGAGAAACAACAAGATACGGAAAACTGGTTCATTGACTGGGATTCTTCGTTTGTTTTGAAGGATTTCAAGAAAGAGGATCAAGTCCAGTTGACGACGCTCGATGCAAAACGTGGTGATTTACTTGATGTCAAAAATCAGCCTCTCGCCACGACAGGCACCGGTTACCAAGTCGGGGCCGTTGCAGGTGAAGTCAAGGATCTTACGGCGCTTGCCAAACGGCTCGACCGTCCTGTCTCTGCAATCGAAGATGCACTCGGCGCCAGTTGGGTCAAGGATGGACAATTCGTTCCGCTGAAGACGTATACAGCAAATGATAAATCAAAAATCGACCGCCTCAAGCAACTCGACGGTATCAGCGTCAAGGAAACGGAAGTCCGGACATATCCGTTCGGGAAAGCGACTTCCCATTTGATCGGCTATACCGGTTCCGCAACAGCCGATGACATCAAACAATCCAAACAAACGATCCAAGCAGGCGAACAAGTCGGAAAACGGGGACTTGAACAAGTGCTCGACGAGACGTTGCGCGGTACGTCCGGTGCCCGAATCAACATCGTCAAGCCGGATAAAACAACGATTACCGTCGCCGAGACGGAAGCAAAGGATGGACAGGATATCGAACTGACGATCGACGGGAAGTTACAACAAACGACCTATGCGACGATGAAAGAGGATCCGGGGACTGCGACCGCGATTGATCCCCGGACCGGTGAGACCCGTGTCCTGTTAAGTTCTCCCGGATTCGATCCGTCGGAATTTACAACGGGTATTTCACAGGCCCGTCTCGATACGCTGACGAACGATCCGGATCAACCGCTGTTGAACCGGTTTACGAGTGCCTTTGCTCCCGGCTCGACCCAAAAACCGTTGACGGCAGCGGTCGGCTTAAAAAGTCAAACGCTCGATCCGGAAAAAGCGTATACGATTGACGGGTTAAAGACAAAAATCGACGGTTTCAACGTCACTCGGATTCACGAGACACCGGATCCTGTCAATCTCCATAATGCTTTGGTCTACTCGGATAATATCTACTTCGCAAAATCGACACTCGAACAAATCGGAACCAGCACGTTTACTTCCGGTCTTGAAGCACTTGGATACGGAGAAAAGATTCCCTTCACCTATCCGATGCGGGCGTCACAAATTTCAAACGACGGTTCGATTGCTTCCGACGGTCAGCTGATGGATACATCTTATGGACAAGGACAGATGCTGACAAACATCCTGCACCTTGCTTCGATGTACGAGATTTTCCTGACGGACGGGACAATTTATCGACCGACGTTGCTTGCAGAAGAAAAAACGAAGCAGGTCTGGAAAAAAGACGTCCTCGACGCAAAAGATGCTGCAATGATCCGCGACGATCTGTATGATGTCGTTCATGCCGGCTATTCCTTACCGGCTGATATTCCTGAAATTAAAGTTGCCGGCAAAACAGGTACAGCTGAACTAAAGAAGTCCGGTGAAGAAAACGGTCAGGAGAACGGCTTTTTCGTCGGCTATGATAATGACAAGAAAGATTTGCTCGTTGCGATCATGATTGAATCGGTCGAGAAGGAAGACCGGGGCAGCCCGTATGTATCGGGTCTTGTCGCCGACGTTTTAAAAAGTCATGCCAACAAATGAAAAGTGATGCTACAGCAAACGAGGGTACCGGAATGAAAAATCCGGTACCCTCGTTTTGTGATGCTCCTATTTTTACACTGTCACGTCCGGCAGGCGGGCTGCCATCAACTGTTCAATTGCCTTTTCATCCCCTTGCTGCAACAATTCGACGATTTTACTGCCAACGATGACACCGGCGACACTTGTACTGAGCTGACGGACGTGTTCCGGTGTACTGATCCCGAAGCCAGCCATGACCGGAACCGGACTCAGTTGCGCCACTTTCGCCAAATGCTGTTCAAGTGAATCCCCGAAGTTGGTTTGTCCCCCTGTCGTCCCGTTAACGGTCACGGCGTAAAGGAACCCTTCACTGTGTGTGGCCAGTTTTTCAATTCGTTCAATCGGACTGGTCAGCGAGACCAGTTGAACGAGTGCGATTTCTGTTTTATTGCGCCCGGCAAAAAACTGATCGCTTTGTTCGAGTGGCAGATCAGGAATGATCAACCCGTCGACACCGACTTCACGGCACGTCGATAAAAAGGAATCAATGCCGAAGCGGAAGATTGGATTCAAGTACGTCATGACGACGATTGGCACGCTGGTTGACTGACGCGCAATCCGGATCGCCTCAAGGACATCCTTCAAACTGATTTTCTCTGCCAGTGCCCGTAGTCCTGCTTCCTGAATGACCGGACCATCGGCAACTGGATCGGAAAACGGCACCCCGACTTCAATCGCTGTCGCACCGGATCGTTCAAGAAACGCTAAAATATTCGGCAGACGATCGATGCCTCCGTCTCCTCCCATGACATACGGGATAAACGCTTTTTCACCACGTGCGTTAACTGTTCGGATTGCTTCTTCTAATCGCATCATGCTTCCCCCTTCAAGGCATTTCTGACGGTCATGACATCTTTATCGCCGCGTCCTGAAAGACAGATGACGACAACTTCTTCCGGTTTCATCCTTTTTGCGAGTTCCGTCGCCTGTGCGACGGCATGAGCCGACTCCAGGGCCGGAATGATGCCTTCTTTTTGACAGAGCAGTTGCAAGGCATCGAGTGCCTGTTGATCCGTTACTGCTTCGTACTGAACACGGCCGATGTCTTTTAGCAGGCTGTGTTCCGGTCCGACTCCCGGATAGTCCAGTCCGGCTGAAATCGAGTGCGCTTCCGTGACTTGACCATGCTCATCCTGTAAGAGATACATCATTGAACCGTGCAGGACACCGACCTCACCTTTAGACATCGTGGCGGCATGTTTCTCCGTCTCGAGTCCGTTTCCGGCTGCTTCGATGCCGTACAATGCGACCTCTTCATCGTCGATGAACGGATGGAACATGCCAATTGCGTTGCTTCCGCCTCCGACACAGGCAACGATGGCTTCCGGTAATTTGCCTTCTTTTTCAAGAATCTGCGCCCGTGTTTCCTTACCGATGATGGCTTGGAAATCACGGACGATTTCCGGGAACGGGTGGGGGCCGAGGACCGATCCCATCAAGTAATGCGTATCGTCGACGTGTTTGACCCAGTAACGTAACGCTTCATTGACAGCATCTTTTAACGTCCGGCTTCCTTGCGTTACCGAAACGACTTTCGCGCCGAGCAACTCCATCCGGAAGACGTTTAATTCCTGGCGCCGGATGTCTTCTTCTCCCATAAAGATGACACATTCGAGATCAAGTAGCGCACAGACGGTCGCCGTCGCGACACCGTGTTGTCCGGCACCGGTCTCGGCAACAATTTTCCGTTTTCCCATCCGTTCGGCGAGTAGTGCTTGCCCAATCGTATTGTTGATTTTATGCGCTCCTGTATGATTCAAATCTTCGCGTTTCAAGTAGATTTTGGCGCCGCCGATCGCCCGCGTCAAATGTTCCGCGTAATAAAGCGGTGTTTTTCGTCCGACATAATTTTCGAGTAAATCATTCATCCGTTCATGAAACGCCGGATCTTCCTTCACTTCGGTATAGGCTTGTTCGAGCTCAAGAACGGCTTGCATCAACGTTTCCGGAATGTAACGTCCTCCGTAGATTCCGTACTGTCCCAGTGCATCAGGTTGTGAATAACGTGTCATTTAAAAGTCTCCTTTACGGCATCATGAAATGCCTGCATTTTTTTCGTATCTTTTTGACCATTCGTTTCAATACCGCTTGAGACATCAACAGCAAACGGCTGATACCGTTCAATCACTTGTCCGACGTTATCTGCCTGCAGACCACCTGCGACGAACATCGGTTGATCGACCCGTAGATTGGTTGTCCAATCAAAGGTTTGACCGCTTCCCGCTTCCGGTGCATCAAATAACACATAATCGGCGTCCGGATGAATCGTAACCTGTGTTCCGGCCGCGAGCGCCTGAATGACCGGCACCCGTTTCTCCCGGTACAACTCATCCGGGACCTGCCCGTGAAGCTGAATCAAATCCAGTCCGACCTGTTCAATCGCTTCTTCGACTTCCTGTTTCGTCGGAGAGACGAACACACCGACGACCTGGACCGTCTCCGGAATTTCTGCCCGAAGCCGTGCTGCTTCCGTCAATGTGACCTGCCTCTTGCTCGGAGCAAAGACGAATCCGATATAATCCGCCAGTCTTACAGCGTACCGGACGTCTTCCGCCCGCTTCAGCCCGCAGAATTTAATACGTGTCATGTTTGACTCCGTTGACGGCTTCAATGAAATCTGCCGGATTCTCCGCCCGCATCAGTGTTTCTCCAATCAGAATCCCGTCCGCTCCTGCTGCATGAAGCATCTGTGCTTCAGCAACGGTCTTGATGCCGCTCTCACTGATATAGCGGACATCGGGTGACTTCGTCTTCAGCAGTTCGAGCGATGTTTCGAGACTCACTTCGAATTTTTTCAGATTGCGGTTGTTGATGCCGATGATTTTTGCCTGCAACCGTTCCGCCCGTTCCAGTTCCGTCGCATCGTGCACTTCGACCAATACTTCGAGGCCACTCGCATAAGCATAGGCGTATAGATCGTGTAAGGTTTCTTCGTCAAGCGCCGCAACGATCAACAGAATCAAACTGGCACCATGCGCTTTCGCAAGATCAATCTGGATCCGGTCGACCATAAAGTCCTTACACAGCACCGGAACGTTGACTGCTTTCGTGACGGCCGCTAAATCTTCCATGCTTCCTTTAAAATACGTCTGATCGGTCAACACCGAGATCACGGTCGCTCCGCTCGCGGCATACCGTTTTGCCTGTTCGGCAGGATCGACATGTAGTGAAATATCGCCTTTTGACGGTGAAGCCCGTTTAATTTCCGCGATGACGGACAAATCCGTTCCGCCAAGCGATTGATGAATCGATTGGTTAAGTCTTCTCGGCTCCGCTTGACCCACGCCGTCGATTTTCAAGCGGGCAACTTCCTGTCGTTTCGTCTCGATGATGCGGTCTAATATATTCATCCGATTGCCTCCTGTTGTTTCATCCGTTGTAAAAATTGTAATTTTTCAAGGGCGCGACCGGAATCGATGCTTTCCGCCGACCGTTCGATTCCTTCGCGAATCGTCTCGACCCGACCTTCCGCAAACAAAGCGATTCCGGCATTGAGTAAGACGGTATCCCGGTACGGACCCGCTTCCCCGCGGAGGACCCGCAAGAGGATTTCCGCGTTTTCTGCAGCCGTACCGCCACGGATGGCTTCGAGTGGCGCGACCGCCAGTCCAACTTCTTCCGGATGAAGACTGAACCGGATCAACTCGCCTTGATCGAGCAGTACCAATTGATTTGTTCCTGCGAGTGATGCTTCATCCATCCCACACGCTCCGTGTAAGACGATGGCACGTTTTCGTCCAAGCCGATGCAAGGTCAAGGCCATCGTCTCCAGCAAATCTTCCCGGTAAATTCCGAGTAACTGTGTTTTTAATGGTACCGGATTCGTTAGCGGTCCAATCAGATTAAAGATTGTCGGAATCCGTAAATCGCGGCGGACTTTCATGATCTGTTTGACACGCGGGTGCATCCGTTGGGCGAACAGAAACGCAATCCCGTTTGCTTCAAGCAACTTCGCAATGTCTTCTGCCGTCACATCGAGCGGGACACCGAGTGCTTCGAGTACATCGGCACTGCCCGTTTTGCTTGAGACACTCCGGTTTCCGTGTTTTGCTACTTTGGCTCCGGCACCGGCCAAAACGAATGCCGCTGTCGTACTGATGTTAAAGGATTGGGAACCGTCGCCGCCTGTACCGCAGTTATCGATAAAATCCGTTCCCGTCACCGGAATGTCGAGTGCGACTTCACGCATGATTGAGGCGAGACCGGCCAGTTCTTCCGCTGTTTCCCCTTTTGCTTTTAAGGCAATCAAAAAAGCTGCGATTTCGCTGTCCGTGACGTCTTCCGCAAACAGTTCACGGGCAGCTTGTTGCATTTCTTCAAAACGAAGATGATTGGCGTTTGCCAGTTTTGTTAATACGTCCTTCATTCCTGTCACTCCTTCATCAATTCGATAAATCGTTGAATCATGTCTTGTCCAAATGGTGTTCCGATCGATTCCGGGTGAAACTGAATCCCGTAGGTCGGATGGTCACGGTGTTCGAGTGCCATGATTATGCCGTCATCCGTCGTTGCCGTTACTTCAAGTACTTCGGGTAAGGTCGTCCGGTCGACAATCAACGAGTGGTAACGCATGACATCGAATCGTTCCGGAAGACCGGTAAACAGGCGTCCGGTTTGTTTGATGGTTGAGGTTTTCCCGTGTCGGATTTCATCCGCTTCAATGACGTGTCCGCCAAAGGCTTGACCGATCGCCTGATGTCCGAGGCAGACACCGAGAATCGGGATTTTTCCGGAATAGGTCTTAATCACGTCGAGACAGATGCCGGCGTCATTCGGATTTCCCGGACCCGGTGATAAGATGATACCGTCGGGATGCAAGTCAGCAAGTGCAGTCACTTCAATCGCATCATTTCGGATGACCTGGATGTCATCGTAGACAGCCGCATATTGATACAGGTTATAGGTAAAAGAATCATAGTTATCAATCAGTACAATCATTTCCAAACCTCCAGTAGTGACTTCGCTTTGTGCAACGTCTCTTCATACTCCAAGGTCGGATCAGAGTCATACACTATACCCGCTCCGGCCTGAACATACGCTTTTCCGTGCTGGATGACCATCGTCCGGATCGCAAGCGCAAAATCAAGATTCCCGCTGACATCAAAATATCCGACGGCTCCGGCATACACTTCGCGCTTTTTTGTCTCGTATTGATTGATCAGTTGCATCGCCCGAATTTTCGGAGCTCCGGAGACCGTACCTGCCGGCAGACAAGAAATCAAGGCGTCTGCCCCTGTCTTTCCTTCCGCCAGTGTCCCTTCGACGACGGAAACGAGATGCATGACATTTTTAAAGCGTTCGATTTCCATTTGCCGTGAAACATGAATGCTGCCAATCTGACAGACTTGACCGAGATCGTTTCGACCCAAGTCAACGAGCATCCGGTGCTCAGCCTGCTCTTTTTCGTCGTTCAGTAACTCATCCGCCAGTTGTATGTCTTCCTGTTTTGTTTTGCCGCGGGGGCGTGTCCCGGCAATCGGATTCGTCGTGACATGACGACCTTTGACTTGAACCAGGCTTTCCGGGGATGCGCCGAGGACGATGACTTCTCCCAAATCAATATAAAAGAGGTACGGGCTCGGATTGTCCTGCCGCAACTTCCGGTAAAAGTGGAACGGATCACCGGCGAATGTTGCGTCTAACCGTTGTGACAGCACCAGTTGGAAGACATCACCCTGCCGAATATGCTGTTTTGCCTGCTCGACGAGCGAGATGAACGTTTCTTTCTCAATCTGCGGTTGGTAGACGATATTTTCAAGCGGCAGTTCGATCCGCGTCTGTTGACCGGTTTGTTCGAGCTGCGTTTTACGGATATGCAGCTTCCGTACCATCTCCTGCCGGTCGGTCAGCCCGCCGAGTGACGTATGAATCAAATGCACGCGGTGTTCCAAATGATCGTATAAAATGATTTCGTCATAGACCGCAAGCAGTGCGTCCGGTAAATTCCGATCACTGTCCGGCACAGGTCCGATGTTTTCATAGGCCCGAATCGCATCATAGCCGACATAGCCGATTGCGCCGCTTAAAAACGGAAACTCGAAATCCGTTGTTCCCCGTGTCACAGACTGTTGCAGAAGTTGGACCGGATTTCCTGTCATCGTTACGGTTTCTTCCGTCTGAAGATGATGTCGTGTCACTTGACTGCCTTCCGCCCGAAGCAGTTCAACCGGATTAACGCCGATGATCGAGTAGCGACCGTTCCCACCGCTCGCCGAACTTTCAAGCAGACATTTCCGGTCTCCTTCCAGATGTAAAAAGATCGAAATCGGTGTTAACTCATCGCCGTTCATTTCGATTTGTTCGATTATCAATTGTTCTGTCTCGATCATCCTGTTCGCCTCCTGATATAAAAAAAGTCCTCCATACAGCAAATGCCGTATGGAGGACGATAGACTCGCGGTGCCACCTCACAATTGGAACGAAGTACGTTCCCACTCTTTCCGATGCGTCTTGACGAGACATCGTAGCCTGAGATAACGGGGGCTTCCGTCACGACCTACTTACCTTTCAGTCCTGCTCTCATGAGACCATTCATCACACATCCTTGTACGGAAGTCCCACCATTCTTCCGCTCTCTGAAACAACGATTTGTCTGATTACTTAACTCATTCATCGATTTATTTATTCAATTAAATACGAAAAGGGTTTTCCCGTCCATTCATGATAAACATGAAGGACGGGAAAACCCGCGGTACCACCTTCGTTGACTAATGCTAGTCCCCTCGAACGAACCGGTCACCCTGATTCGTCGTCCTTGATAACGGAAGGTACCCGTCAGAGCCTACTATAAGTTCGGTCTGATGCTCAGAAGTCCATTCACCTGTTTCCCGATACTGATTCGCACCATCCATCAGCTCTCTTGAATCGTTTCATAGGTTACTTCTCTTCGTCATTGCGTCTGTATTGTTTAATTGTTTTTTATATTACGTTGGAAACCGTTTTCTGTCAACAGATTTGTCTGAATCAATATAAAGACAGTTGATTCGGGTCAATTGATTCGAGTGACTGTTTGACTGTCTGCAGGAATTGACCGGCCACGAGTCCATCGAGCACCCGGTGGTCAATCGACATACAGAGGTTGACCATATCGCGTGCTGCGAACATACCGTTGATCCAGACCGGACGTTTAACGATCGATTCGACGGATAAGATTGCCGCTTGCGGGAAGTTCAGAATCGGTGCTGACTGAATCGATCCAAATGATCCGGTATTGTTGACCGTAAACGTTCCGCCCTGCATTTCGCTTGATGACAAGCGTCCGGCTTGCGCGCGTTTACCGAAATCATCAATCGACCGGGCAAGTCCTTTAATGCTGAGCTCGTCGGCATTTTTGACGACCGGTACGAATAGTGCTTCCTGTGTTGCGACTGCCAGTGACAGGTTGATCGCTTTTTTCTGAATGATCTTGTCACCCGCCCACGTCGAGTTCATGATCGGATGTTTCTTTAAGCCTTCAACCGTTGCTTTCATGAAGAACGGTAGGAATGTCAATTTTACGCCTTCTTGTTTGAAGAAGGCGTCTTTATGACGGTTCCGGGCTTCAACCAAGTTTGTCACGTCAACTTCAATCATTAACCAGGCATGCGGTGCTTCGTGCTTAGAACGGACCATGTTCGTTGCGATTGCCTGACGGACACCTGCTGTCGGAATTTCGATGTCTCCGTCTTCCGTCGTGCTTGCTGTTGATTTAGCTGCTTGCGGACGTGACGGTTGCGCCGATTCCCGTTGCTCAGCCGGTTTTGCTGCCGGAACCGACTCAATCGTCGGTGCTTCGACTGTATCCGGTTGCTTGATTTGTCCGGTTTCGACGATTTTTAACAAGTCTTTCCGGGTAATCCGGCCGCCGGCACCTGTTCCCGAAACCTGTTCCAAATCGATGCCGTGTTCAGCCGACAATTTCAAAACGGCTGGTGAATAACGTTTCTTCATCGACTGATCACTCGAGACCGGCGTTTCTTCAATCGCCGGAACAGCTTCTTCCGTTGCCGCGACTTCTGTCGATCCGCCGCTGACTTGCAAGGTTACGATTGCTTCCCCGACTTGCAGCGTATCTCCTTCTTCAGCAAGCAGTTTGTCGATGACGCCGTCAAACGACGACGGTACTTCTGCCGTAACTTTATCAGTAATGACTTCCGCAATCGGATCATACTTCTTGACCGTATCACCTGGTTTGACGAGCCAAAGGGAAATCGTCCCTTCCGTTACACTCTCACCAAGCTGTGGCATCGTTAATGTTTCAGTTTTCATTGACGTTTCCCCCTTAGTACGCGTGCAGCGTCCGGATTTTGTCCTCGATTTTTTCGCTCGAGATGTTAAAGAATTTCTCCATCGTCGGAGCGTATGGCATCGCCGGGACATCCGGACCGCACAGTCGTTCGATTGGTGCGTCGAGATCAAACAATGCTTCTTCCGCAATGATGGCCGACACTTCACTCATGACACTGCCTTCTTTGTTATCTTCTGTCACGAGCAAGACTTTTCCGGTTTTCCGGGCTGCTGCGACGACGGCTTCCCGGTCGATTGGATAGACGGTCCGCAAGTCGAGAATATGGACATCGATGCCGTCTTTTTCAAGACGCGCCGCTGCGTCAAGGGCGAATTGAACACAGAGACCGTACGTGATGACCGTCAAATCTTCGCCTTCCCGTTTGACGTCGGCTTTGCCGATTTCAACGATATAATCCTCTTCCGGTACTTCACCTTTGAGCAGACGATAGCCGCGTTTATGTTCAAAGAACAGGACAGGATCGTTTGAACGGATGGCTGCTTTCAGCAAACCTTTCGCATCATATGGATTAGACGGAATGACGATTTTTAAGCCCGGTGTCGAATTGAACATCGCTTCGACGGATTGCGAGTGGTAAAGTGCGCCGTGAATCCCGCCGCCGAACGGTGCCCGGATGACGATTGGACACGACCAGTCATTGTTCGAACGGTAACGGATTTTCGCCGCTTCACTGACGATTTGGTTGACGGCCGGCATGATGAAATCAGCAAACTGCATTTCAGCAATTGGACGCATTCCGTACATCGCTGCGCCGATTCCGACTCCGGCAATTGCACTTTCAGCGAGTGGCGCGTCGATGACACGTTCTTCCCCGAACTGCTCCAGCAATCCTTGTGTCGCGCGGAAAACACCGCCGCGGACGCCGACGTCTTCTCCGAGGACGAAGACGGATTCATCGCGTTCCATCTCTTCTTTGATCGCACTGTTAATGGCTTCGATTAAACTTAATGTCGTCATTTCGTTTCCCCCTCATCGTACACGTAACGGAGTGCATTTTCCGGTGCATCGTAAGCTGCCGCTTCCGCATACGCCGTCGCTTCATCGACTTCTTGTTCGAGTTTCGTTTCGAGTTCCTGTGCCGTTTCTTCTGTCAGGACACCCATTTGAATCAGTTTTTCGCGGAACAGTTTGACACCGTCGCGTGTTTTCAGTTCAGCCAGTTCTTCTGCCGAACGGTAAGATTTATCATCATCATCGGACGAATGCGGTACGAGACGTTCGACTTCAACTTCAATCAGTGTCGGACCGTCACCGCGCAGACCGCGTTCACGTGCCTCTTTGACCGCTTTGTAGACAGCAAGCGGATCGATGCCGTCAATCGTCACACCCGGCATCCCGTATCCGATCGCCCGGTCGGCAACGTGTTTCGCCGATAATTGTTTCGAGAGTGGTGTCGAAATCGCATATTTATTGTTTTCACAGAACAGAATGACCGGTAATTTGTGAATGCCGGCAAAGTTTGCTCCTTCATGGAAGTCTCCTTGGTTCGACGACCCTTCACCAAACGAAACGTAGGCGACAAGCGGTTCCCGACGCATCTTCGCAGCAAGGGCAATCCCGACCGCATGCGGTACTTGCGTCGTGACCGGACTTGATCCTGTCACGATGTTCAGGGCACGTGAACCGTAATGACCCGGCATTTGACGTCCACCTGAGTTCGGGTCTTCCGCTTTTGCGAAAGCGGACAACATGATATCACGTGACGTCTGTCCAAAATGCAGGACAACTCCGAGATCGCGGTAGTACGGCAAGATATAGTCTGTTCCTTTTTCAAGCGCGAAGGCAGCACCGACTTGTGCTGCTTCCTGCCCCTGACAGGAAACGAGAAATGGAATTTTACCCGCCCGGTTTAATTTCCACATCCGTTCGTCGATTTTCCGTGCGCGGACCATCGTTTCGAACATTTGAATCGCGTCCTGCTCCGTCAAACCCAGTTCGACGAGTTCTTTGAATTCTATTTTTTCCATCTGTTTTTCCTCCTTAGGCGTGAACCGCTAATCCGTCGACTGCCAGTGCTGCTTCCCCGAACGCTTCTGAAAGTGCAGGGTGTGGATGGACAAGCTGTCCGACTTCCCATGCCGTTGCATTCAGCACAAGCGCAAGACCACCTTCACTGATTAATTCCGTTGCTTTAGGTCCAACGATATGAACGCCGACCAGATCATCCGTCTTGGCATCGGAAACGAGTTTAATGAATCCGGCTGCTTCCCCTTCAATCCGTGCTTTTCCAAGACCGTTAAACGAGAACATCCCCGTTTTGACATCGAGTCCTGCTGCCTTCGCTTCGGCTTCCGTCAATCCGACGGAGGCGGCTTCCGGCACACTGTAAATACAACGCGGAACAAAGGCATAGTTCAGCGGTGTCGTTGAACCGTTGACAATCGTTTCGACCGCTTTTGCCCCTTCTGCTGACGCGACGTGTGCGAGTTGCAGGCGTCCGATGACATCACCAATCGCAAAGATATGATTGTCCTTCGTGCGGAACTCATCATCGACTTGGATGAATCCGTTTTCGACGATGATATTCGTATTCTCAAGTCCGATTCCTTCGACATTTGCCATCCGGCCGATTGCGACCAGCAGCTTGTCTGCTGCGAGCGTCGTCTTGTCCCCGTTACGGTCGACATCGATCGTCACACCCGACTCGGTCAGCTGGAAGCTGTCGCTTTGCGCCGCTGCACTCGTCATGATTTTGACACCGCGTTTTTTGAGCTGACGGGCCACTTCCCGACTGACAGCTTGATCTTCCGTCGGTAAAATCCGGTCGCTGAATTCAATGACTGTAACCTCGACGTCAAAGTCCGTCAACATCGACGCCCATTCGATTCCGATGACGCCGCCGCCGATGATGACAATTGATTTTGGTAAAGCGTTCATGTCGAGTGCCTCATCCGAGCTGAGCACATATTCGGAGTCAAACGCCAGACCGTTTAACGGACGCGGTCGTGAACCGGTCGCAACAATCAATTGGCGCGGTAAAATCAATTCGCCGTCACCTTCTTCCGGCTCGACGCTAATCGTTCCCGGCATCGGTGAAAAGATGCTTGGTCCGAGAATCGAACCGCGGCCGTGAAAGACTTCGATTTTTCCTTTTTTCATCAGGTGCTGGATACCAGATTCGAGACCATCAATGATGTCCTGTTTCCGTTGTTTGACCTGTTCGAACCGTAAAAACGATTCCGGTACGTCGACGCCGTATGTAGCGGCGTGTTTTACTGTCTGATAGACGGCAGCCGACTTTAAAAATGCTTTGGATGGGATACATCCACGATGCAGACAGGTTCCCCCGAGTTTTCCTTGTTCTACGATTGCTACCGTCTTCCCGGCTTGCGCAGCGCGGATCGCTGCGACGTATCCACCGGGTCCACCACCTAGGACAACGACGTCGAATTCTCTAGCCATGTTAATTCGCCTCCATATTCCTTCACTTGTTCCTCTTGACGCAGTACACGTATTACGCCTTCTGCAAGCGCCCGTAACTCATCTTCTCCCGGTATCCGGATGATAGATCCGATATGGGCAATCCGTTCTTCAATCGCTTTCGTCAACCGATCACTGTATGCGAGACCGCCCGTTAAGATGACAGCATCGACTTGACCGTATAAAACAGCACTTTGGGCCGCGATTTCTTTTGCAACTCGATACGCCATCGCCTCATACAGTAGAGCGGCTTTTTCATCTCCGTCGTCAATCCGACGTTCGATTTCAACCGCATCATACGTGCCTAAGTGCGCGACAAGTCCGCCTGACCCAACGACCAGACGCTTCATTTCCTCGAGTTTATACTTGGTACTATAACATAGTTCTACTAGTTGACCAACAGGCAGGGATCCGCTTCGTTCCGGTGAAAAAGCCCCTTCTCCGTCGAGTCCATTGTTGACATCAATCACGCGTCCGTTCAGATGGGCACCGATCGTGATCCCGCCACCCATATGGGCAACAATCAGCCGTAATTGCTCGTAGGGTATTCCATTTTCTTTCGCATACCGTTTCGCGACTGCCTTTTGATTTAAGGCATGGAAAATACTTTTCCGTTCGAGTTCAGGCAATCCTGTAAGACGGGCAATCGGCTCCAGTTCATCGACGACGACCGGATCAACGATGAATGCCGGAATCGATAACGTTTGACCAATCTCATCTGCAAGCAGTCCACCGAGATTCGAAGCATGAATTCCGAATGTGCCGTTCAGTAAATCCTCACGCATTTCCTGATTGACGCGGTATGTCCCGCTGACGAGCGGACGAAGCAGACCACCGCGACCAACAATCGCCGTAAGCGCTTTCAAATCAATCTGTTCTTGTGCTAACACATCGAGGACGACTTGGCGTCTGATGTTCAGCTGATCTGAAAGCGGTCCTCCGACCGCTTCAACTGAATGGCGCAACGTTTTCGTAAACACTTGCTCTGTTCCATCAAAGATTCCGATTTTCGTTGAGGTTGAACCCGGATTGATGGTTAAAATACGTTCGCTCATTGAAATCCTCCTCTGATTAACCGCGTGATCCTAAAATGTTTTTATCCCGGCGTAAGAACTGGCTGCGGGCACTGCCCATTGTCGCGATCCGTTCTTCTGCCATCTTCTCTGCTGCCCGGTAAGTCGGCAGATGGTCACGTTTGGCAATTTCGATGACTTTTGCTACCGCATCATAGACGAGTTCGACTTTTTTCATCGCCCGCTCACGGTTGTACCCGTCGAGTTCGTCGGCCACATTGATGACACCTCCTGCGTTGATAACGAAGTCCGGTGTATATAAAATACCGCGTTCCTGGAGCATATCTCCGTGACGATCTTCTTTGAGTTGGTTGTTTGCTGCTCCGGCAATGATTTTCACTTTCAGTTGTGGAATCGTCTCATCGTTCAATGTCGCACCTAAGGCACACGGCGCAAAGATATCGGCATCGACGCTGTAAATTTCATCCGGTCCGACGACGAGAGCGCCAAACGCTTCTTCTGCACGGCGTAATGCATCTTGATTGATGTCTGTGACAATCAATTTTGCGCCTTCTTCATGCAAGTGACGGCATAGGTTGAAAGCAACGTTACCAACACCTTGAATCGCAACTGTTTTTCCTCCGAGTGAATCTGTGCCATATACTTCTTTAGCGGCTGCCTTCATCCCGCGGTAAACGCCATAAGCCGTGACTGGTGACGGATTGCCGCTTGATCCGAATGCCGGGCTGACACCGGTTACGAAATCTGTTTCCATGTGGATATAATCCATGTCGGCGACTGTTGTGTTGACGTCTTCCGCAGTGATGTAACGTCCGTTTAACGACTGTACGTAACGACCGAATGCACGGAACAGAGCTTCTGATTTTTGCGTTTTCGCATCACCGATGATGACCGCTTTCCCGCCGCCAAGGTTCAGACCGGCTGCCGCATTTTTATACGTCATGCCTTTTGCCAAACGAAGCGCGTCGATCAATGCTTCCTCGTCAGACGCATAGTTCCACATACGGAGTCCGCCGAGTGCTGGTCCGAGTGTCGTATCATGAATCGCGATAATCGCCTTTAATCCTGAGACTTTATCGTGACAAAATACGACTTGTTCGTAATCTTCCATTGCCATCGTTTCGAAAATACTGAATCGTGCTTCTACGTTTGTTTCAACCATTGTTAGTTCCCCCTTAGATTGTTTGTTTGATTTTTTTGGTAGGTTGCGCATTAAGTAAAGCAAAGGCTAATGAATAGAGTTTCGCTTCCGCCGTGTCGGCTCGACTTGTTAAGACGACAGGTGCTTTAGCCCCGACTAAAATCGCTGCAACCGATGCCTGAGCAAAGTACATCAGGGATTTATAAATTACGTTTCCGACCTCGATTTGTGGCACGACGAGTAGATCCGCTGCCCCCGCAACGTCTCCTGTCAGTCCCTTTTGTTTCGCCGCTTCTAAATTGACGGCGTTATCTAGAGCAAGCGGACCGTCAACAAGGCAATCCTTGATTTGTCCGCGTCGATTCATTTGTGTCAGTAAGGCGGCATCAATCGTCGCCGGCATCGTCGGATTGACGACCTCGACAGCAGCAAGTACTGCCACTTTCGGCAAGGAATATCCGACGGCTCGAAGTGCGGTCACACCGTTTTCAATGATGTGGACTTTATCCTCCAGCGTCGGAGCGATATGAATCGCAGCATCCGTCAATCCAATGGCGGTCTCCCGTCCCGGTACTTCAAACAAAGCGACATGAGACAACACTTTTCCTGATCGTAAGCCGGTCTCCTTGTTCAAGACAGCTTTCATGAACGTCGCTGTCGGAACGAGTCCTTTCATCAAGACATCCGCGTCCCCTTTGCGGACGGCATAGGCGGCACGCTCTGCTGCTTCTTGTGCCGTAGCCGTATGCGTGATGACGAACTGTGATTCGCTCAACTGTCGATCATGAATCATTTTTTGAATACGTGTCGCATCCCCGAACAAATGAAAACGGGCTAAATCATTCTCAATTGCCAACGACACTGCATCCATTACCTCTTCATCATCAGCGGATGCAATCGCAACGACTGCATCTTCAAGACCTGCTGCTTGTTGAACCATTTGTTCAAACCTCAAGCCATTTCCCCCCTTACCTGTCGTTCTCTTTATTTAATAGCAATTTCCATGCCAACTCTAAACCGACGGTATACCAACATCTTCGTCTTTATTTTTGCATGGAATTGCATTTATTTGCAATATATTGCACGCAACATTTTGCAAATCAACATTGGATGTTAAACCGTTCCACTTTGTAATAGAGTGCCCGTAAAGAGATGCCTAACTGTTTGGCAGCTTCGGTCTTATTTCCATTTACGACATCAAGTGCTTCCCGAATCAATTGTTCTTCGACGTAGGACATCTCATCCGACAGATGCTTGATTTCTTTTTTTGGACGTTCCGACCGTTTAGACGGTGTCGGGGAAACGAGTTGCAGGTGGCCTTTGCGTAAAACCTGTTCCGTTTTATCCGTAAAAATCAACGCGCGTCCGATGACATTTTCGAGTTCCCGGACGTTTCCTTTCCACGTCTGTTGTCTGATCGCTTCCAATGCATCTTCAGAAACACGTTCGACGGACCGGCCGTAACTTTGGTTCAATTTACGCAACAGATGTGTCGACAGCGGAGCAAGATCATCCGGTCGTTCGCGAAGAGCAGGAATATGGATCGGCAGCCGGTTGATCCGGTAATACAAATCTTCCCGGAACTCCCCGGTGATGATTTTCTGTTCAAGATTGGCATTTGTCGCGGCAATGATTCGGACATCGACCGGAACCGCTTTGGCTCCACCGACGCGAACGACTTCATTTTCTTGCAGTACCCGTAATAATTTGGCTTGGACATCAAGCGGCAGTTCACCAATCTCATCTAAAAACAAGGAGCCGCCATGCGCCTCTTCAAAATAGCCTCTTTTCCCGCCACGGCGGGCGCCGGAAAAGGCGCCTTCTTCATAACCAAACAATTCACTTTCAAGTAGGCTCGGCGCAATCGCTGCACAGTTGACCCGGACGAATTGTTCGTATCGGCGATCGCTTGCAGCATGAATCGCATGGGCAAACAATTCCTTCCCGGTACCAGACTCTCCCCGGATCAAGACATTGACCGGCATCGTCGCGGCAAGCTTCGCCTGATCGACGACAAAACGCATTGACTCACTTTCGGCAATGATGTCATCAAACGTGTATTTCGCCTCCAGTGTCCGGATTTTTTGTTTGGCCGCCTTCAATTCTTTTGTTAACGCTTTCATTTCTGAGATATCGCGAATGACACCGACTGATCCTCGTACTTGACCATCCACGACGACCGGTGCGGCATTGACAATGATATCCCGTCTGTCTTGACCAATCTTCATCCGGGCATCCCGAACACTTTCGCCTGTTTCGAGCACCCGTAAATGGACCGATTCCTGCATCCCGATATCTGCGCTTGCCGGCTTACCGATGACGTCTCCCTCTGTATATCCGGTCATCCGGGTATACGCAGGATTGATCAGCATCGTTTCCCCGGCCTGATTGGCTACTGAAATCGCTTCACTCGTACAGTGAATGATAGCTTCGAGCATCCGCTCTTTTTCTGCCAAACGCTCGAGTAACACACGGACAAACTCTCCCGGTAAAACCGCGGCTTCCGGAAAATAATGAATCAATTGCTCGAGCACACCGTGTTCTCCGGTCGCATCAATAATAAAGTCAATGGCCGTGCCTTGAAAAGCCGTCCATGTTTTTTCCACCCGGATATGTCCCCGTTTTGCGAGTTGAACGCCAATCGCGTGTTCGTCTGGATCGACGACCCCGATTACCGTCAACAAAGGCGAACGTTGAAAAGCATGTAATACTTCTGTTCCACCGCGCCCCGCACCAACGATCAAGAGATGATGCATTCTAATTCCCCCTTTGAAACTGCTTACATCTTTATCCTACCTGTATTAAAACAGGAGGGCAAATCGAATTCGCAGTCATATGGATTTTCTGATACAATACGCTTGGAAAGGGGTCACAATCATGCGAATCATCGGTCTATTATCTTTACTCATTCCGGGTATCATCGGTGCCATCGGCATCAAGCTGATGCGGGACAGTGTTTTCTTAAAAGCGCAATTCCCCTTCCGGTATCTAGGGGATTCTGCCTATGTATATGTATTACAAGGATTTTCCGGCCTGGCGTTAGCCATCGGCGGAATCGGCTTCGTCGCCGGTTATGTCTTTTACCGCGATCGTAAACGAGGCAAAGTATCGGAGCGCTATCAAAAAAAATAAACACACAAAAAGGTCCCCATCTCTTGAACTCATTTCAAGCGCGGGACCTTTTATTCATATAAAGTTGGTTTCACTTACGGATGAACTCCTCTCATAGCAGAACTATTCGTGTACTTCAAAACCATAGGTTGTCCTCTTAATGAAGAGGTTGAAAGAAATCAGATTTGGCTATCGAGCGATCGATAGAAAGGTAAAACTACTCCAGTATCTGACTTTACTTGGACCTAGGTGAAGCGTAATGTCATCCGCTTGTTGCAGTCGATCATTCGGTTGCTAACATTCACTGCTAGACAACACTCCTTTTCACGAACTGTACTTGTTACTGGTCTTGCTTGGTCTTGCTTGGTCTTGCTTGGTCTTGCTTGGTCTTGCTTGGTCTTGCTTGGTCTTGCTTGGTCTTGCTTGGTCTTGCTTGGTCTTGCTTTGGACGTTTAATTTACGTTACCCTTCACTTTTTCCTTGCTTCGAAATCATGAAGTCTCATATCTGTTTGAGATAAATCATCCGAAAAAGATATGAAATGCCTTGATAAGAATTCTACCAAGAGAATGTCGTCCATCATTCTTGAGCCGTTTACAGGTGGCGACCTGAGATGAAATTCGTTGAACGGTTTTCCGGGAACCAATTCGACTCGACGTTCATCTGACGTCTTTCCAAATCATTTGGTACCTTTATTATAACAAACACTTCAGTTTGTGCAACATTTATTTAATGAATATTCAGTTTTTTATTTGTATTAAAAAAAACCAGGCTTCTCCGGATTTTCTTCATCCGTCAAAACCTGATTACCGCTCTATTAAGATCCGTTCATATGGTTCGATACATAAGAGATGAACTCGGAATTTTTCGGACTTTTCTCCTGTTCAATTCGTCCGTTAAACAATGTATGTTCATTCATGCCTTCTTTCCAGGCCGACTTAATCGCATGGCGCATCGCCCGCTCGACACGCGAAGCAGTCGTTTGATGTTTTCTAGCAATCGTCGGGTATAGCTCTTTTGTAATCAGCCCCAATAAATCTTCCCGTTCCAGCACCAACAAGACCGCCTCTTTCAAGTACGTGAATCCTTTGATGTGCGGCGCAATTCCGATTTCCCGGAGCGTGGTGCCGACTTTCGTTTCGACCGGTTCTGCTTGGCTTGGCTGTACGCCGTTCACGACCAGACGAATTTTGTTGACGAGTTGATCTAAACTGAACGGTTTCAATAAAAAGTAGGCAGCGCCCAGTGAAACAGCCTGTTGCGATACTTCATCCTTCCCGAACGCACTTAACATGATGACAGCCGGACTGCTCTTTTGGTTCATCAAGGCCTCCAAGACACCCAGTCCATCGAGATGGGGCATGATGATATCCAATAACAGCACATCGGTCTCGACATGTCCTAATTTTTCAAGACAACTTTCTCCGTTATAGGCAACGCATACTACTTCCATGTCTTCTTGGGCAGATAGATGTTGCCGAATCAATTCGACCATTTCTCGGTTATCATCCGCAATCCCGACTCTAATCAATTGTTACACCCCATTTTTAAGCGATTCCTTCATGTTCATTGCCTGTTCCATCAGTTCTTCCGCATGACGCAACGTCAAATCCGTCATATGTGTGCCGGAAATCATCCGTCCCAGTTCATTTCCGCGCTCGGAGTCCGTCAGTACGTTGACCTGTGTCGTCGTCCGGTCCGTTTCTTCGATTTTACGGATATACAAGTGTTGATCCGCAATCGATGCAACTTGCGGCAAGTGGGTGATACACAAGACTTGACTGTCGATTGACAGACGATAAATCTTTTCTGCCATCGCTTGTGCGACACGTCCGGATACCCCTGTATCCACTTCATCAAAGATGATGGAAGCCACACCGACCGAACGTGAGAAAATCGATTTCAGTCCGAGCATGATCCGAGACAATTCGCCGCCGGAAGCGACTTTCCCGAGTGATTTAAACGGTTCTCCGGCGTTCGTCATAATGTAGAACTCGACGAAGTCGATTCCGTTTTTACGTAAAGTCGGCGCCTTTCCATCTTGGAGGAAGCGGATTTCAAAGCGGGCTTTTTCCATATACAACTGACGGAGTTCAAGGTGAATCGCTTCACCTAAATGATGCGCTGCTTTTCTCCGGGCCTGAGACAGTTCTCCGCCGATGTCGAACAGTTCCGTCTCCAACTGTTCCACTTCTGTTTTCAGTTTTTCAATCCGCTCATCGCGATTCGTCATCGTATCCAGTTCCACACCGATTTTTTTACCGTAAGCGATGACTTCTTCTATCGTTGCTCCGTATTTCCGTTTGAGTTGTTGGAATACAGATAAACGAAGCTCGATTTCGTCGAGCCGGTTCGAATCAAACTCCAAAGTTTCAAGTTGATCCCGGACCGCATAGCCGACTTCCTCAAGCGCATAAAATGCATTGGCCAATGTATCGCTTTGACCCGAAAATTCATCATCGATACTTGAAGCCTGTTGCAGTTCACGCATGGCGTCTCCGACGGAATCAATCCCGCGCCGTTCGTCATGTAACGCATCGTAAGCGGCGCTGAGAGAAGCATGAAGCTTTTCAAAGTTTGCCAACCGGTTTCGTTCGCTCAATAAATCTTCTTCCTCACCTGTTCGGAGTTTCGCACTGTCGATTTCTTCCGTTTGAAAAGACAACAAGTCAATACGTTGGGCTAACTCCTGTTCACTTTGCGCCAGTGCCTGCAAGGCATCCCGTTTTTCTTCATACTGCTGAAAACGTTCCTGATACCGTTCGAGAATCGGAGCAATCGTCGCATGTCCAAAGTCATCCAAAATCGTTTGATGATACGTACTTTCCATCAGATGTTGATGTTCATGCTGACCATGGAGATCGACAAGAGCCCGGCCGAATTCCCGTAAAATCGTCAAGGTGACTAATTTATGATTGACGCGACAGACACTTTTTCCGGAAGCAAACAAATCACGGCGTAAAATGATCATGCCGTCTTCCATGTCGATCCCGTACTCTTCTGCTAACGTATAGGCCATATGACCGTCTTCAATCATGAAGAGACCTTCTAATTCCGCCTTGTCCTCACCGTACCGGACAAATTCAGCAGAACCGCGACCACCGATCAGTAATCCAATCGCATCCAGCACAATCGATTTACCGGCTCCCGTTTCTCCGGTCAAGACCGTCATGCCTTTTTTGAAATCAATCTGTAGCTGGTCAATGATTGCAAATTGTTTTATCGATAGTTCAGCTAACATCATGTCAACTCCTTACAACATTCCTAAAATACGTTCGGTCACTTCCGATGCTGCTTCTTCATTTCGTGTAATCATCAGGATCGTATCGTCACCACAGACTGTCCCGAGTAACTCCGGCCAGTTTAAATGATCGAGCAAGACACCTAATGCATTTGCGTTTCCGGGTAAGACATGCATGACAATCAAGTTTTGTGCGGAATCAATCGAGATGAAGCTATCTCCGAGCAATCGGCGTAACTTTCCGAGTGGATTGAACCGCTGATCGGCAGGCAAGCTGTATTTGTATCGGCCATCATTGAGCGGCACCTTCACGAGATGAAGTTCTTTAATATCTCGAGAGACGGTCGCCTGGGTTACTTTATAGCCTGCATTTCGAAGTTCCTCGACTAACTCATCTTGTGTTTCGATTTCTGACTGCGTAATGATTTCCCGAATCTTGATTAACCGTTGCCCCTTTGTCATCCTTGCACCTCACAGTTTTTCTTCACTGATACTATTGTAATCCAATAATTCGATAAAAGTCCATGCTTGCCCTATTCATTCCTGACAAATCAAAAACAGACTCCATCATCTTTGACGGAGCCTGTTTGGAAATCGATTAGACTTACAACGCGGCATGGGCCAGACGAACGGTTTCAAGCGGATCAACCGATTCTTCCATCCCCGGTGTCTCAAGCTTGGCGTGCAGGAGAAACTCGATATTTCCCTCACCGCCGGTAATCGGTGAAAAATCCAATTGTTGAACGTAAAATCCTTCCCGGACAAAGAAATCTACCATCTCTTTGAGTACCCGATCGTGAATCCGCTCATCTCGAACGATTCCCTTTTTACCGACATCATCACGCCCTGCTTCAAACTGTGGTTTGACAAGCGCAATGACATCCCCGCCCTCAGCTAAAATCGCCTTTAATGGCGGCAAAATCAATCTCAGTGAGATGAACGAGACATCGATGGTCGCAAAGCTCGGCTGAACAGGAAACATATCTGGCGTCGCATGACGGAAGTTGGTTTTTTCCATTGCCGTCACACGATCGTCCGACCGTAATTTCCAGTCCAGTTGATTGGAGCCGACATCCAGCGCATACATATGGGCAGCCCCGTTTTGTAAGGCACAATCCGTAAACCCACCTGTCGAAGAACCGATATCAAGACCAGTCCGTCCGGATACATCGATATCGAATACCGCTAATGCTTTTTCCATCTTGTATCCACCGCGACCAACGTATGGCATGACTTGACCTTTGACCGTCAAATCGATGTCTGATTTTACTTTTTCACCGGCTTTCTCCAGCCGTTCCGTGCCACTGAATACAAGACCTGCCATAATGGTCCGTTTTGCTTTTTCACGTGTTTCACATAAACCGCGCTCGACGAGCAGAACGTCGAGGCGGATTTTTTTTACAGTTTCCATTAATCGTTACACACTCTGTTTCTTTCCTTGATTGACAAATGAGCGGACTTCTTCCGCAATTTGTCCAGGTAATAATCCGATTTCTTCTAACAATTCGTTGACACCGCCATGCTCGATATACCAATCCGGGATACCAAATCGTTTGACACGCGGGAAAGCTTCCTGTTCATTGGCATGTTCGAGAACAGCTGAACCGAATCCGCCCTTGAGCACCGCTTCTTCAAGCGTTACGAGTGGAATACCTTCCGCGTATAATGCATTCAACATTTTTTCATCCAGTGGTTTGATCGTCCGGGCATTGATGACCCGTACCGATACATCCCCTTCTAGAAGTTCCGCAATTTTCAAGGCGTCCTGTACTTGTGGACCGAATGCCATGATGGTGACATCCGTTCCTTCGCGTTCGACGTCCCATGTATCAAGCGAAATTTCATGGAGTGTCTCATCCATCGGAACACCGATGCCTTCTCCGCGTGGGAAACGGACGGCAATCGGTCCTTCGTATTTAACAGCCGAATAGAGAAGGTGTTGCAGTTCATTCTCATCTTTCGCCATGACAATCCGGATATTCGGTACGTGACGCATGAAGGCGATATCAAAGACACCTTGGTGTGTTTCGCCGTCCGCACCGACGAGACCCGAACGGTCGATTGTGAACGTCACATCGAGGTTCTGGCGTGCGACGTCATGAACGAGTTGGTCGTATGCACGCTGGAAGAAGGTCGAATAAATCGAGACGACCGGCTTCATGCCTTGTGTTGCCTGACCGGCAGCAAATGTTACGGCATGTTGCTCCGCAATCCCGACATCAAACATCCGTTCCGGGAATTCTTTTTCAAAGCAGTCGAGTTTCGATCCGACACTCATCGCCGGTGTAATCAGAGTTAACTTATCATCCTCACGGGCCATCTTCGTCAACGTGTCTGCCACTGTGAACGAATAACTTGGTGCTTTTGATTTCCCTTTGATGACTTCGCCTGACTCGATCTTGTACGGTCCTAGACCGTGCCATGTGCCGATGCCGTCGTATTCAGCCGGACGGTAGCCTTTTCCTTTTTTCGTGATGACATGAAGCAGGACAGGCCCTTCTTCTTTCTTCACATAGTTCAGCTGTTCGATTAAGTCCGTTAAATCATGACCATCGACCGGTCCGTAATAATTAAAACCGAGTTCTTCAAAGAACATACCGGGAACGAGTGCTCCTTTGACCGCTTCTTTCAGCTTCTCGCCGCCTTTTTCAAGCTTTCCGCCGATTAACGGGATTTTTTTAATCAATGTTTCGAGCTCATCTTGCGCGTAACGGACTTTGCGCGAAGAACGGATTCTTCCTAACATCTGATGCATCGCCCCGACATTCGGTGCGATCGACATCTCGTTGTCGTTTAAGATGACGATGACGTTTTGTTGTTCCGCTCCGATATGGTTCAATGCTTCGAGTGCCATTCCGCCTGTCAACGCACCGTCCCCGATAATGGCGATCGCCCGGTCATCATTACCTTTTAGTTCATTCGACACAGCAATCCCCATCGCTGCCGAAAGTGAGGTCGAACTGTGGCCTGTTTCCCAGACGTCATGAACGCTCTCGTTACGTTTCGGGAATCCGCATAACCCTTTGTGTTGACGCAGCGTATCAAACTGACCTGCCCGTCCTGTCAAAATTTTATGCACGTATGCTTGGTGTCCGACATCCCAGACGAATTTATCGTTCGGACTGTCAAATTCGCGGTGAAGCGCCAATGTCAGTTCGACGACACCTAGATTCGGTGCTAAATGTCCACCTGTCGTTGCTAATTCTTCAATCAAAAAGCGTCGGATGTCACCTGCGAACAGTTCTAATTCCGAGACTGACATACGCTTTAAAAATGACGGATCCTGTATCTCTGTCAACTTCATACCTTACCGCCTCTTTCCCTTGCATTCTTATATGGTTTGTACCCTACATTGTACTAGAACAATCTTGCGAACGCCACATTCCCGGCGCATAAAAAAAAGACGGCTTACTACGCCGCCTCTCTTAATGGTCACGCTTGACGACGAAGTCGAGCAAATCCTTAAGCGGTGTCGCTTCGACGGAAAGAGCCTCGATTGCTTCATTCGCTGCCGTCACTTGGGCTGCAAGTGCCCTTTTCGCCCCGTCAAGACCCAACAGTTTCGGATAAGTTGCTTTGTCATTTCCTTCATCACTGCCAACCGGTTTCCCGATTTTGTCAGCATCTCCGGTCACATCCAGGATGTCGTCTTGAATTTGGAAAGCAATTCCGAGATGACGGCCGTACCGTTTCAACTGTTCGAGATCCTCATCTGCGACTCCGGCTAAAATGCCGCCTGCTTCGACTGCAAAAATCAACAAGGCTCCTGTTTTCCGGCGGTGAATCGATTCCAGTTCTTCCGCATCACTGATTCCTCCGCGCTCTCCAAGCATGTCATCCAGTTGACCGCCGACCATCCCGGCTGCACCCGCTGCTGCTGCGAGTCGCTCGAGTAATTTCACTTTAACTTCCGCTGCGGCCATCGTTTCGAGTAGACACGTAAAGGCATTCGTCAGTAACGCATCCCCTGCGAGAATGGCGGTCGCCTCATCGAATTCAATATGATTGGTCGGACGTCCGCGTCGCATATCATCATCGTCCATCGCCGGTAGATCATCATGAATCAAGGAATATGTATGAATCATCTCAAGCGCCGCCGCTGTTGCGTCACCCGTCTTACGATCGACGCCGTAAGCATCGAGGACAGCATAAATCAATGCCGGCCGGACACGTTTCCCCCCTGCATCAAGGGAATACAGCATCGCTTCCCGCAGACGATCCGGTGCTTCGAGACGGTTCATGAAAGTTTCCAGTGCTTGCTCCACCTGCGTTTTCCACTCTGTTAAGACAATCATTGTGATCCTCCTTTTTCACGTAACGTGCCATCTTGTTCCAAGATTTGATCGAGCCGTTTTTCTGCCGTCGACAGCTTTCCTTGACAGAGTGCCGTCAATTTCACGCCTTCCTCGTACAAATTCATCGCTTGCTCAAGCGGTGCTTCACCTGCCTCCAGTAGTTCGACGATTTCTTCCAACCGCTCTAAAGCGGCTTCAAAGGATTGTTCTGTTTCCATCTTCTTCATCCTCTCGTTTCGCTAGGATACTCCCGTCATGAAACTGAACCCGGAAGGTCTGATCTGACAATTCTGTTACGGAACGGACGAGTCGGCCGTCCTGCTCGACGTAAGTATACCCACGCAACATGACTTGCGTCGGGCTGACCGAGTCAAGGCGGGCAATCATTTGATGCAACCGGTCCTGCTTCGTGCGGAGGACGGTATGGATCCGTTCCAGCTGTTTCCGTGTCCGGACCAACTGGCGTCCTTGTTCCGCCAAACGTTCCTGCATCGCGATTCGGGCAAACCGGTTCACCTGATCCGTCAAGGCTTGTTGCTTCGACTGCAACACCTGTTTTCCGATCCGGTTCAGTCCCATCTCTGCCCGGTCCAACCGTTCCTGTTTCAAACCTAACAAGACACGAGGAGACTTCAAGCCGTAACTCGTTGCCAGCCGCTGGACTTGATCCTTACGTTCGGTGATGTACTGGGCGTAATGGCGCGTCAATCTCCGATTCAGTTCATTGAGACGCTTCGCAAGTTCCGCTGCTTCCGGCGTCACGAGTTCTGCTGCGGCAGTCGGCGTCGCCGCCCGGACATCTGCAACAAAATCCGCAATCGTAAAGTCTGTTTCGTGACCGACTGCTGACACGATCGGAATCCGCGACTGATGAATGGCTGTTACGACCGGCATTTCGTTAAACGCCCACAATTCCTCAATCGATCCGCCACCGCGACCGATGATCATCACGTCACATGCCTGATGTTCGTTCATCCATTCAATGGCACGGACGATTTGGGGTGCAGCCTCTTTCCCTTGAACGAGAACCGGCGCAAAAACAATAGCGGCTTGCGGATAACGGCGACGTAACGTCGTCGCGATATCATGAAGGGCGGCTCCCTTCGGCGAGGTTACGATGCCGATTTTTTGCGGGAAAGCCGGTAACGGCAGTTTCTGTTCCGCTTCAAACCATCCGCGGGCCTCGACATCCTCTTTTAGCTGGACATAGGCTTCGTAAAGGGCTCCTACACCGTCTTCCATCATCCGTTCGACGTAAAGCTGCATCTCACCCGATGCGACATAAACCGAAATCCGAGCCGTAATGATGACACGGGCTCCGTCCCGGATGTCCGTCTTGACACGACTGGCATCCCGGGCGAACATGACCGCTTTCATCCGCGACTGTTCATCTTTCAACGTAAAATAAAGGTGACCGGAAGAGTGTCGTTTAAAGTTCGACACTTCTCCCACCACCTGGACTTGTTGGAGCAACGAGTCGTTCTCGAGTTCCCGTTTCACATATTGGACGAGTTCGGAAACCTGGAGAGGATTCGTCATTTCGCTGCCTCGATCGTATTGTGAAGCAACATCGTGATCGTCATCGGCCCGACCCCACCAGGAACTGGTGTAATCATCGAGGCGACTTCTTTCACTGCTTCAAATTCGACATCTCCGACTAATTTTCCGTCGACCCGGTTGACACCGACGTCGATGACGACGGCTTCCGGCTTGACCATATCGGCAGTAATCAATTTCGGCACACCGACAGCGACAATCAGAATGTCCGCCTGACGGGTCATCGCACCGAGATCTGCCGTCTTCGAGTGACAATACGTCACGGTCGCTGATTCATTTAAAAACAGCATTCCGACCGGCTTACCGACGATTTGGCTTCGACCGACGACAACGACATGACGACCGGCAATCGGAACATTCATTTCCTTGACGAGATGCAAAATACCATTTGGTGTACATGGCAAGAAAGTAGGTTCACCGATCATCATTTTCCCGACCGAGACCGGATGGAAACCATCGACATCTTTTTCTGGAGCGATGGCGAAGATGACCTTACTCTCATCAATATGTTTTGGCAAAGGTAATTGAACGAGAATACCGTGTACGCTGGCATCGGCATTCAGCCGTTCAATCAAGTGAAGCAATTCCGATTCTTTTGTCTCTTCCGGTAATCGGATCAAATCGGAATCCATCCCAATCTCCTGCGCCGCTTTTTCTTTACCACGGACATACGATTGACTGGCTGGATCTTCTCCGATTAAGATGACGGTCAGTTTCGGTTGAATACGTTCTTCTTTCAGACGTGCGACTTCTTCTTTCAGTTTCAAACGATACGATTGTGCGACTTGTTTCCCATCGATTACGACTGCCATGATTTTGTCCACTCCCCCAAAAATATTCGCTTCACTCTTTGCCTGATCAAACTTCTCTGTTTTTAAGTTAGTTGCTTTGCGGGTTTTCTTTCAAACCGTTTTGTTCCACTTCTTGCGCTACTTTTCCGAGCACACCGTTGACGATTTTTGTTGCTTCTTCATCGGCAAAAGCTTTCGTTAATTCGATTGCTTCATTGATGGTTACCCGGACTGGAATCTTCGCTTCAAACAACAGTTCATACACCGCAAGACGAAGAATCGTCCGTTCGATGTTTCCGAGACGCTCAAATGACCAGTTCACGAGCGCAGCACGCAGCTTTTGATCAATTTCCGGTTTGTTTGCTTCGACTCCTTCAACCAATCGTGTCACAAACGTATCATATTCTTTACCTTCTACTGCGAATTCAATGGCTTCTTGTGCAGACAGATCCGAGAGTTCCATTTGGAACAAAGACTGTACTGCCAGTTCGCGTGCCATATGTCTTTTCATCATGATTTTACGTGCTCCTTTTTTTATCGTTCTCAATCAATTAGTTTAGCACATTCTTTTTTCAAAAAACATAGAGAACGGCAAAAAGACGGGAGTTAAATACAATCGACTCCCGTCCACGATTACTTCACGATTTCTGCTTTTAGTTCACGTTCTGTAAATTTCGTCGTAAACGTTCCACGACGGAATACGGGATGTGCCAACACTTGTTGATGGAAAGGTATCGTTGTTTTGACACCTTCAATCCAAAACTCGGACAATGCCCGTTCCATCTTCGCACAGGCTTCTTCACGCGTTTCGGCATGAACGATCAGCTTAGCGACCATCGAGTCATAGTACGGAGGAATCATATACCCCGGATATACGGCACTATCAATCCGGACGCCCATTCCACCCGGTGCGACATATTGTGTGACGCGTCCGGCATGCGGACGGAAGTCATGATCAGGATCTTCGGCATTGATCCGGCATTCAATCGAATGACCACGGAATTCAATATCCTGCTGTTGAACAGCTAACGGGTGATCGAGTGCCACCTGGAGCTGTGCCTGAACAAGATCAAATCCTGTAATCATTTCCGTCACCGGATGTTCAACCTGGATTCGCGTATTCATTTCCATGAAGAAAAATTCTTCCGTTTCTTCCACAAAGATGAATTCGATCGTCCCGGCACCGGTGTAGTCAATCGCCTTCGCCGCTTTGACTGCCGCTTCGCCCATCTTCAGACGGGTTGCAGGGCTGACAGCAGGTGATGGTGCTTCCTCAATCAGCTTTTGCATCCGGCGTTGGACGGTACAATCCCGCTCCCCGAGATGGATCACGTTTCCGTGACGATCGGCGAGTACTTGAACTTCGACATGACGAAATTCTTCGATGAAACGCTCGAGATACACTTCACTGTTTCCAAACGCCTGCTTTGCCTCACGGCGTGTTTCATCCAGGCCGGTTACAAGTTCTTCTTGTGAACGGGCGACACGGATGCCTCGTCCGCCTCCACCGGCAGTCGCTTTGATGATGACCGGATAGCCGATCTCATCCGCCAATTGTAAGGCTTCCTCGTCCGTGACCGTACCGGCAGAACCGGGTACGACAGGTACGCCGCAGGCAATCATCGTTTGTTTTGCGACATCCTTGATTCCCATCTGACGGATAGCAGCCGATGTCGGTCCGACGAATTTGATGCCACATGCTTCACACATCTCGGCAAAATCAACATTCTCAGCCAGGAAACCGTATCCCGGGTGAATCATCGTGACGTTCCGATTAGTCGCGACCGCCAGGATATTCGTGACATTCAAGTAAGAAGCAGTCGAACTGACATCTCCGATACAATATGCTTCATCTGCTAAACGGACGTGCAAGGCATCCCGGTCCGCTGTCGAATAAACGGCGACCGTCTGAATGCCAAGTTCTTTTGCAGCTCGAATGATCCGGACTGCAATCTCGCCCCGGTTCGCGATTAAAAGTTTTTCCATTGCCATCACCCCGCTCAAGGACGAATCCGGAAGAGAGGTTGTCCGAATTCAACAAGGTCTCCATCTGCGACGAGAATCTCGACGACTGTTCCGGCTACTTCCGAGTTCAGATTATTAAATAGTTTCATTGCTTCTAAGACACAGACGACTTGACCGACTTCGATCTTGTCGCCGACTTTGACGAACGAAGGTTTGTCAGGATTCGGACGCGAATAAAACGTCCCGACCATCAATGCATTGATCGTTACCGTGTCGGCTTCAACGCTCTGTTCTTCCGGAGCTGGTTCTGCTGTGACTGTCGCAGCTTGCGGCGCCGGCGTTGCCACGCGGGCCGGTGCTTCGTGTGAGACCACGATATTATCATTTTGTTTTTTTAATTTTAACTTATACGTATCGGTTTCAAGAGAAAGTTCATTGACACTCGATTGGTCCAACATTTCGAGTACTTGCTTCAACTGATCGATTTTCATTTTTCTTCATCCCCTATCTCAACATTCACCTTTATTATTATACTTTAATATTATACCAGGTGCTAATGCCTACTCAAATACTAATATTAACTGGTCATACCAAAGGACGCAAGTTAAGACAAAAGGAAAAAACGCCCATCCGTCCAAGTCGAGGAGGAATAGGCGTTTCGAAAACTTGATTATCCGTTGTAACGCCCTGTGAAATCACCAGTACGTGTATCAACTGTTACTTTTTCTCCTGCTTCGATGAAGAGTGGTACATGGATAATATGTCCCGTTTCAACCGTTGCATTTTTCTTAACGTTTGAAGCTGTATCGCCTTTGACGCCCGGCTCTGCTTCAACAATCGTCATAACGATCGTGTTCGGCAATTCGATTCCGAGAACTTCACCGTTGTAGATCGCGATTTGAACTTCCATGTTTTCTAGAAGGAACGGGAGTGCCGCTTCAACTTGAGCCGTTGTCAATTCAAGTTGTTCGTATGATTCTGTATCCATGAAGACATATGTTTCCCCCATCGGATAGAGATATTGCATTTTGTTGCGTTCGATGTGGGCACGCTCGACACGTTCACCACCACGGAATGTCATCTCTTGAATGTTTCCGTTACGGATGTTACGCATTTTCGTCCGGACGAATGCTGCCCCTTTACCCGGTTTAACGTGTTGGAATTCAAGAACCTGCCAAATCATTCCGTCTGATGTTTTAATTGTAAGTCCTGTTTTTAAATCGTTTACTGATACCATGAAAAGTTCCTCCTAAATGTTGATCTTGCCGTTTTACAGTGTGATGAGTTCTTTTGGTGAAGACGAAAGAATTTCACGCCCTGACTCGGTGATCAAGACGTCATCTTCAATCCGACATCCTCCGACTTGCGGTACGTAAATGCCCGGTTCAACCGTCACGATCATCCCAGGTTGCAGTTTCGTTTCAGAACGGAATGACAATCCTGGTCCTTCATGTACTTCCAACCCGATTCCATGCCCCGTCGAATGACCGAAATATTCCCCATATCCTGCATCCTTGATGATGTCACGCGTCAAAGCGTCTGCTTCAATTCCAGTGATTCCCGGACGTAACCCGTCAACGCCTGCGAGCTGCGCTTTGAGAACCGTATCGTAAATCGTTTGTAACTCCGGACTGATCGGTCCGACGGCCACAGTACGCGTGATATCCGAAACATATCCGTTCAACAATGCACCGAAATCAAGCGTCACAAGTTCACCTGACTGGATTACTTTCGAACTGGCGACACCGTGTGGCAACGCTGAACGATATCCAGACGCAACAATCGTATCGAATGACGACGACGTCGCACCGTGTTTACGCATGAAGAACTCGAGTTCGTTCGAGACTTCAAGCTCTGTCCGGCCAGCTTGAATATACGTCAAGATGTGGTGGAACGTCGCATCTGCTAAATCCACCGCTTCCTTAATCATCTTAATCTCTGACGAATCCTTAATCAAGCGTAGGTTTTCAACGATTCCAGTCGTCGGAACCAATTCCACGGAAGATGCTTGATCGAACGCTTCGAATGCGCCGAGTGTCATTGCATCTTTTTCAACGCCAACTGCACGCACACGGGCTCCAGCCATCAATTCGCCCATCGTTTCAGGGATCGACCGTTCAATTTGGACGATTTCCATTCCCTTCACTTGATCCGCCGCTTGTTCCGTGTAACGGAAATCCGTCACGAAATAAGCTTGTTCAGCCGTCACGAGACATGCACCGCTCGAACCGGTGAATCCAGAAATATATCGGATATTTTCTGCCTTCGTCACAAGAAGACCTGGTAAATCACGTTCTTTAAGAGCTGTTTGAAGTGCTTCAATACGATGTTTCATGTCTGTTTCCCCCTTTGATTATGTAGACGGTTGAATCAATGCTTCGATTGCGAGCAAGTAACCTGTCATCCCTAATCCGCTGATGACTCCTCGGCAAACCGGTGCAAGCATCGAATGATGCCGAAATGCTTCGCGTGCATGAACGTTTGATAAATGAACTTCAATCGTCGGTACATCGATTGCCGCGATCGCATCACGCAACGCAACACTCGTATGCGTGTAAGCCGCCGCATTGAAGACGATTCCGTCATATCCGCGCGCTCCGTGTAAATAGTCGATCAGTTCGCCTTCATGATTTGACTGGGCGAACTGAAAATCAACATCTTTAAAACGAGTCCTGACCAGACTTTCCAAATCCGATAATGTTTGCGTCCCATATGTATCCGGTTCCCGTGTCCCGAGCAAATTCAAGTTCGGTCCATTCAAGACTAAAATCTGCATTTCATCACCTCCAGATTGTCTCTATTATTGTATCATAAGTCGTTTTCCGCCTCCTAAATTTTCGACTGCTATTAACAGCTGAGCATAGTGTTTTTCTCCTAAATCGAGTAAAATGACGGTACACGATATTTTATTTGAAGATGGGATGCGTTGCTCTATGAAAACTGCTCAAGCGCCCGTCGGTGGACAAGCCATCGTCGAAGGGGTCATGTTCCAAAATGCCACACATGCCGTCTCAGCCATTCGTCGAAATGACGATACGATTGAAACGTTCGAACAAAAAAAACCGATCCGGCCACGAATCGCCGTCGGTAAAAAAATCCCGTTGATCCGCGGATTGTTTGCCTTAGTCGAATCGTCCGCGAACGGGGCAAGTCATATGAACTTTGCCAGTGACCGGTACGGGGTCAATCCGGGGGAAGAAGAGCCGGAAGAGGCTTCCCAAGGTCAACTGACGAAATGGCTTGGTGTCGTTGTCCTCGGTGTACTGTCGTTCTTTTTCGGAAAGCTGATGTTTACACTGCTTCCGGCTTTTCTAGCTTCTCTGTTCAGTTACTTCCCGGCGCTGTCCGGTCATGTGATTCAAAATGTACTGGAAGCTGTAATCAAGTTGACGTTACTTTTCAGTTATCTTTATCTGATTTCCTTGACTCCGCTCGTCAAACGGCTGTTTCAATATCACGGTGCCGAACATAAAGTCATCAACTGTGTCGAAAGCGGAAGGCCATTGACGGTCGAAAACGTCCGGACCAGCAGTCGCCTGCATTACCGTTGCGGTTCAAGTTTCTTGATTTTCACCGTCATCGTCGGCTTTTTCGTTTATTTAATCGTCCCGACCGACCCGTTATGGTTACGTCTCGTTTGCCGGATTGCGTTACTTCCTGTCGTCATCGGTTTATCTTTCGAGGTTTTACAATTAACAAATAAAGCCCAAAATATTAAAGGTTTACGCGTCATCGCCTTGCCCGGCCTGTGGTTACAGTATTTGACGACAAAAGAACCGGATGATTCTCAGATCGAGGTTGCGATTTACGCGTTTGAAGCACTCGAAAAACAGGAACATAACCTACATGAGAATGCACTTGGTTAATTGATAACAGGGGTGATAATATGATTAGACAACGGATTGGTTCTACATTCGCACTTGTCGTGTTACTGTTTGCGTTCGTCGGCTTTGGATATAAGCTCGCCAATGATCCCGGTAGTCTGTTTTCACAATTACTGTTTTTTGCGATTACAGCTGGAATCATCTTCCTGCTGTTTAAATTTTTAACACGCAACAGCGTCAACAGCAGCACAAATTCTCAATATCGAAAATCTGTTGCGCAGTCTAAAAAAATGTACGCTAAAAACAATCCTTCACCCCGCCGGACCGATTTTAAGAAGAAGCCGGTTAAAACAACGAAAACGGCTGCTTCTAGTAAAGTCCGCCCCCTTCGCGACCGATCAAAAGCACCACATTTGACTGTCATCGAAGGAAAAAAAGGCAAAAAGAAAAAACGTGCTTTTTAAACAAATCAACAGTAGCTGTGCGCCTTCGAGGCACACAGCTACTGTTTTTTTAATCCGTTTCAACCCAACCCACATATGGCAGATTCCGATACTTCTCGGCACAATCAATACCATAACCAACCACAAAATAATCGGGAATCTCAAATCCGACATAATCGGCATCGAGCGGTACTTCCCGTCGTGCCGGCTTGTCGAGTAACGTACAAATTTTCAAGACACCTGGTTTATGCAGCTTCATGTGTTCACACAAGAAACTTAAGGTATGCCCGGTATCGATGATATCCTCGATGACGACGACGTATTTCCCTTCGACATCAAGATCCAAGTCCTTTTTCAACTGGACGCGTCCTGACGAGACGGTTTTGGCCCCGTACGATGAACAGGCAACCGTATCGATTTGGACACTACCTTTGATTTCACGCATTAAATCAGCAGCAAATACCATCGATCCTTTTAACACGACGACTAAAACAATTTGCCGTCCTGCCGCATCACGTTCAATTGCAACGGCAAGTTCTTTTACTTTGGCGGCAAGTTCTGACTCTGATACCAACTTTTCCTTAATCACGATTTCCATAACCGGATGGATCCCCATCCGTCACCCCCTTCGATGATTTCACGGTCAGTATAGCATATTCGATGCCGATTAACCGTACTATAACGATTTTTTATTATATATCGTTCGTCTTTTAAGAATTTCCATACAAAAAAACAAGTACACTTATTCTTCCGGGTGTACTTGCTGGTGTTTTTGAAATTCTTCTTGTAATTCAGGACGTTCGGCAAAAAATTGAATCATCCCGTTGATCTTATCGAGCGCTTCAATACTGATGTGATGTTCGATCCCTTCCACGTCTTTGTAGATCAATGATTCATCTACTCCGACCAGGCGCAGAAAATCTTCCAACAACGCATGCCGTTCGACAAGACGTTTTCCGATTTTCCGTCCTTTTGCCGTCAGCATCAATCCGCGGTACTTTTCGTAGACCAGATACTCTTCCCGGTCTAACTTCTGGACCATCTTCGTGACAGACGACGGATGAACGCCTAACAGCTCTGCAATATCGGACACACGGGCATATCCTTTTTCTTCAATCAACATATAAATCTGTTCTAAATAATCTTCCATACTCGGAGTCGGCACGACATCACCTTCCAATCCATCTCTTTAGCGCTTCCAGTTCCATTCTTCACTACGATACTTCTCTGCTAACCGTTCAATTTCCTGCCATTGGGTGCTGTTGAACTCCAGCGGTCTGAAGGTCAGTTGAAGTACGTCTTCAAATCCTTTTACAAAGGCAAGGCGGACTTCTTCGAATGAAACGGAGCGTCCCGCCAACTCATTTAAGGCAACCGCTTTTCCGGCAAATCGCGCTTTCATTCGTTCACGCATCGTCTCATCTTCGTAAAGAAAGCAATCAAACAATTCCCCTTCATCCACTGACAGCGGAACGGAACCATGTTGCAACACGACTCCTTGATGCCGGACTTGTGCACTTCCGGCCACTTTTCGTTTCCCGACCGCAAGTTCGTAATACGATGCCGCATCAAAACAGACGGCAGACTTCGGTTTTCGTAATTCTTCTTTTTCTTCTTCTGTCATCGGAACCGAAAATTCAACGGGAATGCCTAAATGATGGTACCCTTTACGGATTCCTTCTGTCAGCATCCGGTAACTTTCAATGACGGTTTTCGGGACCCCTTCCATCTGTTCGGGAAGAATCACACTGTACGTCAATTCATCCGCATGCAGGACGGCCCGGCCGCCGGTCATCCGGCGAACGATCGGAATCCCCAGCGCCTCGATCCGGTTTCGGTCAATATCTTTGGTCGCCCGTTGAAAATGACCGACACTTAACCCTCTTGGTTCCCATGAATAAAAACGAAGTGTCGGTGCCACTTCGCCGCGACCGACAAAACCGATTAAAGCTTCATCAATTGCCATGTTTAATGCCGGTTCCATTCTTTCAGTCGTCAATACTTGCCACTCTCTGATCAAGTGAACACCCCCAGAAACGTTTCCGTATTAGTGTATCAGACCCTTTCTATCCTGCGCAACGACGAGTCGATTGCCGAAATCGATTTCGTTTACTATAATGGTAAAGATGTTATATGAACGAAGGGGTTGGAACTTAGATATGGAAATCAGTACAATCATCACGATCGTATTATGGGTGGCTTTGATCGCTTATATCATATGGCGCTTCATGCCGGTCAAAGGAATTACAAAACTTTCACAAGAAGAATTCCGGGCAAATTACCGGAAAGCACAAATCGTGGATGTCCGCGAGACACAGGAATTCAAAGGCGGACATATCATCGGAGCCCGTAACATACCGGTCAGTCAGATGAAAATGCGTGCTAAAGAATTACGCAAGGACATGCCGATCTATTTGTACTGCCAAGGCAACATGCGTTCGTCGCAAGCGGCCAAAGTCCTGAAAAAAGCAGGTTATACAAATCTGTATCAACTTAAAGGCGGCTTCAAGCAGTGGACTGGAAAAGTTAAACGCAGCTGATTCCTCTTATTTCATAACAAAAACCATCCCCGTCAACTGAGACGCGGTGGGCTAACCTAAAATTTTGAGACAATATAAAACACCTTCGGAGTGGTACACTTTTAAAAAGTACTAACATCGGAGGTGTTTTTGCATGGGCAAAAACGTATATTCAAGTGAAGTGAAATGGGCAGTAGTAAAAGATAAGTTGAGTGGTAAGTTGACGACGAAAGAAATCATGGAGAAGTACGGAATCAAAAATGAATCTCAAATCAAAACATGGATGAGATGGTATCGCGCTAACGAACATTATCGATTTGATCAGCCGATTGGAAAACAATATACCTATGGACATGGTCCAGATTCTGCGAGTGAGGATGACAAGAGCGAACGACAAATGTCTCATCTGAAGATGGAAAACGAGATCTTAAAAAAGTACATGGAGATCGAAAGAGAGTTGAGAAAGAAGCAGTCATAAAAATTGTAGAATTGCTTCAGGGAAAGTATACAATCACCGCCATTCTTAGCGTTTTGAATGTACCCAAAGCAAACTATTACCGTTGGATTAAAGAATCTGTGAAAGCACCTTCGGTGCTCGAAAAAGCCATCATTGAACTAAGTAAACAGACGAAGTATCGGAATGGCCATCGAAAAATAAAGGCATTATTACAGCAAATTTATCAGTTGAAAGCCAATCGGAATACCGTACAGAAAATCATGCAAAAACACCATCTCCAATGTCGGATCAAACCGAAACGAAGATGGAAGTCTCAAGGTGAGCGCATCATAACGGCACCGGATCTTATCAAACGTGATTTCACAGCAAGTAAACCGAATCAGAAGTGGGTGACGGATATCACCTATATCCAATACGGCAGCACGACAAAATATCTTTCAACTATCATGGACCTATTCAATAACGAGATCATCGCCTACAAGTTATACGAGCATCAACAAACGCCTCTTGTGATTGATACGTTGAAGATAGCGCTTGAGAATCGAAACTACCCCGAAGGGGTCATCCTTCATTCGGATCAAGGCAGTGTTTATACATCATATGCCTTTCAAGAATTCGTTAAGAGGAATTACCTAACAAGTAGCATGTCTCGTAGAGGAAACTGTTGGGACAACGCAGTGATCGAATCGTTCCACTCTAATTTAAAGTCCGAGGAGTTCCAGTACGTCAAATTTAATTCGCTAAGAGACTATGAGGTCTCTGAACGCGTTATTAATTACTTAAACTACTATAACGAAGAACGAATCCAAGAAAAATTAGGCTACCTCACACCGAAAAAATACGGTGTACTGGCAGCCTAATCAAGGTGTTTTATATGTGTCTCATATTGCTGGGTCAGTCTAGTCTACGGGATGGTTTTTTGGTTTAAACGTGTACTTCTTGTTTCGGCTGATAACGTAAAATCGGCTTGCGGGCCGCTAATGTCTCATCCATTCGTTTAACGACCGTCGTATGCGGTGCGTTCAAGACGACGTCCGGTGTTTCTTCCACTTCTTTTGCGATCTGGAGCATCGCATCACAGAAGGCATCAAGCGTCTCTTTCGATTCGGTTTCCGTCGGTTCGATCATGATACACTCTTCGACATTCAACGGGAAGTAAATCGTCGGTGGATGATATCCGAAGTCAAGCAGACGTTTTGCGATATCGAGTGTCCGTACCCCAAGTGCTTTTTGACGACGGCCCGACAGGACAAATTCGTGTTTGCAATAGACGTCATAAGGGGCATCATATGCGCCTTTCAGACGTGCCAACATATAATTGGCATTCAAGACGGCTTCTTTTGAAACGCGGGCAAGTCCTGCGCCTCCCATTGTCCGGATATAACTGTAGGCCCGAACGTTGATACCGAAGTTTCCGTAGAACGGTTTGACACGTCCGATTGATTCCGGACGGTCGTAATCGAGTACAAAACCTTCTGCTGTCTTGGCAACAATCGGTTTTGGCAGATACGGAATCAAATCTTTTTTGACACCGACCGGACCTGAACCCGGACCGCCGCCGCCGTGAGGGCCCGTAAACGTCTTATGGAGATTCAAGTGGACGACATCAAAGCCCATGTCTCCCGGACGTGCAATTCCCATGATTGCATTTGAATTCGCGCCGTCATAGTACAGTTTTCCTCCGGCTTCATGGACCGCTTTCGCAATCTCAACGATATCCGACTCAAACAGACCGAGCGTATTCGGGTTCGTCAGCATCAATGCGGCCGTATCTTCCCCGACTTTACTCTTTAGGTCAGCTAGGTCAACTAATCCGCGCTCGTCAGATAAGACGGTCACCGTATCAAAACCAGCGACAGAAGCCGATGCCGGATTTGTTCCGTGGGCGGAGTCCGGGACGAGAACTTTCGTCCGTTTAAAGTCACCCCGGGCATGGTGATAAGCTTTGATCAACATTAATCCCGTCCACTCACCATGCGCTCCCGCTGCCGGTTGCAACGTCACTTCGTCCATACCGGTAATGACCGCAAGTTTTTCTTGTAAATCGTACATCAGTCCGAGAGCCCCTTGAACGCTCTCAACCGGTTGCAACGGGTGGATATGGGCGAATCCAGGGAGACGTGCCATATCTTCATTGATTTTCGGATTGTATTTCATCGTACATGAACCAAGCGGATAGAAACCGGAATCGACCCCGTGATTTCGGTTCGAAAGCGCTGTATAGTGACGGACAAGATCGAGTTCGGACACTTCCGGCAACTCGACGTCTTCCTGGCGCAGCAAATGGGCAGGCAGTAATTCTTCCGCCGCTACTTCATCAACCGTCGGAAGCGGTAAACTGTAGGCGACACGACCGGCTTTTGAGATTTCAAAAATCAATGTCTGTTCACTAGTTTTATGCATGAGTCAGTCCTCCTAACGCAGTCACGAATTGATCCAATTCTTCTTTTGTCCGTAGTTCAGTCGCACAAACGAGCATTTGGTTGCTCCGGCTTTCGTCGAACGTACCAAGCGGCAGTCCACCGATGATCCCGGCTTGCAACAACTGTTTGCCGGCTTCTGTCGCATCAATTGGCAATTCCACCACAAATTCATTGAAGCTCGGACCGTCGTCCACGATGTGGAAGCCTGCTTGAATCAATGATTTTTTCAAGGCGTAGGCCGTCTGGAGGTTGCGGGTTGCCAGTACACGGATTCCGCGTTTTCCCAGTGCACTCATTGCAATTGATGCAGCCAAAGCGTTTAAGGCCTGGTTCGAACAGATATTCGAAGTCGCTTTATCACGACGTATGTGTTGCTCACGTGCTTGTAACGTCAGGACGAACCCGCGTTTTCCGTCCTCATCGACTGTCTGACCGACAAGACGTCCCGGAATTTTTCGCATCAAGGCTTTTGTCGTCGTGAAGTATCCACACGTCGGTCCACCGAAGCTCTGCGGAATACCGAATGGTTGGCAGTCCCCGATCGTAATGTCGGCGCCGAGCTTACCAGGCGCCTCTAACAAACCGAGCGCAAGCGGATTGGCCGAGACAATGAATAGACCGCCTTTCGCATGTGTCGCGTCCGCCAGTGCCTGTAAGTCTTCGACACGTCCATAGAAGTTCGGATACTGTACGATGACGCAGGCGACATCCTCCAGTGCATCCAGGTTCGCAATCGCCGTTTCCCCATTCACGAGCGGCAGCGTCTCCACTTCAAGCCCGGGACCGTTTGCATATGTCCGTACGACATCGTGTGCTTCCGGATGGACACCATCCGAGAGAACGATTGTTTTTTTCTTCTTGTGGGCACAGGCAAGCATCGCCGCTTCAGCCAGTGCGGTGATCCCGTCATACATGGAAGAGTTCGCGACATCCATTCCTGTCAGTTCACAGATCATCGTTTGGTACTCGAAGATTGCCTGCAGCTCCCCTTGCGAAATTTCAGGCTGATACGGCGTGTACGCCGTGTAGAACTCAGACCGGAGTAACATATGGTTGACGACAGCCGGTGCATAGTGGTCATAAATGCCGGCACCGAGGAACGACGGGTACTGTTTCGTATTCATGTTTTGATCGGCAAGTTTTGAGAGCGTTCGAATCAAGTCAGTTTCCGGTAACGGAATGCCCACTTCTTCCAACGTCCCTTGGTCGCGTACACTTGCCGGAATATCGGCAAGCAGGTCTTCTATCGAGTCTGCACCAATCGTCTGTAACATTTCTTTTTCATCTTCTTGCGTCATCGGTAAATAACGAAAATCCATCTTTTATGTCCCCCTTATTTGCTCCGGCGATAGAATGGCGTATCAATTCGTTTTGCTGCCAGTTTTTTTCCGCGTACTTCGATTTCAAATGTTTCCTCGGTCGCATATTCCGTCGGCACAAGTGCTAACGCAATGGCTTTACCAATTGTCGGTGGTAATGTACCCGTCGTAACGAATCCGATAGTTTCCCCATTTACCAAAACAGGAGCATCTTGACGAGCGATCCCTTTATCCGTCAGTTCAAGACCAATCAATTGACGACGCGGTCCGTCTTCTTTCTGTTTCACCAAGACTTCCGATCCGACAAACGACTTCACTTGCGGTTTAACGGCAAATCCCATCCCTGCTTCAATCGGTGAAATCGTCGCTGATAACTCGTGTCCGTATAACGGCAGGCAGGCTTCAAATCGTAACGTATCCCGGGCACCCAGCCCGCACGGTACGACATCCGCTTCCAATAACGCATTCCAGACCGCTGATGCGTCTGCTGACGGCATATACAATTCGAAGCCGTCTTCCCCTGTATAACCGCTGCGTGATACAAGCATCTCGACTCCAGCCAATTCTCCTTGCGCAAAGCGGAAAAATTTGATGTCTTCCAGCTTGAGTGCCGTCAGTTCCTGCAACACTTCAACAGCTTTTGGACCTTGAACGGCAATTTGACCGTAGGCATCCGATTGATTTTCAAGCAACACGTCCCCCGTCAGATACTGACGTAAGTGTGCTTCATCTTTCTCGATGTTGGATGCATTGACGACGAGCAGGTAATCCTGTTCGTCCAAACGATATACCAACAAATCGTCTACTGTCCCGCCGTCTTCTTGACATAAGACGTTGTATTGAGCCTGTCCGATCGCAATCTTCGAGATATCATTCGACAGCGTCTGTTGCAAAAACGCTAACGCATCTGATCCGGAAACAAATAACTCGCCCATATGGGATACATCAAACATCCCGACACGTTCCCGCACCGCTGTATGCTCTTCCTTGATGGATGAAAACAGAACTGGCATTTCAAACCCTGCAAAATCGACCATTTTCCCCGTTGGTGCAATGATGTCGAACAATGGCGTTCTCTTCAATGTCGTCTGACTCATACTTTTCCCCCTAATTACGAACATTTTCAATTCCTTTTCTCTTTATTGTTCAACTTTCAATTACATTCTACCAATTTCGAATCTTTTATTCTAGGTTTATTCGGAAATTGAACAAAAGGAAAGAGAGAAAGGACAAAGTCCCTTCTCTCCTATTGTTTCATATTCAGCCGATGAAAGCCATTTCAAAATGGTTTGAGTCCGGCAGTATGTTCAACTTCTGTTTTAAGACGTTGCCCTTCAGCAATGAGTTGACGTCCTCCTTGCTCGACACGCTTCCCTTCCGCGACCAAATGATCAATGTTTCCTTTAATTTGATCGATCCGGCTTGTCGTATGATCAATGCCCGTCTGCAACGTTTGTTGACGAATTGAAAAACGTTCCAGCAGTTGTTTGAGCACTGCCACATCTTTTGAAATTTTCTTCTTGTATAAGCTTAACCCGAAAATCACCAGACCGATGATGGCTAAGACGATAATTCCAAGATTGATCCAAATCATACATTCTCCTCCAGTATCGATTCAATTTCTTTTGCCAGTTCGCGGACGGTTTTTGTTCCGTCCAAGCGGATATTGGCCAACCGTGCGTAAACGGGACGCCGTCTCCGAAATAACTTTTCGACTGTCATCCGTGATTTGACAAGTGGACGGGATGGATCTGTCCTGATCCGATTCCAGACCAGATGGAACGGCGTATCAATCCAGATGATGAGTCCCGATTCTTGCATGAGCGTCCGATTTTCCAAACGCTCGATAATTCCGCCTCCCGTGATGACAATCTCTGCTTCGCTGTTCCGTAACAATTCGACTTCCCGATCCCGAAATCCTGTTTCGCCGTATTTTGCGAAGAAATCCGTAATCGAACCGTATTCCTGGACGAAGCGTTCATCCAGTTCCTCGACATCGTAACGTGTCTGAAGGTGACGTCCAATCGCTGTTTTACCAGTTCCCATAAAACCAATCAAATAAACCTTATCCATTCGAAACGACCGCCTCGATTCTCTGTCCGTTATCTAGTATCGCTTCCATTTTAAAGCCTTTATCTGTCCGTGTACAGATAACCCGGCCAATCGGATACCGAACGGTTTCATCTTGACGGCAGTCGTCCGTCGCGGCTCGTACCAGCGACTCGAGTTGTAACGCCTCTTTCTCCAGTTGAATCTGCTTGACCGCTTCATCCATCTGATGACAGCCTAACAAGATGGCCACACCTATCCCGAGCAGGAGTAACAAGGTTTGAATCAGGATGAACCCGTGTTCTTGCACTGAACGGTTCGTTGACGCTGATTGAGCTCGAAAATCAGCGTCCGTCCTTCCTGCCGGACCTGATAATGCGTTACATCGTGGGCATAAGTCAGTTCGCCTCCAAATTCTTTTTTTAATCGGATTTGATTTTGGACACGGACGAGCCGCCACTTGATCGGCTCCTCTTCCGGATCGACGTCCACGCCGTGAACCTCATCCCCCTGCTTCTCACAAGAAGTACTTCGCCACATCAGCCGTTCAATCGTATGAAAAAATAACTCTTCATCCATCCGTTGTTCCTGATGTGCGGTACTGACGATTTGTGTCATAGCAATCAGACTAATCAATAAGAGCGGGCTCAGCCAAAGGACCAACGAAATTTCGAGGAGTGTCGTTCCGGATTGAGCTCGCCAAACAGAGCCCCTCACTACACCACATCCCTTCCCGGATATCGTATCCCGTTCTTTTTTCTGCAATTTGATCGGATGCCATTTGATCGAGCCGCCGCGTTTCGACCAGCAATTGATTTTTCTGCTTTTGAACAGACAACACAGGATCGATTGCGAGTATCAGGAAAAACGCGATGGCAACCATTGACAAGACGACTTCAAGGAGTGTGAATCCCTGTTGCTGAACACTTATATTTTTCACGGTTTTCACCTCAATTTTTGAATCAGCATCTGATAGTTGCCGAGTAAAAATTTGATTTCAAATGCTTGTGTCGTCGATTGACAGACCCAGGTCGAGGCATACGTCGAATGATAACTTTTAAAATAAATGATCCGTCCGTTTGAAGGTACGACACAGGAATGCCCCGGTTGAAACGTCCGTTGCCATAACAGCCGGTCATTCGCCATGACCAAATAACCTTTCCCGTCATTTTTCCAACGAAGCTGCATCTGATTCTGGTCACTCGTTTTAGAATACTGAATCAGTCGAAGTGTTTGGATATCCTGCTCGAGTATTCCAATGTCCTGTTCCAACGTATACAAGGCCGGCCGCCGCTCAATGACGGTCGGCAACAGTAACACTAACAGGCATCCGATCATTACTAGGACAACCGTCATCTCAATTAATGTAAATCCGTCATTTGACTTTCGTAAGTTCCCCAGTCTTCGCATCATACGTATAGGTCTCCTGATCGCAAGCAAGCTCGTTCGGTTTTTCCGCCGTTCCTCGATTGATGGTTTGCAGTGATTCTGGATATTTTTTCTCCTTGGCATAGTAAAGATTTACTTCGGAACGGATGACACGGATGTTTGCTTCGCAACTGACTCCTTTCGCCTGATCTTTCCCGCTCGTCATCGTCGGAATCAATACGAGTAAAAGCAAAGAAATGATCAGCAGGACAGCTGCCATTTCGAGCAATGTAAACCCTCGTTGATTTTGAATAAACCGTTTCATTTAATCGACTCCTCGTCTCTTTAAAATGGAAGTTGCTGAATCGCGAGTTGGATCGGATAATACAGAATCAAGAATAGTGTGCCTGTCATCACGGTTAATCCTCCGTACAATGCCGGTTCAATCAGCAACAGTTTCTTTTCGACTTCTTCCTCAATCGATTCATGTAACAATGCTGCCTGTTCCAGTAATAAAGGGCCTAAATCACCACTTTCCCGTGCAATATGAACCAATCCGACAGTTTCAACATCAATGATGTTTTCATCCTGCATCGCTTCCGATAATGGTTGACCGCTTTTTTGACGGTGATGCAACATCTGGTACATCTGTTTCTTTTTACCGGTTTGCCCTTGTTCCAAGGCATGAAAAGCTTCTTCCAATGAAAATCCGGCATCGATGAAGGAGCCGACCTCGATTGTAAACAGATAGCTGTAATACAAACGAAGCATTTTTTGAATCATCTTCATCCGCAACAGTCGTTTTATCGGTATACGGCGGATCAGAAGAATCAGTCCGACCATCGTTGTCAGCGGAGCAAATGCCATGACGTATTTGGCGGAAGGATGAATGAGGGGACGGACGAACGGAGGTAAGGTAGCCGGATTCGACATCTCGAGTAGGGAAGGAAATACGTAGAGGGCATAAAACATGAATAGCAACAGCAGACTGACAGCCAAGACAATTGGATAACGGGCCATCTTCCAAAACTTCTTTTTCATCTGACTTTCAAGCTCAAGTAATCGGATGACTTGTCGTAAAATCATCAGCGGACGTTCCGTTTGATCTCCTACTCTAAGTAATTGTTGTAACGCGGTCGGCAAGTTTAACGGTTCGAGGGCAAACGAAAGCCGGTTGCCCTGTTGTAATCGTTCTTGAATCTCACGAATGACCGGAATAAGCAAAGGGTCTTCAAAACGAATCAGTATATCGAGTGCCTCTTTTGTTGAGATTCCTTTTGACAAGAGGCGATGGAATCGATTTAAGAACCGACCTTTGCTAGCGCTTGTAAGTTTTCGACGGTACAGCGCACGTTCCCCTCCTCCCGATATAGATGAATGATTTTTTTGCATACTGATAATTCTTCTTTCGTTATACCTAATGTCCTTAATCGCAGCATCGCCTCAGCAATCGATCCTGCATGTAGCGTAAACAACACGACATGACCGCTCAGTGCCGCATTGATGGTCAATCGTGCCGCTTCCGCCGTTCTCACCTCACCAAAAGCAATCCAGTCCGGATCAGCCCGGAGAATTTCTTCAAAGCACCGGGTCGCATCAAAACCAGCCTTCGCATTTAACTCCAGCTGTAAAATTCCCGGTACGCTGCATTCGATCGGATCTTCGACCGAAATAATCCGTTTCCCTTCCATCGAGGCCATCAACGAGTAAAGCATCGTCGTTTTCCCCGCTCCTGTCGTGCCCGAAATGATAATGCATCCATGTGTTTGTTGTTTCATCCAGATTAAATCGTCTTCAGGATCAAGCAAACCGGCCGCAACTTTGTCAGACACGACCGCCCGGTAAAATCGCCAGGACATGGCATCACCATATCGGCTCGGTAAGATGGAAACACGCATCCCGTTCTCTTCCAGAGGATAAAGACCGCTTTGAGGAATTCGTTCATTCTGTTCCTTTAGGTTGGCTTCATAGCGAACGTGACTGACGATCGACCGGTACTGGTCAATCGGTATCGAGGATTGTTCGTTTAACCCGCCATTCGCCCGACAGATGACTTGTGCCGTTTGGTCACCTGGAATAAAATGCACATCGGTCGCTCCAACCGTTTCAAATTGGTGAATCAATTGACTGATCTGTTCTCTCAACCCAACACCTCCTTAATCAAAAAATACAAAAAAAAAGAAGCCGAAACAAATCGGCTTCTTTAAGATACTTGGGCAATAATTCGGTTTTTACGTTTCGCAAGTGTCTCGAGTCCTGGTTTATCGTATCCGATTACAAGTTGTTTACCGTCAGTAATGATTGGACGGCGTAACAATTTTGGATTGTCACTCATCAAACGAAGTAGTTCGCTTAATTTCATGTCATCGACATCAATTCCCAAATCTTTAAATGCTTGGCTGCGTGTCGCCAGTAAACTTTCGATTCCATCTGTTGAAAGTTTAAGCAATTCCATCAACTCATCTACTGTTGGAGCATTTCTGAACAGATGACGTTCCTCTACATCAACATGTTCCTCTTTTAACCATGATTTCGTTTTACGACAAGATGTACAGCTTGGATACGTGAAAAATATCAACTCATTCGCCATTATTGCTCCTCCTCTCAAAATCTACGCTTCTCATTACAGAAACTATACCACGCATCCTTCCTTTTGTACACCTTTTGTACAACTATTGTACAAGTTTTTTTCAAACTTCATCTTTTGTTCACAGTTATTCCTTAACAAACACTAGAACATGATGGACGGATGATTGTTTGCTTGGTAAAATAAGTACGTATATTGACTATCTGTCGGATTTAGGGGGTTATATGAATGGGGAGAATGTACCGCGTACTCGGATTTTGGACTGGCATCATTGCAGTCATGGCATTTATCGGCGCTCTAGGTGGAGATGCCAGCTCAAGTGAACATACGGATTCATTTTTAGTTATGGGCTTCGTCTTCTTGGCACAAACAGTATTTTTTGCAGCATTAGGCTATCTTCGCCTAACTGAAAAAACGTATGTCTACATTTTTGCAGCGTACTTAACAGTATTCTTTATCGTCTTCACGTATTGGTCCAACTTCCAAATGTGAACAAAAATCCCTCGCCTTCGAATGAAGACGAGGGATTTTTTCATTTCTTCAGAAAAAAGGATTGTGCTTGATTTCCTGACGTAACGTCGTTTCCGGTCCATGTCCCGGATAAAATGTTGTATCGTGCGGTATTTCTGCAATGACACGATCGATGGACCGCATCAGTACGTTTTGATCGCCGCCTTCCAGGTCCGTTCGACCGACACTTCGTTTAAAAATCAGATCCCCTGCAAATGCAACCTGCTCTTTTTTAAAATAAAACGTCACACTGCCCGGTGAGTGTCCCGGTGTTTCCAAAACATGAAACTGAAACGGACCAATTTCCAAAGAACCGCTTACCAACAATTGTTCTGCCGGCTTCACCTTTAATGGCGGCATGTTGAACTTAATCGATCCATTCAGATTCGGATTCGACAACCATTTCGTTTCATTTGGATGAATGTATGCCGGAGCCGACGTAAAACGCCGCAACATATCGACACCGCCAATATGATCGAAGTGGGCATGTGTTAAAAGAATGGCTTCGACCTTAGCATCGCGTTTTTCAATTTCATCAAAAAAACGCATATCTTCCGTTCCCGGATCAATCACTAAACATTTTCCTTCTTTAAAAAGAAGATAGCCGTTTTCCGAAGCCATACCTGAAGTAATACTTACGATTTCCATCTCATCAAACTCCTTTGTTGATATTCTTCTCTACTATACACGAAATTGTCGAAAGTTCGTCGTCCCCCCTCTCGACTTTATTCGCTCAGTCGGCTAAACTAAAAAGTGAGATTTAAGTGAAATCTTCGTGAACTTCATAACGTGATTTTTAAGGGGGAATACGTCATGCATTTGGATCAACCAATCGGTTGGCTTTTCTTTATCGTTGCACTCGTCGGCGTGTGGGCCGTCTTGCGTTCACTTAAGAAACGTCAAATGTTTCCACTCGTATTTGCTGGACTGACTGTTATCTTATTTGGTTGGTTTGGTATTGCGACATTGATTTTCGGCGGAATTCCGTCATAATCATGGTTTACACAAAAAAGGTCAGCATTCCAAATCGGAGTGCTGACCTTTTTTGTAGCCTGACAGTGTGGAAGTAATACCTCAAAAAAAAGACGGGAACGATTACACATCGTCCCCGTCTTTTAAATTATTTAGAAGTTTGAAGGAAACGTAACAGATCACCATAGATGACTTTATCCGATAAACCGAGTTCTTTCTCAGACTGTTTGACGGACTCTTTACAGATAGCGCCGTCTTTCTCGTCTGTGACTTCTTCACCGGTCTTACGGTCATAACATGTCTCTTGCGTGTAGACTGTCTTATCCGTTACGACAGAACCGTCCCGGAACAACGCATAATCTTTATGTTCTTTCGAGAACAGATCCGTTCCGAACAATACTTCATCTTTGAAATCGTAACCGAGCAGATTTAACAACGTCGGCTTGATATCAATTTGACTTGCGACCTCATCGTGTTTGACACCTTTGTCTTGTCCAGGTAAGTGGATCAAGAACGGTACACGTTGTAATTGAGCAACATCATACGGTGTTAACTCGTCTTTTTTCAACAATTCCGCCATCGCAGCATTGTGATTCGTCGAGATTCCGTAATGATCACCGTATACCATGAAAATCGTATCATCCCAAGTGCCGTCTTTCTTTAATCCTTCGATGAACTTACCGAGCGCCATGTCTTGATAAGCGAGTGCTTGAACATAATGATTTAATGTCGTCGAACTCGTTTCAAGCGGCGGTACGAGTTCATCTTCCGGTTTGGGCATTTCAAACGGATAATGGTTCGTCAACGTGATGAACTTCGAGTAGAACGGGCGCGGAAGATCTTTCAGCATCGGTAACGATTGCTCAAAGAACTTATCGTCCAGTAAGCCCCACTCTGTTAAATCTTCCGGATTACCTAAATCGTAATCTGTTTCCGAGAAGAAACGGTCCACTCCGAAACTGTTGTAAACAATATCACGGTTCCAGAATGACTTGTTGTTTGCATGGAAAACAGCTGAATAATAACCGTCTTCTTTTAACATCTCAGGTGTGGCGCGGAATTCATTTTCTCCATTTGTAAAGAATGCGGATCCACGACCGAGTGGATAAATCGAGTTTTCCAAGATAAACTCGGCGTCCGATGTTTTTCCTTGTCCAGTATTGTGATAGAAATTATCCCAATAGTGCGAGTCTTTGATCAGTTTATTAAGGTTAGGTGTGACTTCCTGCCCATTCGGTGCTTTTAAGCCGACAGCAAACGATTGAGCTGACTCAAATGAAATCACGATGACGTTTTTCCCTTTATACTTCCCAAACATCGCCGGGTTCGGTTCAGCGTACTTAGAATCTACAAACCCTTGCACTTCAGAGAGCTCCGAGCTGTCCGCCATTGCTTTTTGTGCTGACGTTTTTGACTGGATCAGCGCATCGTACATATGGAAGTTAAACGTCCCGATATTTTTAACGAGAAGCTCGCGGTCAAACGCACGTGTCAATAGTTCCGGCCGTTCTGTTTCAGCAAGTGCCAGGTTCCCAAGGAAAACGGCTGTTGCTGCGACGAAAGCGAGAATCGCACGTCCGCGTGATGCAATATTTTTCGACATATCCATTTTTCGAAGGAAGAATGGAAGAATCAACAAGTCACCGACAATCAGCAAATCTGCCCATGACAATAATGAAGTTAGTGAAGCGGATACTGTCTCTGCGTTCGATGTCTGGAACAGAACCGGTAATGTCAAATAGTCATTGAAGAAACGGAAGAAAATGATATCCGCATACAGAACAAGTGTCGCAACGACAAGAGTTCCGTAGATGAACCATTTTTGAACGTTTCCGCGGAAGAAGAAACTGAATCCAAACATAAACAGTGCCGAACTGATTGGATTGATCAGTAAGATGAATGCCTGGGCCGAATTGGTGACCGGCACATTAAAAAAGAGCGTATACGCCAAATATGTTTTTAACCAAATCAGAAGTGTCGCAATCCAAAAGAGCTTGTGCTCCTTATACGTACTGCGTACACCTTGACCCAGCTTTAGCCGCATACGCGACCAGATGCTTGAGTCTTGCTGCATAAAAACCTGCCTCCTAATATACGTGTGTCCTTTTTGATTGAACTTTTACACGTCTTACATGTCTTAATCTATTTATACCCGTATCACGTGAAAATTTTACGCTTACTTTTACAAAAATGCAACCGGAATCCGGTCGATACTTTACATTCACATACTTTTATTACGTTTGTAAATAAAAAAAAGATTCAAAATATCGAATCTTTTTTTAAAACATTTACTTATTATTTTTTCAGAAACATTTGTTTCGCCAACCAAGCACAGCCGATGACACCTGCGTCATTACCCAGTTCAGCGATTTTGAAGGTCGTTGATCCGAAGACCCGCGGCAAAGCAAATCGCTTAAATGTCTCTTGTAATGGAGCCATCAGCGCCTCGCCTGCTTTTGAAACGCCGCCGCCAATGACGATGATTTCAGGATTAAAGCTGTTGGCTAAATTCGAAATGGCGAGTCCAAGGTGGAACGTTACTTCTTCCACGACCTCGTTCGCTACCGTATCCCCTTGCGAATACGCTTCAAACACATCTTTTGCCGTAACCGCTTTGATGTCGTTCAAAGAAGTGACATGTCCTTTTCGTTTTTCAAGACCAAGCCGGGCGACACCTGTTGCGGAAGCAATCGTTTCCAAACACCCTTTACGACCGCAACCACACATGACACCACCTTCCGGCAACATTGTGATATGACCGATTTCACCGGCCATACCGACTGTACCGTGAACGATTTGACCGTTTGTGATCAATCCGCCTCCGACCCCGGTTCCGAGTGTAACGGCAAGCAGTTCTGTCGCTCCGCTTCCGGCCCCTTTCCACATCTCACCGATTGCTGCTGCGTTCGCGTCATTCTCGATCACTGCCGGTAATCCGGTTAAACGCTCGAATTCTCCGACGAGTTCGAAATTGTTCCAACCGATATTGACCGCTTTTTCGACGACACCCGTGTTAAAGTCGATGAATCCCGGTGCCCCGATTCCGGCTCCAACAAAATCTTTAACGCGTTTATTGCTTTGCTGGCATTTTTCAAAGAAAGAATGGGCGATGTCTCCCGGAATTTGTTCCCCATCATTTAAGATAACCGTTTCGATTTCCCATTTTTCCACGATAATTCCTTGTAAGTCTAAAATCGCCATCTTGACCGTCGTTCCGCCGATATCTACACCCAGTAACCACTTCATCGTCATAACTCCCTTATGATAAAAGATTCTTCCCTTTTATTTTAGCTGATTCATTCACCTGTGCAAAGGGTTGCACAATATTTTCATGATTTTCTCGATTGTTGCAACTCGTATGCCAAAATCACTTTTGCAGAATCATATTGTTTTTTCTCCAGTACACCCGCCTGCTCCAGCTCATCGAGTTCCAGCATCATCATCGCAATGTCCGATTCCCGGTCACCGAGATAAACGATTGTCCCGTATGATTTGAGCAATTGCTGGACGTCATAAAGTGTTTTCATCGTTCATCGGCTCCTTTACAAATGCGTCCAGTAAATCGTAGGTCGCTTGAAGTGACGTTTCATGTGTCCGCTCATAAGAATGACTCGATTCAATTCCAGGACCGAGTAAACCGTGTCGGACATCATGTCCGGCATGAACCGCTGCTGAAGCATCCGAGCTGTAATACGGATAGATATCCACTTTGTACGGAATCGAATGCTGTTGCGCTAAACGTGTGAACTGGTGACGTAAGGCAAGATCGTACGGACCTGAACCATCTTTTGCACAAATCGAAACCGTGTACTCATCCGAATGTTGTCCTTCTCCGAGTGCTCCCATATCGACTGCGATATATTCGGCGACATCTTCAGAAAAACCGGCATTACCTCCAAATCCAACTTCTTCATAGTTCGAAATCAGAATATGGACAGGATGTGGCAGCGTCAGGGTTTTCCATTTTTTGACGAGCTCCAGTAATAAAGCGACGGACGCTTTGTCATCAAGATGACGTGATTTGACGAATCCTGTCTCCGTATGGACGAATCGCGGATCGAACGTCACGATATCCCCTACTTCAATTCCGGAAACCCGCGTTTCTTCTGCCGTCGTCGAACGGATGTCAAGACGGACCTCGATATTCGTCGCGCTCCGCTCTTCCGTATTTGTCACACGTGACGTGTGGACGCTTGAATGATGGAACACGATCGTTCCGGAAACCGTCTGTCCGTCCATCTTGTGAACTAAACAGTTTTCCCCCTCAATTGCTGTCCAGGCATAGCCGCCGAGCTGCGAAAGACTGAGGCGCCCGGTCGGTAAGATTTCTTTTACCATTGCTCCTAGCGTATCGACATGCGCCGTTAACAGCCGGATTCGCACCGACTCGCCCGGCAACATCGCAAGCAATGCCCCTTTTTCTAATTTTTTATATGAAATACCTTCTTCTTTGAACCGGTTTTCTACATATGTAAGTGCGTGAGCGGTGAATCCGGTCGGACTAGGAATCTCCACTAAGTCACGAATCGTCTGAACAACTGCCTGCATCTGTTCCACTCCTTTTCAAATGTTTTTTCCCTCTCTATGATACCAAAAGATGGAACAGGCGGATACTGATTCACCGCTTCAGCCGTCTGCCCTGTCAATAAAAAAAGTCGTAGAGTCAATGTAAATTGACTCTACGACTTTTCATACGTCTACGCATAGACGACAATCCGTCTTTCCATCAGACGTATTTCTTCATCCAAATATCATCCCGGTACGTCCCATCTTCCAATTTAACGGAATCCGGATCTTCCGCGTATACTTCGAATCCAAGTGATTCATACAGACTTTGCGCTGCCTCGTTACCGGAAAGTACCGCCAAAATGACTTGTTCGACATCAGGAAGTTGTTTTGCTTCTTCAATCAAAGCTTCCATCAAAGCACGACCCGTTCCGCCACGATAATCCGGTGAAACATATACGCCGGAAATCATCGCTTTATGCGACTCCCGTGATAATTCGAACGATTTGACCTGTCCGAACCCGAATAATTTTTCACCGTCAAATATTCCGAGCCATATTTCATCAGAATCCGGACCGCCTTCCAGTCCTTCTTGAACATCCTGAATCGGTGTTTGTTGTTCATCATCAAACGAATGACCAAACGCATCTGGATGATTTTTTAATCCTTCCAGTCGAAGACTCCAATACTGTTCTGCATCTTCTTTCGTTAACTTCCGAAATGTATACATGACTGTCTTTCTCCCCTTTATCAGAATTAGTCGAGAATACTCTCACCTCTAATTGTCTCAGGCGAAGCCCAGCGTAGGTGGGAGATGAATCGCCTTCGGGCAAGGCGTGTCTTACGACACGTCAATTGCCCGACACGTTCTCGGTTTGAAAACACTTAAAACCAGGAATAAATAATATGTCGTGTTCTTTAAAAACTGAAGGTATAAGGTTGTGACAGGAAGTTCGTCTGTCACGTAAAATCTTCAACGTTCACCTTGCGGATGACTGAAGTAGCGAAAACCAAGCAGAGTAGGCGTCCGCACAAAAGAAACTGGCAAGATTAAGATCCAACCGTCGGGACGACGGGGTTAGCCTGATAAATTTCCGACCAATAGGTTGGATAACTCAGGAATCCTTCACCTCTTAGCATAGCGTAGATGGAGATAGTTCAAGCGTTTTTACTATTGAATGCGATGCCATCAAAAACTCTTCTATCCTTTACATAACCTTTTTCTAGTAAAATAAAACCTAGTTTAATCGAGATTCTTCCATACAAAAAGATCAGTCCTTTTTGTATGGCTAAAATGGACTGATCTTTTCATTTCAGGCAGATCGAAAGCAACGGATGGAGCATTTGCCTTCCACTCAGCGAAGGACAGGTTCCATCGTTTGCCGTAACACTTCTGCTGAGTGATGGAATTTTTTCAATTCTTCTTCCGTTAAAGAAACTTCAATGATTTCCCGGACCCCTTGCCGGTTGATGATTGCCGGGACGCCGATATGAATCCCGGAAATTCCATACTGACCGTCGACGTGCGCACCGACCGTCAAAAGACAGTTCTCATTTCCAAGAATCGCCCGGACGATTCGAACGAGTCCAAGTCCGATTGCATAATACGTCGCACCTTTTCGTTCGATGATATGATAGGCTGCATCGCGGACATTGATATAAATCTGATCAAGATCCGCTTGCGAGTATCGGTCATCTTCCGCTAACAATTCATCAATCGTTTTACCATAGATCCGGGAGTTGCTCCAGGCTGCAAATTCGGTGTCCCCGTGCTCACCGAGAATATACGCATGGGCATTACGGGAATCGATGTGGAAGTATTCACCGAGCATTTGGCGTAAACGTGCCGTATCCAGAACCGTTCCTGAGCCAAAGACACGGGATTTCGGAAGACCGGAATATTTCCAAGCTAAGTGGGACATGATGTCAACCGGATTAGAGGCAACAACGATGATGCCATCAAAACCGGACTCCATGATTTGACGCACCATTTCTTTCATGATTAACGCATTTTTAGCAACAAGATCGAGTCGGGTTTCACCCGGTTTTTGTGGCGCGCCTGCTGTGATGACGATCACTTCCGCTTCTTTGCAGTCTGAATAATCCCCTGCCCAGATCCGCATCGGAGAAGAGCTGAATGGTGTTCCGTGATTTAAATCCATCGCTTCACCTTCCGCTTTGGCTTTATTTACGTCGATGATAACCAATTCTTCACACAATCCTGCCGTTGACATCTGATAAGCAAAGCTTGAACCGACAGCCCCCGCCCCAATTAACGCTACACGTGTCACTTTCGCATGTAATTCCATCCTTTATATCCACCTTTCTGATAGGTAATTTAAAAGTTTGTTAACTACCTCACAATTAGATTGTAACATCTTTCACAAAGTTTAGGAATTAATGAAATCGTTCACATCTTGTCTAAATTGTGTCAATAATATCCTAACATAAGGAAAAGTGACATCTTCCATTTCAACTTACCACATTTGATGCCCTATAAAACCAATCATTCCGGCTAACGTACTCGATAAAAAGTTGACGGCGTCATTCCCGAGCCATTTCCACCCTTTTAAATAAAGGGTCGGTTGGTTGTGGTGCCGGCGTTTCTCCGTTTCTTCCGAACAGACGACACACCGGAATTTCCGCTGGACCGTCCCCCCGAATACGGTATCAAGTAGACTACCTATGATGCCGCCTGCTGCGATCAATAGCCACGTCCCCGTTGGTAAATCAAACAACAGGTCTCCCGCTGTCGCAATAAATAGGGCGCCGACGATCGTTGCCGATGTCCCAAGAAACGAAACGGCACCGCTCGTCCCGGCCGGTACACGCCGTCCCGTAAACAGGAAAGGATCTTTTTTTGATAACGGACCGATTTCAGAAGCCCATGTGTCCGCATTGGATGCTGCAAGGACAACCAAAAATAAGACGAGAAACGACGTGTGTTCTGTCCAACTGAATCCTATGGAAGCTAATGCTGCGATGCCTCCATTTGCAAGAACCTGCCAGCCGTCACGCGGTCCATCTTTTTCGACAATTTGATCCACTGATTGTTTTCTTCGTTTCCCGAGTTTCGATAACAAACTGGAACTGCCAAAAAAGAGCATTAACATGACAAGTCCGGGGTATCCGAAACCCGCAAGGACAAGCGAACCGACGACCACCGTAAAGAGACTGCCGCTGACGGTCAATAGACGAAACCGGTAACCGATATATCCGAGCAGCAAACAAAATACGACACCGTATATTACCGACATACGATGACCTTAGACTCGGTTACGATTTTTTGGACCGGTTGATCAAACGGTTCCACCTCAAAATCAGAAACGAGCTGACAGTCAAACGTAACCGCTACCGTATGCCCCGGGTAGTCAGTTAATGCCCGGTCATAAAAACCGCCGCCCCATCCGATGCGGTATCCTGCACGTGTGAAAGCCCGTCCAGGAACAAGACAAAGATCGACTGAACGCAAAGATTGCTCGTTCGCCTGGTCATCCGGTTCACGAATACCCATCTTCGTTTCAATTAACGGACTGTTCGGTACGTATTCAAAAAATTTCATTTCCTGTTGTATGACTTTCGGAATGACTACCTGTTTTCCGAGTTGCCAGGCTTTTAAAATAATCGGATCCGTCGCACATTCATTACGAAACGACAGTGTGACAGCAATCGATTGAGCATTTTTCCACTCCGGTAATTCAAATAACTGATCATAAATCTGCTGTTGCTTTTGTTCCCGGTTTTCCAACCGGTTTAACTGATCGGTGATCCATCGCCGGATTTCCTGCTTTTCCATTCTGCCAATCCCCCTTATTCAACAAAAAAGCCATCACACAAGGTGACGGCTTCCATCTCAATTATTTTACTTCACGGTGAAGTGTGTGCTTACGGAGACGTGGGTTGTATTTCTTCAACTCAAGACGCTCTGGGTTGTTACGCTTGTTCTTCTTAGTGATATAAGTACGGTCACCAGTTTCAGTGCAAGCCAAAGTAATTTTAACGCGCATGGGATTCCCTCCTATCTAGCTCTCGATGTATCAAGTATTTTTGCTTTACATAAGGTTAAGCATACTCAAGTATCGTACCAAGAAAGGAAGTGAATTGCAACTGTTCATCCGTTCTTTTTTGGATTCATTATATGCTGGTATGGATTTTCAAGGTCCACCTGGAATGTACGCAGTTCTTTTGCGACATGATAATCCTGTTCGATCCCGTTTCTCGCTTCTTCTCGTTCGAGATAAATGACGTCCGAATGACGTAATGCTTCGCCTTCCAGTCGTTTGATTGCTACGACCAGTCCGCCTGTTCCTGACGGAGAACGTTCGCTTTCCAAGTCATACACGTTGCTTACAAGTGGCAATCCGTTCATTTCCGCAAACGATTGGGCTGCTGAAGCCGTCTCCATATTAAAGTTATGGACAAGACGGAACTCGACGATTTTATTCAACGCCTGCGCTTGACGCAAGACTGCCAAATTTAAGCCGGCCAATTGATTATACGTCTGAACGAGCGGTAGACCACTAACTTCGACAGAATAGACATGGATACCATCCTCATGTCGATAGCCCGTCGCGCCTGATGTGATGACGTACACATTTTCACCGGATGCAGCTAATCGTTTTGCGTATTCTGCAACCGGACGATTCGGATCATCATATTGAGTGGTCACAAGTAAAACGGCCTCACTGTTCCATGATGCTTCCCGTTGAACCGCCACGTAGTAATCGTGCGGCGTCAAGAAGACATCCGGTTCAATGTCTGTATCGGCGAGGAACGGGTATTCTGCATACCGTTCTTCCAACCAATCCAGTGTCAGTTCTTGTGCATCAAGGCGGCGTTCCGTCTCTTCAAAACGTTTGATGTGTTCACGGAAGCGGTTCGCTGCATACTGTGCTGTCGTCTGTCCGTCAAGAATAAACGGCCAGTCACTCGAAACGGCAAGCAGATACTCCCGAATCAATTGGCGTTTGGCTTTCACCGTCAGCTCATCTTGATGACGATTACGGGCAACGACACCTGCCAACCGTTTTTCAAGTTGATGCAGGTGACGGATCATCCAATCATTCCGCTCATTGATCCAGACGTCGGCATAACCTTTACGTCCCCATGTTCCCATGGCAATGTGAACCGTTTCAATATCCTGGAAGTGACGTTCTAAGAACATCGCCGGAGAAATCGACTCGATGCCGTAGTCTTCGAATCGTTCCATCGTTTTTCCGAGGAAGTCCGGCCCCTCGAACCACCAATGTCCGAATAACTCGGCATCGAATGGTGCCGTGACGAGGAACGGCAGGAAATCTTGTCCGCTCTGCTCATCTAAATGGTTCGCAAGTGCTTCCGCAAAATCGTTCGCATGGACATCCGTCCGTTTCCAGGCCCAATCACGGACATAATATTCTTTTTGGTCCGACTCGCCCGTTACCCGGTGAAGTTTTAAGCCCGTGTCGTAACGGAGTCCTTCCGGATGCATGAATTCAGCAATTTGATCCCATTCCCGGTCATAGGCGAGATCACGATAAAACTCACGGTAATCCGGGTGTCCCGGATAACCGATGACTGAACTCCAGATCCGGCCCGAGATGATTTGATCACGCGGGAATAAAGCGACACCATGCGGCGAATAAACCGGTGCTCCGATACCGTGTTTCGGCGTAGGATCGGCATTCAGGATCGAATGTTCGTCAACGAACGTGTAACGGATACCTTCTTCGTACATGATTTTATCAAGACCCGGCGTATATGCACATTCCGGCATCCATAGACCGGTCGGACGATAACCGTAATGGCGTTCAAAACAGTTTAACCCTGTCTGAATTTCAGAACGTGCCGCTTGTTCCGACAGCATGTGCGGACTGAATCCGTGTGTCGCGGTACAAGTCATCAATTCGAGATAACCTTGTTTCTTGTAATGGCGGAAAGCATGGTTTAAGTTACGCCCCCAGTGCTCGAACGTCACTTTTAAATCATGATAGCGTTCTTTGTAAAAGAGTAAGGCATCACGTTCCTCGTTCACCAACTCGCGTTGTAACTCCTGTTCAATCAATCGTAACGTATCGTCCAGATGCTCCACATAACGATCTTGAATGAGCGAGTCTGCCAACATCTCGATAACTGGTGGAGAGATACTGATCGTCCAGCCAAGCGGACGCTCCAAGCGGTCAATTTCCCATAGTAATGGAATATATGTTTCTGAAATGGCTTCGTACATCCATCTCTCTTCTAGACGATGGGCTTCCTGATGTCGGATGTATGGTAAATGGGCATGTAAAACAAGTGAAAAATAACCTTTGCGCATGTCTGTTCTTCCTCTCCTTCTGCTGTCTATCTATTTTCTTCAGCGAATCCGATCAAAATAGGAGTATGGACGTAATACTTCCACCCATTCCGGCTGCTCGACTTCTCCATACTGCCAGCGCGCGACGACTTCTGAAAAACGTCCGTCTACGACAGGCTCGTCACGTGGTGTCTCGACCGGTTTTGACCGGAGAACAGGAAGAAAATCACCGTCGATTGTTTGAATGCCCCATTCGATGATGTATGTAGTATTTGGCATCAACGGACGGACAAACCATGTATTCGTCATTTCCGGCAGTTCAAATTGATAAGAACGGTTGACTTCACCTTTTTCATAATCCCGCAACGTCACATCAATGATGCGCATTTCTTTCCGGAACGAGTCGAATGATGCATGGTAATGTGTCTCAAGCATCTTTCGGGACAATTCAGACAATTCCCAGTAGACATAGACCGCTGTCGGAGATTGGACGATTGCATGGATGATGTCATCTTCATAATGAGTCGCCATTCCAAACGCATCCCGCTCTAATGAAGGGACAGCTGTTAATGCAGGTACGATTTCATTTTGTTTCGGAGCACTCACGGTTACGCCTGCCTTCTTCTTTTTAGGTTTAGCGACCGGACTCGACTCTGTTGAAACTGCTTTATTTTCCGTTAATGACTTCCGGTATTTACTCCAGGCATATTTGACCTTACCTTCTGTCGATTCGATCTTTTCCGCAATTTGTTTGATTGTTAGTCCTTGTTCTTTTAATTTTATGATTTTTTCAAGCATTACCTATCACCTCTTTCTCTTTATTCACTTCTTTCTTATTCTACAAACTTGTTTCAAAATCCTTTACAAAAAAAGTAGGCCGAGGATTTCCCTCCAGCCTACTGTACTTAGCTATTTAAATCATAGTGCTTTCCTTTTGCCATGTAAATCAAATGCTCGCCGACGTTCGTTAAATGGTCACCCATCCGTTCGATGTACCGGCAAATATTCGTAAATTGCATGATTTCATCAACGACAACCGGTTGCAGGGACATATGCCGCATATATTGCCGCAATGCTTTGTACGTCGTGTCATCAATGATGTTATCGAGATCGGACAGGGCTTTTGCTTTTTCGATGTCACCGTCACGGTAGGCGACAATCGCGGTTTCCGTCATGTCGAGTAACGTTTCAAACGCTTCTTTTAATAACGAGATGTCAATGACGTAAGGGAACGTCTCGACACGCAAGACGGCTTTAGAAATGTTACCCGCGTAATCCGCGATTCGCTCCAAGTCGCTCGCGATTTTCATTGCTGTGACCAACCGTCGTAAATCGGTGGCGACCGGCTGTTGTTTCGCAATCAGTAAAATTGCATCATCGTTGATCTCCAGTTCGAGTGCATCGAGTTCATTATCATTTTCGATGACTTTAAGCGCAATCTCACGATCATATTTTTCGAGGGCTTCTGCCGTCGTTGCGATCTGTTGCATTGTCTTTCGGGCCAATAAAAATACTTTTTGATCAAGTACTGCCAGGTTTTCTCCAAAAATCGTCCGGTTCGCTGCCATTGAAAAGTTCCTCCTTGTTATCCGAATCGTCCTGAAATATAGTCTTCTGTCCGTTTGTCACTCGGATTTGAGAAAATACGATCCGTTTGGTCAAATTCAACGACTTCACCGTTCAAGAAGAATGCTGTTTTATCCGAGACACGTGCTGCTTGTTGCATATTATGCGTCACAATGATGATTGAATAATCTTTTTTCAATTCCTGTACCAATTCTTCGACTTTCAACGTTGAGATCGGATCAAGTGCAGATGTCGGCTCATCCATCAAGATGACATCGGGTTCGATTGCCAGGCAACGGGCGATACAGAGACGTTGTTGTTGTCCGCCTGACAGTCCATAGGCGTTTTCGTTCAAGCGGTCTTTGACCTCATCCCAAATCGCTGCCCCGCGTAAACTGCGTTCAACAATCTCATCCAGGATTTTTTTATTTTTGACACCGTGGACACGCGGTCCGTATGCGATGTTGTCATAAATCGATTTTGGGAACGGGTTTGGTTGCTGGAAGACCATTCCGACCGATGTCCGCAATTCTTCGACTTCGTAATCCTTATCAAAGATATTACGGCCGTGGTATTCGATGACACCGTTCGTCCGTACGATCGGAACGAGTTCGACCATTCGGTTCAACGTTTTGATGAACGTCGATTTCCCGCATCCTGACGGTCCGATGATGGCCGTCACTTCATTTTGTTTAATGTCCAGATTAACATCTTTCAAAGCATGATCATCACCGTACCATAGGTTCAAATCATTGACACGGTATACACTTTGTCGCGCAGCTACTGGTTGATTCATTGTTTTTGCCCCTTCTTTGGCTGGTTTTGTCGTCAGCTTCGTATCCATCATCTGTGTTCCTCCTTCATGATTCAGAACGTAATTCGTTATATAGGTGTGATTAGTATCGTTTTGAAAAACGGTTGCGGATCCAAATCGCCAGTGAATTCATCGTCAAGAGGATGACCATCAGGATGATGATTCCGGCAGCAGCCAGACCTTGGAAGTCAGCTTGCGGACGGCTTGTCCAGTTGTAGATTTGAATCGGTAACGCTGTAAACTCTGAGAAAATCCCTTCCGGTGCACGGGCGATGAAGATGGCAGCTCCGACCATGATGAGTGGTGCCGTTTCTCCGATGGCACGCGAGACGGCAAGGATGATTCCCGTGATGACGCCCGGAAGCGACGCCGGTAAAACGACTTTAAACGTCGTTTGCCATTTCGAGGCTCCGAGGGCGAGTGACGCATGACGCATCGCTTGCGGCACCGCACGAATTGCTTCTTGCGATGAAACGATGACGACCGGCAAGCTCATCAGCGCAAGCGTTAATGCTCCGGCGATCAACGTCGAGCCGAAGCCCATGTTCCGGACAAAAAAGGTTAAGCCGAGTAATCCGAAAACAATCGACGGAACACCCGCCAAGTTTGAGATATTGACTTCGATGAACGATGTCATGCGGCCTTTTTTCGCATATTCTTCCAAATAAATCGCTGCTCCGACACCCAAGATGAAAATCATCGGAATGATCAGGAGCATTAGGAAAATCGATCCCATCAGCGCAGGATAGATTCCGGCACGATCCGGCCGGCGGGATGGTGCATTTTGTAGGAAGTCGAGTGATAACCAGGCCGCTCCGTCACGAATGACACCAAAGAGCAGAATACCAAGTACGACTAAACCGAATAACAGTCCAATTAAGAATACGACTTTCGTGACATTGTTTACGACAAGACGCTGGCTGATTGATTTTTTCACAGCAGCAGGATCAATAAACTTTTTCTGTACAGGTTGTTTTTCTGGTAAGGCCATCTTAGTACTCCTCTCTGAAACGACGCGTGATCCAGTTCGCGAGTAAGTTCATCAATAGAGTAAAGACGAACAACAACGTACCGACAGCGTAGATACTGTAATATTCAATCGTGCCATAACCGGCGTCACCGAGTGCAACTTGAACGATATAAGCCGTCATCGTCTGTACCGGCTCTAACGGATTTACTGCAGCCGTTGGGTTTGATCCACCTGCAATCGTCACGATCATCGTTTCACCGATTGCACGGGACATACCGAGAACGATTGAGGCAATGATTCCGGAAAGTGCTGCCGGAACTACGACTTTTAAAGCAACTTCGAGACGTGTGGAACCGAGTGCAAGCGCACCGTCACGAATTTTTTTCGGAACAGAACTCATTGCATCCTCTGAAATCGACGCAATCATCGGGATGATCATGATTCCGACAACGATTCCCGGACTTAATGCGTTATAAATCGCAAGACCCGGAATAAGTTTTACGAGTAACGGTGTGACAAACGTCAAGGCGAAGAATCCGAAAACGATTGTCGGAACGCCTGCTAAGACTTCAAGAATCGGTTTAAGAACACGACGGGCGCGTTCTGATGCATACTCACTCAAATAAATCGCAGAAGTGAGTCCGATCGGCACGGCAACTAGCATCGCAATCACGGTAATTTCAAGTGTTCCGACGACAAGCGGCCAAATTCCGTACTCCGGTTGAGAGTTCAGCGGGTACCAGCTTGTGCTGCCGAAGAATTCTTTAAACGAAACAACTTCAAAGAAGTGTTCTGTTTCAATAACTAACGTGAGAATGATGCCGATGGTCGTAACGACGGATACGAACGCACAGAGAAACAATACGATCGGCATAATACGTTCCATGATGTTTTTCATACTAAATTTTTGTTGTCGGTTCTTTTGGATCAGCTCGCGAACCGATTTGTTTGATGATGGATTCACCCTTCTTCGCTCCCTACTTCATCATACCTACATAAGAACGTGGCCCCAAAAAAGGGAGATTCCCCTTTTTTCGGGCCGTCCTCGTGTAATGATGGTTATTTCATTGCATCTTCGATGGCTTTTGTGTTTTCATCGTAACGATCTTGCGGCATTTTGATATAACCGACTTCTTCTGATAAGTCTCCAGCATTTTCATTTGTGAATTTAACGAAGTCCGCGACTTGTTTTTTGTCTTTCAACGACTTGTTGTTGACGTACGTATAAATTTCACGTGACAGCGGGTAAGAAAGATCTTGGATCGTTTCCGGTGTTGGATCGACTGCGTTTTTTCCTTCAGCCGAAAGCGGTACTTCTTTTAACTTATCTTTGTTTTCCGCGTAATAAGCGTATCCGAAGTAACCAATCGCACCTTTTGTTCCTTCGACTCCTTTGACAAGGACGTTGTCATCTTCTGAAAGCTGAACATCTTTACGCATATCTTTTTTCTCAAGAACTTTTTCTGAGAAGAAATCAAATGTTCCGGAATCTTTACCCGGGCTGAAGAATTTGATTGGTTCTGCTGGATAGGAAGAATCGACATCTTTCCATGTCTTCACATTCGGATCCAACCAGATTTTCTCTAACTGGTCGAGTGTCATTTCTTTGACCCATGTGTTCTCTTTACTGATTGCGACTGTTAATCCGTCGTAAGCAAGAGCTAATTTTGTGTATTCAATGCTATTTTTTTCAGCTTCTGCTGCTTCTTCTTCTTTAATTTCACGCGAGGCGTTTGAAAGGTCTGTTTCACCAACGACAAAACGTTTGAATCCGCCGCCAGTACCGGATACTCCGACCGTGACATCAACGTCTGGTTGTTCGATCGAATATTCTTCACCAACAGCTTCCATGATTGGGAAGACTGTTGAAGATCCATCAATAGCGATCTTTCCTGAAAGATCTGAAGAACTTGAAGAGCCGCCTTTGTCATTACCGCATGCCGCACCGACTACTGCGATTGAAGCTACCGTTGTGATAAGTGCTGTTTTTTTCATCCAAGACATGATTAATTTTCCTCCTCGAAGTATGTCGCTGGTCACGCTACGACTTTATATCCGTTTTCCTTACAAGACTTATACTACCGATGAACTATTAAACCAAAATGAATCCAACGTAAAAGAATTGTAAAGTCGTGTATTTCCGCGTTTACAAACTCAACTCCATTAGAAAAACAGGTCAATCCATACAAAAAAAAGCGAAGATGAGTTTCCTCACCTTCGCTTCACTAGTTAATTTGGCTTAGTCTGCCATGGAACGTCTTTCACATTAAAGTACGCTTTCACTAAATCATGACCAATTTTCGAGTTGACGGTTTCCTGCTCCATATATGGAAGGAACACGGCCCATGCCATCTCCGGATTGTCGTACGGTGCCCAGCCGACCAAGTTCGAGTTTAATGAACGAACCGGTTGTCCGCTGCCGTCCCGAAGCGCAATGCCGTCTTCGCCGTATACACTGACCTGAGCCGTTCCCGTTTTCGCTGCCGCATCAATGCCGGTTTGGGCGATGATTTTGGCTGTCCCGCGTTCCCCTTTGACAACGCGGTGGAATCCTTCGCGGACATGATCAATGTTCGCTTGACTGACTTCAATCCGGTTTAAATAGTTCGTTTTAAAGCTGTAATCGACTTTTTTCGTTTCGTCTTCAATCGAGTTCGAAGCCAAGACTTCTTTTAAGAAGTGCGGTTGCACCCGGTATCCGCCGTTTGCGAGTGTCGAAACATACTGCGCCACTTGAAGCGGTGTAAAAGCATCATACTGACCAATCACTCGGTCCATCAAGAGTGTGACACGGTCCGGCGTCCCTTGTACCCCTTTGGCTTCGTATGGCAAATCGATGCCTGTCGTCACACCGAGACCAAACTGACTGTAATAATTCTGCATGATCGCTGCCGCCGCATCGACGCTTGCACCGGCGACACCGTTACTCGGATATTTTGCCATCCGCATCGCAATGTTAAACATGTAGACGTTTGACGAACGCTCTAGTGCCGTTAAGTCCGTAATCGGTCCCATATTCACATACGATCCTTTTTTCGTACCACCAATCGTGATCGGTGCATCATTGATGACTTCGTTTTGACGGATAACGCCTTCTTCAAGTCCCATCGCGACCGTTGCCCCTTTAATCGTCGAACCGATTTGCAGGGAAGTCAACACGTTATTGATCGCAACATCACTGAATTTATTGGTTGCCGTATCGAGCTTTTGACCGGACATGGCCAAAATCTCACCGGTTTTCGGATTCATGACAACGGCATATCCTTCTTTCAGATAACCGCTTCCCATGCCGCGGCCCATCTTGATCGCCTGCTGCAGGATTTGATCAACTTGTTTGTTGTATTCTGCATCAACCGTTAAGACGAGGTCTTTTCCGGACTCGCCTTCTTCCCGGTTCGGCTCACCGACCGGTTCACCGTTAAACGTTTCATAGACATCGTATGCCGGTTTCCCGCGGAGCAGGTCTTCATACTGCTGTTCAAGGAATGACGTTCCGACCCGGTCATTTAAACTGTATCCTTTTGCTTTAAACTCCGCCTGCTGTTCAGCGGGAATTTTTGAGTACTTCCCGAAGATGTTCCGCAGCGTTCCTTCATACGGATAAGAACGTTCATAAAACGGCTCTACCGATACACCCTTTAAATCTTCAAGGTTCTCATCGATAATCGCCATTTCCTTGGCGCTCGCTCCTAATTTAACGAGCTGCGGGTCAAGCGCATAACCGACTTCCATGTTGTGTTTGATAGCGATGATTTCCATCGTCTTATCATCAAAGTCGATATCTTTTTTCGTAATCGTATCGAGACGGATTTGATCCTGTTCCGAAATCGACAGCTTGTTCTGCTTTTCCGCATCTGGATAACGTTTTTCTACCGCCTGCTTATAGCGTCGATCTGATTCTTCACCGTTGACGGCTACCCAGTAATCTTTCATGTCGCGTTCCGTTACTTTCCAATCGTCTTTCGGAAGATTGATAATCGCCGCAAGACGAGAGGCGATTTCAATCCGTTCGTCGACTTTCGTATTTTGGGAACGACGGTAGACAATTGAATATTTCGAAATCGTATCGACCAACAACCTTCCGTCCCGGTCATAAATCTTTCCGCGGGGAACTTCATATTTCGATGCAATCATTTCTGTCTTTTGAACTTCCCGTGAAATCTTTTCACCATTCACAATCTGGACGACACCTAAGCGAAAGATTAAAATCGCAAACAATAAAAATACTACAAAAAACATTAAGTTAAGGCGAAGCGGCAGATGATTCCGCCGTTTTCCCTTCACCGTGATTCGTTTCGCCATGGCGTACTCCCCTATCGTTCAAAAAGTCATCTTGTTTCATTATATAGAAGGAAACTTTCCATAACAACCTATCCCATCATTTTCCGCATTAAAAAAAACATCGATTCCCAGAACAGGAACCGATGTTTAATCTCACGATTATTTTGCGTCAGCGTAAAGTTTTGCCACGTGATCCCAGTCAACGACATTAAAGAATGCGTTGATGTAATCCGGACGACGGTTTTGATAGTTGAGGTAATACGCATGTTCCCAAACATCAAGTCCAAGAATCGGCGTTTTCCCTTCCATGACTGGTGTGTCTTGGTTTGGTGTTGAAACGACTGCTAATTTGCCGCCGTCAACGATGAGCCATGCCCAACCAGAACCGAAACGTGTTGTTGCTGCTTTTGTAAACTCATCTTTAAATGCATCAAATGAACCGAATGCTTCATCGATTGCTGTAGCGAGTTCTCCAGTTGGAGCTGCTCCGTCGTTCTTTTTCAAGAGTTTCCAGAAGAACGAGTGGTTCCAGTGACCGCCACCATTGTTACGGACAGCTGTTTGAATGTTTGCAGGAAGTGAATCCAGGTTTTGAAGTAATTCTTCAAGTGATTTCCCTTCGTGCTCTGACCCTTCAAGTGCTGCATTCACGTTCGTGACATACGTATTGTGGTGTTTAGAGTGGTGAATCTCCATCGTACGAGCATCGATATGTGGCTCTAGCGCATCATAAGCGTAGCCGAGTTCTGGTAATTCAAATTTTGACATTTTCATGTCCCCCTTTATCCTATTTTCGGAATTTCAGTACTCTTTAAGACTAGCAAAAATAGTTGGTCAGGCGCAAGCAATGACCCTCAGAAATTACTGTTCGTCGCGCGGGGCGAATACCGAGACACCGCCACCTGGAACCGGGAAGACACCGAAACCTTCTTCATCGATCACAACAGGCTCTTCTTGGTGATTTGTATAATCGAACCACTCTTCTCCGGCACGCGTTTCGCCGACGAACATCCGTTTTTCACACATATCCGCATTTGAGAGCAAGACGGCACATCCCGAGTTCGGGAATTCTTCGACACCGCGACGGACCCAGCCGACGCAATGTGCATCATCCATATAATCTTCCTGTTCTCCGTATGCTTTATGGTAACGTGTATACAGCAATGCATCGATCATCTCTTTTTTACCTTCGACCGGATGCGGTCCTTGGACACCGTAGTAGTCTCCATAAAAGACACACGGATAACCGTCTTTACGTAATAAAACAGAGGCGTAGGCATGTTGTTTGAACCAATCGTCAATCCACGACTCAAGCGATTCGCCCGGTTGGGAATCATGATTATCAACAAATGTCACGGCATTCGTCGGGTGGGATTCGACGAGTGTATCCGCAAACAATGTCGTCAAATCAAAATCCTGCCCTTGTTGCGACGCTTCATGGAATTTATAGTGAAGCGGCACATCAAATAAATCGATGGTATAATCGACACTGTCTAAAAATTGACGGCAATCATCTAAATCTGATTTCCAGAACTCACCGACCATATAAAAACCGTCCGGATCGTCTCCGATCATCGACTTCGCGAACTCGTTGACGAATTCGTAGTTGATGTGTTTGATGGCGTCCAATCGGAAACCTTGGCAATTGATTGTCTCTTTAAACCAGTTTCCCCAGTTGATCATCTCTTCCCGCACTTCCGGATGATTGTAATCAATGTTGGCGAACATCAAATAGTCATAGTTCCCGAATTCGTTGTCGACTTGATCGTTCCAATCTTTATTTTTACCGGAAATCTTAAAGACACCCGTTTTTTCTTCCCGTGCATCAAAATCTGTTCCATTAAAGAATTCATGTGTCCAGATGAAATCCGAGTATTTACCGTTTCGTCCCGGGAACGTAAACTTCGTCCAGGCCTCGATTTCAAACTCTTCTGAAATTTCTTTCGAACGGTCTTCCGGATGTACTTCCACGACGTTAATCGTTTCGAGCTCATCGGCTGCCGCTTTATGGTTCATGACGACATCGGCGTAAACGGCGATATCATTTTCATGTGCGACTTGAATGGCTTCGATCAACTCGTCTTTTGTTCCGTACTTCGTGCGGACTGTTCCTTTTTGGTCGAACTCTCCTAAATCATAGACATCGTAAATGCCATACCCTGTATCTTCATCTGATTGTCCCTTTGACGCTGGTGGAATCCAAACAGATGTGATGCCTGCAGCACGCAGTTCCGGCGCTCTCTCTTTCAAGCGTTGCCAATGCTTCCCATCATTCTCTACATGCCACTCAAAAAACTGCATCATCGTATGGTTACGTTCCATCTCTCTTCGCTCTCCCTTAAATTGCCATAGTATGAATATTATTGTATTAACATTATTACAATATCTTTAATATTCCCCAAGCAACCAAAAATAAACGCACACCCTAAAAAAAGAGTGTACGTTTATACAATGGACCCTGCAGGACTCGAACCTGCGACCGGACGGTTATGAGCCGTCAGCTCTAACCAGCTGAGCTAAGGGTCCTTAAGTAATAGTAGCGGCGGAGGGAGTCGAACCCACGACCTCACGGGTATGAACCGTACGCTCTAGCCAGCTGAGCTACACCGCCATGATGGTTAAAAACAACTAATATTAGATTACTAAAATCGATCTGAAATGTCAATAAATTATCTTAAAAAAACAAAGAGGAATTTCTTTTCAGAAATTCCTCTTCTCTCATATTTTCTTTCATGCCGTTCCGGAACGTTGTTCAAGCACCAAATCCGTAATGTTAACGGCATGATCCCCGATCCGTTCCAGGTTCGACAGCAAGTCAACAAAAATCATACCGGCTTGACCTGTACATTCGCCTGCATTCACCCGTAAGACATGATGCTTGCGGAAGGAACGTTCCAGTGAATCGAGTTTCCCTTCCAGTTCAAGCACTCGGCGTGCCAATGAAACATCATCCAGTTCGACTGCTTTAATGGCGGTCTCAACGATTTTTTGCGTCAGGATGTACATTTCATCCAATTCTTTTTTCGCTTTTTCAGTAAACGTAATCCGGTTAACGATCTGGAAATCGACCAACTCGATGACGTTTTCGACATGATCCCCGATCCGTTCAAAATCGTTGACGGCATGCATGAGCAGTGAATGATCATTCGATTCCCGCTCGGACAAGTCATGCGCGGCGACTTTAACAAGGTAGCTTGTCACTTCCGTATTCAGATGGTTGATCGCATACTCAATCTGACCGGCATCCGAAACATCCTTTTTATCGTGTGATTGCGTATAACGATGTGCTTTTTCAAGTGCGTCTTTCGAGAATTCTCCCATCCGCAACACTTCCAGTTTCGCCTGGCTTAACGCAAGTGACGACGACTGGTTCAGGATATTTTGATCGAGGTGGCGCGGTTTTGAATCGACGGTCGTATCCGTTCCAGGGACGACTTTTTGGACGAGCCATGCGATTTGCGCGATGAACCAGCATTGAATCAGCGTATTGACGACGTTAAACGTTCCGTGGGCAAAGGCAATCTGCATTTTCGGTTCCAAATCAAGTGCACCTGTGATCCACGTTATGAAACTTGAGAACAGCGGTAAAGCCAGCAAGAAGATGACTGTCCCGACGATGTTAAAGATGACGTGTGCGGCGGCTGTCCGTTTTGCCGCAATCGAAGCCCCGAGTGCCGCAAGGACTGCTGTGATTGTCGTCCCGATATTATCACCGAACAAGACCGGCAATGCCGCTTTGATATCGATCATTCCGCCGTCATACAATTCTTGTAATATCCCGATCGTCGCAGAGGATGATTGGACCAACATAGTAAAGACCGTTCCGACAAAAACACCGAGCAAAGGGCTATCCGACATCGATACCGTCAAATCACGGAACCATTCGCTTGATTCAAGCGGTGCCATTCCGTCTCCCATGAGCGTCAATCCATAAAAGAGCGCCCCGAAACCAAAGAAGATTTGACCGATGTATTGAATCCGTTCTTTATTGAAGAAGAAAATCAAGAACGCTCCGAGCGCAATCGCCGGGAGTGCCGCTTCCTTCACGTTAAAGCCGATGATAAAGGCAGTGATGGTCGTTCCGATGTTCGCCCCCATGACGACACCGATGGCTTGACGCAGGTTCATTAATCCGGCGCTGACCAGACCGACGACGATGACAGTTGTTCCGGATGATGACTGGATCAAGACCGTAACGACGATACCCGCTAAAATCCCGAGAAACGGGTTGGAGGTATATTTATCTAAAATGTACCGTAACCGGTCTCCCGCTGTTTTTTGAAGACCATCTCCCATATACTTAATACCGAATAGGAAAATACCGAGTCCACCGATAAAGGTGAAAATCATTTCCTGTAAATCATAGTTCATCTTGTCATCTCCTCATATAAAAAGTGGAATTGATTTGTTGTTAAGAATTCATTGTTTCAACCTCCCCTATTATGTAAAGGTCTGATGAACTTGTAAATAGTTTTTCACACATTCGATTGTTAAGGTTTTATTAATCTGTACCAAAACAGATAAACCCTTTAAAAAAAGGATTTATAACTAATTTATTTGTTGTTATAAAACAGAAGAAAGAGTGATTGAATTGCATTTTTTAAGTCAACTACTTAATTACTTACAAACTACCTTAGTTCCAAATCGCGGTTTTTTAAAGACTCGTCTCGCTGATGTCTCCCTTTATTTTTGTGGATTAGCATGGATTTCCTTGTGGTCAACAATCATTGACAGCATCTTTCTCCAGCAGTCGATTCCGTTCATCATTTGGTTTATCCTGCACTTCATTTTTATCGCAATCGCGATTTTGTTGTACCTGTTATCCGTTTCCTATCTGAATCGCTGGTTCATTCAGTGGATTTTGCCAAGACCATGGGCGTTTCGCCAAGTATTTCCTTATACGGTCGCCGCAAACATCTGGACCTTTCCAATCGGTGTTTTCCTGTATCAGTTCGGCTATCCGACTTTAGGAGTTGTCTTCATCATTGCCGGGCACTTGATTTATTCGTTAACCCCGCTCCTGCTTGCCCGACTAAAGAAAAAATCATCCCGTCCGTCTTCTTGAAACTAGATGGATGAATCTGTTGAAGGAAAAAAACGTCCATCCGGCGACGGATTGACTTTCCACTATTCGTGTTAAACAATTGTAAATGTTCAATTTTCGTTCTTGTTTCTCGATTTTTAGGGAATAGTTCGATATGATAGTACAAGTAGTCACAAACAATCTGGCGTTATGCCACAAAAGGAGATTTTCGATATGCCGAAAATGGTCCATCGCTCTAAGACTCGTCCCGTTCGTGTTGGGGACCTTGTCATTGGTGGAAATAATGAAGTCATCATCCAAAGTATGACGACAACAAAAACACACGACGTCGAAGCGACTGTCGCTGAAATTTTACGCCTTGAAGAAGCAGGATGCCAAATCGTCCGCGTTGCTTGTCCAGAAGAACGTGATGCGCTAGCACTTGCAGAAATCAAGAGCCGGATCAACATCCCGCTTGTCGTAGATATTCATTTCAACTATAAACTTGCGCTCATGGCAATTGAGGCGGGTGTTGATAAAATCCGAATCAACCCGGGTAACATCGGACGCCGCGAGAAAGTCGAAGCGGTCGTTACCGCAGCAAAGGCGAAAAACATTCCAATTCGAATTGGTGTTAACGCCGGTTCACTTGAAAAACACATTCTTGAGAAATATGGTTATCCGACAGCTCGTGGGATGGTCGAAAGTGCTTTGCACCACATTAAGATTCTTGAGGATCTCGATTTCCACGATATCATCGTTTCCTTGAAAGCATCTGACGTTCAATTAGCGCTTGAAGCATATCAACTCGCTTCCGAGTCGTTTGATTATCCGTTGCACGTCGGAATCACGGAATCTGGTCCTTTACGGACAGGTTCTTTAAAATCAGCTGCCGGTCTCGGAGCGATTCTATCACGCGGTATCGGGAATACAGTCCGTGTCTCTCTTTCTGCCGATCCGGTCGAAGAAGTCAAAGTTGCAAAAGAAGTCTTGAAATCATTTGGTCTTGCTGCCAACGCAGCAACATTGATTTCGTGCCCGACATGCGGACGGATTGAAATCGATTTAATGGCGATTGCAGCAGAAATCGAAGATTATATCGATAAAATTCAAGTTAACATTAAAGTTGCAGTTCTCGGTTGTGCCGTTAACGGTCCCGGGGAAGCCCGTGAAGCCGATATCGGAATTGCCGGTGCCCGTAACGAAGGATTGTTATTCCGTCACGGGGAAATCATTCGTAAAGTTCCGGAAGCAACGATGGTCGAAGAATTGAAAAAAGAAATCGATGCGATCGTTCTTGAAAAAGAAGCGGAAAAAGAAGCCGCAAAAGCAAGCCAAGCTTAAGTCAAAAGAGCCCTCTTCCCGGAGCGGCTCTTTTTTTCGTCTCCGCATTTCGATTATGTTATACTAGTGGCAGAAAATTTATAGAATGTTGGTGATGTAAGTGAAAATCGGAATTGATATTGATGGAACAATCACTCATCCTTCTTCGTGCTTTAACTATATGAACAAATATCTCGGAACATCGATTGATTTTGAGATGGCCTCTGAATACGAACTTCATACCTATACGGATATGCAGCAAATCGAGTTTTGGGAATTCATGGTCAAATCGGGTCATGAACTCGGCATCTACCGTGAATCCATCCCGCAAGAACTTGTCAAACAGCACCTGTGGGATTTAAGAAAACAATATGATCTCCATTACGTGACGGCCCGGTCAGAAATCGTTCGTCCCGTAACGGAAGAATGGATTAAACAGCATGAGTTACCGCTCGATTCGCTGATCATGACCGGCTCACACGACAAAGTCCAAGTCGTCCGTGATTTGTCACTTGATCTCTTCATGGAGGACCGTCTCGAAAATGCGATTCAAATTGCAGAAGACACATCGATTCCCGTCATTTTGTTTGATGCGCCTTATAATCGTCGTCCCGTCCCTGAAAATATCGTCCGTGTCTCTTCCTGGAATGAGGCCGTTCAACAAATTCATAAATTTGCCCCAATTCGCTGAAACAATAAAAGCGGAAACGACATTATTCTGTCGTTTCCGCTTTTTTAGTTTCCAGTAAACAGATGATTTCTTCGAGCAGAACCGGTTTTGCAAAAAAATAACCTTGGAATAAATGAATTCCGATGTCTTTTGCAATTTGTACCTCTTCTCCCGTCTCAACCCCTTCGACGATACATTCCACATGCATCGATTGACTCAACTGAAAAATCGACTCTAAAATCGACTGTCTTTTTTCAGACTCTTCGACTTGTTCAATGAATTGTTTTGGTACTTTAAGCTGACGAAGCGGCAATAACCGTTCCAGAACATGATACGAAGCATGTCCTGTCCCGAAATCATCCAATGAGACCGGGAAATCCAATGTCTTAATTCGGCGTAATGCCCGGAGAATCGGTTGGCTTTCAAAATCCAAAGACTGGCTTTCAGTAATTTCAATTTTAATCTGCTTCGGCTTCAAACTGTATTTCAGCAACATCCGCTCAATAAACGGCATAAACGACTCATCCGTCAATTGCCGCGGAGATACGTTGACCGACAGACTAAACTCTTCCGGAACGAGACCAATCAGCCGTTTTCTTGTTTTACATCCTTCTTCGAAAACCCACTCGCCCAACCGGATGATCAAGTCACTCTTTTCTGCGATTGGAATGAAAACCGTCGGACGTTCTGCTCCCGGAATGGTCGTATTCCAGCGAATCAAGGCCTCTAATCCAATGAAACGGTCCTGATTGGAATCATACTGCAATTGGTAGACCAGGTAAAAATCATGATTTACATCCGCTCGCGACAATGCTTTGGCGGCTTCAACGCGAAGCGATTGTTCTTTGCGCCATTCTTGATTCAGGCACATCACTTTTGCCGAATCCCGGATACTTTCCGGAAAGGCAGAGGTGATCTGGTGAATCCGTTTTGTCATACTGAGTTGATCGACTTCCCCGTCATCGATGACAATATAGAGATTAACATAAATTTGATGGTTTTCGACCTGGTACGGAGCAGACATACGTTGACTGAGACGTGTCATTTCCTCCTCACACGATACGCCGGGCGGTTTCTCCATGACGACCATCAGCGTTCCGCCTTCAACTCGCACGATCGTCAAATAAGGAGGTAATAATGTTTTCAGACGTTCGATACAATCAATTAAGACCTGTTGCTGAATTTCCTCTCCAAAATATCGTGCGAGTTCATGGTAGTTTTCCAGATGAACACCGACCAGTAACAGATTCTTCTGATCCACATGCAGAAATCGTTCTTCCAGTCCGCGGACATTAAGCAGTTGCGTCTGTAAATCGTGGCGGGCCGACTCATGCAATTGATCTGCCAGTTGTTGCAGGCGACTGAGATTACGAAGATGCAGATGATTGATGATCAAAGCGATACAGATGGCAATCCCGATCATCCCCAGCCTGGCGTAATGATCTGTCGGATCAATCTCCACAAGAATCGTATCTGAGCGCACCATGATGAATACGTTCGTCGCGACGATGAGGACAATGGCATACCAAATCATGATCCGGTCATAGGCAATCAAGGCGATCATTAAAAATAAAAAACAACTGGCCCAGACGGTGACTGAGGCATAAGGTAACATACTGATTGAAGCGAACGGAATACTCAGTAACATGACGGACAGAAAGTGTGATTTATGATGAGCTGTCAACCGACTGCGGCTGATCAAAAAGGTTATGATTCCAATAGAAAGCAAAACAGCCACAGTCGTCAACTGATTTAAATAGGCATTTCGAATGGTATGATCCGTCGTCCCTAAAAAAATCAGGGCGCCGACGCTCATTAAGAACAACGCAAAATTTCCGATCCAACGCTGTTGATTACGGACAATCTCATCTACTGTTTTAACAGGCATCTGTCTCCTCCTTTCTTAAGATTAGACTGTTTAGCCATTCGGCATCACTTCATCATACTCCTGCTCTTCCTCTGCCAGCAATTATTCTTTTAACAAAAGAGATCTACTTCTTTACAATTGAAGAAATAGACCTCTTTGCTCAGTTCTTTACTCGTCCAAGTTGATCAATCACATCTGTCGCCACGATACTGCTTGGATGAAGCTGTTGTTCGACCTGCTTGGATGCTTGGGCGTACCAGGATGCACCAAGTGCAATCAACTGTTCAACCGGGATGTGTTTAAAGTATTCTTTTTGACCAAGCAGACTTGTGAGGATACCAAACAGCGTATCGCCACTGCCTCCTTTCGCCAACCCGCTGGATGCTCCGTTGATCACGTAACCACCGCCCTCTGGTGTTGCAATGAGAATCACATGGGCTTTCAAGACGACGATCACTTGATGCAAGACCGCATATTCGCTTGCCTGTCCGAATAAGTCATCCTGGATTTCCCGGACAGTCCGTTTCGTCATCCGTGCAAATTCTCCGATATGTGGCGTGACGACAATCTCCGCCTTCCGTTCCGGATAGCTGTCGCGAATCAATGCCCCGGCATCAAGAACTACCGGAATGTCTTGTGCAAATAAGAGCTCGATCCAATCGGAAATCGAATCTGAAGTCAATCCGGGGCCGATTCCCGCGACATTCACCTGATCGAGCATCTCTTGAATGGCTGTCGTTGTCTGATTGAGAACCATCGCTTCCGGTGCGTTCATGATGAGTCCGACTTGTGCTGTCGGAACCGTTGCAACTTGTAATTTCCCGACTCCAGATCGTAATGCTGCGCGGGCAGCCAGTTGAATCGAACCGGGCATCGTCTCGCTTCCGCCAATCAACAGTGCCGTTCCGTATGTCCCTTTATGACCGTACGGATCACGGGTCAATAACGGCGCAATCGATTCGGACATCAGTTGCCATCCCCCAAAAGCCGGCAATCCCAAATCGATCTTCTCCAGCTTCCCAAAGAACGGAGCCGTCTTCAACAAGAAGGCGGATCGCTTAAAGGCATGAAGTGAAAAAGTCACATCAGCCCGGATCGCTTGTCCGGAAAACCCGTTCGTTTGATCGGACGGAATGCCGCTCGGTATATCGATCGCGTATAATTTTGCTCCTTGTTGTTTTTGTTCACGGACCCAGTCAAATACATCATGGATCGATTTCGTCAGTCGGGATCCGTCAAATCCGGTTCCAAAGATACCATCGACGATTACGTCGTATTGTCCGCAGACTGCCTCCGTTGCGAGTCCGAAGTTTTCTGCATAGTGCTGATGCAGATGAGCCGTCGCGGTTTTCACCTCGCCGAACGGCGCATGCATCGTCACGTCGTACCCGTCCCGGACGAGTTCACGGCCAATCACGTAACCGTCTCCCCCATTATTTCCTGTCCCGCACATCACCAGAATCCGCTCTTCCCTCGTATGCCTGTTCTTGATTCGCTTTGCGATTTCACTACCCGCTCGTTCCATTAATACTTCTAGCGGTAAACCGGATGTCTTTGCCCATTCATCAATTTGGCGAGCTTCTTGTGCATCATAAATCATTTTCATCACCTCTGTTCGTCCTATTCCCGTTTTGTTTCATTTCAAGCCGGGACGAATCAAGAGATTTTCAGCAAAAAGAGAGGGCCGGATGCGATCCGCCCCTCTCCTTTATCAGTTGTCGCTTTCGTTACACTCTTCAAACGCATCCCGCTTATTTCTGACAAGCGGCACAGCGTCCGTAAATTTCAAACTTATGATCCTCGACCTCAAAACCAGAGTCCTTAATCGGCGAAACCCATTCCATCGGACAGACATCTAGTGTCTCCGTCTTGCCGCATGTCCGGCAGATCAGGTGATGGTGATGATGACCCGACTGACAGGCGGCTCGAAATTTCATTTCCCCGTCGAGTTCCGTCGTCTCCAAAATATCGATTGCCGCAAAATCATTTAAATTCCGGTAAATCGTATCGTAGCTGAGTGAAGGATGCGATACACGCAACTCCTCCGCCACTTCCCGCGCACTGACATAACGGTTGGCTTCAAACAGGTAGGCCAATAAATCGAGACGTTTGGGCGTCATTTTGAAACCGGATGCCTTCATCCGTTCACGCGCTTGTTCGATGTTTTTTTTCATGCAATTTCCCTCCGATCCAAAACCGTTCAATCACCATAATGAGAATAAGTTCTGCGACCGCCAGCATGACAATCATACCGCCCGGCGCTAAATCAAATTGATACGCCAGAATCAAGCCGGCAACTGTTGCCACTTCTCCAAACACGATGGCATAAAAAATCGTCGCTTTAAAACTTTTGGCAAGTCGAAGTGCTGCCGCAACCGGTAAGGTGATCAAACTGGATACCAGCAAAATCCCGACGACCCGCATACTAATCGCAATTACCAAAGCAACAACGATCATAAACAGAATATGCACCAACCGAAGACGAATTCCGGAAACGCGTGCCTGTTCCTCGTCAAATGATAAGAATAATAACTCTTTATAAAAGGCAATTACAAATAAAATGACGACACCTGTGACAATCAAAATCGTATAGACATCCGTCAAGGTGACAGCGGAGACCGTTCCGAATAAAAAGGACACAAGGTCCATCGAAAAGCCGTTTGCCAGGCTGATAAAAATCGCACCGAGTCCCATCCCCGTCGCCATGATGATCGGAATGGCAAGCTCTTGAAAATGTTTATACTTCGCGCGAAGCCAATCAATCGTCAACGCCGCGATGACCGATGTCACGATCCCGAGGTAAAGCGGATTCAAATCAGCAAGACTCGCCACCATCCCGGATATTAGCAGGCTGAGGGCAATTCCGGCCAGGGTGACGTGTGATAACGCATCCGCAATTAAACTCATCCGCCGGACGACGACAAATGAACCGATCAACGGAGCCGTAAAACCGATCAGGACAGCCGCGACAAGTGCATATTGCAGAAACTTCAATGTCATGAATGCTTCAATCACTGGACGACCTCCCCTTCGTGTATCAGTACACGCCCCGGAACCGGATACAAGGACCGAATCGTCTGTTCATCCAGTTCCCAGTATTCTTTAATACCACAATTACAACCGAGCCGTCCGTCGACGAGATGAATCACATCCGTCACCAGCTTGCTGACAAAGTGGATATCATGTGTCACAAGAACAAACGTCCGTTTGTTATCACGCCGCAGTTCTTCCAGGATTTCATAAAACTCTTTGACGTACCGCTGATCGACTCCGACCGTCGGTTCATCCAGTATCATTAGATCTGGATCATTAACGAGCGCACGGGCGATAAAGACCCGCTGTTGCTGACCGCCGGATAAGTCACCGACTTTCGAATCACGCCGATCCCACATACCGACGGTTTCAAGCGCCGTCCTTACTTTTTGGCGATCCTGTTTTGTCACGCGCCGAAATAATCCTTTTTTCGCATACAGCCCCATCTCGACGACTTCAGCGACCGTGACCGGAAACCCTGAATTAAACGATGCCGCTTTTTGTGAAACATAACTGATGCGCCACCAGTCACTGAATGCCGCTTGATCTTGCCCAAACAACCGGATCGTTCCCTTCGGTTTTAATAAGCCGAGCATACACTTGATCAACGTCGATTTCCCGGAGCCATTTTCACCGACGATGGCGAGGAATTGCCCTTGTTGCACATTAAACGTCACTTCGTTTAAAACGCGCCGGTCCGGATAATCATATGTCAGTTGTTTGATTTCAATAATTGGTTCTGTAATTGGTTCGGTCATGTCTATTCTCTCCTTCCGTCTCGTGTTAAAACGGAATAATTACGTCTTATCAACTGTCTTATTATAGCGCCAGCCCCCCCTGCGTTGCAACCTATGTAACTTTTTTGTGAATAGACGGTTTTCCGGAGATGCACAAGGTACAATAAAAGGATACAAGCTGTCGTTTTCAGAATCCCCGATTCGGGAAAAGATGGATTGAGTACTCAAAGGGGGCGGTTTTGTTTTGAAAAATGAGTTAGCAGTCATCGATATCGGTTCCAACTCGATCCGGTATGTCATTTTCCATCCAATCGATTCCGGTCGATATATTGAAAAAATCAACGTCAAGGTCGTCGCTCGACTCTCCGCTCATATTGATGCGGAAGGTGCTCTCGATTCTGTCGGAATCCGCTTGCTCTGTGAAACACTGCAGCGTTTTCACGAAATCGGTATTACGCATCATGTCGAAGAAACGATTTGTGTGGCGACAGCCGCGATCCGGAATGCAAGTAACCGGCAGGACATCGTTCATGCTGTCGAACAGGAGACGCCCTTTACGATGCGGGTGCTGTCCGATGAGCAGGAAGCTTATTACGGCTATTTCGCCATCATCAACTCTACTTTCCTAACCGACGGGTATTCTGTCGACATCGGTGGCGGCTCCATGGAAGTCACGTTAATTGAGAACCGGGAAATGATTGCCTATCACAGTTTTCCTTTTGGTGCGGTCACACTGACGCGGCAATTCCTTTCCGGAGAGACCATGACATCTGGTGAACAAAAGAAGCTGATTAAATTCTTGCGGGAACAATTCGATGAAATTCCATGGTTGAAAAACAAAAAACTTCCTTTAATCGGTGTCGGCGGATCGGCTCGAAACTTTGTCCGCATTCATCAATCTACACTCGACTATCCTCTGCATGGTATCCACCAATACCAAGTCCGATCGAAAGAGTTGGGGAAATTGATTGATGAGCTCGAAGACAAAGCCCCTAAACAGTTAATGAAAGTCGAAGGATTATCTAAGGACCGGGTTGACATCTTCTTACCTGCATTAATCGCAATTCATGAACTGGCACTACATATCGAGGCAGAACAGTTCGTGATGAGTAATTACGGGTTACGGGAAGGCCTTGTCTACGAATATGATTTACACGAACAGGAACAGCGGCGGATCGAGAATGTACGCGAAGAAAGTCTGTACCAGCTGGAAAGTGATTACAAAGTCAACCGTGACCGGATGAACTATCTCGGAACGATCGCTAAATCAATTTACCGGCAACTGGTCACACTCGATATCATTCCGAACCGGGCGGCTGACTTACGATTACTCGATTCCGCCAGCCGCTTACTTTACTGCGGACAGTACATCAATCCGGATACCCGTTCCAACCAAACATTTTACCTTTTGACCAATACCGATTTAAAAGGAATGACGCATAAAGACCGGTTAGCTCTGGCACTCGTCAGTTCCTATTCTTCTTCGAAACGGATGCAGCAACTCTTAAAACCGTTTAAGGACTGGTTTACGGATAAATCAATCGAACGGTTTGACTTACTCGGATCAATTCTCAAACTGACAGAAGCACTTGATGTGACAGAACGCCGCGCCGTCGACAGTCTTGAAATCGCACTTGAAAAAGACAAAAAAGATCTTCGGATCATTCTCGATACCGGTGATCATGATTATGGTTTCGAAGTCGAAAAAGCAGAAAAACAAAAAAAACATCTGGAGCGTATCATTGATCGGTCCATTCAGTTTGACAATAAAGGAGGCGGCCTTACGTGAAGATAGACTCCCCTGAGTTTTTTAACAACCGGGAAATCAGCTGGTTACAATTTAATGAACGTGTCTTAGGCGAAGTGACCGATACACGAAATCCCTTGATGGAACGATTTAAGTTTTTAGGTATCTTCAGTTCCAATTTGGATGAATTTTATATGGTTCGTGTCGGTGGATTAAAGGATGAGGTACTGGCAGGATTCAATAAACCGGAAAATAAACAACAGCTGACACCGAAACAACAGTTACGTGCCATCGCGACGAAAACAAAAGAGCTTGTCGATCAACAATACGAAGCCTTTAAAGATGTCACTCAAGCATTAAAGGCCGAAGGTATCTCTTTTCTGAAGCATGACGAGTTAAATGAAATGCAGTCAGAATATGTCAAAACCTTTTTCAGAGAACAGGTTTTTCCGGTTCTGACGCCGGTCGCCGTCGATGCGTATCGACCATTCCCGATGCTGTCTTCCAAATCATTGAATATCGCAACGGCTCTCGAAGCGGAAGACGGTTCCAAACGGAATCTGGCGCTTGTTCAGGTTCCGGCCGTCCTCCCGCGTTTCGTCGATTTACCCGTCGATGATGAAGAAACAACCGCTGTGATCTTACTCGAAGATGTCATCATTTCCTTTATCGATTCTTTGTTCAAAGGATATCACGTCCTGTCTGCGATGCCGTTTCGAATTACACGGAACGCGGATTTACCATTCCATGAAGAAGGAACGCATGATTTATTGAAGTTGATTGAAAAAGAATTGAAGAAACGGCGCTGGGGAGTCGGAATCCGGCTTGAGATCCAGAAGAATGCCATCAATACGAACTTGCTCAATATGTTACGTGATGTCCTCGACCTACAGGACCGGGACATCTATGCTGTCGATGGTCCGATCGATTTGACATTCGCTTTCGCTTTTTACAGCCAGATCGGTGTCGAGTATGACCATTTGATTTATCAGACAATCATGCCTGTCGAACCGCCGGCACTGGAGAAGTCCAAAAAACTATTTGATCAAATTCTGCAACAGGATTATTTGTTGCACCACCCTTACCATACGTTTGATCCAATCGTCCGCCTGATTGTTCAAGCTGCCAATGATCCCAATGTCTTGGCAATCAAACAAACGCTGTACCGCGTATCAGGAGATTCTCCGATTATTAAAGCATTGAAGACTGCTGCAGAAAACGGGAAACAGGTCACTGTCCTCGTCGAATTGAAAGCACGGTTTGACGAAGCCAAAAATATCGAGTGGGCGAAACAGTTGGAAAAAGCAGGTGCTCACGTCATTTACGGTTACAGCGATTTAAAGACCCATTCCAAAATCACATTAATCGTCCGATTACAGGAAGGCCGGATTCAGCGGTTCGTCCATCTCGGAACAGGTAATTACAATGACTCTACGGCTAAACTGTACACTGATATCGGTCTTTTGACGGCAAAGGAACAAATTGCAGAAGATGCGACAAATTTCTTTAACTGGTTATCCGGTTATGGGGAGCAACCTGAATGGAATGCCCTTCATACGTCACCGAACTCGATGCTCGAGAAATTTTTATCCTTGATTGATGAAGAAATCAAATATCATAAAAAACACGGTAACGGTCGAATCGTTGCTAAAATGAACAGTTTGACGGAAAAAGACATTATCGTGAAACTGTATCAAGCATCTCGGGCCGGGGTCAGAATTGAATTGATTGTACGTGGCGTCTGCTGCCTTCGTCCTCAAATCAAAGGCGTCTCGGAAAATATCCGGGTCACGTCCGTTGTCGATCGTTATTTGGAACATTCCCGTATCTTTTACTTCCATCATAACGGCGATGATTTGATTTATTGTTCCAGTGCCGACTGGATGACACGCAATATGCGGAAACGGATTGAAATCCTTTTCCCAATCGCGGATGAAGAACAGAAAAACTATATCAAGGATTGTTTGGCATTAACGATGGCGGACAACGTCAAAGCACGGGAACAAGACGACTCCGGTAACTATCATTACGTAACAAAAGGTAAACAGGAATGTGAATCACAAATTCTCATTCAGCTTTATACGAATGGGAAGCTAAAAGCAAAACCGTCCTTTGAACATCCGCTTGAGCAAAAATGGACACCGGTCGAACGTGCGGAAGAAAAGATCACCTTTGACCCGACTACTAGTAAAAAATAATCGTTGTTTAACGTCAGACATCTTCATATAATAATCTTGTAAGCGTTTTTTCATATGAAGAAAGGACTGGACCTCATGCTTCAACAAATTTTATTATCATTGCTAGCTGGTATCATCTGTGGTGTTGTCTTTACCGCTCTTAAATTACCAATCCCCGCTCCACCTGTTTTTCCGGCGATCGTCGGGATTTTTGGTGTCTTTCTCGGAATGAAGGTATTTTTATTCCTTGCGGATCGTTGGCCGTTTTAATGAATGGATTTATCTGATATCTATAAAAAGAGCGTTTTCCTTCTCGGCAAGAGAAGAAAAACGCTTTTTTTATTTCTTTAATGCTTCGGCAATGACTTTGTCCCAATTGACATCATCGCATGCGGTTTGACACGTCGGTTCCACTTCACACGTCGCACATTTGCCTTTTTTCGCTTTTTTCGTGAAACGGATTAATGAGAAACCGGCATATCCAAAGACAAGCAGACCAATTAAAATATCAATTCCATGCATCCTGCTTTCCTCCCTTTATGAAAACCCGAGTGCGTGCCCCGTTTGATAAATCAAAAATGAAATACCGTAAGCAACAAATAAGCCATACAGACTGGCAATCCACGTCCATTTTGCGCTGCCGACTTCCCGACGGATGACGGCTACCGTCGCAAGACACGGTACATAAAGCAAAACGAATGCCATAAAACTATAGGCACTGAGCGGTGTGAACTGACCGGCCAACTGCCGGCCGAGTTCCGATTCGTTGACGGCATAAATAATCGCCATCGTCGAAACCACTACTTCTTTTGCCAGGAACCCTGTAATCAAAGCAGCTCCTGCCTGCCATGTTCCGAATCCAAGCGGAATCAGTAACATAGCAATCAGACCACCGATCATCGCAAGAAAGCTGTCATTCATATTAACGTTAAAACCACCCGGACCGGTATAAGCGAGCAACCAGATGACGACTGATCCTCCAAAATGAATGTTCCTGCTTTACGGACAAATCCTTTTCCTTTTTGCCACGTGCTGCGCCATAGTGTCAATCCTTGCGGCACACGGTACGGCGGTTGTTCCACTAAAAACAAGCTGGTCGCTTCTTCAGCTGCCAGAACCTTCGAAAATACTTTTGCTGCAAGCAAGGCTAAAACGATTCCCAGAATATAAAGTGACAAAACAATCATCGCTTGATTACTTGCAAAAAAACTTCCGGCGAACACGGCATAAATCGGCAAACGAGCCGAACATGACATGAACGGTGAAATGAATATCGTCACGAGTCGTTCACGTTCTTCTTCTACAGACCGTGCTGCCATGATACCGGGAACATTACACCCGAATCCAATGATCATCGGGATAAAACTTTTCCCGTTCAATCCGACCATCTGCATGAAACGGTCCATGACGATGGCGACACGCGCCATGTAGCCCGAGTCTTCCAAAAACGAGATAAAGAAAAACAGAACAAAGATTTGCGGAACGAAGACCAGGACACCCCCGACACCTGCGATGACACCATCAATCAACAAGTCCTGAATGAATCCGGATGCACCAAGTTGTGTCAGAACAAAGACGACTCCCGTCGAAATCGGTCCTTCGATAAACGCTCCCAATAAATCGGAGAGCGGGGCCCCCATCCAGTTAAATGTCACATGAAACAGCACGTATAGGACAGCAAAGAAAATCGGCAATCCGAGAATCGGATGGGTGACGACGGCGTCAATCCGGTCCGTCCATGTCTTACGGTCTGATTTCTCTTCGACGACCGAACCGGCACGAATCGCAACGGCCCAGTTTCGCCGACACTCTGTAATATGAGCATGGATGAATCGCCCAAGCTGACGTTCCAGTTCTTTTCGCACTTCGATGATTCGAGGGGATTTCTTCTCCAAATATTCTACGAAGACACGATTTCCCGCTAAATACTGAACAGCCATCCAGCGTTCCTGTTCTTGTAAATCGGCGATTTCGATGATCGCCGTAATCGCCTGTTCCGTTTTCTGTCCGTAATCAATTCGTAACGGCGTATATTTTTTTGCCGCTTCAGGAATCGATGACAGCAAAACTTCACAGCCGTCTCCCGTCCGCGCGACAATCGGAAACACATCGACACCGAGTTCCTTCGCTAGTGCTTCAGCATCAATCGTCGTACCGCGAGTACGGGCGACATCCATCATATTCAGCCCGATTTGAATCGGCTTTCCAATTTCCAAAAGTTGAGCCGTCAATTGCAAATTCCGTTCCAACTGTGACGCATCAATGATGTTGATCATGCCGTCAAACGACTCTTCCATCAAGAAACGTGCCACGACGGCTTCATCTGCAGATAACGGATCTAAGTCATAGACACCGGGCATATCAATCAATTGTCCACGGTTTCCATGTAATTTCCCGACTTTTTTATCGACCGTCACACCGGACCAGTTTCCGACATGGGCATATGACCCGGTCAAACGGTTAAACAAGGAGGTTTTACCGGTATTCGGATTTCCGAGTAATGCGATTTTTTGTGTCATGGTAAGAACACCCCGATGTTTTTCGCATCACTTTTGCGAATCGCAATCATTTGGTGATGGTCCCGTTGTTCTATTGTCAAAGGACCCTGAAAGCTGGCTCGTCTTCTGACGACGATGGGACATCCTTCATAAAATCCGAGAGCAAGCAGTCGTCTCCGGAGTCGGTCTTCTATTTTATTTAAATCTGTCATCACTACAGGTTTACCAATCGGAATCATTGCTAAATCAGTCATGCCTTTTCCCCCAGTTACTCCATTTTCAGTTACTCCATTTTCACTGATAATAATTATCAGTCTTGATTATATCATGGAGACGCTCTCTAAAAAACAGTAAGCACCTCAAGAAAACCCACTGAGGCACTTACTGTTCAGGTAAGGCATGATCTGACGTTGCGGCAACGTCTTCCCTTTTTTCAATTCCTTGATGCGCGAGCCGATGACACGTCGGGCAAAGTGTCTTGAAGTGTCCGTGATACTCATGCCATTCGAGAATCGATCGTTGTGTGTTTCCACACATCTCACAACACGCCTTTAGCGGCTCAAGATGATTTCGCTCGCGAAAACGTTCCATCCGGCGATTTTTTGCTTGATCAATCGTTGTCACATCTGATTCAAAATGACCGGCTTGCCAGGCTTCCACCAACCGTTGTCTGACTTTAAGGTCCGTTTGTCCGGGATTTACCTGTAATCCCGCTAAAGGCGATCCTAACAGTGGATGTCGTAAATCCACGCTGATTAAATCCAGGCAGGCATACGTGCGTTCTTGTTCATCCGCTTCTGTTAACCAATGAGGATCTGCCGGTCGTGTTGTGTATTCACTGAACAAAACTTCGGCATACGCAACGATTCCATTTTTCGTCGCCAAAAAGACTTCTTCCCCTTCTGCTAGCTCCGCCGGTAAATAAAACGGTTCTTTCGTTTCGTAATATAAGACGACCGCTTGACGTAAGGCAAATTCAGATTCTTCAATGACTAATAGATGGCACACGCGGCAGACACCTCTCTCGTTTAAATGGATGTACCGATCAGCGGCAAACGCCACTCGGCATCAAAGTTTCCGGAACGTAACATGGCAATCTCTTCACGATACGGTGCGACCTTCTTTTTCGGATCCAGTCCGATATAAGGTGTTTCAAGAATTTTTGGTAAATGTGCTAAATCCCGGTGATGGACAATCCGATGCAACGGATCAAAACCGATTTCACCAAACCCGATATTTTCGTGGCGGTCTTTTTTAGCACCGCGGATATTTTTCGAGTCGTTGACATGAATCACACCGAGACGATCGATGCCGACGATCCGGTCAAATGATTCCAACACTCCGTCGAGGTCATGAATCAGGTCATAACCGGCATCATGGACGTGACACGTATCGAGACAGACGGACAGACGGTCGTTGTGCGTGACCCCCGCAATGATTGCTGCAATTTCTTCGAACGTCTTCCCGATTTCGGAACCCTTTCCGGCCATCGTCTCAAGAGCGATTTTGACTTTTTCGTCTCCCGTTAATACTTCATTGAGGCCTTCAATGATTCGTTTGATTCCGACTTCTTCTCCGGCACCTACGTGTGCGCCGGGGTGCAACACGATATGTTTTGCTTTTTCGAGTGCTTCCGCCCGTCGGATTTCTTCTCCTAAAAACGAAACGGCCAATTCAAACGTTTCCGGCTTCGTCGTATTACCTAAATTGATGATATATGGTGCATGGACGACGATTTCTTCAATCCCGTTTTCTTCCATGTGCAGTAAGGCTTCCGGAATCCGCAAATCCGAGATGGGTTTCCGTCGTGTATTTTGAGGTGCTCCTGTATAGACCATCATAGTTGTTGCGCCGTAAGAGGCTGCTTCTTCACTCGCACCGAGTAACATTTTTTTGCCTGAAAGCGATACATGTGAACCGATTTTCATTAAAAATTCCACCCTTCTTCTGCTTCTAGTGTACCAAATGTCGAAAAAAACAAGAACCTTTAGCGATACTAAAAAACAAAGTCCACGAATGACATCGCAGACTTTGTTCAAACCGTTCAGCTTCAACTTGAACGCCGAAAACGGATTATTTGTTTTTACTTGCGTTTGCTTTACGTTCAGCGCGTCCGATTCCACGTTGTTCCTTGATCCGTTCGCGTTTTGCTGTTTCTTTCAGTTTATATTGGTGTTTCTTTTTGTAGCCTGGTTTGACACGTTTTTTCGCTTTTGCCGCTTCACCGGATAAACGGCTGTGGGCTGTTTTCGAAACGGCTGTCTTCATGTGTGGTTTAGCACGACGGCGTTCTTTCACTTCGCTGACTTGACCACTCTTGACATCAACGTTGATGAACTCGATGCCGCGGTCTTCGAGACGGTTGATCGAACCATTTTCGTGATCTTCAAATAAAGTGTAAGCCAATCCGTCCTGATCGACACGACCCGTCCGACCGACACGGTGAACGTAGAAGTCGAGATCTTTCGGAATCCCGTGGTTGATGACGTGGGAAACGCCTGAGATATCGATACCACGAGCAGCGAGATCCGTTACGATGACGTACTGATATTTCGCTTCGTTGATTTCTTTGATGGCTTGTTTCCGACGGCGGGCCGGTAAGTCACCATGAAGCGAACCGACGTTGAGTCCCGCTTCAAGGAAGAGAGCTTCGAGTTCGATTGCTTCCGTTTTTGTGTTCGTAAAGACGAGACAGATATACGGATTAAGAGCTTTCGCCAGTTTCAACGTCAAATCAGAACGATCGCGGTGTTTGACCGGAACCGTATGATGAACGATTTTTTTCGCCGTCTGTTGTTTTGGATCGACGTGTGCATAACGCGGATTGTTCATGTACTTTTTCAGGAACGGTTGCAGTTTTTCCGGAATCGTCGCAGAGAAGACCATCATCTGTAACTTCTCAGGAAGTGCTTGAGCAATCCGGTCGACTTCCGGCAAGAATCCCATATCAAGCATCTGATCCGCTTCATCGATGATGTAGTGTTTGACGAAGTGTGGTTTCAAAGCTTGCTCTTTAAAGAGATCCAAAATTCGTCCCGGTGTTCCGATGACGATTTGCGGTGAGACTTTGACACGGCCGATTTGACGTTCACGGTCCATGCCGCCTGTGATCAGGCTTGTCTTGATGTAATCCGGTTGTTTGACGAGGATCGATTTCAATTCCTCGTGAATTTGCCAAGCCAGTTCGCGCGTTGGTGCAACGATGATGGCTTGCATTTCCTGAAGCTCCGGATTGACATTTTGGACGATCGGCAAGAGGAACGATAATGTTTTCCCTGTCCCTGTCTGTGATTGTCCAATGATATCCCGCCCTTTGAGCGCTGCCGGAATGATCCGGGATTGAATATCGGTTGGTTTTTTAATACGTGCGTCTTCGAGTGCTTCGACGACGAACGGGTGCAAATCGAAATGGCTGAATCCATTCATATTTGTCACCATCCTTTCTCTACTCTTTAACAATTAAAGGCGAATCGTCCGCCTTCACCATCTATTTCTTTAGTTCAACATGGGTATTGGTCTACTACCGTCATACAAATATGAATACGTATAGAAACGATCGGGAATTTTTTTGTTTTTCGTATGAAGCTTCAACGCGCTGAAGGCGACTTTCATCATCTCTTCAGCGGACTGGACGACTGTTGCGTCCATCGATTTCATGTCAACAGCTTCTAATATAGCACGATTCCCATCGATTCCGACAACTATTTTTCCGGAAATCTTTGCTTTTTTCAATGCTTCGAGGACACCCATCGCAATATCGTCATTGTGACAGTAGACTGCATCAAACGGAATTCCGGAGTCAATTACTTGCCGCATGACACGTTCGGATGTGACCGGATCGTAGTTTCCGCTGACCGAATCGACGATGGAAAGTGTCGGCTCATTTTCGATTCCTTTCAAGAATCCCCGGTGTCGTTCGTTTGTCGTATAGACATTTGCCGTACCTGTAATTTCAACGATACGCCCCGTTGATCGACCGGTCTGCTTAATCAACTCATTCTTAATATAGGAAGCCAGTTGTTCTCCGATCATTTGATTATTGGAGGTAATCGAACTGACGACCGCATCCGAGCGAATCATGCGATCGATCGCAAATACAGGAATCCCTGCTTTCTTAGCTTCTTCAATCGCACTTCCGATATAAACATCATCGAGTGTCGTGATGAAGATGGCATCGACCTTCAAATTAACGAACTCTAAAATCTGTTCCCGTTCACTGATTCGGGAATTTTGTGACGTCGCTACTAGTGCTTCATATTTATTTGCTTTCGCTTCCGCTTTAAAGGCATTGATCAACCGCTGTGCAAATTCATGTTTGTCGTTAACAATCGTAAATCCAACGATATTCCGTTTAGGACTGGTTTCCTTTTGGACAAATAGATTGGAAATGACGAGGACGGATGCAATCCAAATGATTAAGACCAACAACCAGGACTTATTGAACCTCATGCCTGCTCCTCCCGTCTCGGGAAAAAGAGTTGTACGGTCGTACCGACGCCCATCTTGCTGTCGACTTCGATTCGCCCGTTATGCTGACGGACGATTTGATTGGACATGAACAACCCTAACCCGTTGCCATTAATCTTCGACGTATTGAACGCCTGACCGAGCATCTGAATCTGATATTCGTCCATTCCGACACCATTATCCTGGACGATAAACACAAACTGATCCGGATAGACATGAAGGTGAACGTGACAAATTCCGTCCGTTCCTTTTGATTCGACGGCATCCAGTGCGTTTCCGATACAATTCGATAACACTTGCAACAATCCGTTTTCCGAAGCATACAACGGCGGCATATGTGCCGGTGTATAAATCTTACAGTCCACTTCGTAAGGGTGCGATTTCGATTCGAGGATAAACGTTAACTTTTCCATCATTTTTTTCATATCAATCTGTGCCATCGCCAGCGTCGTTTTATCATTTTTGGATAAATCGAGCATCGTCTGGATCAACTGATTGGCTCGGTCCAGTTCGGACAAGGCGATATTCATCATATCCGGATTATTTTGTTTTTCTTCCGACAGCAGTTGCAACGCCATCTTGACCGGTGTCAACGGGTTGCGGATTTCATGCGCAATTCCTGCGGCCAGTTGTCCGAGTGAGGCCAGTTTCTCCTGATGTAAGATAACCTGTTGCTGACTCAACTGTTCAACCCGCGCATGTTCCATCCGTTGCGCATACTCGTTGTAGGCGGAAACCAACGTCTTGATTTCATTGGAACCGGATCGCTCCAAAGTGATCGGTTGAGGCGTAGTACTTTTTTCGATTTTTTGAACAAGTTCCAATAGAGGTGCGGTCAGTTGACGGGACATCAAATACCCGACAATCAGACTCAGGACCAGCGTGAGTGCCGCAATGACCAAATATTGTTGCCGCGTCGTATACACCGGTTCATAAAAGACACTCCGAGGTGTCCGTACTAATATCTTCCAATCCGTCACTTTCAAATCACGTGCGAAATAGTACATATCTTTATTCGTACTAAAGATTTCGTATGGCTTTGTACTTTTAAAAGCCCGGTCAACCACACTTTGACTCAACAGACGCTCTTGATCGGTCACAAGATTTTTCGAGGTTGCGAGCGGCTCTCCCTGACTGTTGAATAAATAAGCCATCGTATCATCATCAAATGATTCCAGTGAGTTGCGGAAAACGATGGAATTCATGAGACTGAGTCCGCCGCCGAAGACCCCGACCCGCTCATTGCCGTTTCGAACAGAAACATACATATACGTCAGAGAATCGTTCGCTATGTCATACCGCGGACTCATATGAAAATCCGTGCTCGTCAAAGCTTGTGAAAAAGAATCATCCCGGCGAATATCCGCATCCGGAATACGCCGGTCTTCACTCGAAAACCAGGTGATTTTATCCGTTTTACGGTCATAATAAAAGAAACTCTTAAATCCGGTATCGATATCCAGCAAATTCGTATCACGGATGGCTCGATCAAGATTGTCCATATTCGTGACATTTAATTGAAGGCTCATAATTTTTTCATGTAAGTTCCCGACGCTGTCTCGTAATGCATTACTTGAGACTTCGACACTTTTTTCACTCTGTTTTTCTGTCTGCTGTTCGACTCGCGAAATCGTGACACGGTCTGCTGTAAAGGCAAGTGCCGAGATGACAAGACAAATAATAATAAATAAAACAGCCGTGATTTGGAAAAAATAGGACCGCATCATCTTTTTCGTCTCCATCTTTTCACCCCTCCCTTATTTCTAGACAACTCAATTAGTATATCATGATATTCTCTTTCGGCAGACTCCTCTATTTTCATTCAACTTGAATCAATGGTACACTCTAAATAATCATTCTTTCCATACAAAAGGAGAATTTAGACTATGCTTGTTAAAAAAATCAGTCCCCGTGGTTATTGTTACGGTGTTGTTGATGCAATGAAGCTTGCTCAACAAGCTGCACTAAACGATAACTTGCCACGACCAATTCATATCCTGGGCATGATTGTCCATAATGCACACGTCACGCGTGAATTCGAACGGATGGGTGTGTTGACCGTAGACGGTCCCGACCGCTTGGAAGCACTCGAAACCATCAAAGAAGGAACCGTCATCTTTACAGCACACGGGATTTCGCCGGCTGTCTATGCCCGCGCTGCCGAGAAAAAACTGACTGTCGTCGATGCGACGTGTCCGGACGTCACCCGGACACATGACTTGATCCGCAGTGTCGTCGCGGATGATTATGAAGTCATTTATGTCGGCAAACACGGTCACCCGGAACCGGAAGGCGCCGTTGGTGTCGCGCCGGAACATGTTCACTTGATTGAAAAAGTCGAAGACATCGAAGCGTTGCCGGCTCACCTGGCCGACAAAAAAATCATCGTGACGAACCAAACGACGATGAGCCAATGGGACGTTCAGGCATTAATGGAACACGTCCGTAAAAAGTATCCGCACGTCGAAGTACACAATGAAATTTGTAATGCGACGCAAGTCCGGCAGGAAGCTGTTGCCGAACAAGCCGGTGATTGCGATCTCGTCATCGTCGTCGGCGATCCGCGTTCCAACAACTCGAATCGCTTGGCACAAGTTTCATTCGATATTGCCGCAACGCCGGCTCACCGGATCGGTGATTTAACGGAACTCGATCTATCGTGGCTCGACGGAGTCAACCAGGTCGGTGTAACGTCTGGTGCTTCAACGCCGACGCCGATCACTAAAAAAGTCATCGACTTCTTACAACAGTATGATCCTGCCGATATCAGCACACATGATAAGACGCCATTCCTCGAACTGCGCCGTATCTTACCAAAAGTTAAAATTCTTTAAAAAAAGATTCCCGACCGTATTTGACGGTCGGGAATCTTTTTTCATAGGAATTGAAACGGATTTGTATTCGTCTCTGACACAAACAATTCGACATCTTTGATGTTCTGTTTTTCAAACCGTTCTGTCAGCAGGTCAACGACACCCTGTTTCATGACCGACTCGACATGGTGGCCGGGATCAACTACGGCAAGCCCGAGTGCCATTGCATCGTGTGCGACATGGAAATATAAATCACCCGTCACCAATACATCTGCTCCGGCAAAGGCTGCCGTCGAAACATATTTATTGCCGTCTCCTCCTAATACTGCCACTTTTTGAACCAATCGATTCTCATCCCCGACAAACCGTAAGTTCTCGACGCCAAAAGCTGATCGTACCTGCTCGGCAAACGTCTTCAACGGAACAGCTTCTTCTAACCGGCCAATCCGTCCGAGTCCGAGAGACGGAGCTGTAAGCTCTTGACGTATCACGTCATACGCAACTTCCTCATACGGATGAGCTTGTTTCATTGCCCGAATGACCTGCTTTTGGTTTAATTCCGTGACAATCGTTTCAATCCGCACTTCTTTGACATGTTCTAGTTGGCCCGGTTGTCCTACATACGGATTCGCTTCCGCCGTTGCTTTAAATTGTCCGGTTCCCGTCGTATGGAACTGACAATCGCTGTATGCTCCGATATGGCCTGCTCCTGCTCGCCCTAACGCTTTCGAGACCTCTTCCACGGCAGATTCAGGAACGAAGACAACGAGTTTATAGAGGGTGTTTTCGAATGACGGAACGAGAACCGTTGTATCCGTGAGTCCTAATGCCGTTGCCATCAGATCATTCACGCCGCCTTGTGTGACATCCAGGTTTGTATGGGCGGCGTAGACAGCGATGTCGTGTTTGATACATTTCATGACGATACGACCCGCTGCTGATTGATCTGTCACTTTTGGTAATTTGCTAAAAATCGGCGGATGATGGGCAATGATCAAATCGATTTGTTTTTCAATTGCTTCGTCCACGACAGATTCAAGCACATCTAACGTAACAAGGACCCGCTTGACCTTTTTGTTAAGTGTTCCAATTTGTAAGCCAATCGGATCGCCTTCAAAGGCAAATTTTTTCGGCGCAAATGTCTCAAATTGTTCGATGACTTGTTGACCGTTTGCCATCAGTTCGTCACCTCTTTCATTTTTTCAATCAGCCGTTCGATGTTCGCCATTTTCTCCTGTAAGACGTCCGAATCATTTCCGCGTTGCATCTGTTCCAAGATGTATTGCCGCTTTTGCTGTTCCGTCTGCCACTTTTCAATAAATGCCGGTGCTTTTTCCCGTGTCAATTGCGGACCAAAATACAATTCCCAGTCCCGCTGTTCGCTATCGTCCGAATATAAAGATTCTTCTCCTTTTTCTGCGACAAGAATTTCATAAATTTTCTCATTTTCTTTAACAATTGCTTCCGAAAGCAGAGCATAGCCGTTCGCGAGCAACCATTTCCGTACATCGACCGCATCAACATTCGGTTGGAGAATCAGCCGTTCTTCTCCGGATAAGTGATTTTTACCTTCTTCCAAAATCGAAGCAATCAACGTACCGCCCATTCCGGCAATCGTTACCGCCGTCACTTCTCCCGGTGTCAAGACCGTCAGACCACTCCCAAGGCGGACATCGATTTTATCTTCCAATTGGACAAGCGCAACCTGTCCTTGCGCCGCTTCCATCGGTCCGACGTTGACTTCACCGGCAATCGCGCGTTCAATCAAGTTTTGTTGGAGACAGTAGCAAGGCACAAAAGCATGATCGGATCCGATGTCCGCGAGTACCGCCCCTTGTGGAATATAAGATACAACCTTTTGTAAACGTTGATCGAGTATGACGTTCGTTTGCATGTCTTTCATCCTTCCTGATTCATGTTCTCATTTAAAAATAGCGGACTTGGCGAAAAAAAGAAACCGTCGACTTGATTAAAATCACCACAAAAAAACATCCATCTCGGAGAAGAGACGGATGTTGATTCGCTTATTTCTTTGCAGCAAGCCATTTTGCTAAAGCAGCGGCTTCTTCGTCGTTCGCAAGACCGCCAGGCATTTGCCCTTTACCGTTCATAGCGATTTCTTTAATTTCTTCTTCTTTCAGCTTCGAACCGATCTTTGTTAAGTTCGGACCGACTCCACCTTCAAGATTTCCACCGTGGCATCCGGTACATCCTTTAGATGCAAACAGATCTTCCGGCTTCATTTCAGCTGTTGATGGACCTTTTTCAGCTTGTTTTACCTGATCGACCCCAAAGTATGACAATGAAATCATGGCGATGATGGCGATGATCGCAATCGATGCGAACGGTACTAACGGATTACGCATTTGGATTCCCCCCCATATTCTATACCCAACCAAGTTGGTGACTGAATGGTATTCCCCGTTACTATTCTACTGTAAAAAAAACAGAGAAGGAAGAAAAAAACAAAACTTTTTCTCCCTTCTCACTAAAATTTCATATTTTCTTCACACTTTGAATTAATCGAGGAAATCTTTTAGACGTTTTGAACGACTTGGATGACGTAATTTCCGTAACGCTTTCGCCTCAATCTGACGAATCCGTTCACGTGTAACGCCAAATACTTTCCCGACTTCTTCAAGTGTCCGCGTCCGACCATCGTCTAGACCAAAACGAAGGCGCAAGACATTTTCTTCACGGTCCGTCAACGTATCGAGGACATCTTCAAGCTGTTCTTTTAACAACTCATACGCAGCCGCATCTTGAGGAGCTGTCGCATCTTGGTCTTCAATGAAGTCTCCGAGATGTGAATCGTCCTCTTCCCCGATTGGTGTCTCGAGCGATACCGGTTCTTGTGCAATCTTCAAAATCTCGCGTACTTTTTCCGGTGTGATTTCCATTTCTTTCGAAATCTCTTCCGGAGTCGGTTCACGTCCTAAATCCTGAAGTAACTGACGTTGGACACGGATCAGTTTGTTGATCGTTTCAACCATATGAACCGGAATCCGGATCGTCCGTGCTTGGTCGGCAATTGCACGTGTGATTGCCTGACGAATCCACCAGGTCGCATACGTCGAGAATTTATAGCCTTTTGTATAGTCAAACTTTTCAACTGCTTTGATCAGTCCCATGTTTCCTTCTTGGATCAAATCAAGGAACAGCATGCCGCGACCGACATAACGCTTCGCAATCGAAACGACAAGGCGTAAGTTCGCTTCCGCTAAACGCTTCTTGGCTTCTTCATCATTCTGTTCGATTCGTTTTGCGAGTTCGACTTCATCTTCTGCATTCAACAGATCGACACGGCCGATTTCTTTCAAGTACATCCGGACCGGGTCATTAATTTTGACGCCCGGTGGGACCGAAAGATCGTTTAAATCCGCTTCTTCCTTGTCATCACCCGTTCCGTCATTGTTGACCTTGATGCCTTCAGTTTCGAGCAGTTGAAGGAATTCTTCGAATTGTTGTGCATCCATCGATTCAAACGAACTGAGTTTATCCTCGATTTTTTGATGCGATAGTTCACCATTCTTGTGTCCGAGCGCGATTAGTTCATCCTTCGCGAGACGGAGTATTTCTGCTTCTGATCTTGCTTTTTCTGCCATCGAACCATACACTCCTTCCACATCATGCAACAGGTCATCGATCTTTCAAACGCCGTTTCCGTTCGATGATCGCCTGCATTAGCTCCGCTTGAGCACGGATATCTGTTTGTTGACTTAACTGTGACTTTTCTTCGTCCAGCGTCCGTCGTTGTCGTTCATTTTGAACGGCACGAATATAATGACTCAATAAATCCGGATCGTATTCCGGCATTAACATAAACTCTAGATCCGCCACGATCCGCTGAAGCGATGCATCGTGGAGCATCGTCAGGAAACGATCGGGATCCGCTGGGGTGTTTGTTCCGTAAAATTCATATAGTTTCCCTGCAATCAACTGATGAGCCGGATCATTAAACGCCACACCAAGCTGATCACGTACCTCAAGACCCACTTCCTCGGAACGAATCATATAAGCAAGCAGAAAACGTTCAGCTCGTTTCCAATTCGAGAAGGTCCGGTCTTGAGGAGAAGAGGTCACGACTTGCGTCTCTTGCCGCCGCTCTTGTTTCGGTTTAGCTTGTTGCAGTTGCAACGGCTTAACTTGCGACAACAGGGATTCTTTCGACAAGTGAAACTCTTCCGCCAGTTTCCCTAAATAGATATCGCGTAACAATGGATTGGACGTTCGACCAATCTCCTCAAGCATAGTTTCAATATAACGGACCCGTTCTCCTTCTAATCGAAGGTTTTTTCCTTGGCGAAAATAAAAAGATTTGAATTCAAGGCTTGAAATCCGTTCCTGCTCGATGACACGAAGAAAGGTCTCTTCCGATTGTGCGCCGATAAAAGAATCGGGGTCTTCTCCATCCGGAAGACGAATCACAGAACAATCGACCGCAACATCCTCTAATAAGCGTAATGCTTTTAGTGTCGCGGCACGTCCCGCTTTGTCTCCGTCATAACAAACTATGACTTCATCGACGATTCTCCCTAAATTTTGAGCATGTACAGGAGTCAGTGCCGTCCCGAGAGAAGCTACCGTATAGGGTATACCCGCTTGAGCGACACGTACAACATCTAAATTCCCTTCCACCAACACAACTTGCTTATTTTTTCGCATGGCACCACGCGCCTGTGCGAAACCAAACAGCAATTCGCTTTTATTAAAAAGAGGGGTTTCCGCTGTATTGACATATTTCGGGTCTCTTCCGTCAATGGAGCGACCACTGAATCCAACAATCGTGCCATCACGATCTGAAATTGGAAATACGACCCGTCCGTTGAATCGATCGCGGTAATCGCCATCTCTGCCTATAGAAATCAGTCCTGCTTCGACCATCTCATCCAAGTCGAAGTTACGCCGTGCCAATGAATCCACCGTAAACCGGTCTTGATCCGGTGCGTAACCGAGTTTAAACTCCCGCATCGCGGATTCTTGGATGCCCCGCTGTTCAAGGTATTCTCTTCCGGCGTCACCAGCGGCTGTCTGCAACATGACTTCATGGTACAGATCCGCCACAATCCGATGCGCTTCCCGCATTCGGTATTTCTTTTCCTGATCGGGTGTTGACTCCGTTTGATCAGACCGTTCAAATTCCGGTAACTTGATGTCTGTTCGATCCGCCAGCTTGACGACCGCTTCCGGAAAACTCATCCCTTCCGTCTCCATGACAAAAGTAATGGCGTTTCCACCCGCTCCACATCCGAAACAATAATACATGCCTTTATCCGGAGAAACAGAAAAAGAAGGGGATTTTTCAGAGTGAAATGGACATAACCCTGAATAACGATTCCCTTGTTTTTTTAATTCTACACGTTCTGATATCAATTCAACGATATCCGTTGCTTGTCGGACTTGGTCAACCAATTCGTCAGGAAGCCGTTTCAATTGGTCACCTCTCCTTTCGAACGTTTATATACATATACCCGCAATGAAACGGAACGAATACTCGTTCCGTTTCATTAGAAAATTTGCATCATCTCATTAAGCAGCTAGATTAGTATACTACGTGAAACCATACTTTACTAGTCATGTGATTTGCCGGAAATTCCTGTCAAAATGAGATTCGCCGTTTCCTCAACCGCTTTGTTCGTCACATCGATGACTTGACAGCCGATCCGGTCATACAGTTTTTTCGCATAATCGAGTTCACGGTTGATTCGATCCATCTGTGCGTACGCCGCTTCCGGTTTCAGTCCAAGCGACCGCAGCCGTTCCATCCGGATATCAATCAACTTCTCTGGAGAAATCAATAATCCAAAACATTTTTCTTTTGGAATATCAAACAGTTCTTCCGGTGGAATCGATTCCGGAACGAGCGGTACATTCGCCACTTTATACCGTTTCAGCGCCAAGTACTGAGAGAGCGGAGTCTTCGAGGTGCGTGATACACCAATCAGAACGATATCCGCCCGTTTGATGCCGCGCGGATCGCGACCGTCATCATATTTCACGGCAAATTCAACGGCTTCAATTTTCCGGAAATACTCTTCATCCAACCGATAAATCAGTCCCGGTTCTTCTTTCGGCTGCATCCCGAGACGCCCCTCCATCGTATCCAGTAACGGTCCGAGTAAATCGATTGCCTTAACTTGATGGGCTTGTGCTGTTTCCGCAAGAAGCCGGCGATGGGTGGCATGAACGATCGTGTAGACGATTGTCGCCTGCTCTTCTTTTGCATGTAACACTAAATCGTAAATGACCTGATCGTCGTCCACGAATGGAATCCGGACCGTTTCAATCGCTTGCTCCGGAAACTGGATCGCTGCTGCCCGTACGACCAGTTCACACGTCTCACCGACCGAGTCACTCACTACATAAATACGTTGTCTCATCTGCGAACCTCCTCTTAAAGTTCTTCATCTCGTGTCAACGCGACCAATACTTTCGTCATGTTCGTCTTTGTCATCCGTCCGACGACTTTTAAGATCCCGTCGACCTGTTCGACGACCGGCATGGAATCGATCTGTTTTTCGATGAGTTTCATCCCTGCTCCAATCAACGTCTCTGATTTCTCACAAACCGTCAGATTCGGCATCCGTGTCATGATGATGTTAACCGGTAACGAGTCCAACTCCTGATTCCCGATTGCCGCCCGTAAAAAATCTTTACGTGACAGGACACCGACTAACGCATGATCTTTTCCGACGACGAACAACGAACCGACGTCTTCGAGGAACAAATGGACGATCGCATCATAAACCGTCATCCCCTCATGAATGACTTTCGCAGAAGACATGAATTCGCCAACGGTCAACGTATCCAATTTTTCATGTAACATGGAGGTATTTTTTTTACCGACATACATATAACCGACGCGTGGACGTGCTTCCAGCATTCCAGTCATCGTCAAAATGGATAAGTCCGGACGCAGGGTCGCCCGTGTCAAGGAGAGTTCAGATGCAATCTGCTCTCCTGTGATCGGACCGTTTTCTTTGACGATTTGGAGTATTTTTTTCTGCCGTTCATTTAACTTCATCGGCTCATCCGTCCTTTATTCACACTAAAGTGAGTGCATTGAATCGTGCGACTTGTTCGATTGCCGTCGCAAATCGTTTCATCTCGCTGAGACGATTCGTGCGAACTGCTTCGTCATCCGCCATGATCATCGTTCCGTCAAAATAAGCCGTGATGGCCGGAACACTCGATTCAAGGACTTGAATCGCCTGGTCATAGTCAGAAGCTTGTACAGCGGCTTCGACTTTCGGAATCAGTTGCTCGATTTGTTCATGCAAGTCACGTTCGGCATCATTTTCAAAGAGCGCCGGGTTTACTGCAACAACCGTTTCGGCTTTTTTCGAGATGTTTAAGACACGGCTGAGTTGCTCCACGGTCTTCTTAAAGGTTGGTTGTTGTGTGGCCTGTTCAAGCATCGATGCCCGTTTTTCATTGGCTTCGACCGTCAGCTTCGGATCAAGAGCCGCTTCGATGACATCATGACGATATCCTTTTTCCGACAGGCGGAACTTCAAACGCTGATTAAAGAAGTCTTCCATTGCTGCTTTAACTGTTTCTGCATCTGCTTGATAAAGACCTGCTTTTAATTGAGCAGATACGACGAAATCAATCAGTTCCGACAACGTCATCTCAATCTGACGGTCCGAAAGAATCTGAACGATTCCTTGTGCCTGACGGCGTAAGGCATACGGATCAGCAGAACCGCTTGGAATCATACCGACACCGAAGAAGCCGCCCACACTGTCCATTTTGTCAAGAACCGCTAATACCGTACCGGTTGGTGTGCTTGGACTTTCATCTCCGGCAAAGCGCGGTAAGTAGTGTTCCCGGATTGCTGCCGCGACTTCAACGTCTTCGCCTTTCATGTTGGCGTAACGTTCGCCCATCATCCCTTGCAGTTCTGTAAATTCATATACCATCTGGCTGACGAGATCGAATTTATAAATCGTTCCCGCCCGCTCGACTTTCGTCGAATCGGCATTAAATCGTTCCGCCAACTGTAAAGCCATCTCACGCACACGACGAACTTTTTCACCTGTCGTTCCAAGTTTTTCATGGAAGACGATTTTATCAAGTCGCGCTGCCTGGGCATCGATGTCGGCTTTTTTATCTTCTTCATAGAAGAACTGGGCATCGGCAAGACGTGCCCGGATGACTTTCTCATTTCCGCGGGCCACATTCTCGATATGTGTCGCATTCCCGTTACGGACCGTAACGAAATAATGGAGTAACGTCCCGTCTTTTTTAACCGGGAAGTAACGCTGGTGTTCCTTCATCGTCGTAATGAGGACTTCTTCCGGAAGTTCGAGATAAGCTTCGTCAAATGCTCCGAATAATGCTGTCGGGTATTCGACGAGATTCGTGACTTCTTCAAGCAACGCCGGATCAATCGGGACTTCAAAGCCTTCTTGTTCACTGAGCTGTTGAATTTGCTCTTCAATCAGCTGACGACGCTGTTCATAACTGGCGATGACATGTTCTCCCGCCAGCGCTTCGACGTAGGCGTTCGGTCGTAAAATCGTAATATCCTGTCCGAGGAAACGGTGTCCGCGTGACGTCCGCCCGGTTGCCACATCTGCCACTTCAAACGGAATTACTTGATCGTCCAGTAAGGCGATCATCCAACGAATCGGACGCATGTAGCGTAACGATTGTGTGCTCCAACGCATGTTTTTCGGGAACGACATCGCTTCGACGATTTGTTTCAATCCCGGCAGAAGTGTTGCTGTTTCTTGTCCCGACTCTTTGCGGGTCGCGAAGATATACTCCACACCCTTTTCTTCTTGAAGGAACAGATCATCCGTTGTCAAACCTTTACCGCGCGCAAATCCTTGTGCGGCTTTTGTCCAGTTGCCGTCTTCATCCTGAGCAATCCGCTTCGCCGGTCCTTTGAGCGTCTCTTCTAAGTCCGTCTGACGTTCAGACATTCCGGTTACGAGAACGGCTAAACGACGTGGAGTTGAAAACGACTCAATCGTATCGAACGTAATGCGTGCTTCATTTAAAAATGTCGTCACACGTTCTTTTAATTGTGTCTCGGATTGTAAGACAAAACGGGCCGGCATTTCTTCAAGACCGATTTCAAGTAATAACTCATGCATGCGATTCACCAGCTTTCGATTTAATCAATGGGAAGCCTAGACGTTCCCGTTCTTCGATGAAGCTTTGCGCACAACGGCGCGACATGTTCCGGACGCGGTGAATGAACCCAGTCCGTTCCGTAACGGAAATCGCTCCTTTGGCATCCAGCAGATTAAACGTATGAGAACATTTTAAGATGTAGTCATACGCTGGGAAGACCAGGTTCTCATCGAGTGCTCGGTTCGCTTCTTTTTCATACTGATCGAACAATGTGAACAAGAGATCGACATCCGATGTCTCAAACGTGTACTTCGAATGTTCGAATTCCGGTTGATAGAAAATATCGCCGTATTTAAAGCCGTCTGTCCAAACCAAATCAAAGACACTTTCGACATCCTGGATATACGACGCGAGGCGTTCGATTCCGTATGTGATTTCAACGGCAATCGGATTACATTCAATCCCACCGACTTGTTGGAAGTATGTGAACTGTGTAATTTCCATTCCGTTTAACCAGACTTCCCATCCGAGTCCGGCTGCACCGAACGTCGGGTTTTCCCAGTTGTCTTCAACGAAACGAATATCATGTTCAAGCGGATTAATCCCGAGCAGTTCAAGACTTTGTAAGTACAGCTCCTGAATGTTGTCCGGCGACGGCTTCATGATGACTTGGAACTGGTGATGTTGATACAAACGGTTCGGGTTTTCCCCGTAACGTCCATCCGCCGGACGGCGTGATGGTTCTGTATAACAGACGTTCCATGGTTCTGGTCCAAGACTCCGTAAAAATGTCATCGGATTCATTGTTCCGGCACCTTTCTCGACGTCATAGGCCTGCATCGTCAAGCACCCTTGCTCAGCCCAAAATTTTTGCAGTGTTAAGATCATTTCCTGTACTGTCATCTTCAAGACTTCCACCTCCAAATTTATGCGGGAACGCAAAAACGTCCCTATGTACAACAAGGTTGTACATAGGGACGAGACGAGCCCGCGGTTCCACCCTACTTGCATGCGTCCGCATGCCACTCTTTGATCAGGAACACTCAAAAATGCCGTTCACACCTGCTTCATTTCCGGCTCGCACTATCCCGAAATCGCTTGACTGAACATCAGGTGTTACTCCTTTTTCTCATCGTGTTCGTTTAGTTAGTTCTTCCGCACTTATTCTACCGAACGTACGGCGTATCTGTCAATCGTCTCCAAGATTCAGCAATTGATCGAGAACCCGTTTTGAACGGAGGCGGAGTCCGCTGTACCGTTCCATGTAGGCATCCATGATTTGACGCAACAAACGTTTCGTCTCCGGCTTCACATCGACTGTCCCGATCCGGGAAAAATCATACACAGAAAAAACATACAGCATCTTGGCCACGGATTCCGTCAAAGAAACAGCATGTTCATCTTCCTGACGGTGTCGTCTGCAAAGCAAACCACCGTGGTTCAATGAGAAGGCGAACGGTGCTTCCACACTGCCGCAAACCGTACAGCCATTTAAGTGCGGTGCGATTCCCAGATGACGCAGTAAGCGGAGTTCCACTATAAAGGACACGACATCCGGATCGAGCCCTTCATCCATTGCCTCAAGACCATCGACGAACAAATCATACAGTGCCGGTTGCGGCACCCGTTCATCAAGTGCTTTGTCCGCCAGTTCAAGGAGGTACATCGCATAAGCCATCAAAAAGACGTCCTGACGAATCTTTGAATACCCTGTGATGACATCTGCTGATTTCAATTGACCGAGACCCCGCGAACGCGGGTAGACATAAATCGCTCGGACGAACGGCTGGCTCGCTGCGTTAAAACGGCTGCCGGGTTTTTTAGCACCACGGGCCATGACGGCGAGCTTGCCATATTCACGCGTTAACAGTGTAATGATTTTATTCGATTCACCATACACGACCGTCCGTAAAACAAGCCCTTCCGCCTTATCAATCATCGCTTAATACTCGTCGTCGCGGAATCCAAGTTCACGCAATTGACCGGCTTTATTGCGCCAGTCTTTTTGAACTTTCACCCACAGGTTCAAGTAAACTTTCGTTCCGAGTAACATCTCGATATCCGTCCGGGCTTCTGAACCGATTTCTTTTAACAGGGCACCGCGTTTTCCGATGATGATTCCTTTTTGTGAATCCCGTTCGATCAAAATGGTTGCGTGAATATCGACCATGTTTCCGTCTTCACGTGTCTTGATTTGATCAATGGCGACAGCAATCGAGTGCGGTACTTCGTCACGTGTCTTTTGCAGGACTTTCTCCCGAATCATTTCTGAAATGATGAAACGTTCCGGGTGATCAGTGATCTGATCCGCCGGATAATACATCGGACCTTCCGGTAAAATCTTCGAGATTTCTTGTAGCAATGGTTCGACGTTATTACCTTGAAGAGCAGAAATCGGAACGACTGCTGCGAAGTTCAATTCATTTTGATACGATTCGATGATCGGCGGAATATCATTCGGATGAATCAAGTCGACCTTGTTCATGACAAGGATGATCGGTGTATCCAAATCCTTTAACTTCTCAATGATGAATTCGTCGCCTTTTCCTTTCGGCTCCGTCACATTGATCATAAAGAGAATCGCGTCGACTTCGCGTAACGCATTCGTCGCGACTTTCATCATGAAGTCTCCGAGTTTATGTTTCGGTTTATGAATTCCCGGTGTATCGATGAAAATCGTTTGCACGTCATCTGTCGTATAGACACCTTGAATCTTATTCCGTGTCGTTTGTGGCTTATCCGACATGATGGCGATTTTTTGTCCGATAACTCGGTTTAAGAACGTCGATTTCCCAACGTTTGGACGACCGATAATCGAAACGAATCCTGATTTAAATCCTTCTTTAAACATGAAGATCTCCCTTCGTAAATGCACCCGGTAAGAGCGCACCAACCGTCGTTTCCGTGACGTCACCCGTCAGGTTCGTTAAGTAAACCGGCATATCCGCGTCACACATTTCAAACAATACTTGACGGCATTGGCCGCACGGTGCGACAGGTCCTTCTGTATCGGCTACGACAGCCATCGCTGCGTACTCCCGTGCATCTTGTGCCCACGCTGAGAAGATTGCTGTCCGCTCAGCACAGTTGCAAAGACCATATGCTGCATTTTCGATATTACAGCCATGGAAAACCTGTCCGTCTTTCGTGAGCAGAGCTGCTCCGACTTGGAACTTTGAATATGGAACATACGCTTTTTCGCGTGCGATTTTAGCTTGTTCGAGTAATTGTTCTGTTTTCATGTCATTTTTCCCCTTTTAGGAACGGTATTGGCCTAAAAAAGGCCGGATTCTTATTGTACCAAATATGGAACGAAGATGCATAGTGCAATCGCAACTGATGTAAGCGCCAACACAAGAACTGCTCCGCTTGCGATATCCTTTGCCGCTTTTGCAAGCGGGTGCCATTCTTCCGTAACGAGATCGACAGTCCGCTCAAAGGCGGTATTGAACATTTCCGCACTGAGAACCGCACCGATCGTTAAACATAAAATCGCCCGTTCCATCCATGTCAGCGGTAAATACAGGGCAACCGCCAAGACAATCAGTCCAATCGTAAAATGGACTTTCATATGCCGTTCTTCCTTCACCGCCTGACGAATCCCGTTCATCGCATGGGTGAAAGGTAACCACCACGTCTTCACAATTTTCCTCGGTACAGTTCAAAGTGATGCAGGATTTCCTCCTGACGCTTCGTCATGATGTCTTCATCTGCTTTTTCGATATGGTCGTAACCGAGAAGATGCAGGAAGCCGTGAACAGCGAGAAATCCAAGTTCCCGTTCAAAATGATTCCCGTATTCCGCAGCCTGCTCACGGCAGCGTTCCACTGAAATGATCAGATCGCCGAGAACAACAGGCTCATCTTCAAGCAATTCAAAATCAATCTCGTCTTCTCCGAGCTCATCCATCGCAAACGAGATGACATCCGTCGCTTGATCTTTCCCGCGCCATTCCCGATTGATTTGCTGAATCTCATCATTCGTCACGAACGTGACGGATAGCTCACTGTTTGCTTCAATCTTTTCTTCTGTTGCCGTATAGACTAAAATCGCTTCCACTAATTTCAGTTGTTCTTCCGTCAACAATTTGCCTTCATCAGTCATGTAAATATTCATTTGAGTTCCTCTTTCTTTAATTCAGGATATTCAATCCGTTCATGGAATAACCCGGATAACGTATGGCAGGCACTCTCACCGACCCGGTAAATATCACGTGTCGTCATTTCACAGTCCGAAAATTGATCGTCGAGCAGTTTTTCACGGATGATTTTTTTGACCAGTTCCTGAATCCCTGATTCCGTTGGAGACTTCATGGACCGGACCGCCGCCTCGATGGAATCGACAATCATGATCACGGCCGCTTCACGTGTTTGCGGTTTCGGGCCTGAGTACCGGAAGTCCGCTTCATTGACTTCCCCTTGTTCTGTTGCCTTGACGTAAAAATAACGGAGTAAGGACGTTCCGTGATGTTCCCGGCAAATATCGACAATAACACTCGGTATTTTTGCTTCTTCAAGCAATTCCACGCCGTCATCGGTATGGGCAAGAATGACTCGGGCGGATTCGGGCGGCGTCAGACGGTCATGCGGATTGAGACCATGCTGATTTTCAATGAAATAGAGCGGACGCCGCGTTTTTCCTAAATCATGATAATATGCACCGACCCGTGCGAGCAAGCCGTCAGCGCCGATTGCTTCACATGCCGTCTCGGCAAGATTCGCGACCATCATGCTGTGATGATAGGTTCCTGGAGCCTCGACCAATAATTTTTTCAGCAGAGGATGGGTCGGATTTAATAATTCCAACAAACGTGTCGGGGCTAAAATACCGAACGTCATCTCAAGGAACGGCAATAATCCGATTGCCAAGATGGCACTGAAAACACCGCTGGCAACGGCAAATCCTATTAAAACCGCCGTCTCTTTTACTTCCAACTGTCCACTGCGCATGAGTACAAAAGCGAGGAAAACAGCTACGTTCGCTAAAGCAATCGTCAAACTGCTGACGAAAATCCGCCGGCGTGACAAGCTCGAACGCAGGAAGTAGGTCGCCACCAGTCCACCGACCAATAAGTAAATCGCAATGTTAAAACTGAAATTCTGATTCGTGCTGTAGAAAAAAGTTCCTGCCAGTGCCATGAACAGGGTACTCGATAATGCAATCCGCTCATTTAATAAGTTGCGTAACACTAATGCCGAAAATGCTGTCGGCGTAAGCAAATAAAGCGCCGGATTGATATCATCCGCCAAGAAGGCCATTCCGTACGTCACGACGAGTTGCAAAATAACAACTAAATAAACCAAACTGAATAATTTCACTTTACCCATCTTTGCATAACGTAAGTTGGAGCGACTGATGAATCCAAATAACAGCAACGTCATCAGCGCACTGACAATCAACGTTCCGAACAGAGGCTTCAGTGATTGACGATCAGAAATCAGACCAACGAGTTGCAATTGGCGGTAGGCATCCTGGGAAATGACTTCCCCCCGTTTGACGATGACTTCTCCTTCGGAAATCAAGACCGGCTCCACCTTATCACTTGTTTGCTTCCGCAACTGTTCTGTTTTCGCTGGATCGTAAACATAATTCGTCACGATTAATTGATCCGTCAATGTTTTTCCGACAGCCTTCATTGAAAACGACAAGGCAGACCGTTCAATATCGAGCCGCGCATTTTCCCGTGCTTCCGCCACTTCACCGCCATCGGAAGAAATCCGTTGACGCATCGCTTCCTCAATCGCTGTGATTACGACATCGCGTGTCGTCGTCCGTACAGACGAAGAGGATGTCGCAAGCAATCGTAATTCATCGTCTTGCAGTAAATCTGCAGCTTCCGTTCCGCGAAGACGTTGTTTGATCTGACCGATGTCTTCTGCTTTTTTGATTCCTTTGAGACTTGCAAAAAGCTGTTCGACTTTATCAATTTGTTGTGCCGCGTATTCCTGCTTAATCGTATACTGACTGTCAATCGCGGCTACCGTGTTTTCCTTTAGTAACCGGGTTGCTTCTCGATCCTCCATCGTCAACGGCGATCGAATATCTTCTTCTGCAATCGAAAATGGAGCTGCTGCCAAGGCTTCAGGCCGGACGCTGACATACATCATCGTCGACACGATGATGTAAAATGTCAGTGTCAGCAGACTGATCCACATACCTACTCTGCGCATCCGCTCGTCTCCTTTCCACTTCAAGACTCACCTGTTGCGCTTTACTCGAGTTCTTGACTGTACGCATCAATGATTTTCCGAACAAGTGGATGCCGGACGACATCAGCCGAGCTAAAGTGTTCAAAATGAATTCCCCGGACATGTCCAAGAAGATTCAGCGCTTCTTGTAAACCGGACGCTTTTCCGCGCGGTAAATCGACTTGCGTCAAATCACCCGTGACAATCATCTTCGAGTGAAAACCGAGTCGCGTCAAAAACATTTTCATTTGTTCTCTTGTCGTATTTTGAGCTTCATCCAAAATGACAAACGCGTGTTCAAGCGTCCGTCCGCGCATATAAGCGAGCGGCGCAATTTCAATCACGCCCCGCTCCAGCAAACGGGCTGTGTGTTCCACGCCGAGCACGTCATGTAGTGCATCATAGAGCGGACGTAAATACGGATCAACTTTTTCCTTCAAGTCTCCCGGCAAAAACCCAAGATTCTCCCCTGCTTCAACAGCAGGTCGTGTTAAAACCAAACGTTTGACGTAACCTTCTTTTAAGGCCTTTGCCGCCATGACGACCGCCAAATAGGTCTTGCCGGTTCCGGCCGGTCCGATCCCGAACGTCAAATCGCACTTTTCAATTCCCCGGACATAACGGGCTTGTCCCAGTGTTTTGGCCCGGAGCGGTTTCCCTTTATGGTTCGTATGAATGACCGTATCGTATAATTCGAGCAATTCATCGACCCGGTCTTGTCGTGCCAGTTGAATGGCGCTTGTTGCGTCACGTTCCGTCAAGACGGCTCCCCGATCAACCAGTTGTTTTAAGACACCGACGACCTGTTTCGCTAACACGACAGACCGTTCTTCTTCTGCCTGCGCCAACAATTCATCACCGCGGTGGGTGAGTTGGACTTCAAGCTCCGCTTCCATCGTTTTTAGTACGGCATCGTTCGGTCCTACGAATGCTTGAATCTGTTCTGAATTCGAAAATACGAATGGGATTCTTTCATTGAATATCACGTTATGATTGGCCTCCTAATGATGGATAACAGTACGTCATCTCTACAAATCTGTTCTAGTCCACTTTATCATTTAAGCAGAATAGATGGAAAGAAAAACCCATCCTTTAAGCGTGTTTTCCTCATTTTAACTGCTTCTTTTACCTGACCGAACATGCTTCGGATTTTTTCCTGCTGCGTATCTAAAAAAAAGGTCAGCTCTCATTGTAAACGAGAGCCAACCTTTACTTTAACGATGTGGAGATTTTGAAGACCGTTTCGAAACCGGCGGACCCAGGACTTCACTCCAGATCATCGCCTGGCGAATTTCTTCTTGTGACGTCTGCATTCCTTTTTTCCGGTTACGTCGTTTGCCAATTTCACCGCTCGCAATACTGCCTGTTATCTGACCAATGTTTGATTTAGACTGTTTTTGTGCTTTCACACGATCCCGTTCATCCAAACGCTGTTGCAATTCGGTTCGTTGATGCTTAACCGGTTGCTCCGGCTTTGACTGCTTCCGTTTAATCGGAGGTGGCACATCCCGATCTTCCGGAAGTCGTGTTTCCACTTGGTCAACCATTTTCTTGACATAGTCCCCAAATTCTTTTGAAGGGACACGTGTCGTCGAGCTGGACTTTTTCTGATCAGACGCCTTCGAGATAACCGAAATCACACCAAAGGCAACCATCAGTCCGACCCAAATTAAGCTCCCCATCTAAATCACCCTTTTATTGTGTGTCGTTCGGCGAAGATTGACCACCAATCGCTTGACGCATCTTCGTATCAGCCGTCACGTTCAAATAGTTGGCGTAATCCATTACGCTGAAGTTGCCGTCACGTAATGCCTCGGCAATCGCAAGTGGAACTTCCGCTTCTGCCGCAACGACTTTCGCACGCATTTCTTCGACACGTGATTTCATCTCTTGTTCGCTTGCAATCGCCATCGCCCGACGTTCTTCCGCTTTCGCTTGGGCGATGTTTTTGTCAGCTTCCGCCTGATCCGTCTGAAGCACGGCACCGATATTTTTGCCGATATCGACGTCCGCGATATCGATCGAGAGGATTTCGAATGCTGTTCCTGAATCAAGTCCTTTTGCGAGGACCGTCCGGGAAATCATTTCCGGATTTTCAAGGACTTCTTTTTGATCTTGACATGAACCGATCGTCGAGATGACACCCTCACCAACACGGGCGATGACGGTTTCTTCCCCTGCACCACCGACAAGACGGTCGATGTTGGCACGTACGGTAATCCGTGCTTTTGCTTTCACTTCAATCCCGTTCATGGCAACACCGGCAATGAATGGGGTTTCGATGACTTTCGGGTTAACGGACATCTGGACGGCTTCAAGCACGTTCCGACCTGCTAAATCAATGGCTGCCGCACGTTCGAAACTGAGTTCGATGTTGGCACGGTGTGCCGCAATCAAGGCGTTAACGACACGGTCGACGTTACCACCGGCAAGATAGTGACTTTCCAATTGGTTTGTATTGAGGTTGATGCCGGCTTTGACTGCTTTAATCAACGGATTAACAATTTTTGACGGTGTAACACGACGAAGCCGCATTCCGACCAATGTAAAGATAGAGACACGGACTCCGGCTGCAAGTGAACTGATCCAGAGCGGGATCGGGACAAGTGTAAAGAAGATAGCGAGGAAAATAAGTATTCCTCCCGTTATGAGTAGAACGGTCAATAGTTCGGGTGTCATGTGAGTGACTCCTCCTTCGTTTTTTGGACTCGGACGATGACTCGTCCGTGTGTGACGTCTTGCACGACGACTTGCTCGCCGGAATTAATGAAATTGCCTTCCGTGACCGCATCGACGCGATTCCCATCAATTTCAATCGTTCCTGCCGGGCGAAGCTGCGTTAAACTGATTCCGACCTTGCCACGCAGTTGTTCTTTATCTTGATGAGAAAGATATCCTTTTTCCGACGATGTGGAATCTGTCAAAATCAAACCTCGCCATAATAATGATTGATTTGATTTGATCCGGCGATATGCCCAAAATCCGGCAGCGAGTGATAAAAAGACTGCCAAACCGACCGCTAGACCGACTTGACCGACCGTCGCACCTGCCATGATCAAACTGGCAAGGACTGCACCGATGCCAAGGACACCGAATATGCCAAACCCTGTCACGAATATTTCGACCAGCAACATGAGGACACCGATCATGAAGACCGCTAAAATCATCCCTAAGCTAAAAGACATTACTTCGTTCACCCCTTTTTCATCAGAATCAGACGACAACATGTTTCATCTTTCTGAACATGGCTCATTGTTACTTTTATTATATACGCTTTCATCTGAGAAAAGGTTTCATAACTTTTACCAATTTTCGAATTTTTCCGATTTTATCTTATGAAAAAAAGGCATCCCGGAGGACGCCTTTCAAAACGGGTTAATGTAGTTGTTGTTTAACAAGGCGATTAATTAGAGCACCGTCCGCTTTACCCTTAAGTTGCGGCATGACGACACCCATTACTTTCCCCATATCAGAAGGAGCTGAGGCACCCGTCTTCGCAATGGCTGCGTTGACGATTTCCTGAACTTCTTCTTCCGAAAGTTGTTTTGGCATATAAGCTTCGAGCACGATTATCTCTGCTTGAATCTTCTCGACGAGGTCGTGACGATCAGCGCGTTCGAATTCTCGGAGGGAGTCGTTGCGCTGTTTCATCTCACGTGAGAGTATAGTTAGCTCTTCCTCATCAGTTAATTCTTGCTTACCGAGTTTAATCGCTTCATTTTGCAGGGACGACTTCACCATCCGAATCGTCGTAAGACGATCTTTCTCACGCGAACGCATGGCTTCCTTCATATCCACTGTCAAACGCTCTTGAAGACTCATGAGGATACACCCTCTCTTACGTTAGAACTTCTTACGCTTACGCGCAGCCTCCGATTTAAGCTTACGTTTTACACTTGGCTTTTCGTAGTGTTTACGTTTACGAACTTCAGCAAGCGTACCATCTTTTGAAACACCACGTTTGAAGCGACGAAGTGCGTCTTCAAGTGATTCATTTTTACGTACACGAGTTTCCACTAGTTTTCCCTCCCTCCGATATTACCGACTAAAGGAAACGTGTCAGACACGTCATACAACATTATAGTAGGAATATACAAAATGGTCAATAGTTGATTAACCGGTTTTGCTTCACTCCTGATATGTTCCTTTTTGTTCTTTTCTATAGTCTCATGTTGCTTCCGTATTTACAACAAATTCATGATTATTCAACGAAAAAATTCGAAATATTTTGTAAGCGTTTTCTAATTTTTCATGAAATGTTTTGTCAAAATGGGGAATGATGTGTCAAAATAGACACAGTTATCTGAAAAAGGAGTTGTTCTGATATGAAAGAAGCCAAACGAATTATTTTCGGATTGATTCTCGGAGTCATCCTCGGAATCATTCTCGCTTTGTTACCAGACAAATCGATCTATGAAGGATTGAATAAGTATGCACTTCAACCAATCGGAACGATTTTCCTTAACCTGATTAAGATGCTCGTCGTCCCGATCGTCTTCTTCTCGATCTCCCTTGGTGTCATGGGACTCGGAAATCCAAAAGAACTGGGTCGCGTCGGCGGAAAAGCCATTACATATTTCATGACGACGACCGCTGTCGCCATCGTCATCGCTCTTGGTTTGTCATTACTGATCAAACCGGGTACGTTCGGGAACTTTGCGACAGACAACTTGAAGTATGATCAAGGCAACTTACCGGATACGAGTTTGATCAATACGATCGTCGGGATGTTCCCGACCAATCCGATCACGTCGATGGCAGAAGGCAATATGCTGCAAATTATCGTCTTCAGTGTCTTCATCGGTTTCGGGATCACATTCCTCGGCAACAAGGTCTCGACATTACGTTCATTCATCGAACAGGGAAATGATTTGATGACATATTTGATCGGACTTGTCATGAAGATGGCCCCGCTCGGCGCATTTGCATTGATTGCTTCCGCCGTCGGTGCACAAGGGTTTGATTCCTTAAAGGCAATGGGGCTCTACATGGCAGTCGTTATCCTGGCTTTGATTGTCCACTCCCTGTTGACGTACGGTTCGACCGTCTCACTGATCGGAAAAATGAATCCGTTTTTCTTCTTCAAAAAGTTTGCGCCGGTCATGCTGTTCGCCTTCTCGACTTCGTCGTCGAATGCAACGCTACCGGTCGCGATGCAGACTGCACAGCGTGAACTGAAAGTACCGCGTTCCGTCTCAAGTTTCGTCCAACCGCTCGGCGCGACGATCAACATGGATGGTACAGCGATCATGCAGGGAGTCGCAACGGTCTTTATCGCTCAAGTTTATGATATCAGCTTGTCTCCGGCACAACTGGCAACCGTCGTCCTGACTGCCGTTCTCGCGTCCGTCGGAACAGCCGGCGTACCGGGTGTCGGGCTTGTCATGCTGACGATGGTGCTTCAGTCCGTCAATCTGCCTGTCGAAGGGATTGCCTTAATCATCGGGGTTGATCGTCTGCTTGATATGATGCGGACTGCGGTCAATATCACAGGTGACGCCGCTTGTGCCGTCATTGTCGCCAAATCAGAAGAAGGTAACCTGAGTGAAGAAGAGGAAGAAGACGAGCGTTACGCTTAACGTTTCCTCGATAAAAAAACGCGTCGCCTCCGTGAATCATTCACAGGGGCGGCGCGTTTTTGTGTTGATTATTTTTTTAAGACATACGAGCTGAGCGGATCAACCGTCACACTGCCCGAGACTTTTTTCAGTGTTTTCATTCCGGCGGTTTTCCCGTCGACGATGACACTCCATGTTCCTTTTGGTAACGTCATCTTGACAGCTTGACGTTTCGCATTATGAACGACGTAAAGATCCGTTTTTTGTTGGGGGGCATCGTCTGATAATTGATACGCCACCACTTGCTCCGGTACATCTTTAAACGTCAGGTAACGTCGGATGTCTTTTGCTGTCCCTAAATGAAGAACAGGGTTCGCTTTACGGACTTGAATCAGTCCTTTCATGTAATCGACGTCGGCTTGACGGTCCATTTTGCGTTTCCAGTCGAGCTGGTTGACAGCATCCGGTGATTTGTATGAATTATGATCGCCGCCTTTTGTCCGCATGAAATCTTGACCGGCATGAATAAATGTCGTGCCTTGTGAAGTCAGCAGAATGCTTGACGCCAAGCGGTGCATCTTGGTTTTCGTCGCATCCGTATCATTCGGATTCGTTAAGTTCAGCTTGTCCCACAGCGTGTGGTTATCGTGAGCTTCGACATACGTGATTGCTTGGTTCGGTTCTGCTGCGAAGCCTGTGATGTCTTTGTTGTACGCAATCTCACCGACGATTCCGCGTTTGATCCGTGTTTCAAGACCCGCTTTACCGTTAATGAAACCGGCATCCGTGTCTTCAAAGACACTTCCTTTCAGTGCATCACGCAAGTTATCGTTGAAGTGAGCGATACCCGGCATCTGTTTGGCATTCGTCTGGTTGGCTTTGTCGGCTTCCGGAAGCGGTGTTCCGAGACTCCAGCCTTCTCCGAAGACAAGGATTGACGGATCAATTTTTGTCGTCGTTTTTTTGACGGCATTCATCGTCTTCACGTCATGAATCCCCATTAAATCAAATCGGAATCCGTCCCAACGGTATTCTTTTGCCCAGTAGCCGACAGAATCGACAATCAGTTTATGCATCATTTTCCGTTCAGAAGCGGTATCGTTTCCGACACCTGTGCCGTTGGCGAGATCGCCGCCTTCCGTATAACGGTAGTAGTAACCCGGCACGATTTTATCGAGGTTTGATGCTTTCGCGTCAAACATATGATTGTAGACCACATCCATGACGGCGCGGAGTCCGTTATCATGTAGCCCTTGAATCATTTGTTTCATTTCTTTGATCCGGACTTTCGAATCGTACGGATTCGTTGAATAAGAGCCTTCCGGTGCATTGTAGTTTTTCGGATCATATCCCCAGTTGTATGTTTTGAGCGGATTCGTCTCGTCGACAGAAGCCGTATTGAAATCATAGACTGGAATGAACTGGACATGTGTGATGCCGAGCTCCTTCAAATGATCGAGTCCCGTTTTCGTCTTTGTTTTCTTACCGTCTTTCATCAGACGTGTTCCCGGCTCGACGACACCAAGATACTTCCCTTTTTGCTCGATACCTGAATCATACGTATCTCCCGTGACGTCAAACATCGACAGGTCACGGACGTGTGTCTCGTAAATGATGGCGTCTGTCGCTTGTTTCAGCGGCATTTTTGTTTTTGTCCAGCGTTTCGGGTTCGTCTCTCTCAAATCGACGACGACGCCTTGATCTCCGTTGACCGCCACAGCTGTCGCGTACGGATCGACGGCCCGTGTCGTTTCTTTGGCGTGCTTGACTTCATAGGTGTAGCCTGTTCCGTCGAGGTCACCTTTGACTGTGATGCTGAAGACACCGCGGTCACCGCGGACCATCTTCACTTCACGGACGATATCCTTCGTTGTGGCTGCTTGTTTTTTCGGCAATTTGTAAAGTTCCAGTTCAACGGACTGCGCAGTCGGTGCCCAGACGCGGAATGTCGTTTTGCCTTTTTGATACGCCGTACCGAGTTTACCGTCGTACGCATATTTTTTGTCAAAAGCATCAGACCGCAATACTTTTCCTGCTTCTAAAATCCCTTCCCCGAATACCGGGTGTGCGACCGTGACGACATTTGCTAAATCAATATCCGACGCGACAGTCACGTGTAACGTCTTCGCGTCCACTTGTGTGACAACCGGATTGACCAGACCTTTGAATGTCAGCGTTTTTACATCTTCTGCTGCGATCGGTGAATTCGTTTTTAATGTCATCGTCTTAAAATCGTCTGCCAGGAAACTAGTAAACTTTGGTGTCCGATCGATATCCGGTTGGCTGTAATAAACGGTTTGATCGCCTTCAATCAACCAGATATCCTTGGCTCCCGCGTAGTAAAAACGATCAGCCCCGTCTTTTTCCGACCATCCTTCGATGTGAGGAATGATTCCGACGAGACGTTCTTTCGTCGTATTCGTCAAGGTGACGTTTGCTACAGCTCCAAACGCATCTTGTCCGTCAAATTCAAATCGTTTTCCGTCCTGCGCATTCGGCCATGCCCACACCCCGTACTTGTCGTAGTCATTGTCATAGCGGTAATAATGAATGTTCGTGTTGACGGACTCAACGTCACTGCCGCCTGTTGGATTGACCGGTGAAACGTCTTTGCTGCCTGATTCAATCCAGACTTCCGCCACACCGTCTTTGATCATGTCTTTTGTAATGAAGCGGTCGTTTTCTGACCCCGCATCTTTGTTCCAGGAATCATCGCGGACGATAAAACCGATTTTTTCCGGCTGATCCACCGGAAATTCGTAAGCGGCAATTTTCCCGTATGCATCTTGTCCGTTAAAGGCATGTGCTTTATTCGGGAAGTAATCCGGTCCATTTGCCCATAACCAGAGATTCCAATCTTTTGGTGCTGTTTTATCTTCCTTGTAGTGAATGATGACGAGTGTCGACTTCCCTTTTTCCAGTGCCAAACCGTTTACGGGGAATAAACTAAAGATCAGTGCAAACGTTAGCACAACTGCACAGACTGATTTCCATCGATTCATGCCGTATCCTCCTTGGATTTATGTAATCGTTTTCATTTCCATTCTCCATTCGTTCGACTTATCTGTCAAAGCTTATTTTAGTTCACTAAAGAAAATAAGACTTTTGGACCAACAGCGACAAATAACAATAAAAAAAGAGAATGGCATGTCCGCCACCCTCCCACTGCTCATTTTGCTTGTTGATCCGTAATTTCATGGATTGTTTGTTTCGTGGCTTGCATCGAGTGATCCGAAGCAAAGAAGTACCAGACTCCGTCACTGGCGATATACCCTTCTCCTTCAAGTTTCAGCGGCTTCAACCGCTCGAATCCCGGCTGATTTTCCTGTGTGAGTTGGGCTGCTTCGGAAAACGTGATGTTTGTATTGAAATTGTTTTTCAGGACCCGGCTGACCTCTTCTAAGTTCGTCAGGATATCCGGTCCGGCAAGTTTCATACCGACGGCTTCAAGTACCTGACGTTGCCGGATTTGCCGGCCCATATCACCGAGCGGATCCTGCTTTCGCATTCGCGCGTATCCGCTCGCCTCGAGTCCGTCCAGTTTGATTTCCCCTTCCGCATAGTCCTTTTGTAAGCGTCGATCGTTCCAACTAAATGCGGACGGGTTATCCACGGTGACTCCGCCGACGGCATCCACAAGTTCAATCAGACCTTCCATATTGATTTTGGCATAGTACGGAATCTTGACATCAAATGTCTGTTCGACGGTTTCAATCGTCTCTTCCACCCCGCCATACGCATAGGTATGATTGATTTTCGTATTTGTCCCATCTTTTAGTGTCACCTGCATGTCCCGTGGAATGGACAGCGACGTCGCCTGTTTTGTTTTCGGGTTAAACGATAATAACATGATCGCATCCGCCCGCCCCGGATCGTTTTTCCGTTCATCGACGCCAATCAGCAAGACATTGGCCGGTCGCATCGTTTCAAGCGGGAGCTTCTCTTTTCCTTTCAGCGGTGTAATGAAACCATCTGCTGTTTGTTGCAAGCGCAAAAAAGCATATCCTGTCGTGCCGCTCGCAATCAGGATGACGGCCAGTAACAAGGCACTGATCAGACGCCAGCCGACCGAGGGCCGTTTTTTTCTTACACGTGATCTCACGGGGATACCTCCTATAGTTTCTGCTGATACGTCTTCATCAGTCCGGCAATATTGGAATTGTGTAAAAAGAGAACCGCATCAACGTTCTGTTGCTTCGCGAACTCGGAAGCATCAAAGTCTTTGTTGACGTACCGGACATCCACCACTTCGAGATTTGCGCTCCTCGCGAGAAACGGCAGGACGGGATTGGCAAACGAGTCCTTAAGGACAAGTAATTTAGGACCCTTCGTCTTTGAAGTCATCGATAAAATTCCATGATTACCGCGCATGAACACTTCATATCGTTCGGCATAATCGCCCTCTTCCTTAATGAATTTTTCATCAATCAACGGCTGTCCGCATGTGTTGTCATAACAGACATCGATTCCTTTAAACTGATCCGCACCATAGTATTCAATCGTGTCACCTGTGCTTGCATATGCCAGTGTCGTCTTGCGTGCAAGGGATCCGAAGTACGGATGTTCCGAAGACCGTTTCGACCCGGGGTTCACTTCGACCTTTTTTAAGGCCGGTTCTGTTTTTCCGATGGTCCGCACAATCTCGTCATATGCTTGATAGGCACCGTCTATATTCCAGTGATGATCCGTTTTAAAATAATCGGACAACTGTAAACGGTCCAGTGAAATTGATGTGATGCCCGCTTTTGTAAAGCCGGCCTGCATCGTCTTATGCCGCTGTATTGCATTCGACGCGACATAATCCGGAATGATTCCATCGCGTTCCGCGACGACGGTTTTCGACGGTGCCAGGGTAAAGTAGACCGGACGGTCGACCTCTTGCGTGAACTGTCGGAAAGCGTCCGGGACGATCGGTTGCGCCGCTTGACTCGGCTCAATCAAGTAACCGTCTTCTGCCGTATAAATGCCGTTACGGAACGGTTGCCGAAGGACATTTTTTGATAATCGGGCCTGCATTTCAACAAACGTACCTCGAAGCAGTAATTGATCAGTGAAATAACTTTCCATCTTCACCATGTCGTCACCCGAAATCACGCCTTGGACGGTCGGTTTGACCGCCTGTGCAAGGGCTCGATTTTCCAGTTGGGAACTGACGCGGTCTTCCCGAAGGATCGTCCCCGCGCCAATCGCCATCAAGATGACGAAAAAACTGATCGTCGTCAGCCACATCATCTTCCGTTCAAAGGATGAGGACGGTTGACCGTCCGCTTTCGGCTTTAATTTGCGTTCGATTGGTTGTGCCATGTCGTCTTCTCCTTTCTAGAAACGGAAATAAATAAAGGGATTAAATGTACTTGCGACGAGTGCCGATGTTGCGAGGAACAACAAGACCATCGCATATCCATATTGCATCGTCTGTCCGACTTTGCCCGATGATTCGACAAATCGTTCGCCAATCCGTTTTGGAATCGGGGTCGCAGCAAGACACGCCAGCGCTAAAATCACACCATTTTGGACGAGTTGGTAGCTCGCGCGGTCATCCCACAGCACATCCGGGACGAACATCGCTTGAATGTACGTGATCGCTTCCGGGAACGTTTCTGCCCGGAAAAAGACCCATCCGACCAAAACGAGCACCAGCGTCCACACCGTCGCGAATACGGGAACCCGCGCCAGCAGTTTTCCGAGGAAGGCTTTTTCGAGCATGATCCAGATTCCGTAGTAGACGCCCCAAGCAACAAACGTCCAGCTTGCGCCGTGCCAAAGTCCGGTCAACATCCAGACGATTCCGAGATTTCGGTACTGTTTCCACGGCGACACCCGGTTTCCTCCAAGAGGAATGTAGACATAATCCCGGAACCAGGAGCCTAATGAAATATGCCACCGGCGCCAAAATTCAGAGACGGATTTTGAGATGTACGGATAGTTAAAGTTTTCAAGAAAATGAAAGCCAAACATCAACCCCAGTCCAATCGCCATGTCACTGTAACCGGAAAAATCAAAATAAATTTGTAAGGCATAGGCGATGATTCCAATCCAAGCGAGACCCATCGATAAATCCTTCATGTTAAAAATCGTATCCGCGACTTGCCCGCATCCGTTCGCTAAAATCAATTTTTTGGATAAGCCGATGATAAAGCGGCGGACGCCTTGCGCAAATTCAGGCAAGGTTTCCCGCCGGTGATTGATTTCGTCCGCAACCGTCTCATAGCGGACAATCGGACCGGCAATCAATTGCGGAAACAACGCGATGTACAAAGCGAGATCGAGCGGGTTTTTTTGAACCTGTCCCGCTTGACGATACACATCGATGACGTAACTCATCGCCTGGAAAGTAAAGAACGAAATCCCAATCGGTAAAACGACTTCCGGGACAAACAACGTTGTTTGAAAGGTCTCGTTGATTGACGTCACAAAAAATCCGCTGTATTTAAACCAACCGAGCAGTCCCAGGTTGACGGCGATCATACTGAACATGATCCATTTGACACCGATCCGTGTCCGGTACGCGTGGACGGCCAAGGCAAACAGGTAGTTGATCAAAATGCTCGTCAACATCAATAGGACGAATCTCGGTTCACCCCAGGCATAAAAGAAAAGGCTCGCTACCAAGAGCCAGCCGTTCCGAAACGTGCGTGGCAACAAGTGGTAGACAAGCAACACGAACGGTAAAAATAGAAATAAAAAAATCGTCGAACTAAATAACATGATAGGATTCCTCCTGCTTGATCGGAACAAGCCGGTTGACGTGTAACGCTGTCAACCGAACCCGCCTGTCCCCTTCGAGTAGAAACTTGAATGCAATTTTAAAATAGTCGGCGCCTTTGACTCGTTTCAGTTGTAAGGAACACGTTGTTTTTCCGTTTACCGTCAGCCATTCCGTCTCGGAATGCATCCGTTTTTTTTGCCCGTACTGCATCTTGAACATCTGAACGTCGCATGACGTTTCCGCTTCCAGTTCGCACGTCAATGTGACGGACTCGGCCTGTCCAAAAGAAGCGTCGGCACGATACAACTTCGAGGGAGGATATTGAAAGCCCTGATCAAACAATTGAATGTACAGCTTATCGGTCGGATCCGCCTGTTGAAAATCGAACCAAACACCGTCCGCATCTTCTTCGAGCAGAATCTTATCCCGGTCCCCTTGCGGAAAAAACTGATAACTTGCCAGTTCCAGTGGACGTGAACTCATACCGGTACCTCGCTTAAAATCGCATCAACAATACGTTCTGCCGCATGACCGTCTCCGTATGGATTCGCCGCTTGTGCCATCGCGTCATAAGCCCCTTGATCCGTCAGTAACAGATGACCCGTTTCATAAATACGTTCCGGATCCGTCCCGACAAGCTTCAACGTACCGGCCGCGACACCTTCCGGACGTTCGGTCGTATCACGCAAGACGAGGACCGGCACGCCAAGCGAAGGTGCTTCTTCTTGAATACCGCCAGAATCCGTCAAAATCAGTGTCGCCCGGGCTGCCAAGTTATGAAAATCAAAGACATCGAGCGGTTCAATCAATCGGATGCGCGGATGATCGTTCAACTGTTCCGCTGCCTCGAGGACAATCGGATTCGGATGGACCGGATAGACGATTTCAATATCCGGATGACTGTCCGCCAATCGTTCGACGGCATCAAAAATTTGCGATAATTGCAAGTGATTTTCGCGTCGGTGAACGGTCAACAAAACCAGTTTCCGTCCGCTCGCTGTAAGATCCGTCAACACCGGGTGCGTGTAGTCTTTCGAAACCGTTGTTTTTAACGCGTCGATGACTGTATTTCCCGTCACGATAATCGGACTCTGTTTGTTCTCGAGCCGCAGATTTTCCGCTGCCTGATCGGTCGGCGCGAAATGGTAATCAGCGAGTACACCCGTCAATTGACGATTCATCTCTTCCGGGAATGGGGCATACTTCTGATACGTCCGTAAGCCGGCTTCGACATGACCAACCGGAATCTGTTGGTAAAAAGCCGCAAGTGAAGCCGCGAATGTCGTTGTCGTATCCCCATGGACCAACACCAAATCCGGTTGCTCTTTTTCCAAGACACGACGCATCGCATTTAAAATCCGTGCCGTCATCTCTTCGAGTGTCTGACGTGGACGCATCAAGTCTAAATCATGGTCGGGAACGATCTGGAACAGTTCAAGGACTTGATCGAGCATTTCCCGGTGTTGTGCCGTCACGACGACGATCGGTTCGACCCCTTCTCGTTTTTCCAATGCTTTGACGACAGGCGCCATCTTGATTGCTTCCGGTCTCGTTCCGAACACTAGCATGACTCGTTTCATTCGTTCCATCCCCTATCCGTTATTCATGACGACAATTCAATCGTTTCACCGCGTGCCGAACGCTCGATTTCATCACTTCGTCCTGTTCTTTTTTTCATGACATAATGTGCAGCTTGTTTTTTCGTCAGCTGCTTGTACCAATATAAATATTTGTTATACTCCGCCATCGTTTCCGCTGTCGGTCCAAACATCCGAACTTCTCCATACTCGAGCCAAAGGATTTTTGTACAAAAACTTTTGACTTGATTCAAGGAATGGCTGACAAAAAAGATCGTTTTTCCTTGGTCGCGAAACTCCCGCATCTTATCGAGGCATTTTTCCGTAAAGGTCTGGTCACCGACCGACAGCGCCTCATCGATGATCAGGATATCCGGATTGATATTAATCGAGATGGCAAAACCAAGCCGCGCCCGCATCCCGCTTGAATATGTTTTGACGGGTTGATCGATGAAATCTCCGATGTCCGCAAACTCCAGAATTTCCGGTGTAATCGCCTGGATCTGTTTTTTGGTCAGCCCCATCATCAATCCTTTTAATTCGATGTTGTCCCGTCCGGTCAGCTGATTATTGAGACCACTGGAAATCGCGATCAATGCCGATTTACCGCCAAGCGTCACACGACCGTACGTCGGCGGCGTGACGTTGGCGAGCAGATGCGACAAGGTCGACTTCCCACTTCCGTTGATTCCGACCACACCGACGATTTCGCCTTGTTCGACGGAGAACGAGATATTTTTTAAAGCATAAAACGGTTTACCGCTGACTTTACCGAACAACACTTCTTTTAATTTATCAATTGGTCGGGCATACAAGACGTAGCGTTTTGAAACATTCTCGAATACGACGTGACTCATGTTTTTTCCTCCTAGACATAATCAATGAAGTACCGCCGGAACCGCAGATGAACTGCTGCTCCTACCACTAACAAAACGGACGTCACAGTCCAGAAGTAGACTCCATACCAGACGTGATCGAGCAGATAACCGGTCCCGATCAATGCCGAGCGGTATCCTTCAATCAAATAGACGAGAGGATTGATCATCAACAACGTCTTAAACAGACTGTGATCCGGCGGAATCCACATGATGGGCGTCAAATACATCAACATCCGGATTGCCGAAGTCACCATGTTTTGGACATCCCGAATCATCGTTGCCAGAGCAGACAACAAGAGTGAGACGGCATACAGAAAAATCACACCCGCCGGGACGATATACAACAATTCAAACGTATGCCAGCCCGGAAAATAACCGAATGCCATTCCGAGAACAATCGTCAAGGCAATCATTGCGACATGGCGGTAAAATTGCGCCAAGATGACATAGGCCGGGATCGTACTGAGCGGAAAGTGCATTTTCGAAACAAGGGCGACCCGACCGTAAATCGATCGTGAGCCGCTTGGTATCGTACTGCCGATGAAAAACCAGGCAATTAATCCACTGACCAACCAAAAGACGAATGGAATCCCGTCGACCGGATTTCCGCCACGGATTCCGAAACCGAACACGACCCAGTAAACGCCAATCTGCAGGAGCGGCGTCATGATTTCCCAGAACCATCCGAGATATTGCATGCTGTATTGACTTTTTGTTTCATAAAGCGAAAGGCGAAAGATCAGATAAAAATGATCTTTCAGCTCTTTCCCGATTGTACCGACCCCGTTCATATCGCCTTCGCATCCACTTCCGTCGTTTGATACGTATGCAGGTTACCAAAGTTCAGGACCGTGATGTCCTCAAGCGGTTGAACGATTCCTTTTGTATCAAACAAGACTGGTGTCCGCATCTGATTCGCAAGACGCCGTGAATCAAACTGTTTAAACTCGTCATGATCGACGAGCACCAGTGCCAGGTCCGCACCTTGGATCGCATCAATCTCATCGACAAGCTCAAAGCGTGACGAAATCGAACGTTCGACGTGTGGATCACAGACTGCTACATCCATGCCGCGGTCAATCAGTTGCTCGATGACATCGACAGCCGGACTTTCGCGCATGTCGTCGACGTTCCCTTTGTATGTGACGCCGAACACTGCGATTTTTGGCCGGACGTGAGACGCAACTAGGCGCTCTGCCTGTTCAGCGACGAAGTGCGGCATGTTGACGTTCGTTTCCCGTGCCGTATGAATGATCCGTGCAAGGGACGGTGCTTTTGCGACGATGAAATACGGATCCACCGCAAGACAATGCCCGCCGACACCCGGTCCCGGATGATGTAGATTGACACGTGGATGCATGTTCGCCATCTCGATTACGTCGAGCACGTTGATTTCGAGTTTGTGACACACTTGCGTCAGTTCATTGGCTAGAGCGATGTTGACATCGCGGAACGTGTTTTCCATCAATTTCGACATCTCTGCCGTCTTCGCATCCGTCTTGACGATTTCACCTTGAACGAATGTTTCATATACTGCTGCACCTGCATCCGCGCAAGCCGGTGTCAATCCGCCGACAATCCGGTTATTGTGAATGAGTTCATGTAAGATTTGTCCTGGAAGCACCCGCTCCGGACAATGAACGACGAAGACGTCTTGACCGATAACGAACCCGGCTGCTTCAATCAATGGTCGGACATGATCATCCATCGTCCGCGGAGCGATTGTTGATTCGACGATGATGACGTTGCCTTTTTGAACGTGCGGCAACATATTCTGAACGGCTGACAGGACATACTTCAAGTCACACGATTTATACGTGTCATTTAAATTCGGTGTCGGAACAGCGATTAAAAAGACATCTGCCGGTTCCGGTGTCAGTGTTGCCCGAAACTTTCCGTTTGCGACGACACGCTTGATGACATCTTCAAGTCCCGGTTCTTCAATATGAATGTCTCCCGCGTTCAACATCTTAACGATGCGCGGGTCGATGTCGACCCCGACGACGTCCGTTCCGTGATCTGCAAACATGGCTGAAGAAGGTAATCCAATATATCCGAGTCCGATTGTACAAAGTTTCATTTTGTCATTCCTCCATCTAGTTACGAGTTAGTCCTTCACGTCAGCAAATTACCGACTGTGTCGTGGCTGTAACTAGACCATAACGACAATTGCTTGTGTTTCCAATGGTTCTAACCATCTCTTAAACCATTCTTCACAGACCTTACATTCAAGGCGTTTCCTGTACTTTTTGTAAAGCTTGTAAATAATCCACGAACATTCATCGCATTCAGCAAACAAACAACCGAATCCGGTCGCTTCCGTTGTTTCCTGTCGTGGATTTGCCTGTATCTGTCTGATTTCCATCTTCGTTCAGTGTTTAGTTACTTCGTTATTTCACGGTAAACGTCCAATAAATGGTGTTTTTCTTTATCCCAGTTGTATTTCCGGCGCGCCTGCTTTGTCCGTTCTTTCATCGCCTGACGCAAGCCGTCTTCCTCGACGATTTGGTTCACAGCGACAGCAATCGCTTCCGGGGATTCAACGTCAACGAGTAATCCGACGCCTTCCGTTTCGACGACACGCCGAATTTCCGGTAAATCCGCCGCAACGACCGGCACGAGTGCCGCCATGTATTCAAACAGCTTATTCGAAGAAGCCGAATAGTGATTAAAGCAGATGTTTTGCAGAACTTGAAAACCGACCGTCGCAGCCGCCGTATAACTCGGCAGTTGATCAAGCGGTACTTTATCAATAAAATGGATCCGCTCCCGTTCCGGGGACCGTGCCGCCAACTCCTGAAGCCGCGGTTTGATTTTTCCGTCTCCAACAAACAGCAAAGTCCCACGCCGGACAAACGGCATCGCTTCAATCAGTCGCTCAAGTCCCCGCCCTTCCTGAATACCGCCTTGGTACAGCAAAATGGGTTCGTCCTCCTTGATGCCGATTTCTTGATGTACGGATCGCGGTTGTGGTACTTCTTCGTGATAAAACGGATAATTATGCAGGACAGCCGGCCATTCGCCATAAAGTGATGCGTGGTAGTCTGCCCGTGTGTCATTTTCAACCATCGTTCGATCAACAAACCGTAACAAGTAACGCTCAAACAACCCCTGTCCTTTTCCGTAACCTGTCCGGTCGGTCTGCACTTCATGCGAATCGTAAACGATCTTCGCCCCTCTTGCGGAAAAAATCGCTTGAGGCAACGTGTTTAAATCGTTCGCATGCATGATATCGTACGTGTGTTTGCGAGCCGCCCGCGTCATGCGGATGATTCCAAAGCTATTGTACAGTGCATAGCGGACAAACCGGCTTTTCTGTAAGAGAAACAGTAGCACCAAGACCGGAATCAGCCATGGAAACAGCAAGAACACGCCTGCGCCGGCCATCAGCGTAAGAGGATTACGCTTCCGGATCCGGCGCAGCACGGATTCAAGTGGAGGTGTCCGATCGATTCGAAGAATCTGAAAACCTGCCGGGTGTCGTTCGAGTTTCGGCAAGCTCCCATCATTCAGGCAATACAGATCAACGTGATACCCGGCTTCCGAAAGCGCCGTACATTCCCGTAAAACACGCGCATCGTTCGTAAACGTATTCCAAACAAACATTCCGACCCGCTTCATTTACTCACCCCTAATACTCGAAGATCGGTTTGACGAATCGCCTCAAACAACCGCTCCTGATTTTGTTCCCAGTCAAAGTGCGCCTGGACATACTTCACACCGGACTGCCCCATGGCACTGCGTGCTTCGGGATGTTCAGCCAAGTACCGGATATGCTCGACGATCTTTTCACGACTCCGCTCGCGGGAGACAAAGCCCGCTCCCGCATCTTCAATAACTTTGGCGGCATGCCCCGAGACGGCTCCGACAATCGCACACCCCATCGCCATGTAGTCGATGATTTTCCCTGGTGTCACCGTGTCGAACGCTGTACTCTCGACCAACGTCGCAAAGGCGATGTCACTCTTGGCCAATTGTTTCAGCGCATCCCATCGTGGCATCGCGTTCATGAAGTGAATGTTCGTCAGCCCCCGCTCGAGAACATGGGCTTCGAATTTTTCCTTGTGATACCCGTATCCGACGACATGGAATTCAATGTGTTTATCCTCTTTTAGTTGTTCCGCGACATCAAGTAGTAAAAAAACATCCTGCGCCAGACCGATGTTGCCGGTGTAGACGACACGGACCTGCTCCGATACTTTCCGCCGTTTAATCAACCATTCATTTTCCTCAATCGAATTCGGGATGTAGTGAATCTTCTCTGGTGCAATCCCTTTCTTTTCGATATACGAACGAAACCCTTCACTGTTGATGACGATTTGATCGGCTTGGCGGTACATCCATTTTTCCAGCCAATAGAGTGGCGCAAGCAACAACCGTGATTTCGTAATCCCGACTCCGACCAGTGATTCCGGCCATAAGTCGCGAACGTCCAGAATCAGCGGTGCTTTTTTCAGGTGTTTGGCAACGACTCCGACAAGACCCATGAAGATCGACGGCGTCGTCGCATAGATGTAAGCGTATTGTTTAGTATCGTGCCGTACTTCCTGGACTGCCAGGACAAATTGTTCAATGAACAAACGGAGTCTGCGCCATAAATTCGTCGTCGCCCGAAGATCACGCGGTTGAATTCGGGTAATCTTCGCAGCATCCAGACTCGGTTCGTCCCAAAACATGGCATCCGTGTACAGTTCAGCTGTCGGATAGAGTGGTTCCGACGTCAAGACGTGGACCTCACTCCCCTGTTGCTCCATCCGTTTGAAGATATTTTTCATCCGGTTCGCAGCACTCCCGATCTCCGGATAAAAATTTTGACAAATCATCAGAACGTTCATCGTCTCCGGGCCCGTCGCTTCTTTACGTTTCGTCTGAATTTCCAGTAACGGATGACGACTTTTCCGAGCTTTGAATTTGCGAGTGACCGGTACTTTGATTTCCATTCTGCATTCGCCTCCAAGACATCCAGATTCGACACAAGCGCCCCTTCGTATCGCGCGAGCACCATTTGATACTGCTGCGTCAGCAACTCAATTTCGTCTTCCTTCTCCGCGAGTTGCCGCGTGAGCTGATCCCGCTCTGACACCAACTCCGCTTGTTCCTGTTCGATGTCCTGCTGTTTTTGCTGCTTCAATTCCCACTTTTTATTCAGTTGCTTCAAGCGGACGATTTCAGTGAGATGCAACCGTTCAACCGCTTCAAAAGCTGTTTCGAGCCAACTGACTTCTTGTTCCGTTACCGGGCGTGACGGTTGTTTCTCCGGATGAAGCGTCAACGTCACACCGAGCCATTTATCGATGCGTTCCAACTGCTCAATCGTCCCGTATGGTGTCAATTGTTCCAGCAGATGCTGTAAATAATACGTCCGTTTATGATCGGCATAATCGTTCACGCCGAATGGAACGGTCACGACGAGCCGACCACCGGGTTTTAAGAACGCACAGGCTTTTTCGACAAACCGCTCCGGTTCCCCGATATGTTCTAAGACTTCCGTCATCAATACCGTGTCGAATCGTTGGGACGTTTGGAAGGTCATCAGATTGGCTTCTTCCAATTGAATCAATTCTTGAACGGAGTGTGCTTCTTCTCTTAGTGCCGCCGTCGCTTCCACGATTGCTTCCGGCGAGACATCGATACCGACTACCTGCTTGCCTTCGCGCCCGAGCAAAATCGGAACCAGTCCACCGGAACAGCCGATATCGAGAATTTGACTGCCTTTTGTTTCCCGGACGATCCAGTGGACCCGAGACCGGACCTTTTTCCCGAATGCGACGCCGAGTTGATCATAATAAGCGGCCCGAATTTCATCTTTCGGTCGCATCATCTGTTTTGTCTGCATCATCTGACCTCCTCCAGTAACAATGTTTGAATCGCATCCGTCCGTTTCATGTCCGCCAACTCCACGAATTGACGGATCAGCGGGTTCGTCAGGTTCATTGGTTCATAAAAAGCAACAATCATACGCAGTAATGCGACACTCGGGGCAAAATCCTTGTCGCTGCAATACCGAAGCTTCACTAAATACCAGTGTTCAAAGAAATGCTCAAAACGTGTTGTCTTATACGCATCGAGCACACCGTAACGGGCAAATTTCTCTGCCCGTGCCTTTTCCCGGACAACACTTCGTTCGAAGAAACGAACCGTCAAGGAGTTGACGGTTGAACCGGCAACCGCGGCATAGTAATAATGGATGACACGATTTACGAGCAAGACACGATTTGCGTGCAACATCATCTCTTGGAAAAACAGGGAATCTTGTCCGACGGCACCTACCACCTGCTCCAGCTGATGTTCCTGCAGAAAACGTCGGTTGACGACCAGCGCCTGAATACTTTGAACGGAAAAGCGATTTTCCAATAAGTAGGCTTTCGGTTGATCACACCCCGTCCGTCCTTGTTTACGAATCTTCGGCAACGCAATGATGCTTGTTTTTTCCGCCAGTTTCTTCATGTGGCCGACAGCAAAGTCGAGTGTCGGATCTTGATCCAACTCAGCCAACAGTTCGGCATACCGGTCACTCAAGACTTCATTATCAGGATCAAGGAAAGCGATCCGTTCCGAGCGCGCCAGTTCAACCCCTTTGTTGCGCGGACGTGACGCACTGCCGCTGCCGCCCGTCGGAAACAGATAGGTCACGACATTCCCGTGACGTCGTGCCAGGCGGTCAATCGCTTGGCGGGTGAATCGATCCGTCGATCCATCGTCGACCAAGATAATTTCCGACTCTTCAAACCGATCCATCCGTTTGAGGCTGGCAAAACATTTATACGTCAAATGCCTGCCATTGTTGAAGATCGGGACGATGACAGACAGCACAGGAGCCTTGACCATTGCGGTGCCACCACCTTCGTTCCACTCCAGCGCGTCCAGGAACAAAGTCTTTCCCTCAATCTTTCCTTCGGAGAACTGCTCATACGGGAACGCTTCACGCCAAATCATGGCGTTCACTGTCGACCCTTCCGCTTCCCGGATTACAAAATGAGCTTCTTCAGTCCGCGTTTTGCGGGTGATTGACACATCACTGTATTTGAACCCGTTCACCAAATCTTCCAAGTAGTACTCTCCGTATGATTCAGCCCCGTCGAGCACAGTGACGAGATCGGCTGAGACATAAAGCGCTCCGGTCAACTCTGATTCGTGACAAATTACATCAGCGGTGATTGATTGACTTGCGAGCAGTTGTTCAAGTTCCGGCGTCGCATTGCGTAAGACGACGAGAAGCGTCCGTTTGACCGGCGGCATGTCCAGTTGCAGAAGCCGCGTCAATTGATCAATCCGGTCATAGACCGTATGCAACGACATGACAGAACGAATGCCTTCAGCCCGGAGTCGATCAATCTCCTCTTGTGTCGTCCGCTCTAGAATCGCCTGTACTTCTTGGTGGTCATGGATGGTAAAGACGTTCGGGAAATCGTTATTGACGGCGATACTGTAGTTCGACAAAATCAGATTGCCGAGCGCTTGTGATTCATAGACCCGACGCGCACACATCGTCTTGCTGTACTTGATACTGTTTAGATTCAACACCCAGTCATAACATTTACTGACCTGTTGCAATGCGTCATAGGGAATCGCAGGAGCCACACGCGGGACGTAACGTTCCGGAAAATGATAGTCCGGTAGATTTAACTGATAGTTCCGGTCAACGATATCGAGTGTATGATCTGAGCGTAAGACACCATCAAATAACATCTCCGTATCTTTGACACGCTCCGGATATTTCGCCATCCAGCTGCCGGCAAACAGCACGTGTTTTTTGCGGCTTCGCGTCGCTCCGACCGGATTGTGGATGATCGGATTAACACCAAACGACGTTGCTTCAATCCGGTCGTGTCCACAGAGTACTTGGTATTCCGGAATCATCGCTTCGTCTGATGTTAAAATATAGTCGGCAACTTTCGCCAGATCACTGAACCGGTCAAAATTGCTCGGATCTTCCGTCGACTGGAAAACGACCGGGATTCCTTTTGCTTTCACCTGCTCCATCATGTCGAGCAAACGCTGCCGTTTTTTAGAAGTCGGCGTCGCGACTCCTTTCCAATCATCACCGTGTAGACCTTTCCAGGACGTGACGACGAGAAAGAGATCAATCGGCTTTTCAAAGACGTCCGTAAACGTTGCCGGATTAACATAATGTAAATGTAACGCGTCCTGATAGTAGGCATGCATGAACTCTGAGCACACGATCGCCACCTCAAGCGGACGGCGTTCATAATAACGTGAACCGCCCGTCACAGGGATGTCTTCGTACGCAATCTCTTTCAGCAACTCCCTGTTGCTGTCTTGATGGTAACGCTTCGTTTTGGCTTCGAGTGGGGATGACTTAGGGCGAACCGTCGTTTTCATCCGCAAGACATCGAGTTGTTTTAGTCCCTCGATGGACGCACGGTTTGCTGCCGGTGCGGATTGGATTCGCTTCTGTTCAGTCCGCACCCAGTTTAATTGTTCAATGATACTTTTTTTCCACTTTTGTTCACTCACACGTATACACCCTTCCTTCATTCATCTCTGTTTCAGTCTACGAGACCAGTTCAAAGAGGACTTAAAGGTCATGCAAGGTTTTTGTAAAGAGTTGATGAAGCAATTGTCCTTTTTCCTTACATTCACCATCAAATGAAGAGGAGTTTGCGTGGAGTCGAGTTTGTTCGTATCTTGTTTTGCTACAAAACCTCAATCTCATCAAAGTGTCCGTTTCGTTTTTAGAATCGATAATTCGGGTACATATAAAATATCGAATACAAGGGGGATAAACACTCATGATGGATAAAAAACAAGATACACCAAACGAAACAGCGGATGTCGGCTTACATCCGGATCCAGAACCAGCCAAAACATCTGATCCAGGAATCAAACCGGCCGAAACACAACATCCGGATCCTGATGTCGAAGAATTAAAAAAAGATCCTGCTGATCAATAAATTCAAGCACAAAAAAGGTGTTGCTCTCCGCTCAGGAAAGCAACACCTTTTTGACGTACTCTTATAATTTGACCAACAGTTTTCCCGTGTTCGACCCGTCAAACAGACCAAGAAAGGCGTCCGGGACTTGTTCAAACCCTTCAAATATCGTTTCTTCGTACTTCAACTCACCATTGCTGACCCATTTACCAAGTTGTTCCGCTGCTTCTTTAAACCGTTTGCCATAGTCTCCGACCAAGAAACCTTGCATCCGTGCGCGCGCAATGATCAATTTCGATTGGACCCGTGGACCTAAATCCGCCTGTTCGTTATAGCCGGAAATCGCCCCACAGACTGGAATACGGGCAAAAGGATTCAATCGATCAAGAACGGCATCCCCGATTGCACCGCCTACATTTTCAAAGTAGACATCGATCCCGTCCGGACAAGTCCGATCTAAGGCTTCGCCGATCTGCTCCGTTTTGTAATTGATGACTTCATCAAATCCAAGTTCCTCTTTTAGATACTGAATCTTTTCAGCACTTCCAGCAATCCCGACGACTCGTGCGCCTTTAATTTTAGCGATTTGACCAACAATTGATCCAACGGCTCCTGCTGCTGCCGAGACGACGACCGTTTCGCCAGATTGCGGGTTCCCGATGTCGAGCAGACCGAAGTAAGCGGTCATACCTGTCATTCCGAGCACACCCAGTGCCGTTGAGACAGGCGCCAATGTTGCATCGATTTTACGGACTTGTTTTGCATCGACCACGGATTTCGTCGCCCAGTCGAGCATTCCGACAACGGTGTCACCCACTGTTAACAGATCACTTGTTGATTCAACGACCCGCGCGACGACACCACCTTGGATGGGTGCATCCAGGTCGAATGGTTGCGAGTAAGAACGTGCATCATTCATTCGCCCGCGCATATAAGGATCGACTGAGATATAGAGCGTCTCTACTAAAACTTGATCCGCTTTTAAGGCGTCCAATTCGATCGTCTCATAACGGAACGTGTCCCGTGTTGGACGTCCCTCTGGTCTGCTGGCTAATACGATTTGTTGTTCTGACATAACTGTTCCCTCCCCGATTTTTTACCTCTCCACTCTAGCAGTCCTTTTGTTTCAGTGCGAATAGTTTGCTTTTATTTTTTCAGGAAATTCCATTTTCTGCTTGACGTTTTGAACGCTCTTTCGTATGATTAAACACAATTCATCACTTTTATACTGTTATGCATAAAAGCGATACATAAGGAGTGAATTTAGTTGAATACGACCTTAAAACGTTTTGACCGCCAATTCGGTGTCCATGTCTTAAACGGACTCAGTATCGGCATCTTAGTTGCTCTTATCCCGGGAGCGTTGCTTGGTGAACTTGCCAAAGCCTTGCTTCCCTATTTTTCTCCTGCGCAACATATCATCGACTCGACTGCTCTTGCGATGCGGCTCTTGCCGATGGTCATCGGTGTCGCCGTTGCCATGCAGTTCAAGGCAACCCCGATTGAAGCGACCTCGATTGGTCTTGCGACTGTCGTCGGATCCGGTGTCGCAAACCGAACCGAGACCGCCGGTTACTTATTCATCGGAACCGGTGATGTCATCAATGCCGGATTGACAGCCGCAGTCGCAACTGCCCTCGTCATCTGGCTCGGAAATCGTTTTAAGACGTATACGGTTCTCGTCATTCCAACCTTAATCATCGTCGGAGCCGGCGGAATCGGTGTCCTGACCTATCCGTTTGTCACGAAGATCACAGCCACGATCGGTCAAGTGATTACACACTTTACCGTTCTTCAACCGGTGTTGATGGGCATTGCCTTAGCCGTTACTTTTTCGGTCCTCATCGTATCACCGCTTTCGACGGTCGGGATTGCAACAGCCATCAGTTTATCCGGTGTTGCAGCAGGAGCCGCTAACCTTGGTGTTTGTGCAGCAGGTTTCGGACTCGCGATTGCCGGGTGGCAGGCCAATTCCCGCGGCACGTCCATCGCTCATTTTTTAGGCTCTCCTAAAATTCAAATGGCGAATTTCATTCGCAATCCGATCATGATTCTGCCCGTCATGTGCAGCGCCGCCGTACTTGGCGGACTCGCAGGTGTACTCGGTATTCAAGGAACCCCCTTCAGTGCCGGATTCGGTATGTCGGGTCTGATTGGTCCAATCAATGCGCTTCACTTGATGGCAGGAGGATGGACGTGGATCAATATTTCGCTTGTCTTCGGACTGTTTATTGTTTTGCCGGTGATCCTGTGTCTTCTGTTCCATCAGCTCTTCCGCCGTTTTCGTCCTTGGACGAATCACGAGCAGTACCGACTTGATTTTGATTAACTAAAAAAACAAGCAGACGCTGACTCATCAGCGCTGCTTGTTTTTTGCTCATTCCGTTATACAAACTTCAACAAATCAAGCGGTGTCTCCAGCTGATGATCAGCCGTCTTCCATTCTTGTTCTGTTCCAAAACCGAAGCAACAAATCGCTACCGGCATATTTTGTAGTCTGGCCGCCTCAACGTCCGACGAACGGTCGCCGACCATCAGATAGTCGACCTCGCCAAACTCTTCACGATGTGCGGCTAAAATGTCTGCTTTTTGTTTCCCGTTCACCGACTCCAAACATTTTGGACTTGTAAAATAAGATCGAATGTTTTGGCTGTCGAGAACAAGATTTAAATAATGTACCCCGCAATTGCTTGCTGTTGATACGATATGTCCCTGATTCGTCAATTGTTCCAATAATTCTCGAATGCCATCAAACAGAACATCTTGATTCTGCATCGTTTGCTCCAAGTGATGATGACGTTTTCTGCGAATCTCTTTAATGTCGTTTTCAGAAGCATCCGGGATTGCTTTTCTCCAAAAAGCATTACCCGCCAAACCATAACTCGACTGGACACTTGCTTTGGATGGTTTGACCAGATGCGGCATATCTTCCATCGCAAGATGAATTGCCTCTGTCATCTGATCGGTCGAGTCGATCAATGTACCGTCAATATCAAATAAAATCACTGCCATGTGAACACTCCTCTATTTTTTAGATATACCTTGTTTTTTCATGAGCGTTTTTTTTCGGAAATACAGATAACCTGCACCAAATACGATGAGACCGATTATCCAGGGAAGGTAATGGTGGAATTCAGGATGCCGCCCCATCATGCCATGTCCAAGTTTCTTTCCGCCCCAGATAAAAAAAGCGGACCACATAAAAAAAGAAATCGTCGTCGCAATCGTAAAAGTGAGACGCGAGACACCGGTCAACCCTGCCCCTATCGCAAATCCCATCCGCCACATCGGTGACAGCAATAAGATGAAACGACCGCGCGTATCCATTTGACGTTGGAATCGCACCATCTTCGTTTCAGAAATACGAAACCATCTAAAAATTCGTTTTAGTAAACGGTCACTTCCGAGACGCCCGATTGTAAAGAAAATATTTTGACTGATCACAAAACTCATGACGGCCACGATCAACATGACAATCAGGTTAAACTCCGTTGTGTGGACCAGATAGCCTGCATACGCAAGCGGCACTTCACTCGGTAAAAAGGGAAACATCAAACTCAACATGATTCCAAAATAACCGTATGATTCAATCCATGAATGCCAAGCCATTCCATACCTCCTTCCCCAAAAAGTTTCTCTGCTTCTAGTGTAACGAACTTTCAAGGACGCGTACAGAAATTACGTTTTTGTTTCCTGCAAAACAAGAGCTAGTTTCGATTGACCGCAAGTACATGAAACGAGGACTTTCATCCAAACGAAAACAGAAGGCGGATTCAAAATCCACCTTCTGTTTTATATGAGGACCAACTGTCTCAGTCCGGTTGTCTCATGAAATTAGTAAGCATCCTCACTTTGAAGCGGCTGCGTACTTGCTTTTTGTTGCTCATCCTGCCAATCACTGAATCGTGTCAACTCTTCGAAAATCGTTTTCGTCACGAACAGGATGATGGCGATATCATCAGCAAATCCGAAACCTAACACAAAGTCCGGCACTAAATCGATCGGTGAAACGAGATAAATCAAGGCCCCGATTACTTTCAAAATCGTCGTCCGGCGAATATTTCGGTATTCACCGGATTGATAGGCACGAACCATATCGATAAATAAACGGACGGGAGAAAAAACGACCGATAGCGTCGAATTTTTATTTATTTTTTCACTTGCACGTCGTAACATCGAATTCGTTTTTTTAGGTTGATTGATATACGCTTTAGCTTCATCTGCATATTTTTCTTGTTCTGTTTCGAGCTTTTGATTTGATAAATCCATCAAAAATCCCCCATTCAACATAATAGTAGCGTTAGCTACCTTTTATGTTCCCTAATGCCTATCTGGATAATCCTTTCTTCAAGGATACAATATGTTTTAATCGATTCATTTTCGGCTATCTGATTATAGCAGTCTTCCCAACTACACATTCCCCAGGAGGAATTTACAATGAATCATATCAATCATACTGTCATCATCACAGGTGCCGCCAATGGCATTGGAGCAACGCTTGCCAAGACTTATGCCAAAGAAGGCGCCACCGTCATTCTTGCCGACATTGACCAAATGACCGGTGACGATCTTGCGGCAGAAATCGAAGCTGACGGCGGGACCGCTTACTTTTATCATCTGGATGTCCAGGATGAAAAAGATGTCAACCTGTTGATTGATAAAGCCATTGAGCATACCGGCCGGATCGATATCGTGATTAACAATGCCGGCATCATGGTGCGCAAGTCGTTACTTGAATTAGAGCTTGAGGAATGGGACCGTGTCCAACATACCAATCTGCGGAGCATCTTTTTAACGACAAAAGCCGCGGCGCCTTATCTGAAGAAAAACCCAGCAGGCGGACGGATTGTCAATCTGGCCTCCACCCGCGCGTTCATGTCCGAGCCGGATACGGAATCTTACGCGGCTACCAAAGGCGGCATTGTCGCGTTGACGCATGCTTTAGCCGTTTCTTTAGGACCCGATCGGATTTTAGTTAATGCGATTGCACCCGGTTGGATTGAAACCGGAAATTACCATGAACTTTCACCGGAAGACCACAGCCAGCATCCGTCTGGACGAGTCGGGAAACCGGAAGATGTTGCCCGGGCTGCTTTGTTTTTAACGAATCCCGATAACGACTTCTTAACGGGAGAAACGTTGGTTCTTGACGGCGGAATGACACGAAAAATGATCTACGAAGAATAAATTAAAACTAGTTTGCATATCCTGTTTCTTGATTCATTAAACCTGTACTTTTATTCCTCTTCTTCATATTACAAAAACATATCAGCTCTTTTTTAGAAGTGAATCCTTGGATTCACTTTTTTTATTGTGTCTTCTTTCCCGGATTATCAACGGTTCTCTCACTTTTTTGAAAGTGTCTAAAAAATAATTTACATAAAGAATCTCGATCACCTGATAATTTCCATATAATATTTTTAACGAAACTGTAACGGTGATTCCCGTCATTTCTTGTTAGAGTAGAACAGGTAACATTTCAGAATATGTATCTGAATTCAGGAAGGAATGATTGATTCAACTATGAAATCATCTTTAAAACAAACACTCGGTCTCTCACTGATGACGATGACCTTACTTTTCAGCCCACTTGTCCACCCCGTCGGTGCAGCAAGTTCTTATAAGGAAAAACAGCAGCAAAATCAACAACAGCAGTCCAAGCAAAAGCAAGCCCTCTCGAAAAAGACCACCCAACTGTCCAAAGCACAGCAAAAAGTCTATGCGCTCGATCAACAGATTAATGGACTGACGTTGCAGGTCGTCGAAAACCAACAAAAAATTGATCAAAACCGTCAGCAGATTAAACGATTGGAACAAAAAATCGATGCCTTACGCGAAAAAATCAGCAAGCAGGAAAAAATGCTCGGAGATCGTTTAGCTGTCCGACAAGCAAAAGCAGATGACGATCCATTTCTCGAGGCTGTTTTTGGCGCTAAAGATGTCGGAGATATGATCAGCCGTTTTAATGCTTTTAATACGATTGCCGAAAGCGATGCTTCTTTATTAAAAGATTACGAACAAAACAAACATCAATTGGCACTGGCTCAAAAAGAATTAAAACAAACACGTATTGATTTGATTGAGGATCGTACTCTTCTAAAAAAGAAACAGCGTGAATTAAAAGTAGAAAAGATTAAACGAACGGCCTTACTGAATCGATTAAAATCAGAAAAACGTTCCATCGAAACTAACATCTTGAGCTTAAAAGATGCTGCCGCTCAACTGAAGGCGCAGGAAGCTGCTGCCCGTTCAGCCGCTCGAGCTGCACGATTAGCCGAAAAACAAGCAGCCGCGCAATCGGCGCAACCTGCTTCTGTTACAAAAGCAAGCACAAAAGTCCTTTCAAAAGCGACAGGCAAGTTCATCAAACCGGCTGCCGGCTCCATTTCACAAGGAATGGGCGCTGCCAGTGGAAGTAACGGATACGCGTACCATAACGGGATTGACTTTGCCGGACCACTGAACTCCCCGGTCGTTGCTTCCGCAAGCGGAACCGTCATCCTGGCAAGCTCCGGCGGGCCTTACGGTAATCACGTCTATCTCTCGCACAACATCGGTGGAAAAACGTATACGACCGTTTATGCGCATATGAATTCTCTGACCGTCAAACAAGGTCAACAGGTGAAACAGGGACAACAAATCGGTAACCTTGGCAGTACCGGAAATTCAACCGGTCCCCACCTTCACTTTGAGATTCATGACGGTGGGTATCAGTATAATGCCAAAGGCCGGACAAACGAATTGAATCCAAGTGACTTCTTCTAAGCATACTTGACGAAAACCCCTTCAACGGACTGACTCGCTGAGGGGGTTTTGCTGTTTGTTCATATTACAGTTTAAACTGGCTGGTTTGTTGATCCAGTGAAGTCGTTGTTTGTTCCAGTTCCAGCATCAGTTGATGAATTTGTTCGAATGATGCTTGCTGATCGCGCATCGACGCCGCCACTTCTTCGTTCCCGGCGGCTAATTCTTCCATCACGCCACTGACTGAGCTGACTTGATTCACGACCTGATTCGCTTGGTCTTTTGACTGAAGTAACTGTGTCGTCATGAACTGGACGGCTTCCGTTACATCCGTCACGTGACCACGGGTTTCCTCGAATGCCGATGTCACCTCAGCAAAGTTTTGAACCTGATGTGCTTGCTCCTTTTCAGATTGAAGCAATGCTTCCTGCAAAATCGCTCCGTCTGCCCGAATCGAACGAACGAGTGAAAAGATGGAACGGGTCGCTTGATGGGTTTCGTCCGCTAACTTCTTCACTTCACTCGCCACGACGGCAAAACCACGTCCTGCTTCTCCTGCCCGTGCCGCTTCGATGGCCGCGTTTAATGACAGTAAATTCGTTTGCGCCGAGACACTTGAGACAAGTTGCGCCATCTGTTCGATTTGCTGCGTTTGTTGTAAGAATCCGGCTAGCTTGCGACCGAGTTCCTGATTTTGAAGTGTCGCTGCCGCGAGTGATTCCGCTTGTTCCTGCATGATGGTTGCACTTTTCCCCATCGTCGTATCCGCCAGTTGACCTTGACTCAATGCTTGTTGCGCCCGTTGTTCACTTTGCTCAAACAATGTGCTCATATCCGTAATGGTACTGACTGTCGTTTGTAAGTCATCCGAGACTGTTTGTGTCCCACTGGCCATTTCATTGATGGCATGTGTCATGTTGCCTGATACTTCGACGATATTGGCATTTTCAGCTGTCGCCTGTTCGCTCATCTGATTGATAGTCGTCGATGTCTGGCTGATCGTTCCGATGACACCATGCAATGTTCCTTGCATCTGGGCAATCGCTGACTCGAGACGACCGATTTCATCCGTCCGTCCCGAGATTTGCAGTTGTTGTGAGACATCTCCTTGCGAAATCTGTTCTGCTGTCTGAACGACTCGGCTGATCGGACGAGTGATACTTCGTGCGAAATACCAATTGTAGAGTGCTAACGCAATTAAAAGCATAAATGTCGCGATTAAAACCGAGCGCGTCAGATTCAATGTCTTATCTTTTGCTTCCTGTTGCAATACATCATAAAATTCACCATTCTTCGTATGTAGCGTGTATAAATCGCTTAATACCCCTTCCACCTGGGCTGCGTGGGAGCGGATTACAATGGGATCAAGCTCATTTAATAATGTCGTCCGCTTCTCTGCTAAGACCGTATACTTCATTTTGGCACGATTCAAATCGGGCTTAAACCGATCGATCAAATACGTTTTTTGTAATGAATCAAGAGCCTTTTCATTTTTTTCACTTAAGGCAAGTGCCTGTTCTTTTTGATTTTCGGATGGCTGACTCGCTAACCGGTTCCAGGCTGCCTGCTCATACAGTAACTTAGTCTCGAGTTCTGAAATCTCGACCAGTTGCTTTCCATAATCCTCGTTGTAGGACTGGATTTGCCGCAGTTCGAATAATGTCCAACCCATCAGGGCGACAACACTGACAATCGTCACGAGTGTCGAAATCAAAAATCGTTGTCGTAACGTCATTGGACCTTCACCTTGCCTTCCAGTATATCTTGTTTCAATTGTTCGAGCCGTTGTAAATCTTTTGCTGAAAAGTCGGCATTCCGAATCGGCGCGAGTTGAATCGCTCCGTCCTTGACGCCTAATACGATTTGACCGACTTGAAGACCCGGCGCTTTGACGCTGTCGCCAATTTTCGTAATCGCAAGATCGACCTGCTTTAACATCGATGTCATGACGGCATCCGGGGCAATCGCCGTTTGATCACTGTCGACACCAATCGCCTTATTTCCTTGTTCTTCTGCTGCCTCAAGAACACCACTGCCGGTCAGTCCTGCTGCCGCAAATAAGACATCCGCCTCTTTTTTCATTTGGGCATTGGCGAGATCACGTCCTTTATCCGGTGCCGCAAAGTCTTCCGCATAATCGACAAGGACACGGATATCTGGATTGACCGCTGTTGCACCGGCTCTGTATCCTTTTTCAAACTTCTCAATGAGCGGTGATTTCATACCGCCGATAAAACCAATCGTTTCACTGTCCGACTGAATCGCCGCTGCTGCTCCTGCCAGGTAACTTCCTTCATCTTCCTTAAATGTCACCGACAGGACGTTCGGCAACTCGGACACCGCATCAATCAGAGCAAATTGCTGTTTGGGATACTGCTTGGCTACCTTCTCCAAGTCCGCCTGTCCCATAAAACCAAGACCGACGACAACGGTCGGATGTTGTTTCGCCAACGTGGCAAATGCCGTTTCATATGATTTTGTTTCACTTAATTCTCTATAATCAATAAACCAGTCTTCTTTTTCACGCAGTAAAGACATACCGCTCATTGCAGCATCGCTGAACGACTGATCCCCTAATCCGACATCGGATAAGACGACTGCCATTTTCCGGCGCTCCTTTACTGCTTGTTCAGGATGATCGATGATACTGCCGCAACCAGCCAGACCGATGGTTAAGGCTAGCATGGACAAACTGAATCGTTTTGACACTTTTCCACTTCCTTCCCTTGTTCTACAATGGATTATCGGAAGGGTTGTCTGACTTCTTAACCCAAAAATCAAATTCAGAATTGTTTTAAAACAAAAAGCGTGTCCTTTTTACAACAACTGTTGTAAAAAGGACACGCTGGTTTTATCAAATTAAATTAGTAGTCGCTGTCTGAAGTTCCACCTGTAACGATGGCAATTCCGGCAGAAGCACCGATGCGTGTTGCGCCGGCATCGATCATTGCTTTTGCTCCTTCAAAATCACGAACGCCGCCTGAAGCCTTGACACCGATGTCAGGTCCGACTGTTTCACGCATGAGACGGATGTCTTCTACCGTTGCGCCGCCTGTTGAGAAACCAGTAGACGTCTTAACGAAATCCGCACCGGCTTTGACTGATAACTCAGCAGCTGTTTTGATTTCTTCTTTAGTTAAGAGGCAGTTCTCGAAGATGACTTTGACGAGTGTGCCGTTTGCCGCTTCGACAACTGCACGAATGTCGCGTTCAACGAGTGAAAGGTCACCGTCTTTTAATGCACCGATATTTAGGACCATATCGATTTCTGTTGCACCGTTTTTGATGGCATCTTGTGTTTCAAATGCTTTTACTTCCGGTGTGTTTGCACCGAGTGGGAAGCCGATGACTGTACATACTTTGACCGCATCGTCTGATTTCAAGAGTTCTGCCGCGAGTGCTACGTTTGTCGGGTTGACACAAACACTGGCAAATTTGTATTCGAGCGCTTCTTTACAAAGTGTTTCGATTTGAGCACGTGATGTTTCTGCTTTTAAAGCTGTATGGTCGATCATTCCTGCTAAATTCATGATTCAGTTCCTCCTTAAGGATATCCCTTAGACTCTGTTTCCATTCTATCACGCAAGAGGTCAGACTTCTATCTTTTTACGCGACTTTTCGCAGCTGTTTTTTTCGAATCAGCAAACCGTTTAATGTAAAGACGAGTGCCGCTGACCAAATGAATGTAAACGCAATCAAGTGTGTTCTCGTAAAGGGTTCGTTATACAGAAGAACACCGATCGCAAGCGACAAGGTCGGAGCAACGAATTGCAGAAAACCGACGACCGTAAACGGAATCCGTTGAGCACCAAATCCGAACAATAATAACGGAACGGCCGTGATGATACCGGTTAAGAAAAGTCCAATCATCACAAACGGAGAAGAGGTAAAGGTTTCTTGTCCACTGACTCCCATGTATCCTAAAAATAATAAAGCAATCGGTAACGGAGCCAGTGTTTCAATTGTCAGACTGACGGTTGACTCAAGCGGCCGTTGTTTTTTGACGACACCGTAAAAACCAAAGCTGAAAGCCAGGGCGAGAGAAATCCAAGGAAACTTTCCGTAACCGATCGTCAGGATCAAGACGCCGATTGTTGCGAGAAGAATCGCGAGCCATTCAATCCGGGATAACTTCTCACGGAAAAAGAAAACACCAAAGATGATGCTGACGATCGGATTGATGTAATACCCGAGCGATGCTTCGACGATAAAATTATGATTGACCGCCCAAATGTAGATGAACCAGTTCATGCTGATGATCAGCCCGTTCAGGAAAAACAGACGCCGGGTAAAGGGATTCTTCAGCGCACCGGTAAACTTCGGCAATGCTTTTTGAAGTGATAATAATAACAATAAGAAAATAAACGACCAGACGATCCGGTTTGCTAAAATCTCCTCACTCGAGACGGTCGCCAGCAGTTTCCAGTAGATCGGCAACAGTCCCCAAATGACATAAGCGGCTAATGTCGCGAAAAAACCTGATTTATTCATGATTCATTTCCTCTTTTCTCGATCACGATACTTTTTTCATTTTCATCCGTCCGCTCGATATCCCACTGATTGTAAATAACGCGACAGCCAGCCAAATGAACAGGAAGGCGACGAAGTGAACCGGTGTAAAGACGTCATTGAATAAAAAGACACCGAGAATCAGGGTCAAGGTCGGGGCGATATATTGTAAAATCCCGACGTAGACGAACGGAATTTTCGGCATTCCGTATCCGAACAACATCAATTGGACCGCAGTCGCTACGCCAAGCATGACGATGGCAAACAGTGCTTCCGTCGGCAAGGCAATCGGATTTGCTCCGGTCAGACCAAGCGTCAGCACGGCAAACGGTAACGTCACGAGCGTCTCAAGAAACAGACCGGATAACGGTTCTGCCGCCGCCTTCTTTTTCAGAACCCCATAAAAAGCAAACGAAATGGCGAGTGAAAAGGCGATAATCGGAAACTTTCCGTATCCGAATGTCAGAATCAAAACACCTGTCACGGCACTCGCCATCGCAAAAAGTTGAGCACGGTTCAGGCGTTCTCCGAAAAACAGCAAACCGAACAGGACACTGACGAGCGGATTAATGTAATAGCCGAGTGAAGACTCGACGAGATACCCTTCGCCGATTGCGTACAAATACAAGGTCCAGTTCCCACCAAGGACAAGTCCTGCTGCAAGGACGGTATTACGTTGACGTTTACTTTGCCAAAGTTGTTTGACGTGCTTAAATTTCCCGGTCAGTCGCAGTAATAACATAACAAAAATAAAAGCACTGATGATGCGAATCGAGACGACCGTCCATGCCGGTACGTGATCCGCAAACAGTTTGTAGATCGGTAATAATCCCCCAATCACATAGGCGACGAAGGTCGCACTCATTCCCCGTTTATCCACGATGAACCCCCTTATATGTATACAAGTAAAGCCGCCATCATCATGGCGACTTTTTTCAGCTTATTGTTGATCGAGTGTCTCGAACAATGTTTTCATTTCCGACTCCGTCAAGTCACGCCATTCCCCAATCGGTAAATCACCGAGTTCGATGTTCATGATCCGGACGCGTTGCAGACGTTTGACACGGTAACCAAACTCTTTGCACATCCGGCGAATTTGCCGGTTCAAGCCTTGGGTCAAAACGATTCGGAACGTACGCGACTCGAGCTGTTCGACGACACATTCTTTCGTCGTCGTCCCAAGAATATCAACGCCGCCCGCCATGCCTTCGATAAACGTTTCCGTAATCGGTGCGTCGACCGTCACGATGTACTCTTTATCGTGATTGTTTTCCGCCCGTAAAATCCGGTTAACGATATCTCCGTCGTTCGTCAGGATAATCAAGCCGTCCGAATCTTTGTCGAGTCGTCCAATCGGGAAAATCCGTTTCGGATGATTGATGAAATCAATGATGTTGCCTTCGATGTCACGTTCCGTCGTACACGTGATACCGACCGGTTTGTTTAAAATCAAGTACTCGAGATCCGGTTTTGCCTGAAGCGGCTGTCCGTCAATTTCGACAGCATCCGTTTTTTCGACTTGCGATCCGAGCTCGGCGACGTTGCCGTTAATCGTTACACGTCCTGCATCGATCAGCTTATCGGCTGCGCGGCGGGAACAATATCCTGTTTCACTGATGAATTTATTAATTCGCATATCCTTATCCTCTTTCTCTTGTGTAATCTTTACTCAGTGTAGCGTATCCGTTCCTTGAAAACAAAAGAATTTATCGGACTGTAAAATAAAATCCGCCTTCCTGTAACCGGAAGGCGAATCCCTTTTAAATCGCTTGCTCTTTTAACGTTTCCATGACGCGGACGAATTGTCCGTCATTCATCGGATAACCCGCTTTGCTGATTTTGACGCGAACGAGTTGACCAATCAATGATTCGTCTCCTTCAATCGCGACACGTAAGTAATTGTCTGTATAACCGACAAGACGACCGCCTGCCTCTTCCGAAAATTCTTCCGGAATGATCTCCAGCAGTTCTCCTTCGTACTTCGACGCATATTCCTTTGCCAGCTGATCCGACAACGCAATCAGACGTGCGACACGTTGCTCCTTCACCTGCTCATCAACCTGATCGTCCATCATCGCAGCCGGTGTTCCGGTCCGCTTCGAGTAAGGGAAAACATGCAGTTCGCTGAACTTATGATCGTTGATGAAGTTAAACGTCTCCATGAACTCTTCTTCCGTCTCGCCCGGGAAACCGACGATGACGTCAGACGTAATCGCACAGTCCGGCAGAACTTCTTTCAGACGTGTAATCCGTTCTCCGAACTCTGCCATCGTATATTTCCGGCGCATCCGGCGTAAGACCGTATCCGACCCCGATTGAATCGGAACATGCAGGTGGCGGACGACGATTGGCGAATCTTTCAAAACATCGAGTACTTCATCCGTGATTTGACTCGCTTCAATGGAAGAAATTCGGAGCCGTTCAAGACCTGTCACGGACTCGAGTGCTTTTAACAACTTCGCCAAGTTGTAGTCTTTTAAGTCTTCCCCGTAACCGCCTGTATGAATACCGGTCAAAACGATTTCCTTGTATCCGGCATCGACAAGTTGTTGCGCCTGTTTCAAGACATCTTCCGGTTGACGGGAACGCATCAGACCGCGTGCCCAAGGAATGATGCAGAACGTACAGAAGTTGTTGCATCCTTCCTGAATCTTCAGGGAAGCCCGTGTCCGGTCGGTAAAGGCCGGCACATCGAGTTCTTCATAGACTTTCGCCTTCATGATGTTCCCGACGGCATTGATCGGCATCCGTTCTTCGCGGAACTGTTCGATGTAACCGATCATCTTATGACGGTCCTGTGTGCCGACGACGACATCGACGCCTGGAATCGCCATGATTTCCGCAGGTGATGTCTGGGCGTAACATCCCGTGACGCAGATGACGCTGTCCGGATTTTGACGGATTGCCCGCCGTATGACCTGGCGGCTCTTTTTATCACCGGTATTCGTTACTGTACATGTATTGACGACGTAAACGTCGGCATGATCTGCAAAGTCGACACGTCCATATCCCGCATCCTTGAACAGTTGCCAGACGGCTTCTGTCTCGTAATGATTGACTTTACAACCAAGCGTTTGAAAGGCAACCGTTGCCATTTCACTCACCCTTTCAATTCAAAATGATACGATACGGCGGAGAGGACGTAGAGTGGTGCCGTTTCCGTCCGCAAAATCCGTCGTCCGAGTGATGCCGGCACGAATCCGCCAGCGGTTAACCGCGTTACTTCTGTTTCCGTCAGTCCACCTTCCGGACCGATTACGACCAATAACGAGTCGCCTGACTGAAGCCGGGACAACGTCGAAGCAAAGGCTGCCGCCTCTCCCTCTTTTGCCGATTCTTCATAGGCAATCAGACACGCCGTATAGTCGGTAGCACATTGTAGAACTTCATCATACGTCACATACTCAATCGTCGGCAAGTGTGCCCGGTAGGATTGTTCTGCTGCTTCTTTGCTGATTTTTTGAAGACGTTCGAGCTTCTTCGGAATCTTTTTCGCATCCCATTTCGAGACCGAGCGGGCCGACTCAAACACAAGCAGCCGGCTGACGCCAAGCTCTGTCGCTTTTTGGGCAACGAGCTCCACTTTATCACCTTTCGGCAGGGCATAGGCAATCGTCACATGAATCGGCAGTTCCGTATCGATCGGCAGTTCTTCGACGATCTCCGCGACGGCTGTTTGCTTATCCAGCTGCTCGAGCCGGCAACGGAACAATCCCGTTCCGTCTAATACTAAAATTTCATCACCGACGTCCATCCGCATGACATTTTTCATGTGATGGGCATCGTCTTTCGACAAAGTAAAAAAATTCCCCGCACGGGCGGTCTGTTCGACGAAATATCGTTGCATCGGTTTACGCCTCGCGTTTCGCGATAATCGCGACCCAGTCTTCGAGTTTCGTCGTCTCAACGATCGTGAATCCGGCAGCGACCATCGCGTCACGCACCATGTCTTTTTTCTGACCGATGATACCGGAAGCGATGAAGTGACCGCCTGGTAATGTCAGTTCATAGGCGTCATTGACGAATAACAAAATCACTTCGGCCAGGATGTTTGCGACGATCAATTCGACCGGCTCTTTGAGTTCTTTCATCAAATCGCCTTGACGGACTGTCACTTGCTGGCTGACTTTGTTTAGCGCCACATTATCGGTTGCCGAACGAACCGCGACTTCATCCAAATCAAGCGCAAAAACATCCTTGGCACCGAGTTTGGCCGCTGCAATCGCGAGAACACCCGAACCGGTCCCGACATCGACGACACGATCGTTGTCTTGAAGATAGTTTTCAATGGCTTGAATACAGAGGACGGTCGTCGGGTGTGTTCCTGTCCCGAATGCCATGCCTGGATCGAGCTCGATGATTTTCTCATCCGGTTGCGGTGTGTACTCTTCCCACATCGGTACGACCGTCAAATGACGGCTGATTTTAACCGGTTTATAAAACTGTTTCCACGAATGGGCCCAGTCTTCTTCATCGACCTGTGTCAGCGTGACAGTTCCTGCTCCAATCGTCAGACCGAATTTCGTCAGCATCTGAATGTCGCGTTCGATTCCTTTGATCGTATCCGTCAAATCACTGCTTTCCGCAAGATACGCTTTGACGAGGACACCGCTGTCCGGATATTCGTCGCGCTTCTTCTCATCCCAAATCTCACCGAAGTTATCTTCACGGTGTGACATCATTTCGAAATCTTCGACGTCCTCGATGACGACACCGCTTGCTCCTGCTTCATGTAAGATGTTCGAGACTGCTTCGATTGCTTCTTGTGTCGTATGGACACAGACTTCTGACCATTTCATTTCCTGTCACGCTCCTTTAGTGATCACCCTGTAAAGAATGTTTTGATCCGGCTGAATACGCCTTCGTGTTGTTCTTCGACACCTTTTTCATCACTGATCTCATTGAACTCACGGAGTAGTTCTTTTTGACGGTCTGTCAGATTTTTTGGCGTGATGATGACGACGTTGACATATTGATCCCCGTGATGGCCTGAACGGACGTTTGGCATCCCTTTGCCGCGCAGACGGAATCGTGAACCGGTTTGTGTTCCGGCCGGAATCTTTAAGCTGACTTTTCCGTGAACTGTCGGCACTTCAATTTCATCGCCAAGCGTCGCTTGTGTGAACGTAAGCGGCATATCCATCACGATATGATCGTCGACCCGTTCAAACAATTCATGTTCGCGGACACGAACGACGACGTACAGATCTCCGAATGGTCCGCCGTTGACGCCGGCTTCCCCTTTACCTGCCAGGCGAATCTGTTGACCGTTGTCAATCCCGGCTGGAATCTTGACACGAACATCTTTGTTTTTACGGACACGACCTGCTCCACGGCATGTTTCACATGGTTCTTTGACGATTTGTCCACGACCGTGACATGTCGAACATGTCGTTTGATTGACGACACGTCCGAACATCGTGTTTTGCTCGATGTTGATGTGTCCTGATCCGCCACAACGTTTACATGTTTCCGGATGTGTTCCCGGTTTAGCACCTGAACCGTGACATGTTCCGCAATCTTCTTCGACTGGAATCGTAATGACTTTCTCGACACCAGAGAAAGCTTCCATGAAGTCGATTTCTTCGACATATTGTAAATCCTGTCCTTTACGCGGGGCATTCGGATCTTGACGGCGTCCGCCGCCGAAGAACATATCAAAGATGTCGCCGAAGCCTTCTGCTCCGCCAAAGCCACCGCCGCCTTGCGATGGATCCTGGTGACCAAACTGGTCGTAACGGGCACGTTGGTTGTCATCTGACAAAACTTCATAGGCTTCCGATAACTCTTTGAACTTTTGATCGGCATCCGCCTCTTTATTGACATCCGGATGATACGTCCGGGCTAGTTTTCGGTAAGCTCGTTTAATCTCTGCTGCTGAGGCATCGCGCGCGACGCCTAACACTTCATAATAATCGCGTTTTTCCACGTGCATTCTTCCTCTCTTTAGGTCCGATTCATTTCATACTGTTTGATTTTACCGAACTTCAGGCGACATGGAAAGAGCCAAAGCGCGGATTACGCTTTGGCTCTCTCTAGCGCCCGAAAAATCGGTCGGTTACTTATTTGTTGTCTTTATCGTCGACTTCTTCAAATTCAGCGTCCATGACATTGTCATCTTGTCCGCCAGCTTGCGCACCTTCAGCGCCCGCTTGTTGTTGAGCCATGTTTTCGTAGACTTTTTGCGTCAATTCTTGAACAACCGTTGATAATTCGTCTTTTGCAGAACGAATCGCTTCGACGTCTGTTCCTGCGAGTGCAGTTGTTACTTTTTCTTTTGCCGCTTCCGCTTTTTCTTTATCAGCTGCGTCAATTTGCTCGCCAAGATCTTTGACTGCTTTATCCGTTGCGAAGACAAGTTGATCCGCTTCGTTACGAAGTTCTACTTCTTCTTTACGTTTGTTGTCAGCATCTGCGTTTGCTTCTGCATCTTTGACCATTTGGTCGATGTCTGCTTCAGTCAAACCGCTTGATGATTGGATTGTGATCGATTGTTCTTTGTTCGTACCAAGATCTTTCGCTGATACGTTAACAATTCCGTTTGCATCGATATCGAATTTAACTTCGATTTGCGGCACACCGCGTTGTGCTGGCGGAATATCCGTCAATTGGAAACGACCGAGCGTTTTGTTGTCTGACGCCATTGGACGTTCACCTTGAAGAACATGAATGTCAACAGCTGGTTGGTTGTCAGCAGCAGTCGAGAAGACTTGTGATTTTGAAGTCGGGATCGTCGTGTTACGGTCGATCAATTTCGTCATCACGCTACCCATTGTTTCGATTCCGAGTGAGAGTGGTGTGACGTCGAGAAGGACAACGTCTTTGACGTCCCCTGTCAATACGCCACCTTGAACAGCTGCTCCGAGGGCAACGACTTCATCCGGGTTAACCCCTTTGAACGATTCTTTGCCTGTGAAGTCTTGAACGGCTTTTTGAACCGCAGGAATACGTGTTGATCCACCAACGAGGATGATTTTGTCGATTTTGTCTGGTGTCATGCCAGCATCGCTGAGAGCACGACGAGTTGGTGCCATCGTCCGTTCTACGAGATCAGCTGTCAAATCATCGAACTTCGCACGTGACAATGTCATTTCAAGGTGAAGTGGACCTGCCGCGCCAGCCGTGATGAACGGAAGACTAATTTGTGTGGAAGAGACACCTGAGAGGTCTTTCTTCGCTTTTTCAGCAGCGTCTTTCAAACGTTGAAGCGCCATTTTATCTTGGGCAAGATCGATGCCGTTGTCTTTTTTGAATTCTGCAACCAAGTGGTCGATGATTTTTTGGTCAAAGTCATCTCCACCAAGACGGCTGTCACCGGCAGTTGAAACGACTTCGAAAACACCATCTCCGAGTTCGAGAATCGAAACGTCGAATGTACCGCCACCTAAGTCATAGATGAGGATTGTGTGGTCTTCGCCTTTTTCAAGACCGTAAGCAAGTGCTGCTGCCGTCGGCTCGTTGATGATCCGTTTGACGTCAAGACCAGCGATTGTTCCTGCATCTTTTGTTGCTTGGCGTTCTGCATCGTTGAAGTAAGCAGGAACCGTGATGACCGCTTCCGTTACTTTTTCACCAAGGTAGTCTTCCGCTTGTGCTTTGAGTTTTTGAAGAATGATGGCAGATACTTCTTGTGGTGTGTAGTCTTTGCCTTCTACTTCGACTTTATAGTCTGTACCCATATGACGTTTGATCGACATGATGGTGTTCGGGTTTGTGATGGCTTGACGTTTTGCGACTTCCCCGACTTGACGCTCGCCGTTTTTGAAAGCAACGACAGATGGAGTCGTCCGGTTTCCTTCAGCGTTTGCGATAACGACAGGCTCTCCGCCTTCCATTACTGCGACACATGAGTTTGTTGTTCCTAAGTCAATACCAATGATTTTTGCCATGATAAATTCCTCACCTTCGAATAGTTAGTAGTGTTACATCAGATCGAAATGTAGCTTATTCTGCGACTTTGACCATACTTGGACGAATGACACGATCGTGTAATTTGTATCCTTTTTGGAATTCCGCTGTGACGACACCTGATTCGTGTTCTTCACTCGGCTCCTGAACGACTGCCTGATGCAGGTTCGGATCAAAGGCTTCCCCAACTGCTGGAATCTCAATGACGCCTTCATTTTGAAGTGTTTCCACCAATTGACGTTTGACCATCTCGACACCGGCAAGGACAGATTTTGTCTCTTCGTTGTCTGATTCGATTTGAAGTGCACGGTCAAGGTTATCGACCAATGGAAGCAATTTCTCGACGATTGTCTGAGAAGAATACTTCGCACGGTTTTCGGCTTCAATCCGGTTCCGGCGTTTAAAGTTGTCAAAATCCGCACGAAGGCGTAATTCTGATGCTTTTGCTTCCGCAAGTTGTGCTTCGAAGTCGGGGGTTGCCGGTTCTTCAACGAGATCCGCCTGAACGACTTCTTCTTCTGTTACTTCAACTGTTTCTGCTTCTGTTTGTTGCTCGGTTGTTTCTTCAGTATTGAGGTTTTGATTCTGCTTATTTTCTTCCACTCTGAATCGAGCCCCTTTCTATATTCAATCCAAGCTGTTCTTACGCAACTCGGTTTGGAATGCTTGTAAAAGATGAATGATCGAATTGATGCCTCGATTATAATCCATCCGTTTCGGCCCAATCAGGGCGAGTGTGCCAAGTGAAACGCCATCAACGGAATAATGGGCACGAATCACGCTGCAGTCTTTTAAGGCATCGACGTTATTTTCACTGCCGATCGTAATCAAAATCTGATTATCGAGACTCGGACTCAAGAAATCAAACAAGGCTTCCTGTTGCTCGATCAACTCGAGGACCGGACGCAATTTCGCGACATCCTGAAACTCCGGTTGATCAAACATGTTGGCTTTTCCCCCGAGATAAATCAAGGGACGTTCCTCATGCTGATCCGTCAAGACGATATCGAGTGCTTTTGACAGTAGGGTCGTCTGTTCCGAATGTTCGGAACGGAACCGTCTGATTTCTTCGAGCAGACGGAGACGCAACTGACTGAGCGGCGTTCCGCGCAGCGTTTGGTTCAACCGTTCCATCAAGCGGCTGGCCGCCTCACGTGAGAGGGCTTCCGCGAGCTGAAGTGTCTTATGTTCGACGTGACCGGTTTCTGTCACAAGAACGATGACGACACGTCCTTCCGCCAAGGGAATCAGTTCTAAATGATGGAGACGTTGTCCTTCTTCTTTTGGACCTAATACAAGCGTCGTATAATGTGTCAATTCGCTCAACAAGTCCGCTGTATGTCGGATTAACCGATCATTTTCATTCACGGAATGGGCAAATAACGATTTTAACGCTTTTGCCTCTTGCGGTGAGATGCTTTCCGGACGAATCAGATGATCGACATAAAATCGATATCCGAGCTCGGATGGAATTCGACCTGCAGAAGTATGTGGCTTTTCAATCAATCCCATTTCTTCGAGGTCCGCCATCTCATTTCGAATGGTCGCGGAACTGAACGTCACGTCACTCCGTTTCGAGAGCGTCCGTGAGCCGACGGGTTGAGCGGTTTTGATATAATCATCGACGATTGCACGTAAAATCAACAATTGGCGATCCGTCAGCACCTTCTTCACCACCTTATTTTGTTAGCACTCACTTTTAACGAGTGCTAATTACATCTTTACTATAAGGAATTGGCGAAATGATGTCAACCAATTTGCTGAACCCTTTGAAGACTTTCCCATTCTGCGATACAGTGAAACAAACGACGAAAAGGATGATATCTATGCTCGAACTGTTTGCAATGGCTGGAGTGTTCGTTTGGGTGTTCATCGCGATCATCGGTACAACCGCCTACTTTTTACGAAAACCGAAAAAATAAAGCGGCGCCGGATACTTTCGTATCGGCGCCGTTTTATTTCCTGCTGTTCTGTTATTCCACTTCTGCTTCGCCGATGAACTCGGCAAATACTTCGTTGGCGAGCGGGACACCGGCGTCCGTCAGACGGAGATGAGTCGCTGTCCGTTCGACGAGTCCGCGCGGCAATAGTTTCGCAATCGTCTGACCGAAGACCCGGTCGAGCGAATACCCGTATTTTTCTTCGAAGTGCCGTTCCGACACCCCTTCTTTCATCCGTAAGCCGAGAAACATCTCTTCTTCCATCCGTTCGACTTCCGTCAACGGTGTTTCATTACGGACCGGCAATCCTTCCGCTTTGATGTAGTGTGGAATCGGTGCGATGTTTGCCCGCCGTGTTTTGTTGATGTAACTGTGGGAGCCGGCACCAAATCCGTAATATTCATCATTTTCCCAGTAGACGCGATTATGCCGACTTTCCCGGCCCGGCAGAGAAAAATTCGAAATCTCATATTGGTTTAATCCGCCGGCTTCAATCATTTCAATCATCAAACGGTACATATCCGCCTCTAAATCCTGCGTCGGTAACGGCAACTTGCCTTTTCGTTCTTGAATCGCAAAAACAGTATGCGGCTCAAGAATCAATGAGTACGACGAGATATGCGTGATTGGCAAACGTAATGCCCGTTCGACATCATACCGGACTTGCTCAAGCGTTTGGTTCGGTAAGCCGAACATCAAATCAACCGAGATGTTGTCAAAGCGCTTTGCCGCATGATCGAGCGTCTCTGCGACTTTCGCTTCCCGGTGCGTCCGGCCGATCCGTTCGAGTAATCCGTCGTCAAATGACTGGACACCGAAGCTGACCCGGTTGACGCCGCCCGCTTTCATGATATCGAGTTTTTCCGGCGAAACGCCGTCCGGATTCGATTCGACGGTATACTCAAGTGTCGCATCCGTCAGCGGCAGAAGGTGCTTCGAAATGATATCCATCAATCGTTGCATCTGAGCTTCATTTAAGGCAGTCGGTGTTCCTCCACCGATGAAGATCGTTTCGAGCCGATCCGTCGGATAGTGTTGTAACGTCAGTTCGATCTCCCGTTCCAATGCATCCAGATATTCTGCAACCGGCTGATTTTTTAAAAAGACTTTATTAAAGTCACAGTAATAACAAATATGCTCACAAAATGGAATGTGGACATATGCGGCGCGTGGTGTCATTTCGCCTCATCCTTTCTTTCCTTAAACAGAAAAAGGGTGCGCCAGAAACGCCCCCTTTGTGTCTTCTTTAATCTTCATCCATCGACAGAACCGACATGAAGGCTTCTTGCGGTACCTCTACCGAGCCTACCATCTTCATACGTTTCTTACCTTCTTTTTGCTTCTCGAGCAATTTACGTTTACGCGAGATGTCTCCGCCGTAACACTTGGCGAGAACGTTTTTACGCAACGCTTTGATTGTCGAACGGGCAACAATCTTCGTTCCGACGGCTGCTTGAATCGGTACTTCGAACTGCATCCGCGGAATGAGTTCTTTTAATTTATCAACGATGACTTTCCCGCGTTCATACGCAAAATCACGGTGAACGATGAAGCTCAGTGCATCGACGTTTTCATTGTTTAATAAGATATCCATCTTGACGAGACGTGACTGCTGATAGCCGATCAATTCATAATCAAGCGACGCATAACCTTTTGTGCTCGATTTCAACTGGTCGAAGAAATCGTAGACGATTTCCGATAACGGCAGTTCATACGTGATTTTAACGCGTGTCGTATCAATATATTCCATATCTATGAACGTTCCGCGTTTCTTTTGACAAAGTTCCATAATGGCACCCACATAATCGTTTGGTGCCATGACGGCTGCCTTAACATACGGCTCTTCGATGAACTCGACTTTTTGCTGTTCCGGCATCTTCGACGGGTTATCAACATGCAACACTTCTCCTGCCGTTGTCGTAACATGATAGATAACCGACGGCGCCGTCGTAATCATATCAATGTTGAACTCGCGCTCAATCCGTTCCTGAATGATTTCCATATGAAGCATTCCGAGGAATCCACAACGGAAACCGAATCCGAGTGCCTGTGATGTTTCCGGCTCGAATTCAAGGGCTGCGTCACTTAATTGAAGACGCTCGAGTGCTTCACGCAAATCGTTGTAACGTGCCGCATCAATCGGATAGAGACCACAGTACACCATCGGGTTCATCTTCCGGTATCCCGGTAAAGCTTCAGTCGCCGGTTGCTTGGCCAAGGTAATCGTATCCCCGACGCGGACATCGCCGACTGTTTTAATAGAAGCCGATAACGTTCCAACGTCTCCGACCGTTAATTCTTTTTGACGAAGCGGTTTTGGTGTCGAGACAGCAAGTTCCAAGACTTCAAAGTCTTTTCCGGTCGACATCATCCGGATCTTGTCACCGACCTTTACCGTACCGTTGACGACACGAATTGACGCGACGACACCACGATAAGCATCATAGTAGGAATCAAAAATCAATGCTTCGAGCGGCGCTTCCGGATTACCCGTAGGTGCCGGCACTTTCGCCACGATTTGTTCAAGGATTTCTTCAATCCCGATACCGGCTTTCGCGGATGTCGGAACCGCTTCAGAAGCATCCAGACCAATTACGTCTTCAATCTCTTGACGAACACGTTCAACGTCTGCTGAAGGCAAATCAATCTTATTGATGATCGGCAGGATTTCCAAGTCGTTATCGAGTGCCAAATATACGTTGGCAAGCGTTTGGGCTTCAATCCCTTGCGCCGCATCGACGACGAGAACCGCCCCTTCACAGGCTGCAAGAGAACGGGAAACTTCATATGTGAAGTCGACGTGTCCCGGTGTATCGATCAGATGGAGGATATATTCCTCACCATCTTTTGCCGTATACTTCAACTGAACAGCGTTCAATTTAATGGTAATTCCGCGTTCCCGCTCAAGATCCATGGCATCCAGTGTCTGATCTTTCATCTCACGTGATGTCAAAGCGCCTGTTTTTTCTAAAATACGGTCTGCAAGTGTCGATTTCCCGTGGTCGATATGGGCGATGATCGAGAAGTTTCGAATACTTTTTTGCCGCTTTAAACGATCTGCATTATTCATGTTTATAGTCACCTTACCTTATAGTCAAACGTACATACGCTTCATTATACCAAAAATTACACGGGGTGCACCATCTCGTTTTGTTTTACCGAAAAACAAAAATCGAAAGAAACACTGGAGCTGTTATTGCTTTTAAGAAAAACGTTTGCTACAATTGTGTTTGTTCTGTTGAACGATAAATGCAGATATGCGAATATAAATCTCGAATGAGTTTTCTTGGAGGTGAATCATCCATGGCTAACATTAAATCAGCAATCAAGCGTGTTAAAACAGCTGAAAAACGCCGCGTCGCTAACGTACAACGTAAATCGTCTATGCGTTCAGCTATCAAAGCAGTCGAAACTTTCGCTACTGAAGGCAACAAAGAGCAAGCGCTCGTAGCTTTCAACACAGCATCTAAGAAAATCGACAAAGCTGCTGCTAAAGGTCTTATCCACAGCAACAAAGCTGGTCGTGACAAATCACGTCTCGCTCGTCTCGTAAACGCACTTTAATTCTTCCTTGAAGGAATACAGTGATTGAATCACCACCTGGAGCCTGCTCCGGTGGTGATTTTTTTATGTTTAAAAACCATCCGACGGTCTTGTCAGATGGTTTTACTTTTTCTCAGAAACGATCCACCATGATATGATGCGGACCAATTCCTTCAATCTCAAATGATTCGCTTGCCACCGTCAAACCTAGTCGCTCATAAAAAGGAACGGCAACGAGTCGGGCGTTACACCACCAACCGTCTGCACCTTGTGCTTTCAGTCGATTCCGTGCCTCTTCCAACAATGCTTTTCCATACCCTTCACCACGGACAGCAGGACTTGTCGCCATCCCCCGTAATTGATAGGTCAATTCCGGATAAGTCTCATGGGAACGCTGTATGAAAGTACCGACTGCGACGATGTGTCCGTCCTTGATCCCTCCGAGGTGAAAGGTGCCTTCCCGTTGATCGTCCGGATACGTACACATCTCAATTGGTTGGTTCGGGCGCAATACTTCATGTCGAAGTGAAATGACTTCAGGTGCTTGAATGATTCGAATCTCCATCTGTTTTGCCTCCTATAATGTAGCGAGCCGCACAATCAAGGCATCAAACAAAATTCGTTTGTCTCCTCTGCCCGTCTTCATCCCTTCATCCGTCGTCGTAATGGCGACCAACGCCTGCTCCAGCTGCGCAAACGTAAAGCGTTTCCCCGCCTGTAAGGCCAGTTTGATGGCATAAGGATGCGCTCCGACTTTTGACGCGATTTGCCGCTCCCCGTATCCTTGTTCCGCCAGACGTTTTGACAACAGCATCATCCGATACTGGCGTGCCATCAGCCCGAGTAATGCCAAGACTTCCTGTCCCTGTTTTTCAAGATCCCGAATCAAACGAATCGCCGGTTCCAGTTGTCGTTTCATCAAATAATCCGTCAATTGGAATACGTTATCCTCTAACGTCCGCGGCACCAGTAAATTAACATCTTCCAGTTCAATCGTCGGATGATCCCCGGCATACAGCATGAGTTTATCCAGTTCACGTGTCAGTGTCGCCCACATCTCACCCGTCAAAAAAATCAATCGTTCGATAGCCGGCCGCTCCATCCGGTATCCTTTGTCGTTAACAGCATCCATCACGAAACGAAACAGTTCTTCCGTCGTCGGTTTCTTCGCCTCGAGTATGACAGCCCGGTCCTTTAACCGTTTGACGATTGTTTTCCGCTCATCCAGTTTCTCCGCCTCGACGATCAACACGACCACTGCATAATCGGCAGGTTGAACGATGTATTTGGCTAACCGTTCCACATTATGTGTTTTTTTATCCTTTGCACCCGTTAAAAAAGTAGCCGGTTTGGCAATGACGACACGGTAATCACTTAAAAAAGGGACGGTTTCCGCTTCGTCCAGGACGGCGTCGAGCGGTTGGTCGTTTAAATCAATTTTCATGTAGTCAAAACGTTCACCGTCCGGTAAAGCGGCTTTGACGATTTCACGTTCCCACTCTTCCAAAAGATGTCGTTCCGTTCCATATAATAAATAAAGGTTCGCCAGTTTTCCGTTGACAAGCCAAGGTGTTTTCATCTTCCCCACCACATTTCACAGTTTGTTCTTAACTTCATCATAGATAATCCTCTTTTATTCCGCTATACTAGAAGCGGAATCTATTTTTAGGGGGAATGCAGCATGGCACATTCAGTACGTCCACCAAGTGAGAATGCGTTTGAAAACGACATTCAGTCAAAACGTAATGACGCGCTTGACTCAGCGGTCGGTTTTGGCGCATCGTTCGGCTTTTTCGCAGTCTTGTTCATCATTGGCGTTGTCATTAAATTCTTAAGCCTATAATCAATAAAACAGCAACCTTGGGGGGTTGCTGTTTTTTATTTTAGCATAGGTTCACAGCCCGTTGCAGAACAAGTTATCATTCCCGATTGATCGGTCCGCATGACGGTCCGGTCTCTTGTTCGTTCCAGTACTTCCGGATGAGGATGACCATACCGGTTGTTCCGCCCTGCCGAAATGATAACCAGATCCGGATCCGTTTTCTGCAGAAGCTGTTCTCCGGTCGATGTTTTCGAACCATGATGACCGGCTTTTAAAATATCGACCTTCTGGACGGACCACGTCTCCTCTTGATCAATACTGGCATCCCCCGTCAGCAAGACGCGCTTCCCCGCAACATCGGCAAGCAATACGACCGACCGGTCATTTTCTTCTTCTGCGTTTGTTGCCGGAGCCACCACTTCGAGCCAGGGACGAATCCGTTGTCCCGAATGAATGAATTGAATCCGTGTTCCTGTCGCTTCAATCTGATCAATCAATGCGCGCCGTTTCGGATCTTGATTATCAAACTGTCCCATATAAACCGTGTCTACTTGAATCTTCCGCAAGAGACCGACCAATCCGCCGATATGATCATGATCCGCATGTGTGACGACCAATCCTTCAATGTGTGTTTCTCCCCGTGTATGTAAAAACGGGGCAACGATTTGTCCTCCCGGATCAAACGGTCGTAACGGCGGACGGATGGATAAGGAAAACGCTCCTCCTGTATCAATGACAAACGTTTCCCCCGCTTTTTCAATGACCGTACTGTCTCCCTGTCCGACATCAAGAAAGGTAATTCGCTCCGGCGTCTGATGGTCCATATAGAGGCTTGCTGCAAGCAGGCCGACCAGCGGGACCAGATGCCCGAACCATCTTCGTTCGGCTAACCACCAGCCGCTAAGGACGGTTCCTGTCCCGATCAGAAGTACGGGCAACGAAAAAAGATGAACAGCAACCGTCGGGACAGGCAGCTTTTCCGCCCAAGTCAATGCTTGATCGAGAAAAGACGTCGCCTGACCATGCAGACGAATCAGATTATCGGACGATGGAATCAGTACCGCGGTACCGACCAGGAAAGACAGCGGTAAAATCACCCATTCTATCCACCCGCCAAGAAGAATGTTCAATAATGGCGACCACAACGAAACTTCCGTCTGTTGCGCCAGCTGCAACACAAGACTTGTCATGATTTGAGCCCAGAGGCTGATCAGCAGCCAGTTCCAAGGACGTTTGATTTTTTCCCACATCTTACGGGACAGGAGCAGAAAAATCGTTAGTCCGACAGTCAGTTGAAATCCGACATCATACAAAGATGTATACGAAATCGCCAATTGAAGCGCACCAATCAAACTGACGACCCACAAAGGATCCGGCCGCCGGTTGATCCGGTGACAAAACAGCAACACCATCGCGACACAGACCGCCCGTGTGACCGGGGCACTCCATTCTGTCAACCATCCATATAACGGCAAAGTCAACAATAGAAATTCAAATCTCCGCTCCCGCGTCAACCGCAGTTTTTTTAAGAACCACAAGACCGTCAAAATTAAAAAGGCAATATGTGAACCGGAGATGACGATCGCATGCAAGAGTCCGAACTTTTTAAAGCGTTCCATCGTCATCTGATCCATTAAGCGGTCTTCGCCTAACACTAAAGCTTCCACATACAACGCTTGTTTGACCGGAAGTTGTTCAATCCGTGTCATCCACTGCTGGCGAATCCGCCGCCCGTTCGCTCCCAATCCGGGAGTTTCGGTGCATTTGCCCCATTTCACGACCTCATATTTCCCCCGTAACTGTTCGGTGCGCATCCAACGGGCTTCATCAAATCCGCCCAGATTCACTCTCGGCAACACCGGCCGTTCTTCCAACTCGACTTCACAGCGTTGTCCGATCCGTTCATAGTCGCTCTCTGTTTTTTCATCCAATGTGGCGGCGACAACGATTTGTTGATTATGGGATTTTGCGAGATACCGGATTCGGTCCCCGTTCTGTTTCGCGTCCAGAATATCGATGACTGTGATCGGTGCAAGCGGCTGTTCTGTCGGCATACTCAGTAAAAACACGACCGTCAGTCCTAAAAGTGACAAAACAGAATACCTCGACATCGACCAGGACTTTAGTATAAGAATCATTGAACAGATTGCAACCAGCCACAGAGATTCCTTTAAGGCAATAAGTCCGATCATAAAAAACAACGGAAACAGCGGCATCAGTAGACAATGAGATATGCTTTCAGATTTTCAAGTGTCTTTGGTCCGAAACCTTTTACATCTCCAAGATTTTCATACGTTGCAAAACCGCCTTTTTCTTCCCGGTATTGTAGAATCGCACCGGCTTTAGCAGGACCGATTCCCGGCACTTCCAGCAGCTGTTCTTCTGTCGCTGCGTTTAAATCGAGCAGTCCTTTCGGAATTTCTGCCTGTTCAGAAGTTTCCGGTGCCGCCTTCTTGGATGACTTGGCCTTTTTTCTAGTCGGAACAATCACTTCCTGACCGTCAATTAAACGTGCTGCCAGATTAAGTTGTTTGATGTCCGCTTCCGCCGTCACTTCCGCTCGTTTAATGGCATCTTGAACGCGATCACCGAGTCGAAAACTGTATGGACCGGGCCGCTTGACCGCCCCTTTGATATCAACCATGATTTTTTTCTGGACGAGCGTCTGATCCGCCGAACGGTCTTCTGCCTGTGCTTCCTGTTCTCGTTCAACGACTGCCGGTTTTTCAACCAATGCTTCGTTCGAACATGAAGGCAGCGGAACAAATAAGACAACGAGCAGTAAGAGAACAACCGTGATCGTTGCTACTTGCTGTAAACGTGGAATCGTCATCCATATCCCTCCTGTCCCTTCGACTGTATCAATCTTTCCGTCGCTTCTGAACAGGACTAATCTTCATTATCCGGTGACGTGCCTCTCCTGACCGCCTTTATTCTTCCCTTTGATTCAATCATCCATCGGTTCACCCGAAAACAACGTCAAAAAAACCATCAACATGAGATTCGTTGATGGTTAGAGACCTTTATATTTTTTCAGCAACGAAAAAAATACGTTCGGCTGTTTCAGTTGGTGCATCGGATGTGAAATCACCGGTTACGGCACATACACGAAAACCTGCTTCGCGCAACCAAGTGATATATTGTTCCGGCGGATATGTCCGTTGATGATGTGTCTCGTCGACACGATCGTACCGGCCGTCCTCGCCTTCAATAAAGAAGGTCAGTTCATGGACAACCGATAACGGTTCTTCACCGGGATCTGCGAACCAGATATACGAACTTTGCTCGGCATGGGTGGCGTATGTTTTCCCGTTAAATAACGTCTCCATTTTATACGGGGAATGAACATCGAACAACAACTTTCCACCGTCCGTCAACAAACGTGCTGCACTGTCGAACGTCTGTTTGACATCTGCTTCCGTCTGCAAGTAATTCAAGGAATCACATAAAATCGTTATCGCATCCACCGGTTCCGGCAATTCCAGTTCCCGCATGTCCTGTACCCAAAAATCAACGTGCCGATTGGTCTCCATTGCTTTTTCTTGGGCAATTTCAAGCATCTCTTCCGATAAGTCGACACCGGTGACTTCATAATGGTCAGCCAGTAACAAGGTTGCCGTTCCGGTTCCGCAACCGATATCCGCAATTCGCTTGCCGGGCTCGACCTGTTCAAGTACCCACGCGACCCATTCGGGATACGGGACGTCTTGCATCAGTTCGTCATAGACATACGCAAACTGTTCGTACGCCATTAGTCAATCTCGACTTCGACTTTAGGAGCATCTGCCCAGAGCTTCTCAAGGTTGTAGTAATCACGGTCATCACGGTGGAAGACATGAACGACAACGTTCTCAAGATCTGCGAGGACCCAGCGTGCCGCGTCCATTCCTTCTAGTCGTTTGATCGGTAATTCATTTTTGTGCGCGACTTCTTTCACTTCACGCGCGATGGCTTGCACTTGTTTTTCCGAGTTCCCTTCACAAATTACGAAGTAATCCGCGATCGGTGAAATGCTCGACATGTCGAGTACGACGATGTCCTCGGCACGCTTATCATCAATTGCATTTACGATTAATTTTAATTCTTGTTCGACTGTCATAGGACGGTCCCCTTTCGTTTTTCCGGCACGAACGCATTATACGTCTCAATCGTCAACGGAAAAATCACTGTTTGTTTTTTGCATAAAAATGAAATCGTCTGAACAAGTGTCGCGATGACAGCTTGCGTCAAATCTTCCTGCGCGATTTGCCGAAGCTGTTCGACACCCGGATAATGACGATTCGGTTCAATCGCATCTGCGACAAAAATGACTTGATCGAGCAGCGGCATGTTCGGAGCACCCGTCGTATGGTTGGCGATGGCTTGATAAATATCAGCGTCTTCCACCCCGAGTTCCCGCTTGACAAGTTCTGCCCCGACCGGTGCATGCAATAATTCTTCATCATAATTGAGTAATTCATCCAGTCCAAGTTCTACTGCCACGTCCTGCATCTCGGACACATTCCGATATTTCGCATAATCGTGCAGCATGGCTGCCAAAGCAGCCTTGTCTTCTTGAACTCCGTATTGTCGTGCCATTTGAATGGCGGTCTCGACGACACCGAGTGTATGGATGTAACGTTTTTCAGGCAATGTTTCCTTAATGATTCGTTTCGCTTCTTCAAGTCGCATAGAGGTTCCACTCCTCGATTAATTGTCGGACCGGTTCCGGAACGAGATAACGAATACTGCGTCCTCTCGCCACCCGTTGCCGGATATCGGTCGAAGAGACTTCAAGCAACGGCATATCGACTGCTGTGACACGCGCACCTTCCGGAATCAGATAACGACTGCCCGGACGTGCGACTGCCCCGAACTCGATTTCCTTGTACAACTCTTCCGACCGGTGCCATGTCCCTAAACTGACTAATGAATCCGCACCAATCAGGAAAAAGAATGCATGCTCGGGATAACGTCTCTTCAGTTCCCGGATTGTATCAAACGTGTACGATTTCGTTTCCCGTTCGAACTCAATCTCCGATACTGAAAAATCCTGATTGTCCCGGACGGCTGCTCGGACAAGTTCCAGCCGTTTCGCCGCACTCGTCACGGTCGATTGTTTGTGCGGAGGCAGTTTTGCCGGCAAAAACCAGACCGCATCCAGTTGAAGTTGCTCTTTTGCTTGTTCCGCAATCAGCAGATGACCGATATGGGGTGGATCAAACGTTCCGCCCATCAAACCGATCTTCATCGCGGTAATTGAAGTGTCTTATTCTCTTTCGATTCCTTGTAGAGAACGATGACTTTTCCGATGACTTGAACGAGTTCTGCATTCGTTCCGTCAACGAGCTCAGCCGCGACATCTTTCGGAGCGTCGGCACAGTTTTGAAGCACTTGTACTTTCAAAAGTTCACGTTTTTCGAGTGCATCCATCAAGTCTGCACACATCGCTTCACCAACACCGTTTTTTCCAACTTGGAAAATCGGGCTTAAGTCGTGAGCCGTTGCGCGTAAATACCGTTTTTGTTTACCTGTTAACATATTATGATTCCTCCAATTGCTTTCTAATCACCTGCTCGCCGAGAGCGATGTCAGGTTTATGACCGGTGAAGCGTTCAAATGCTTCAGCCGCTTGTAGTACAAACATTAAAACACCATCAAGTGTATCAAGCCCGTTTGCGGTCGCTTCCCGCAAAAGACGGGTCGGGGTCGGTCGATAAATAATATCACAAATCAAGGCTGTCGTCGCTGTCAATTCAATTGGTGTCTGATCGATGACAGGAGCCATTCCGACAGAAGTCGTATTGATGATGACATCATATGGCGTCAAATCAAGCGTCCTTGACCACGGAACAGCAGATTGTCCGAATTCAGCAGCCACCTGTTCAGCCGTCTGATTCGTCCGGTTCATGACAGTAACATGACCGGGAAGCATCGGAATAATTCCGCGGGCTGCTCCGCCTGCTCCAATCACTAAACTGTTTTTCGCATTCGTCCGTGTCGCAAGGGCACGGGCAAACCCGGTGCCGTCTGTATTTGCACCGACCAGTTTCTCCCCGTCCCAGTAGACGGTATTGACGGCACCGGCGCGGGCTGCTGCCGGCTCCAGACGATCAAGAAAAGGAATGATGGCCGACTTATGTGGAATCGTCACATTGATTCCATCAAACTGCCGTTTTCTTAACTTCTGAACGAACGCTTCCAGCCCGTCCCCTTCGACATCTAACGTGGTATAACAACCGAAAAGCCCAGCCGCTTTCAGCCATGTTTCGTGCAACATGGGTGAAAGTGAATGGGCAATCGGATGACCGATGACAGCAAATTGCATCAGACAAGCGCCTCACGTAATGAGACAGCAACACCTTTTGGTGCATAGGCAGCAACTCGTCCGCCTTTTCCGTGAACTGCCACCCAACCGAGTCCACTGAAAACGATATCCGTTTTCATGTTGTCGCGTAGACTGAACTCGTGTCGAACGAGCGGCGGAAGCATCTCAAGCGTCTTTTCATTCGGCGGAGATAACAATTCTCCGTTATGATTCGCATACAGATCGTCTGCTTTGTCGAGCTTCGTCCGGTGTACTTTTAAGTCATTTGACATATAGATGACGAATGACCGTTTGTTGCCTTCCATGTAGTCAAGACGTGCCAGACCACCGAAGAACAATGTTTGTTGCGGATGAATTTGGAAGACTTGCGGCTTGATTTCTTTTTTCGGCGTAATCAATTTCAAGTCTCTTGCATCCACATAATGTGCCATTTGGTGATGATTGATGATTCCCGGTGTGTCGTACAGATTACAGTTATCATCGAGCGGGATATCAATCAAATCAAGTGTCGTTCCCGGGAAGTGGCTGACTGTGATGACAGCTTCTTCTTCTTCACCGAAACGTTTGATGACTTGGTTAATCAATGTCGATTTACCGACGTTCGTACAGCCGACGACGTAAACGTCGCGTCCTTTACGGTAATAATCGATTTTTTCCGCCAACTCATCCACACCGTGTCCTTTTTTCGCACTGATCAGATGGACATCGACCGGACGCAGACCAAGTTCTTTTGATGTTTGGCGCATCCAGTTCATCAGACGATTCGGATTAAGTGATTTCGGGAGCAGGTCGGCTTTATTTCCGACGAGCAACACATCATTTTTTCCGACAAACCGGTGTAGTCCAGGTAACCAACTTCCGTTAAAATCAAAAATATCGACAATTTTAACGACTAATGCATCTTTTTGACCGATTCCATCTAAGATTTTGACAAAATCATCGTCCGTTAATGCGACGTCTTGAATTTGGTTGTAATGTTTTAGTTTAAAACAACGTTGGCAAATGACCATTTCACGGTCAAGTGCAGATTTAGGCGCATAACCAGGTGCTTTTGGATCCTCTGTTTGGATCGCGACACCACAGCCTGCGCAATTGATTTCTTCCATGTGTGTGTTGAGCCGCATCGGGACTTTCCCTTCTCTATTCAACGTAGCGCCCTGCACGCCACTCCAAGAGCGTAACTTCCGACCTTTCGCCGTACATGTTGCGACTGCTGCCTATCCTTTCATCTACCGGTATGACAGGGTCATTGCTGCTTATCTTGACGAAGCGTTTCAATCGGGTGTTTCAACGCTGCCGGATCTTCTTTGACACGTTGCGTCAATTTGTAGATGCCTTTACGTTTCATCCGACGGAAAATCAACCGTTCCATCAAGCGATTAAATTTTGTGACGACACCGTCTGTCTTGACGACGGGTTGAACGTGGATGACTTCGATACCTACTGAATTTGCGCCTAACACATCTGTAAACAGTTGATCTCCAAGGAAGACAACTTCCTTCGCGTGATAACCAAATTCCGTCAACGCGCGTTTAAAGCCGATCGGTAACGGTTTACGTGCCGGTGCAATATAATGTAAGCCAAGTGGATCCGCGAATTTCTTGACTCGATCGCCGTTGTTATTCGAGACGATGATGACGTCAAATCCATATTGGTTATTCACCATATCGAGCCATGACACCAATTCGTCTGGAGCATCGGCAATATTCCAAGCAACAAGTGTATTATCAAGATCCGTCAAAATTGCTTTGACACCGTTTCGTTTTAACATCTCTAAGTCGATATCATAGATCGACGCCACAAAATGTTTTGGATAAAGTCGTTTAAACAAGAATAAAACCTCCAGATAATGGTCTAGCTCTATAGTTAAGTTTAAGAAACAGTTATGTTCTTATCGTTCGATTATAGCACAATCCATTTGATAGAGCGACGACCAAAAGAAAACGAAAGAGCACGTGTCTCTTCCGTTTCATCATTTCTGTTCAATAATAGCGGATCCATAAATAGACTTGCGAAATAATCAGCGTCACGATGGTGATCGGCGCTCCGTAAAGCAGGAATCGTCCATACGTAAACTTCTCCCCTTGCCGCGTCGCAAGCCCCGCGACAATCACATTGGCTGACGCGCCAATCAATGTCCCGTTTCCGCCAAGACACGCTCCGAGCGACAACGACCACCAGAGGACGTCGACTTGCGGGCTGTCCGGCGACAATCCGATTCCTGCCGCAACATCGTTGATCAAAGGAATCATCGTCGCGACGAACGGAATGTTATCAATCGTTGCACTGGCAACACCCGATAACCAAAGAACGGCTGTTGCCGTCGTCTGGATGTCTCCGCCTGTCAACGTAATCGTTTTCTCCGCCAGGAAACGGATGATTCCGACTTCCTGAATTCCGCCTACGAGAATAAACAGTCCGGCGAAGAAAAAGATTGTCGTCCATTCGACCCGGGCAAATACTTCTTCCAATTGATGGTTGTTTTCAATCGTCAGCAGCATCAAGACGGTTGCGCCGAGAATCGCAATCGCCGGTGCTTCGAGATGAAGACCGATTCGACTCAGTAACGGATGAATGACGAACAATGCAATCGTACTTACCAGGACGATACTGCTGCGCGTGACTAATTTACGGCTGACGATGTAGCTGTTTTCGTCAATCTCCATCAATTTTTGTTGGTCTTCCGGTTCCACGTGTAAGTGTTTGCGGAAAATCATATACAAAATACCGATTGTCACGATTGTAATCAGCACAATCACAGGTGCGAGGTTCAATAAGAAGGCATTGAACGTCAAATGCGGATTAGCGGCTCCAATCATGATGTTCGGAGGGTCACCGATCAATGTGGCCGTTCCACCGATGTTGGCAAACAGGACTTCCGCCAGTAAAAATGGAAACGGCTTGATTTTTAAGACCTTCGTAATCGAAAACGTAATTGGAACAATCAACAGGACCGTCGTGACATTGTCTAAAAAGGCAGATCCGAGTGCCGTCAATCCGGATAGTAAAATCAAGATTTTTACCGGATCTCCCTTTGTTTTTTTAGCCGCCCGAATGGCAATGTATTCAAACAATCCGGACTGATTGGCAATCGTCACTAAAATCATCATCCCGATCAATAAGACGATTGTTCCCCATTCAACGTATTCAAACAAGGCAGATTCCAACCGGACGATGCCGAATATCACCATTGCTAATGCACCTAACAGGGCGACAATTGCCCGACTAATTTTTTCACTGATGATCAAAGCATAGGTCACTAAAAAAATGAATAAGGCCCCGTAAATTTGAAGCGACGAACCCGACGCTCCCGTAAATAATAAAACCTGCATGACAGTTTCCTCCTAAGCATGACGAAACGCTCCCTTCGTGACGGGAGCGTCTTCATTCATGAATTCCAATAACCGATGCGTTGTCCCATTAAAACAGGACCTTTTATGTTCGGTTCTAACGTCATCGCATCTTTCGGGCAAATCAAAACGACTGTTGAACCAAATGAGAAATAGCCGAACTCGTCACCGCGTCTGACTTCCCGGTCTGGATTCGTCTGAACGATGGTGTTGACGTTCAAAGCACCGACCATGACATGCTCCAGTGCGTGTTTCCCGTGTGTGATACGGGTGACCCGGCGATAGTTTCGCGTCAGCGGCCGTTTTCCGTATTCAAGTCCGAGATCATTGACCGGTGCCGAATCACGGCCGAGTGTATAGCTCGTCCGAACGGTTCCGTCGATTGGTACATGCACCCGGTGATAGTTCTGTGGACTGAGGTAAAAAATCAATACCTTTCCTCCGATGTAGTGATCGGCTTCATGGTGCGAACCGAGCAACTCAGATACCGAATACGTCTGCCCTTTGACGGTAAAACGACTGTCTTCCGTCAAATCCTCGACAACCGATAAGACGCCGTCACACGGACTGACGACAGCTTGCTCCGACTGGTCAATCGGACGAACGGTTTCCTTTAAATTCCGGACAAACAAATCATGCAGCGTCTTATACGACTCAAGCGGCTGACCCGCCTCCTGCATCTGTAAGTCATACATTTTAACAAACGGTCGAATCAGCGGACGGCTGACCGGACTCATCGCAAAACGCCGCAATTGTCTTGCGACGGCCGGATGACCGTTCAGTTCAAACAGTTGTGTAAAGAACCATTTTTTAATCATTTAAATCACCTGACGACTCTTCCTCGGAATTTTTCACGGCTTTCCCTGCGAAAAATTCTTTATACGCGTCTTCTGTCTGCTCTCCGGATACGCGGCTGACTTCTTTTCCATCTTTGAAATGAACGACAGTTGGTGTTCCTTCGATCCCAAACGTGTCCCAAGCCGACTGTTCGACGGCTAAGTCAATTTGTTCAAATGGAATATCCTGTTTTTCACCGAGTGGTACTAAGTACGGTTTTACTTTTTCACAGTGTACGCATCCCGTCTGATAAAAATACGTATAAAATTCATCACCGGACTTCAGCTTATCCGACACTTGACTCGCAGTTAGGTTTCCGTTTTTAGAGGCGGTATCCTCTCGATCCGTAAACAGTAACATCGTCGCCCCGATCAAGACGATCAGCGCAATCACACCAGCCGTAATCCAATTAGCTTTCGATTGCGGTTTTTTGGTTGATTTCACACGGTTAGATTTCTTTGACACAGTATCCCTCCGTCATTTTGGCAACAGCCATTTTTTCTGAATCATTATAGCATGCCCCTCTGCAAGAATCGTATCGATTTGCAAAGCGTCATCAATCAGTAACAGATCGGCACGTTCACCTGGTTGGATGTTCCCTCCGGAAATACCATAGGCCTCGGCGACGTTTGACGTGACCGTCTGAATCGCGTCCTTGAAATGCACGCCATGCTTCACTGCTTCACGGACCGCATCCAACATCGAGGTCGGTTTTCCGGTTTCAAGACGAAGCAGTTTCCCGCTCTCGTCAAAGGCAGGCAGGCTTGCACCGGCGTCACTGGACATCGTAATCCGGGTCAAAGGAATACCGGCAGCAAGAGCACGGTGAAGCGCCTGTCCTGCTGGAATTTCCCCTTCTTTAATGAATGCTTCCGTCGTACAGGTCGTAAAATCAATACGCCCGCCTTGTTTCGCCCAACGTAAGCCGGCTTCAAAAATCCGTTCACTACGGTTGATGTGCGTCGGCAAAAATTGGGTAATCGGAATATCTGTCATTTCGACTACTTCTTCGAGCAGAGCAAGGGCGCGTTTCCCGTCGCCGATATGGACATTCATCGTTCCCCGCACTCCTTTTAAGAGACCGGCAATCCGTGCTTGCGAAGCAAGACGTGACAACTCATGGACCGTCGGTTGGGTGGAACGATGATCATTGATCGCAATCTCACCAATTCCGATGACTTCGTTAATCAACAGAATATCTTCAGCAATCGACGGCGTAATCGAAACCGGCGGGACGGCGTAACTGCCTGACAAGAGAAAAGAACGGATTCCTTGGCTCGTATAGCCCCGCAAGTGTGCGAGCAAATCGATTCCTGTTCGTGTCCAGCCATCTGTTCCAAGCAATCCGACGACGGTCGTAACACCTGCTTCGAGAAAATCAGTGGCCGAAAGCGGAGGTGTCCGTGTTGCAAAACCACCTTCCCCGCCCCCGCCGATTGGATGGACGTGTCCATCGAGCAGACCCGGGATCAGTTGTTTCCCCGTCCCGTCAATCGTCTGAGTAATCAGCCGTTCATCCACCGTATAGGAACCGATGGCAAGAATCTTCCCCGCACCAATCAGTACATCCGTCGCTTCACCGGCTACTGTCACATTTTTAAGTATTATCATCACTTGCCTCCCAAATCATAAAAAGCGAGCCTATCGTCCAAATGACGATATCTCGCTTTTACCTTATTCTGCCTTTGTCCCTTGACCAAGACCAAGATCTTCATTGACTGCATCAAGTGCGAAGACGACAAGTGAAGTCACGACTGACATAGCTGTCGCGAATCCGAAGTTATACGTGACTGCATCGACCGCTGATACGATGAACACGGCTGTGTTCACGAGTAAGAACGACCAGAAGAATGTAACGAGAAAACGCATTCTTCCCCCTCCATTTCTTAACTTACTTTTTAATGTCCTACGTTTCGTAGTATATCATTTTTTAAGGGAACGGACAGCTTTTCTCCGATTTTTTTAAACGCTTTCCCGAATTCAAAAAGCAGACAATTTTAGATATTTTTCGATGGATTATGCTACAGTAAGCGTAATGAATCCAGAGTGGAGTGAGTATCCCATGCAACGTCATCTGATCGCCGTCGATTTGGACGGCACATTATTACGCGACGACAAAACCATCAGTCAGGCCAACTTACACGCATTGAGAACGGCACGCGAGAACGGCCACGAAGTCGTCATCGCCACCGGACGTCCTTTCCGGCACGCGAAACGCTATTACGATGAACTCGGATTGACGACACCGATCGTCAATTTTAACGGCGGACTGGTTCACCATCCGCATGATCCACATTTTGAAGTCAGCCATCATCCGATTCCGCTGAAAACCGTCCAGCACATCCTGGAGTCGGTATCGGACTCGAAAACACAAAATATCGTGTGTGAGGTGACCGATCATGTTTACTTCCAAAATGATCCGGTCGGAATTTATGAATTCTATACAGATCATGCTTTATCCGTAACGACCGGCGATTTACGAAAGGTTCTGCAACACGAACCGACATCGCTCCTGATTCATGCGAAAGGTGAACATGTCCAGGACATCCGGTCCGAACTTTCAAGCATTCATGCGGAAACGGTCTTGAACCGTCAATGGGTCAAACCGGAATATATGGTCGAGGTCATGCGAAAAGGGACGAGTAAAGCAATCGGCTTACACCAAATTTCACGTCATCTCGGAATCGAACAAAAACAGATCATTGCTTTCGGAGATGAAGAAAATGACTTGGAAATGCTCGAGTACGTCGGGCATGGTGTCGCGATGAGCAACGCCATCGGAGCACTGAAACTGGTTGCCAACGGTACGACGAAATCGAACCAGGAAGACGGAATCGCTTATTACCTGAAACATATGCTCGGCCTGATTTAATCTCATGAACAAAGTCGGCTTCTCTGTCCATCAGACAGAAAAGCCGGCTTTGTTGTTTCACCTTACCCTTTACGGAAGTAACCGACGACAGAGTCTGTCGCGACGACGTTGATGAACACCGTTTCGTCCGCATCGCGGCAAATCCGTTCAATATCGCGCAATTCATGCCGTTCGATGACCATCATCAGCGTCGACTTCTCAGCCCGTGAGTACGTCCCGATGGCCGGCATCTGAGTAATTCCGCGAATGATGTGTTGATGAAGTGCCGTCGTGATATCGTCGGCATGATTCGTAATGATGAAAATCGTCAACCGTTGATTGCTTGTATGAATTTCATCGACGACTTTCGACGTGACATAAATGAAGACAATCGTATACAGTGCCGTCGACCAACCAAACAATGCTCCTGCAAGGATTGCAATCAAAAAGTTCAATACAAACAGGTATAACCCCACGCTCCGGTCGGAGAAACGGGCAAAAATCAATGCCACGATATCAAAACCACCCGTAGATGCCCCGAATTTAATCGTAATTCCGGTTCCGATTGCCAGTAAGACCCCACCAAATACGGCATTGAGCGTTTGATCACCCGGAATAACAGCATACTGAGGAATAAGTCCGATAAAAATCGTTGTCGCCAAAACCGATATCAATGTAATGATGGTAAAACTGCGTCCGAGCATGATCCATGCTAAAACAATCAATGGCAGATTCAAGACTAAAAACCAGACGTTTTCCCCGAAAGCAAACGCCGTCCCTTGTAACACCTGCGTTAAAATCTGGGCAAGTCCCGTAAATCCTGTCGAGTAAACACCACTTGGAATCAAGAACCAGTTCATCGCTACTGCGATGACGAACCCGCCAATCGAGGCGACAATCACTTTTAGCATACTTTCCTTTACAACCGCTGTCACACCTTGTTCTCCTCTCATTCGTAAACTATCTTGGAACACTTTAGCACATAACAAATGTGTCCGGATAGTCAAGATGATGAAAGAATTACATTTCTTTTTTTGGTAACGCTCTCATTTTCAGAAGTTGAACACATTCTTCCTCAGACGAAAAAAGGGGGCAGATTTGACATCCGCCCCCTTTGTTTCATATCCGGTAAAAATCCGTCTTTTTCGGGTTTTCTTAAACAGTCATCGAAGCTGGAATGGTAACCGCACCTTCTGCCGGGACTTCAACCGGTTCACCGTGAAGCTGTAACGTAAAGACTTCACCTACGTTTTGTTCAATGCACACTTCGTTCTGCTTGACCTGAACGAGAATGTGATGTCCACGCCATTGCATCCGGAACGAATAACTCGTCCAGCCCTTTGGCAACATCGGCTTGAAGGACAATGTCCCCTGCTCGACACGCAGTCCGGCAAATCCGTGAACGATTGACATCCAGGATCCGACCATCGACGTGATGTGGAGACCATCTTCCGTATCGTTGTTATAGTTATCAAGATCGAGCCGTGCCGAACGTTGATAGAGTTCCATCGCTTTTTCTCCATAACCGACTTCAGCCGCAATGATCGAATAGATACAAGGTGAAAGTGATGATTCATGGACCGTCCGTGGCTCATAAAAATCAAAGTTTTTCTTCTTCTCTTCGATCGAGAAACGATCCGTCAGGAAATAGAGTCCTTGCAGAACATCAGCCTGTTTGATGAAGACAGAACGCAGAACACGGTCCCACGACCAATTTTGGTTTAACGGTAGGTGTTTTGGATCAAGATCCGCGACCATAATCTGTTCCTTATCCATGAAACCGTCTTGCTGCATGAATACATCCGGAACAGAATCGTCTTTCGGATAATACATTTTCTGATCAATCTCGGCCCAGTGAGCTAATTCTTCTTCCGTGAGAGCCAATTGATGCATCAATTCTTCGAGGCGTGCCGGTTCTTCCTGCTCCAGGTGACGATAGACGGTCTGCGCATACTCGAGACACCAGGCAGCCATTAAGTTCGTATACCAGTTGTTATTGACGTTATTTTCGTATTCATTTGGTCCAGTGACACCAAGAATCATATAAACATCTTTATGCGGGACATAGTTGACGCGACTCGCCCAGTAACGTGCGATTTCAACGAGCACTTCAAAGCCGTATTGTCCGAGGTAAGAGGTATCTCCTGTGTAGTTCGTATAGTTATAAATCGCATGGGCAATCGCACCGTTCCGGTGAATTTCTTCATGCGTAATTTCCCACTCATTGTGGCACTCTTCCCCGTTCATCGTCACCATCGGATATAAAGCACCCTTCATTCCGACATTTTTATCCGCATTTTCTTTCGCTTGCGGGAGTTGGTTATGACGGTACTTCAACAAATTCCAGGCAACCTCCGGCTTCGATGTCGCAAGATAGAAGTTCAGGCAATACGCTTCTGTATCCCAGTAAGTCGCCCCACCGTATTTTTCTCCCGTAAACCCTTTTGGCCCAATGTTCAGGCGGGAATCTTCGCCTGTGTACGTCTGGAACATATGGAAAATGTTAAAACGAATTCCCTGTTGGGCTTCGATATCCCCTTCAATCTTCACGTCCGCTTCTTCCCAGTGCTTCAACCAGGCCGCTTCATGTGCTGCAAGCACATTGTCAAATCCGCTCTCAAAAGCGTCATTCACGCGTTTCATCGCCTGTGCCAGCAAGTCTTCAATCTCATAATCACGATTCGTGACGAGGGCCACTAGCTTTTCAGCCGTCACTGCTTCACCGGCCGGTACCTGTTTCGTGAAACGATTGGCGACATATTGTAATGTACTTTCAAGCACTTCGCATCTCGCACCTTCGACATCGGTAATCATCGCCGCCGTGACATGCCAGTCCAACTTCTTCGTTTTTGACGTGACGTAAGCAAACCGTTCTTCCACGCCGTGCTCGACCGGAAGCCAGAATTTCTCGTCATAGTTAGAATCTTCGTTTTCGACGTCGGCGTCGAGATAGGATTCTATGACGACTTCCGCATCAAAGTTGACCGGTGTGACCGTGTAACGAAGTGCAGCTAATTCCTTATCAACGATCGAGAAGAAGCGTTTCGACTCAATTTTCGTTTCCTCGATTCCGTTTCGGATCAGCATCGTCCGTGTCAGAACACCGTGTTGCATGTCGAGTTCCCGTTTAAAATCGACGACTTCCCACTCGTTTAAATCGACATTCTTGCCATTGATCGAAACACGAAGTCCCATGATGTTGACGGCATTCAAGACTTTGGCGAAATATTCCGGATAGCCGTTTTTCCACCAGCCGACCCGTGTTTTATCCGGGTAGTAGACGCCCGCGACGTACATCCCTTGATGCGTGTCTCCCGAGTAGTCTTCTTCAAAATTTCCGCGCATTCCCATATGACCGTTTCCGATCGCTGTCATCGATTCAGCAAGCCGGTTGTCTTCCGGATGAAAACCCTGCTCCGTAATTTTCCATTCATTGATATCAAACAATCGTTTCATGATTAGTCGCTCCCTTATTCTTAATCACATCGATGCTTAGGCATCTTTTTGTAAGCGTTTTTATTTTCTCTATATTCTTTATTCTACACATAATCATCGTTAATGCAATCGTTTGCACGAAAATAAAAATCTTTTTCGATTCGCACGGTCATTTCGTGTTCCTGATTGGTTTACGGTTCTTTTTTCTTCAAAAGAAAACACCACTTTTCCTGAACGGACAAGTGGTGTTTCAGGATGGTATTCAATTATTTTACCGTGCCGCCACAAGATTGACGCACAACTAAATAATGAGGAACAATGACACGTTTGCCATAGGGTGTCGCCTCTTCGTTCATTTGTTCAATCAGACAGTTCGTTGCTTCAAATCCTAAACCGAAGATGTTGATTTCAACCGACGTCAACGGCGGACTGGAAAACTCCGCGATGAATAAATTGTTGAAACTGACGACGGCCATTTGATCAGGCACACTGATTTCCATCTCATTTAACGTACTCATGACACCAAGCGCCATCATGTCATCACTGACGACGACAGCCGTCGGCGGGTGTTCCAGCGACATCAACCGTTTGATGGCGTCCGCTCCTCCGGTCGTCATGAATGGTGCACTGACGATATAAGATTCATGGATAGGTAGTCCCTCTTCCATTAAAGCTGTCTTATACCCACCGACCCGTTCTTGCGTGACCGCTAAATCCTGCGATCCTCCGACAAACGCGATGCATTCGTGTCCGAGTTGATGTAAATACTTCGTGACTTCTCGTCCTGCAAGATAGTTGTCCGTATCAACGTACGTGACATGTGAGGAATCACTAAATGGTTTCCCGACAACGACGAACGGAAACTTCGAATCTTGTAAAAATTGAACGACCTTGTCATCTGTTCGGGAATACAAGACAATGACGCCATCCACTCGACGACCCTGAACCATCGAGACAACGCCTTCGTAAACTTCTTCTTCCGAAACCCCCGTCGTCATATATAAGGAATAACCGTTTTGATGTGCTTTCGTACTAATGCCGCGAATAACTTCCGAGAAAAATGGATTTTGCAGTGTTTTCGTTGCCGCACTCGGCATGACAAGACCGATCGCTTGAGTCGTTCGATTGGCAAGACTCCGGGCATGGACGTTCGGATAGTAGCCTAACTCTTCCATTGCCTGGCGGACACGTTCTTTTGTTTTTTGACTGATGCGCGGACTGTTGGCAATTACACGCGAGACCGTTGATGGTGCAACGTTCGCTTCTCTTGCGACATCCTTGATTGTTACTTGCATCCCTTTCACCTCATCATTTCCCTACAAATGTATTTTAGTGTGTTTCCTTTGTCCGATTGATCCGTCGTCGATGGACGAATAAAATGATTAAGGCAAGGATTGGAGCGATTGATCCAATCGCAACGAGCGAGACCCAGTTGACCTGTGAACGTTCCACGACATAGCCGTTCGCGCTGCCTGCATCGAGCGTCACTTCATAGGCATCTCCGTCTTGACGTACCACGTCAGAGAACAACAATCCCCGAAGGCGTTGATCGTCACCGATTTCTGATGCTTTCACACGCAACGTCGTTTTCTTTTCCCCTAAATTGATGGCATACAAGACAGACTGATCTTTAGTTTTTCGTTCGAAGACGGCCATATGATCGGTTTTAGCCACCAGCCGTTGTTTCCCTGTTTCGAAAGCCGGATAGTTATTACGCATCTTATTTAACGTCTGTACATATTCCTGCATCTTATCGTTTTTATCGAATTCCATCATCATTCGATTTCCCGGATCTTCTCCACCAGGCATCGCGATCTCTGTCCCTTGATAGACGATCGGCATACCAGGTGCTGCATACAAGGCGAACAACGCTAAACGCAGTTGCCGTTCCTCATCAGGGGCTCCGCCAATCTTGGCTTCCGTAATGAAGCGTTTTAAATCATGATTATCAATAAAGTTCGCTAATGATATCGCTTTCGGATTAAACGTAGTATCTCGATTATAAACTGAATCGAGCTCTTCCGCTGAACCATTTTTGCGGGCGAACTGATCCTTGATCCCGTAGTAAAACGGGAAGTTCGTCACGGAATCAAATCCTAATTTAGAATAGGTCGCAATCTTACGCGGATCGCCGTCAAATACTTCTCCGAGTAAAAAGAGATCCGGATGTTCTTTTTTGACGGCCGGGATGAAGGTTTTCCAAAAATCCGATGGCACATGACGAACTGTATCGAGTCGGTAACCGTCGATTCTGGTCTCATCCACCCAGTAGTTCGCGACATTAATCAAGTACTTCACGACTTCTTTATTTTCTGTATTAAAGTCCGGTAAATCAAACAGCCAATTGTTCTCGACTTCCGCTTGATTGTTCCAGTTCATGATCTTCTGTTCTTCATGGAACCAGTCCGGTTTTTCTTTTACGAGCGGATGGTTCGGACCTAAATGGTTGACGACTAAATCGAGCACGACTTTAAGATCACGTTTATGTGCTTCTTTGACCAGTGCTTTAAATTCTTCTTTTGTTCCGAAGTGCGGATCGATTTCGTAATAATCGTCCGTCCAATACCCATGATAACCATTTGGTCGGTTCTTAAAGATTGGTGTCAGCCAAATCGATGTGAACCCTTCATCCTTGATGTAATCCAAACGTTTCGTGACACCTGCCAGGTCACCGCCCTGAAAAGCTTTCGGATCGTTTGGATCGGCCTCTAAATCATTGCTTTTGTCACCGTTCTCAAACCGGTCGACCATGATGAAGTACATTCGTTCTTTTTCCCATCCTGCAGCTTCGCTTGTCTGTGGAAATATTCCGATAGACAAGAGAAGCGGCAAGAGGAGAAGCATCACGCCTCGTCTCATGCCGCTGATTCCCCCTTGATTGATTAACCTTTCGTTCCACCTGCCGTCAATCCAGACACGAAGAAACGCTGGAAAGCGAAGAACAGAAGAACGATTGGTACTGCTGATAATACAGCACCTGCCGCAAACAATGTGAAGTTGTTGTCGAATTGCTCTGAAACCATGTTGTACAGTCCAACAGCTAACGTTTGTTTTTCCGGCGAACGGAGAACAAGTGACGCCAGGATGAAATCGTTGAACGGTGCCATAAAGTTGAACAACGCAATAACAGCAACCATTGGTTTTGCAAGTGGAAGAATGATTTGCCAGAAAATCCGTAGATGTCCTGCTCCATCCATCCGCGCTGCTTCATCCAGTTCTTTTGGTATTGTATCAAAATATCCTTTTGCAAGATACGTGTTCATTGGAATCGCTCCCCCTGCATACAGAAGAATCAATGCCAAGTGCGTATCAAACAATTGCAACATGTTCAACAGGACGTAAATCGCGATAATGGCAACGAATTGCGGCACCATCTGCAGCACGAGGAACAAAATCAGTGAATTTTTACGGCCGACGAACCGGTACCGTGAAAAAATGTAACCCGTCAACGTAATCAATGCCACTGAGACAACCATCGTAATGACAGCGATTTTGATGGTGTTCAAATACCACATCCCGTAATCCGTTTGTGTCGCATCAAATAAATCAAAGTAATGGATTAATGTCGGATTGCTTGGGAAGATGTCCGAGGTGATGCTTTTCCCCGGGTTGAGCGATGTGCCGACAACCCATAAGAGTGGATACACGATAATTATTGAGGCGATCGTCAAAATGAGGTATGACAACGCCATGTTGATTCGGTTTTGTTTTCTCATTAGATCATATCCTCATCTTTGAATGATTTTGAACGTTTAAACTGAATGACGGCAATCGTCATGATGAAGAACGACAGCACAAGTGTAATCGCTGCGGCAAATCCGTATTGCGGATTCGAACCAAGCGAGAGTTTGTAAATCCAGGAGATCAGGATATCCGTTCCGCCGGCCGATTGACCCGGAACAGCCGGTCCCCCGTTGTTAAAGAGATAGATGATATTGAAGTTGTTGAAGTTAAACGTATATTGCGTGATCAAGATTGGTGCTGTTGCAAACAGGATCATCGGTAGTGTGATCAGGCGGAATTTTTCACCTGAAGTCGCACCGTCAATCGTTGCTGCTTCATACAAATCTTCTGGAATCGACTGCAGAATCCCTGTCGTCAATGTCATGATGTACGGGAAACCGAGCCACCACTGAATACCAATCAGGGCTAAACGCGTGTACGTCGGATCCGTCATCCACTCGACACCGCTGTCAAGGCCGATGGCAGGAAGCAATGTCGTATTAAAGACACCAAACGTCTCATTGAACATCGAACGGAAAATCAAAATCGTGATGAATGCCGGTACAGCCCATGACAGGATTAAAATCGAACGGAAGAAACGTTTTCCTTTTAATCCTTTTTGATTTAACAAGACCGCAAGACCAATTCCAATCGCAATGACACCGGTTGTCGAAGCAACTGTCCAGACGAGCGTCCATCCCAAGACACTGACGAACGTGTCACGGAAGATATCGACCGTAAAGATGTTCAGGAAGTTTTGAATCCCGATCCAGTCGACAAGCTTTGCAGGCGGTGAGTTGTTGAACTTATAGTTCGTAAAGGCAATCAAAAACGTGAAAATCAACGGTAAGACGACCGTGAAGACGAGGAGAACCAACGATGGAATCAGCATCGCGTACGGGAATCCATTGTCCCGGAAGTTCCGCAGCTGCATTTTCAAAGAAGGTACTTCTAATTCCAAATCACGAAGTTTACCGATTCGATACGCATCGATAAAGTTCCAGACGTAAATGGCGATACCAAACACAAGCAGAATCAATGCAATGATTCCCTCGACCATCAAGAAGATCGAGTGATCCCCCCTTACGCCTGGTACCTCACCGAGTGTAATCAATCCCCAGATCGCTCCACGATCTCCAGGACCGTTCCCGGCACCTTTAAAAAACAGCTCGAAATTTACTAAAAAATATGACAGAACGACGATAAAGAATGTCGCACCTTTTAAAAATTGTTTATTGTACAGTTGCCCCATCCCTGGAACGATCGATATCGCTGCTGCAATCGTCCGGTGATTCGTTTTTGGCTTTGGTGTTTTCGTCGGTTGTGGTGTCGCAATGGCCGCCATCGTCTGTTCTCCTTTCCAAAGGTCATGTCTGACCTCAGGCTTCTCTTCCAACCATAAAGATAAGGGGGAATCCAAGATCCCCCTTTCTTTAATTCTGTGTCAGTGATTCAGTTGATTATTGATTGTTTGCTTCGATTTGTTGCTTGATTTGTTTTACAGCGTCATCAGCTGATTTTTGTGCGTCTTGTTTGTTTGTAGCAACGAGTTGAAGTGCTGCTTCCATCGGCTCCCAAACTTGACCCATCTCAGCGATGTTCGGCATTGGTACACCGTCTTTAGACTGTGCGAAGACAGCTGCTGCCACTTCGTTATCTTTGATTGTTGCATCTTCTTGAAGTGAAGTGACCGGTGGGATTTCATTGTATTTCTCAAACATCGCTTTCGCGTTTTCTTCGCCAGTCAGTGACGCAAGGAACTTTTCTGCCCATTCTTGATTTTCAGAGTAAGCTGAAACAGCATACGTCTTAACACCTACGAATGTTTTGATTGCTTCCCCGTTTGGAAGTTTCGGAAGTGCTGAAGCACCTAAGTTGATGCCTTTTTCTTTATAACTTGCGACTGCCCATGGTCCGTTCATGACTGCGACTGCTTTCTTGTCGCCGAACAATTGGTCCATTGCTTGACCACCGCCACCGCCGATTAAACCTTTCGGGAAGAGACCTTCTTTGTACCATTTACCGATGTAATCCATTCCTTCAACTGCACCTTTGTTGTTAAGACCGATGTCAGCAGGATCAAGTTTTCCACCGTTTTCTTTAAAGACGTACCCACCGTATCCACCGATTGGACCGTGTGCGAAGTAGAAGTTATCCCAAAGTGCGAGGAAACCGTACTTTCCGTCTTTTTTCTGTTCTGTTGAGACTTTGTATAAGTCGTCCATTGAAGCAGGTGATTCTTTTAACTCATCTTTGTTGAAAAGAAGGATTGGTGTTTCGACTGCTTTAGGATAGCCGTAAACTTTACCGTCAAATGTAACGGCAGATTTAGCTGTATCGATGAAAGGTTCGAGTGCTTTCTCACCGTCTTTGAGTTCAGCAATCAACCCTTGGTCAACGACTGTTCCGATTTGATCATGTGGAAGAAGAATGATGTCCGGACCTTTTCCTGCAGGACCATCAAGAGCGACTTTCTTTTGTTGATCCGTCATTTTAACTTCTTTGACTTCAACTTTGACGCCTTCTTTTTCTTCAAATGCTTTAGCAGCGGCTTTCGTTGTTTCCGATTTTTCTGTATCTTCCCAAATCACGATTTTCGTTGGTTTTTTACCGCCTTCTGAACTTGTATCAGAAGAACCTGAATCCGTTCCACCGCCACATGCTGCAAGAGCACCGATTGCCATGACAGATACTGAAAGACCTGCTACTAATTTTTTGATTTCCATGTTCGAAAATTCCTCCCCAAGTTAACGTACGAATGATAAGTTCTGATGCACAACGTTTGCATAAAGGCACAACCATTTTCTCATGATAACAACCGAGCGGTTGTAAGCGTTTTATGAAAACGTTTGCATCACCTTTACATTTTTATTATACAATCTAAAATCATTTTGACAAGTCCTTTTCTTTAAATATTTCCTTACATTCAAAAAAGATTTTCGAAAAGTATTATTAAAAACCGATTGGATGCATTAGTTAAATCATTTTAAAAAGAAAACGTTTACATTTAATCAATTTGCACAACTAAGTGCAATCGATTGCGCTAATGTGGAAGAATTCTTTATCTCCTCTTGTTTTTTCTGGAATTCCAATTGACTTTAAGAAAGCGCTTCACTATTCTTAGGTCGAAGACAATTATATTAGAATGCAAGCGATTGCACATAGGGAGTGACCAAAATGCTGAAAGAAGCTGTTTTCCACCGCGCGATGTCACCGTTCGTCTATAAGTATGATGACAAAACGATTCATGTTCGATTGCAGACAAAAAAAAATGATGTGGATCACGTCGATCTTATCTGGGGAGATCCATATGATTGGCATACCGAAAACCCGGACGATGCCGATTGGAATTTTGATCCGTCCAAATCGAATTATTGGAACACATTCGAAACACCTATGAAACGGAGTGGTTCAGACGAGTTGTTCGATTATTGGTTCATCGATGTCGTTCCTCCTTTTCGTCGTCTGCGCTACGGATTCCGACTCCATGACGGACATTCGAGCCAGGTGTTTACCGAGCGTGGTTGGTTCGATGAAAAACCGTTAGATGACACCGGGTACTACTTCTGTGTACCTTATTTGAACAAAGTCGATGTCTTCCATGCTCCGGACTGGGTCAAGGATACGGTTTGGTATCAAATCTTCCCCGACCGTTTTGCCAATGGGGATTCAGCCAATGATCCTGCCGGTACTCTTCCTTGGAACAGTACTGCACCTACAACGACAAATCTGTTTGGGGGCGATTTCCAGGGTGTCATCGATAAAATCGATTACTTAGTTGATCTTGGAATCACCGGTATCTACTTCTGTCCGATTTTTGAAGCCAAATCCAATCATAAGTATGACACGATTGATTATTTAGAAATCGATCCCCAATTCGGAACAAAAGAAAAGTTCAAGGAAATGGTTGATTTGTTGCATGAAAACGGAATTCGTATCATGCTCGATGCCGTCTTTAACCATGCCGGTTTCCACCATAAAGCATTTGCTGACATTCGGGAACACGGTAGTAATTCTTCTTACCGCGATTGGTTCCACCTCCGCAACTTCCCGCTCGTAACCGAGCCGATGCCAAACTACGATACGTTTGCCTTTGTTCCGGAAATGCCGAAGTTCAATACGGAAAATTCGGAAGTAAAAGCATACTTACTCCATGTCGCCCGTTACTGGGTCGAAGAATTCGGAATCGACGGTTGGCGTCTCGATGTTGCGAACGAGGTCGACCATGCTTTCTGGCGTGATTTCCGTTCTGTCGTCAAAGAAGTGAATCCCGAGACGTATATTCTTGGAGAAATTTGGCATGATTCACAGGAATGGTTGCTCGGAGATCAGTTCGATGCCGTCATGAACTATCCGTTCACGAATGCAGCGCTCAATTTCTTTGCACTCGACAAAACATCCGCTTCTGCCTATGCGAATGATATGTCGCATGTCTTATTCTCGAATACGATTAACGTTAACGAAGTGACGTTTAACTTGATTGGCTCACATGATACGCCACGTGCCTTGACGCGTGCCGGAAACGATAAAAATAAGATGCGGCTGCTGTTGTTATCAATGCTGACCTTTTCCGGAAGCCCGGTCATCTATTATGGCGATGAAATCGGACTAGACGGTGATCAGGATCCGGGTTGCCGAAAATGTATGCCGTGGAATCCGGAAGAGCAGGATTTAAATCTACTGATGTATACGAAACATTTACTTCAATTGCGAAAGCAGCATAAGACACTTGCCAATCACGGTCATATCTCATTCGTCCATGCCGACGACGAAACCAATACCATTGTCATGCGCCGGATGAGTCAAGACGGGACGTATTACGTCTACTTCAATAACTCCAATCATCAAGCTACAATCCCCGCTCCTCAGTCTGGTCAAGGAATGGATCTCTTTTCAAACACACCACTTCCTTCATTAGAGATGACGCTCGCTCCGTATACCGGAACAATCATTCAAGTAATTTGATTTTCAGACAGCCTTTTTGCTCAAAAGCAAAAAGACTGTCTTTTTTCATTTCTGTGACAGGCCCCTTAAGGCTTTTAAATTAGGGTAAAGAGAAAAGAAAGGAGGGAATACTCTCTCATGGAATTATTTCTGTATGCGGGATTGATTCTGATTGGCTTGTTCGTCGTCAGTTATCTCAGTGAAAAGTTTCATCTCCCGAGCATTCTTGCCTTTATTCTAATTGGAATCATACTTGGTCTTTATTATGATTTACCGGAAGAATTAAAGCTCGGTGGAGAAGCCGGCATCATCGTCTTGTTTTTCCTGCTGGGTCTAAAGTTTTCTGTCGCTGATTTGTTAATCCAGTTTCGCAACATCTGGAAAGCGGGACTGATTGATCTTCTGTTATCGTTTGGCGGTACCTTCCTTTTGACTTTGGCTTTCGGATTTTCGGTACCTGAGGCATTTTTAATTGGCTGTGTTCTGTATGCGACAAGTTCGTCGATTTCGGCCCGCCTGCTCGACCGCGAACCGGATAAACACAAAGACGTGAATCGGTTTGTCCTTTCGTTACTTATCTTTGAAGATTTGGCGGCTCCTCTCTTATTGACAAGTGCCCCGTTTGTTCTCGGAACACAGGAGTTCACTTTCGTAAAAGTCGGAACGATTTTTCTTGGATTTATTTTCTTATTCAGTGCTCTGATTTTTTTAACGGTCTTCATCCGTCAAAAATCGAGAGTCGTTGATTCTCTTTACCGTCACCCGGATGCCGGCATCGGAATCATCGGCTTAATTTTGACTTTTTCAGGAATCGGGATCATGTTTGGTTTATCCGAAGTCCTGGGTGCGTTTATCGTCGGGATTTTATTAACGGAAATTAAAGAGACACGTTATTTAAAAAGACTGGTAACGCCTTTCCAAGATTTACTTTTACCCTTGTTTTTCATCTCGTTCGGCATGTCGTTTGAATTGACGGAAGGGCTCCCCTTGGATTGGTTTTTCGTTGCCCTCGTCGTTTGGGGACTTCTTTCTAAATTCCTGGTCGGTTTTTTAGGGGGACGAGCGTTTGGTCTTTCCAACTACCATGCGATTGAGTCCGGATTCTGTTTAGGACCACGCGGAGAATTCTCTATTTTATTCATCACGCTTGCGAGCGGAGCTTTTGTCACATTGACCGGATTGTATATTTTTGTTTCCGCTTTTCTTGGAATCATGCTATTTCGAATCTCAACCGGCCTGACGGATCGTACTCATGCGACTGCTCAAAAGATCAAACAAAAAATCAAGTGAATCATAATAGGACCTTCCGGCAGATTTCCGGAAAGTCCTATTAGTCGTCCACTCTGTCATCAGCGACCGCTGAAAACGGGCGCTTTTTTTTCTAGAAATGCTTGAACCGCTTGCTGGTGATCTTCTGTCTTTCCGGCACGGGATTGATAAATAATTTCCTGAGCCAGCATATCCTCGAGTGTCGATTCGGAACTTGCTGATTGCAACTGTTTGATATATCCGATGACTTTCGTCGGTCGGCTGGCAAGAAGTTTAGCAAAAGAAGCTACTTCCTGTTCGTACTGTCCGGCGTCCACACTTTTTGTCACTAAATGATAGTCGTAGGCTTGTTGCGCGGTAATTGTTTCACCTAATAAGGCAAGCTCGAGTGCTTTAGCTGACCCGATCAACCGGGGTAAGAAGTACGGAGCACCGGCATCCGGAACCAGTCCGATATTGATGAAGCCAAGTGATAATTTCGCATCATCGCGTACGATCCGGAAATCACAGGCTAATGTAAGAGAGAGTCCCGCCCCTGCAGCCACTCCATTAATGGCAGCGATGGTCGGCTTTTTCGTCGTTGCCAATGCCCGAATGACAGGATGGTAATATTGTTTTAAGTAGTCCCCGTGGTCCATACCGGGTTGTACGGTTTTTAAATCCTGGCCCGCACAAAATCCGCGCCCGGCCCCCGTCAAAACGATGACCCGAATAGTATCATCTTGATTCGCCTCTTCGATCGACTCCGCTAGTTCGGTTAAAAGTGTTGATGTGAGCGCATTCAGCCGTTCCGGACGTGATAACGTGATGGTCGCAACCTGCTCTTCAACAGCATAAGTGATTTCAGTTTTCATTCCATTCCCCTCCATTTCAAAAATGAACATCCATTCATTATGATGTATTCGTGATGTTTTATGAAAATCCTTTTAAATACTCTCTTTTTTTATGAAAGCTTACCTTTTGCTCTTTCATTATGAAAATCGAAGGCGTATAGTTTCCAAAAGATACAGAAAGACAATACGTTTTAAGGACTTAAAGGGGAATTAAATTTATGAAAACAGTTAAACAACAATCATTATTCCAAATTACATGGCCGCTATTCATTGAAATCGCGCTTCATATGAGCCTCGGGATCATCGCTACATTGATTCTCAGTTATTATTCTGACAGTGCAGCTGCCGCTGTCGGTGTTTCCAATCAGGTGCTGAACATTTTCATCATCCTGTTTAACATCACATCCGTTGGAGCAACCATCATCATTGGTCAATATTTAGGGGCGAAACGGGTTCAGGACGCCCGCCAGACCGCACGATCTGCTTTTTCCATCAATTTATATATCGGTTTAATCATTTCCGTTCTTGTTGCCTTGTTCGGAAAACAATTACTCGGATTCTTCTCTTTAGAAGGAGAAACACTCGTATATGGCGAAACGTTCTTAAAGATTGTTGGTCTCTTTTTATTCTTAGAAGCCATCTCTCTTACACTCGGTGCCATCTTACGCAGTCACGGTTTTACAAAAAATGCTATGTACGTCACGTTACTGATGAACTTCGTCAGTGCCTTTGGTAATGTCATTGCCGTCCTCGGATTATTCGGTATTCCTGTCCTTGGAGTCGCCGGAGTCGCTTGGTCCATCGTCATTGCCCGGTCTGTCGCCGTCACTTTACTCTTTTTCGTTGTTTACCGGAAACTTTCTTTACGATTTAAGTTAAAAGATTTGGTACAAATCAATCGACGCGATATTAAAAGTATCATGAACATCGGAATCCCTTCTGCCGGAGAAGGTGTATCGTATCAGTTTTCTCAACTGATCATTACCGGTTTCATCGCAACCATCGGAGAGTCTGCTCTCTCTGCACGCGTTTATGTCTCAAACATCACAATGCTTTGTTTCTTATTCACATTAGCCATCGCACAAGGGACACAATTATTAGTCGCCCGCCAAGTCGGGGCTCAGCAATTCGAAGCAGCACATGCACGTGCTGTAAAAACGCTGAAAATCGCTGTTTTTGCCAGTTTTGCCTCTGCTGTTGCACTGGCATCTGTCGGAACATCCATTCTGTCTATGTTCACATCAAGTCCGGAAATCATCGCCATCGGTATTCCGTTGTTATGGGCGAGTGTCATTCTTGAACCGGGCCGTGCCATGAATATCGTTCTGATGGGAACACTAAAATCAGCCGGGGACGTCCGTTTCCCTGTCGCAATCGGTATTCTCTCGATGTGGGGAATCGCTGTTGTGCTCAGTTATACACTCGGCTTGCAATATGGACTCGGTTTACTCGGTATCTGGATTGCCTTCTCTGCCGACGAGTGGTTCCGCGGTATCTTTGCCTTAAAACGTTGGAACAGTCGGAAGTGGGCTCAATATGCTGTCGTCAAAGGAGAACAACATGACCACAACGAACGTCGCGAGACTTCTAAAGCAGTCTGACATCCCGTTCGACTTGCTTTCCTATCCTGTTGATGAACAGGATTTATCCGCTCAAAATGTCGCTAGAAAGATTAATTACCCGCTTTCGTCTATTTTTAAAACATTAGTTTTAGAAACAGACGCCCATCAATATGTGTTTGCTGTCATTTCCGGCGAAGAGGAAGTCAGTTTAAAAGCAGTTGCCCGGACGGTGTCTGCCAAGAAAACACATTTGGTGCCAATGAAAGATTTAAAGCAGCTGACGGGGTACATCCGAGGAGGTGTCGCCCCGATTGGTGCGAAAAAACCTTTCCCGGTCCTTTTATCGGATTCGGCTCTGAATCAAGAATTCATCATCATTTCGGCTGGCAAACGCGGTCTGCAGGTCAAACTCGCACCTGATGATTTTCTCCGCTTTACGAACGGAATTGTCTTCATGAACCGCTGATATCTATCAGTTGTTTATGATATGATGGATAGTATCGAAGAAGTGGCAGGAGGAATCATTTTGTGGAAAGAACGTGTGCGTAACTCTATTCCGAACCTCTTTACGTTCGGAAATTTATACTGTGGTTTTCTTGCCATCGTCATGGCGGCGCGGGGAGATTTTCAAAATGCGACCTTACTGATCGTCATCGCGATGATGCTCGACAGTCTGGATGGTCGGATCGCCCGTATGCTTGGTGTCGCTGGTGATTTCGGAAAAGAACTGGACTCACTCGCTGATGTCGTGACCTTCGGTGTCGCTCCAGCCATGATGGCCTATTACACTTATTTTTATGATTTTGGAGAAATTGGTTTGCTGATTGCGGCGTTGTTCCCTCTGTTTGGTGCATTCCGCCTGGCCCGTTTCAATCTGTCGGCCACTAATGTAGCTTCCGCCTATTTTTCCGGCGTGCCGATTACAGCGGCCGGAGGTATCTTAGCCGTCGTCACCCTCTTCAGCGGGCGTATGAATGATTTAATGGTGCCGCTCGTCTTTACGGCTCTTGCTTTCTTAATGGTAAGCCGAGTCAAAATTCCGAGCTTCAAGGATATTCCGGTACCGCGACATACATTTGTCATCACCTTTACATTGCTGTACGTAACCTATGTCATGATTGCCCGCAGCAACGAGTGGTCGACTTTCTGGTTCGTCGCCGTTCCGCTCTACATCGCCTTTTTATTATTTTCCTTCATCAAAAAGAAAAAACAGAAAAATCATCAAGTCGATTAAGCAGACCGGTTCATCCGGTCTGTTTTTTTTAATATCGTGAATTCCACCTCCATTCTGGCTCGACGCCCTTTGCTATGGGTATACTAATATCAGAATAGAAAGAGATGGAGGACGTACTCATGATGGATCGGTTTCAAAAGAAACTCTGGTTATTCTTTACCGTCTGGTTTTTTATCGGACTGATTTTAGTCGGTTTTTCCTTACTTCCGCCTTGGCTGGAATGGGCAAACGCTGTTTTTTTATTTGCATCGGGTTTATATGCTGCGCTTTATCTGTGGGATGTCGTACCGAAAGGACGTTTTATCATTCCTGTCATTTTCTTCGGGTCCATCATCATCGAATCAATCGGCGTCCATACCGGCTGGCCGTTCGGTACATATGCCTATGAGGCTGATTTTGGCGTCCAGCTGTTTGGTGTACCAATCACGATTGGTGCTGCCTGGTTGTCTGTCATGGGAGCCAGCCTTGCCTTCTCACGACGATTTCCGATTCGTTTCAATACCGTCATCTTAGTCCCGTTGTTTGCAGTTTGGCTGGATATGGCCATCGACCCGGTGGCTGCCAACGTCAAATCCTATTGGCTCTGGCAGGACGGCGGTTTCTATTATGACATTCCGACACAAAACTTTTTTGGTTGGTATGGAACTGCACTCTTTTTCTCGCTCCTGATCGCCCGGTTTGAACAACAGTCTACCATCACAGCTCTTGAACGGAACAACCAGTATCTTTTTCTGATGCTTCATGCGCTGTTCGGTCTGACAGCAGGTGTCGCAGGACTTTACGGTGTCACATTAATCAGTCTTCTCGCTGGTATTACCTATTGGCTCACACAAGGAGGTGTGCGTTTTGCAAAAAGCAAACAAAAGCAAATGGGCTGAACACACTTTTCATTTCTACGTAAAAGAACGCTTAATCCGAAAGCAGTTTCACCGTGTCCTGTACCGGGCAGATGATTTACCGACACCCGGCTTGATGCTCGCGACGCACGGCTCATGGTGGGATGGCATGATTTTATTTCATTTGGATCAAACAGTCCTGCGTCACGACCCTTACGTCATGATTGATCAGCATGGACTGGAACGGTTTCCTTTTTTCACCCGTCTTGGAGGATTCTCGATCGATCGGAGTTCATTTGGAGAAATCAAGCAAAGTCTGCAGTATGCAAAAGAGCGGTTGGCGGACGGAAGCAGTGTCTGGATGTTCCCTCAAGGGGAGGAACGGCATCAAGAAGAGCGTCCGCTCCAACTCAGCAGCGGGGCGACACATCTTGCCAAAACAGCCCGGTCGATTTCCCTGTTTTCGTTTTATTATTCATTTGGTCACGAACAACAGCCGGACGTCTATATCCGCACCCGGACCATTGAACTGCCTGCTGCGCGTGCTTCGGAACAGTTGCGTTATCTGACGGATGCGATGACCCGGCTGTACGACGATGTCCGGACGGATGCCGTTGAAGAACGCGTTGAATCGTACCGTGTATTGACTACAAGAAAGGAGCCGCTTCCTGTGAAGACGGAACAGTGGTTACGGGCGACCCGTTCATGATCATCGTACTGTTTGCCGTTGCAGCACTTGTTTGTCTCTACACGTTCATCAATCTGTCGTTTTTACCGAAACTAAGCGAACCTGTTCTTCCGCCGAGTCTTGCAATCTGTATTCCGCTTCGGAACGAAGAACGGAATGTCGAGAAACTGATTCATTCCCTCCGACAAGCGCTTCATCCGAATATGCACGTCTATTTATACGAAGACCGCTCGACTGACCGGACCCGCGAGCTATTAGTCCGGCTGGTCGGCAACGAAAATCAGTTCACAATCATTGACGGTCTTGACTTACCATCCGGATGGGCCGGGAAAGTCCACGCCTGTCATCAATTGGCACAGGCGACCCATGAAGAATACCTATTGTTCTTAGACGCTGACATCACACTGGCAGCAGACACGGTTCCCCGGCTCTACGCAACGCTTCAAAAAGAACAGGCGGTCTTCTTATCAGGCTTTCCGTCGTTCCCTGTTCCGACTTTTCTCGGAAAGTGTCTCATTCCGATGCAACATGTCTTGATCGCCCAACACCTTCCGATTGCTTTTCGGAAGGTCAAGCATCCCGCCTTTGCAGCAGCAAACGGGATGGTCGTCCTTGTTGAACGGCATGCTTATGAACAAGTCGGCGGACATCAGGCGATTCAAATGGCGCTCGTCGACGATTTGGAACTCTGCCGGACGTTCAAACAAAACGGCTTTACGACAACGCTCGTCGACGTGGCTCCTTATGTCAGCTGTGACATGTATGCGACCAACCGTGACGTTTGGCAAGGTTTCCTGAAAAACGTCTTTCGCGGTATGAATGATTCCTATATCGCCGGCAGCTATTTCCTGCTGTTTTACTTGATCCAAGCGGCCGCTTTACCGCTTGTCTTCTTCTTCCCGTCCATTTGGACGCTCGGAGCCTTTCTTTTGATGATGATTGCCCGTTACCGCATCGATCGGAAGGCCATGATTTCTCGTGCTTGGTTTTGGCATCCTGTTTCGTCCATTCTTTATGTCGTATTACTCGCGACAGCGATGATTCGAAGACTGAAGAAAAGGGAAATCAGTTGGAAGGGTCGGACATATTCTTAAGGAGGTTTCATTGTTATGAAACATATCGCAGTCATCGGAGCGGGACTCGGCGGTTTGAGTGCCGCCATCTCACTTGCTTCAAAAGGATTTAAAGTCACCGTCATTGAACGTAATGAACACATTGGTGGAAAGATGATGCCTATCACATCAGAGGGACACCGTTTTGATTTCGGTCCCAATACGATCACAATGCCTGAAATCTTTCAATCCGTCATTTTGGAATCGGGAGCAGATCCTGATGACTATTTTACTTTTGAAAAATTGACGCGTCATACGGTCAATCATTTTCCGGACGGTCGTTCATTGACATTTGCCAGCGGCCGTGAAGCGATGCGGACTGAAGTTGACCGTTTCACGAAGGGGCAACTTGCCAAAAATGATATTACGGGTTATCAAGATGAAGTTCGGGAACTGTACAATATCGCCAAACAACAATTTTTCATCAATATCGACTCTTATTTTAATTTTTCTTTATTGCGTGACATGACGAAGGTCCATCCCTTTAAGACACTTCATGGGCTACACAAAAAATATTTTAAAGATCCCCAGCTGATCCAAGCACTCGATCGGTATGCGACTTACATTGGAAGCAGTCCGTTTCAAGCACCGGCAACATTCGGTTTAATTGCCCATCTCGAACTGAATGATGGTGTTTATTTCACACGCGGCGGAAATACCGCCATTGCCGAAGGATTTGCCCGTCGCGCCCGTGAACTCGGTGTGACGTTTCGGTTAGGTGACGAAGTGACACAGATTGAAGTGACCAATCAGTTGGCAACGGAAATCGAACTCAATCATGTCGATTACCTGTCTGTTGATTTCATCGTGTTAAATGGTGACCTGCTCACCCAATATCCGCGGTTGATTTCAGAAACGGTCCGGCCTGACTTCAAAAATCCGACTCCTGCGCAAATGGAGCCGTCGATTTCTGCTTATGTCCGGTGTATCGGACTTGGACGCCGTATTGATGGACTCGCGCATCACAATGTCTTTTTCTCTTCCGACTATGAAGCCGAATTCGAAGCGTTATTTAATCAACATCGCTATGCAGAAGAGCCGACCATCTACATCTCGAATTCCTCGGTCACGGCACCGGAAATGGGAGAAGCCGGTGACAACCTGTTTGTCCTTGTCAATGCTCCGGCTACCCACAAAGGATCTGCCGTTGATTTTGACACGTACGATAAAATCATCGATCAACGCCTTCAAGAGTTCGGAATCGATATTACGTCCGACGTTTTATTCGAACAACGGATCACACCACAGGATATTGAACAGAAATTTTCAGCGTATCATGGTTCTCTGTATGGTCTTTCTTCGAATGGTACACGGGGAGCTTTCATGCGTCCAAGTAACCGTTCAAAGAATGTTCACAATTTGTTTTTTGCCGGCGGATCGACGCATCCCGGTGGCGGTAGTCCAATGGTGACGCTTTCAGGAAAACTGGCAAGCGAACGAATCGTGTCTGCAGTCGCTGCCACCCTGTGAACGTTATGTGAATTGCATATCAATTACTTGTACGGACAACTTAGATTTGATACGATTACTTCGAGTTCAAGAGGTAGTGATTGACCCCACATCCTCAATCAAGCGCATGGTGACTTCCCCGAGTCAAACGCGTTTAGGAACTTAACATATCTGTTTCGTCTGAATCATTTGTTCAAGACCCACTTGTTCAATCGATACACCACTGTAAACGGTTCGGCATGACTTACGACGTTCCCCCTTAGATCGTCTCATCCCGATTCGTTTACGGACAGCTCAATCATCATCAGATCCATCCCCGTGGATCACGACCTGTCTTGTTGGAACGATGTATCTGATTTTGTACAAACAGATTTCAGTTTAGACTCCCCGGTCTAAACTCCATAAAAAAAAGACCTTGGTCCCCGCCGAGGTCTTTTTTTTATGGAGTTTTTCGTCAAATCGTAGCGAGCAACTTCATCTTTTGCCACCGGCTGACATAAGCACGTTTCGTGAACACATCGTATTGATTGTCACGTGCCGCGTCGAGGATTCCCCGGTACAGTAAAGCCGCCACTTTCAGTGCACGACGACTTTCTTTCGGATAGCGGTCAAACGAAGGCGTTGCTGCATCGTATAAATGCTCGGCTCTTAATGCCAATGCTTCCCACAATCCGGCAAAGTCGCCGGAAGGAGTTCCCGCCAACAACGATTCCGTTGTCACACCATACTGGTCCATCCAATCTTTCGGTAAATAGATACGTCCCCGCTTTGCATCTTCTCCGACATCCCGAAGAATGTTGGTTAATTGCATCGCGATTCCGAGTTGAATGGCGGACTCCCGTAAATCATTTTGTTTCGGTGCAAGAATCGGCAACAGCATCAAGCCAACCGTACTCGCGACATAATAACTATATTTCTCCGTCTCTTCCAGCGAGTGGTACCGATTTTTTTCGATGTCCCACCGCATACCTTCTGCCAGTTCTAAAAATGGCGTCTCATCCATCTCATACCGTTTAAAGACATCTGCGAGTGCAATCCATAAGGGTTTATTGATCGAGTGACCCGACCGGAATAAACGAAACTCTTCCAGGAATTCCGCTAAGCTTTCTTTTGGTGTCGCTGATTCATCCACCGTATCATCGAGATGACGACAAAACGTATAGATGGCGTAGACTGCCATCCGATCTTGCTTCGGCAGTAAAGAGAAGGCTTTATAAAAGGTTTTTGATCCACCTTGAATCGTTTGTTCACATACTAGATATGCGTTCGTCACTGTATCCATTTTTCCACCTCATCTCTTGTTCCATTCGATTGACAAGTAATGTCGCTCCCATCATAACGATCGGAACGCCTCCACACGGATGGACAGATGCGCCTACTGCATACAACCGTTCAATATCAGCATAAGGTTTAGCTTGTGTTTTTAAAGCAGCCGATTGGCGAATCGTCGGTGCGATGCCAAAACTTCCGCCTTCATACAATCCAAAATCTTGAGCATCTTGAGGTGTACGTATTTTCATTTCGGTAACTTGACTTTGGAATCCAGGAAGATGTTGCTCAATTTTGTCTAAAATCTGATCAATAAATCCGTGCGCTTCATAGTTAGCCTGATCAAATCCACGTGGTGACGGAACCAACGCATAGACGACACTAGTACCGGATGCCGTCAATGCGTCATCAATCTTACTCGGATTAAATAAATAGACGGCAGGATTTTCCGGCAACTCATTTTTCTTGAAGATGGACGTCATCAACGGTTTTAAATCACTTGGCATTAAAAAACGATGGACAGGTAAATCAACTTTTCCGTCAATCTTAAAGTACAGCAGTAATGTTCCGCCGGACGGCACATACTTTTTCGGTTGCTTGCCTTCAACCAAATATTCCATCAATGGAAACTCTCCGTTCAGAACAACCGTATCATATACGTACTCCTGTCCTGCAGCGACAAGTCCCTTCGTCTGACCTTGCTGGATCAAGACGCGGTCGACCGGTTGATTGAACTTAAACGTAACGCCCCGCTCAACTAACGCTTCATACATCCGCTCGGCTAAAGAGAAGTATCCGCCTTTAACGTACCAGACACCCTCTTCCTGTTCCCGGTAAGGAATCAATCCATAGATGGAAGGCGTCGTGTAAGGGTTACCCCCGATGTAAAAGGTCGGAAAACTGTAAGCCATTCGCAGGTGTTTACTTTTAAAGAAACGTTTTAAGTGATCATGTGCCGTTTCCATCGCATGCATCTTCACTAAGGGCGCTAACATATCCGGGTGCAACAAATCCCGTTTACGTGAATATGTCCGCTCTAAAAATTTCGATACGCTGACGTCATAATCCTTTGCTTTTTGTTGCATAAATTCTTGGAACCCGCGACCTTCTCCGAATTGACGTTCAATCGCAATCGTTTGATCAACTACATCCGCCTGTTTTGTCACAATCGTTCCGTCGTCGAAATGAAGGTCGTATAAAGGATCAATCCGTTCCAACTCAACACCTTCAAGCCCCGCTTCTCTTAATTGTTCCTGCAGTTTTCCGGGCATCAAGACAATCGTCGGCCCCTGATCAATTCTTCCGCCTGTCTCGAAATCAACGGAGGCGAGTCGACCGCCTGCACGTGACTCTTTTTCAAAAATCGTGATTTCGACTTCCGGATATCGTTTCGTTAGTAATAAAGCGGCGTGGAGTGTTCCGACACCTGCTCCGACAAATCCAATTTTCATTTTCCGACACCCACTTCACTTGTCAATAAGTCCGCCGTGATCCGAGCTGATTCAAAGATGGTCGGAAGGCCGCTTCCAGGATGCGTTCCGCCTCCAACCAGATAGACATGCTCCAATTCTTCAAACCGGTTATGCGGTCTAAAATACATCATTTGTGTTAACTGATGTCCCAAATTAAAAGTTGCTCCCTGGTGTACTCCCATCGCTTCCCAATCATCCGGTGTGAACATCTCTTCCACTTCAATCGCTGCTTCGACACCTGTATAAGGCGAACGATGTTCCAAGGCATCGAGGACACGACGGCGTAATTTCGGTCCTTCAATCGCCCAGTCGAGTTCAGAGTAATTATTCGGAACCGGTACTAACACGTACAACGATGATTTCCCTTCAGGTGCCAATGTACTGTCGATGATTGATGGATTTTGGACATAAAATGAAAAATCATCGGATAATTCCAATGTCTGGGTCATCTCACGGACATTTTTTTCATAATCATCGGCAAAATAAATCGTATGGTGCGGAGCATCAAATGATTTATTGACACCTAAGTACAGCATAAAGGTCGAACAAGAAAACTTCTTCCGGTCAATTTTCGGACGCGACCATTTTTTCAGGACACCTTCGGGAACAAGATGATTCATCGCATGGGCAAAATCTGCTCCGACGACAACATCATCGTATAAAACATGTTCACCAGACTCGAGAATGACGCCGGTCGCAGTTGTTCCATCTAAAATCAATTGACTGATTCCTGTATTGAGATGGACCGTCCCCCCGAGCTCTTCCACTGCCCGTTTCATCGCTTCCGGAATTTGATTCATTCCGCCGATCGGATGATGGACACCATATGCATGTTCCATATAGGACAGGATAGAAAAACCGCCCGGACATTCCCATGCTGACATCCCTAAATACTTCGCTTGGAAAGTAAAAGCGTACTTTAATTCTTCACTCGTAAAATAATCGGACAGGACATCGTATAACGAACGCCCGAGAGATAGACGCGGGAGCGCCGTGATGACGCGTGGAGACAGATAGTCCGTTAATTTATCGTGTTTCGTCTGCAAAATCGGCATCAGTTTTGCCAGCTTCAAGGCTTGTTCTGCCATGAAACGATCATATCCTTCCCCGTTTCCTGGGAAATGTTGCTCAATCGTCTGTTTCATCCGATCACGATCCGTTGTCATCGTAAAATGATCTTTCCCGCCGTTGAAATACAGTGTGTACATGGGATCAAGTGCTTTTAAGTCCAAATAATCCTTCATATCCAAATCGATACTTGTAAATAAGTTTTCTAGGATATGCGGCATATTTAAAAAGGTAGGACCCCGGTCAAACTGGTAATCCCCGACCTGCACGCGAGAAGTTCGCCCCCCGACAATCGGTTGTTTTTCATATACGGTGACATCTATTCCTCTGCCTGCAAGCAACATCGCACAAGCGAGCCCTCCAGGTCCTGCTCCAATAACGGCTACACGCTGCTTCACACGAATCTCTCCCTTTTTCTCTACTCGTTTTAACTATTATACTAATCACATACTACTCCCCACAAATTTGAACTGCCCTAAAACTGTAAAAACGCCAAGCTTCCCTTAGGAAGTGGCGTTTGCAGTCACAATATACCAGGCTCCTTCTTTTAAAAATGGTGAAATCGACACATTTTTAAAACCTGCAGCATGAAGTTGTTCTGTTAGTTCTTCTTTACCCGGCAACGGATAAAGATTTTCATGTAACGTCATGAACGCATTGAATGCGGCAGAGAATGGCGCACCGTGTTCACTGCCACGTAATGGCGTGACTAAAATGACCGTCCCGTCATCCTTAACGAAACGCCGGACCCCCTCGAGAAGACGAAGACGTTCTTCCTTCGGGAAATAATACAAGATGTTATTCATCATGACGCCGTCATATGTTTCTTTGACATCAAAAGTTTTAATGTCACCGACAGTAAAGTCGATTTCACCGGTCGTATCCCGCCGTTTCGCTTCCGCGATGACCGATTCCTCAATATCAATTCCTGCCAGTCGCAGTTCAGGCAAAGCTTCGTGAATTTTACGTAAGTAACCGCCGTAAGCACAGCCGATGTCTAGCAATGATGTCACGTTTTGACTGCGGATGATATGACGGACGGCAGGAAACGCAACGGTCTCCACTAATGCGGATGTTTCTGCCACAATATCGCCGTGTTCTTCCCCATCGAACTTTTTCTGCTGGCCATGTTCCAAAAATTGTGGATAAGAGAACAACGCAGGCAGATGCAGTTCCATCAATTCGGATAACATAAAACCGATACTTCTTTCATCTGTTTTAGATAATTCCGGCAATACGTGACGGGTCGCTGTATATCGTAAGTCTTTCTTTTTCAGATGTCCTACCGCCAATCCGACTTCAAACCAACGGGATAAGGCTTCTGTCGTCAATGGTTGCTTGAGACGAACCTGAGCCTCAGCTTGCGTCGCCCCTGATCCTAATACATCAAAGAGACCGTATTTATACCCGATGTAACCATGCCATAAAGGTAAAACAGGTTCAGCTCGTTTCATCCACTTTCTTGCCCGGAAAACTTTCGTCCATTCTTTCAACTGTGCCACAAGCGTTCCCCTCTCGACTGCGTAATATATCCCTTTTCCCAAATAACAACAGTTTGTAAACAAAAAAAAACACACGTTCCTCTTTATGACGAGTAACGTGTGTGTAATCCGACCAAACGGATTGTCTGATTGATGATTGACCTGGGTCGGATTAAAAAAATTGCATACCGTACGGTAACGAATATCCAAGGAAAATCGTTACGAGGACGAGTACCGCAAATCCAAGCAGGAAACCGGAATAGGATTTCCCTTTTTTAAGACGAACAAGTGTCAGTTCTCCAAAAATCAGGACAAGCAGACCGGCTGTGATTTTCGCATGGTACAAGCCATCCGGATTAGCAGACTGTCCCATGATCGTGATGTAGAGATAAAGACCCGTCCCAAACGTCAAGAGCAATAAGAGACGGAATGCCATGTGAACGCCTTTCGCAGCACTTTTTCCGTTCTTATACATCGAGAACGCAACAAAAAATGTAACAAGCAGTAAAATCCATAATAAAACGTGTGTGTGTACAAATGCAGTAATCGGCATTTGATTTCCCCCTTTGTTCATTCTTCATTCATCGTATCTGATTTTTCACTTCAGACATAGTATTATTTTTCCGACACATCAAGTCCGTCAGGAACCACCATGTATTCCTGGACACTCTGCGGCAGCTTGACAGTAAACGTGCTTCCCTGCTTTTCGACCGACTCGACTGTAATCTCTCCATCATGTCCTTCGACGATTTCTTTACAGATAGCAAGACCAAGACCGGTTCCGCCAATTTTCCGGCTGTCCGAATTATCGACCCGGTAAAATTTATCGAATAGCTTCGCCAAGGCAGACTTCGGAATCCCGATTCCTTCATCCCGTACTGCAAACTGGACATGATGATGGTCCGCTTCCAACACGACTTCGATGTTACCCCCGAACGGAGAGTACTTGACGGCATTGTTCAACAGATTATTCATCAGTTGCTTCATTTTTTCCTCATCCGCTTCAATCAGAGGACAAGCATCGGTCAGGGAACGGAACGTGATCGTATGATTCGTTGTCGATGCCGCGTAGAATTGCGTCGTTTCTTCTAAAAGCGGTTGTAGATTCAGTAGTCCTTTTTGATAGGATTGAATTCTCGCTTCCATCCGTTGGACATCCAAAAAATCATTGACCAGATTCGATAAACGTTCCGTTTCCGAGTGAATGGTTTTTAAATACTTATCTTGTTTCGAAAGATCCATCTTCCGATTCAACATCAGTTCCGTAAAACCGTAGATCGAGGATAACGGTGTCCGCAGTTCATGCGAAACGGTCGAAACCAATTCCGATTTCAGACGGTCCATCTCGGTTTCCTTCGTCACATCACGCAAGACAAGCATCGTCCCTTTCCGGATCCCTTCCACTTCAATCGTTTCCACATAAAATTGAATGAATACGACTTGCTGATGGATCGAAAATTGCAGACTGTCCTTCGGAACTTCCCCTCGTAAAATACCTTCCATGTACCGGGCAAAGATTTCAGGTTCATCGACAACCGCACGAATCGTATTAAGGCATCCTTGCAGCGTTTCGTTTTTGGCCGCGCCATATTGAAGCTCCGGAAATAGATCGTACAGCGGACGATTGACGAACACTTCGTCTTTTCCCGGTTCAATATAGATGACCGCTTCGCGGATTGAATCCAAAATGCGTTCGGTTTTTGTTTTTTCACGGTTCATCTCATCAAATAATCGCATTCGCAACAAGGAAAGAGACAACTGGCGTGAAAACGACATGATATCGCGCATCTGTTCATTCGTAAACTGATCCCGGTAACGGACAAGATAAATGAATGCAATGGCTTCTTCCGATGCCGGATCAAAAATCGGAACTGCCGTCTCATACATATAGTACGGATACGGCAACGGATGATCGCTCGCGACTTGCTTCGAGGAATGAACGGCTTTTTTTAATGACTCCGCACGTTTCAACAAAGACAGATCACTTCCGAGCAATCGTTCTGACAGTTCTTCCGTCATCCCGTGCGTTACGATCGAATACGCAGATCCTTCATCGACAAACACAAGGGCTCCGATTTCGGAATCCGTAATGGCAATCAGCTTTTCAATAATTTCCGGATATGCTGTCAAGGCTTCCCGAGCTGCCAACGTTTCCGTCAAATCATTGCGATATTGCAGATGTTGTTCATTCCGCATCGTTAACTCAAGCGCTTCCTCAAGTTCCTGTTGTTGCGCCTGCAGTTCTTCCTGCTGTGCCTGCAATTCTTCCTGTTGCGCCTGCAGTTCTTCATTTTTAGCCAAGAGATGCTGTTTATTATCTGAGATGGAACTTGCCATTTGATTAAATGACAAAGCTAGAATTCCGATTTCATCTTTCCGTCCGGATACTTTGACATGTTTGATATCTTCGCCGCCGGCTAGACGCTGGCTGTTTTTAACGAGTGACAATAGTTCTGCCGTAATTTTCCGGATGAACGGATAGACGAAGAAAATCAAGACCCCGACTAATACGATGATGTTCGACAGCCAAATTAGTTGGGTCGTCTGAATTTCCTGTTCCAACTGACGGCTCGTTTTTTCCGACCAGTCTTCGAGGAAGTCGCGATACCCGCCAAGCGCCAACTCGCTTTTGTTGATTTCCGATAACACATCAATGTTTCCGGAAGCGTCTAATTTGATTTGTCCATTTGCCAGCAATTCTTTACCGAGCGGCAACGATGTTAATGTCTTCCCTTCCAAAAAGGATTCCGTGACTGTTCCGGATGACTTCGCTTCCACATACGATTGAATCAACGGCAAAATCGCTTCGAAGTAATAAGCATAGAGTTCACGTGAAGAACGCGAGTAATCTTTTCCTTGCTGATAAATCGCATTTTCTTCAAACCAACGTGTCTGCTCATCGATCGTTTTGCGTTGGTTGATCATCTTCTGGTAAATATCCTGATCACCAATCAGCGCATAACCCCGCATGTTGAACTGCAAATCCTGCCATTCTTCCCATAGTGCACCCGCACGGGCGCTGCGCTCTCTGATGTCTTCCAGTTTCAATCGGGTTTCCTGCAATTTTGTATCCGTATAAGTATAGACAACCAGCGAAGAAATCATAAGTGTCGTTAACACGATATAAAAGGAAGCCATTAACTGGCGTCCGATTTTTCGATTAATCCACTGGATGATCACTCAATATTCCTCCTACGACATCAATCAATTCGAGTGGACTGAATGGTTTCGAGAAGAAATAATTGGCTCCGATTTCTTCCGCCCGTTCCCGGTCAGATTGTTGACTTTTTGCTGTCAACATCATGATTTTTAAATTTTGTTTATCTGGATGACGTCGTACTTTTTCGATGACTTCGATTCCGGTCATTCCAGGCATCATATAATCCAGTAAGACAAGATCGTAATGCTGACTCATGATTTTCTGATACGCTTCATCACCATCTGTCGCTTCGTCAATCGTATACCCTTCGTCTTCTAACGTATCGAGCACCAGCATACGTAATACATCTTCATCTTCCGCTAATAAAATCCGTGCCATCTATAAAACCTCCTATGGTATCCGGTTATTCTTTTACATACCTTTTCATTTTACACAGTTCTTTCATATTTAGAAATGAAAATCGTCCGACGAATCGGTTCTGCTCACTGAATATGTGACAGAATCGATTCTTCAGACGAAAGATCATCAGTAAATTTCAATCACTTCATGAAGAGCAAACGCATAAATCAGTTTCCGGCTGATCCGGATGTGCAGGATGGCTTCCAGTGCCTCTTGATATAAATTTAACTGGGTCGCATAACGTGTCCGCAACACTTCAGCTTGATTTTGATTGTCGGTCGTTTCAAAGACCTGGTCCGATTTATAATCCAGCAGAATATATGTGTCTCCGTCTCGAATCAGGCAGTCGACAATCCCTTGCATGACGGCTTGGTCACTCGGACCGTGCCAATCGGACCGGAATCGGGCTGAATCGATCTTATAGGTGAAGGGGAGTTCCCGGTACACTTCCCCTGCCAGAAGACGTTGCTCAAATAACTGTCCGGTATCAGAGGCAAGGAACGTCGTTAGTTCAGGAATAGCTTCCCGCATTGTCTGTGCCTCGAGACTCGAAATACGTTCCGCCTGTTCCCAGTCGAGAATCTGTTCCTCAAACGAACGACCGGATTCGTAAAGCTGCATCGCTAAATGCAGAACCGTTCCACGTTCTGCCCCGGTCAATACGGGACCTAAAAATTGCGGAGTCCGGTAATAGGTCGACTGACGATGCGTCGATTCGAAGGCCGCCCGTTCTAATTGTTCTGTCCGCTTCAACTCCGTAACAGTTTGTTTCGCCGCAGTGTCCGTTGCGACCTGATACGGATACTGATACGCAAAAGCCGCTTCAATCTGGGCATTCAGCGTCTCGTCACCGGCATGATCAATTTTTTCAAGAACACGGACGTGTTCCAGTTGTTCGACCATCTTCGTCAGTTCTTGATACGGGGCAATCTCATCGAGCGCGATGACCCGAAATGACCAGCGCGGTTCCTCTTCGCTCAATAAGAAATTGCGCAGGACGGCTGGTACTACCCAGTCCGCATATGCCTTGGCATTCCGCCGATCCATTTCCGGCAACAACAGTTCATCGAGCGGCTGATCCTGCCATTTGATCAATTGATCTTCCAGACCTTTAATCGCTCCGACAAGAATCAGCTTTTCCTTCGCCCGTGTCATTGCGACGTAGAGAACACGCATCTCTTCCGCCTTCATTTCCCGGTCCATTTCCCGGCGGATGACTTCTTTGAGAAGCGTACCGGAACGCAGGCGTTTAACAGGATCAATGGCATCGAGGGCGATACCATACGTCTTATGCAGCTGGATCGCCTGAATTTGATCCTGTTTATTAAACTGCTTGCCTAATTGGCTGACAATCGTCACCGGGAATTCCAGTCCTTTCGATTGGTGGATCGTCATGATCCGGACGACATCTTCGTCCTCGCCTAACGAACGGGCTTCCGAAAAATCTTCCCCGCGTTCGACTAAACGATGAATCAGACGCAAGAAACGGTATAATCCCCGATAACCGGACGCTTCGTACTGATGGGCGCGTTCATACAAAGCATTTAAATTCGCCTGTCGGCTCCGTCCGCCGTTCAGACAACCGACGTATTCAAAATAGCCGGTTTGATCAAACAAGGAACGGATCAGGCTCGCAAGCGATTTTCCGCGTGCTTCCGTCCGCCAGTGGTGCAGTTGATTAAGCGCTTCGTCGACACGCAAACCGAGCGGTGTCTGTTCTTTCGCCACAAGTATAGCGGCTTCGTAAAACGACCCGTCTTTTGATTTAGCACGAATTCGACCTAGATCCCGATCCGTCAAACCGAAAATCGGTGACCGCAAGACACTCGCGAACGGGATGTCTTGCAACGGATTATCGATTGTCTTGAGCAGCGACATCATGATTTGAATCTCAGTTGCTTGGAAATAGCCGCCCGTTGTATCCGCATAAACCGGAAGTTCATATTGTTCAAAAACGTCAACGAGTGCCTGAACCCGTTTTCCCCTCGATCGGACGAGGACGACGATATCACGGTATTCGCACTTCCGGAATCGTTTTTGTTTCGCATCAAAGACGAGATACGGATTCTCATCGTTTACCATCTCGATGATCCGTGTCGCTATGACTTGCGCTTCGAGTTCCTCTTTGTTTGTATCGGTCTGATCGACTAACAGTAGTTCGGGATCAACTTGAGTCGAATCAACATACCCAAGATTCCCTAACCGCAAGTAAGCCGCTTCATCATAATCAATTTCTCCGACGGCTTCGTCCATGACTTGACGGAAAATATGATTGGTTCCATCCAAGACTTCCAAACGGCTCCGGAAATTTTTCGTCAAATCAATGCGTGTCCCGACTTCGGTTTGTTGGAATCGTTTAAACTTATTCAAAAATAATCCCGGTTCGGCATGACGGAATTTATAAATCGATTGTTTGACGTCGCCAACCATAAACAGATTGCCGGTGGCTTCATCTGATCTGGAGACAAGTCTCAGGATTCGTTCCTGTACTTCGTTTGTATCCTGATACTCATCGACTAACACTTCGATGAAACGTTCTTGAAGAAGACGGGCGACATCCGTCGGCTCGCCGTTTTCTTCCAGGATTGCTAATGCAAAATGTTCAAGATCGGAAAAATCTACGATTCCCCGCTGTTGCTTCGCTTCGAGATAAGCTGTCGAGAAACTGCGAACAAGCGTGACAATCATCTCGACATGTCCCAGTTGCGAACGTAAATCTTCCAGATAATCAACCCCGTCTTTCTCAACAAACAAGTCCCGCATTTTTTTGAGGTCACTGACAAGACGCGTGCGCTCTGTCTGAAATTTTTTCATCTCCTCGTCTCCACGGATTCCTTTCCAACGGCCGAACTCGACAGCTTGAAAAGCCAGGGCAACGGTAGTCCAACGATCCTGTTCCGGATTAATCCGTCGGACCGGGGTGACATCCTGTATTAACATATCTGCCATCTCGTCGTATCCGGACTGCCGCAGGCGATACGATAATTCCATATACCGATTAATGATCGGGCCGACCCGTTCCCATTCCAGTTCAAATAATCGTGTCAACAGACTGGATTCATCCGGGTCAATCGGTTGATCGTATTGAGCAATCAAATGGTCATAAAATGCTTCCGGATCCGGAAGTGATCGAGAAAAACGGTATAAATTCGAAATAAGTGTCAACATCGCCTGATCGTCCCGATCCGACGTATAGCTATCGATCAGTTCATAAAATGCCGGATCTGCCGAAGCATAGAAGCTCTCAAACACTTCCTCCAACACGTCATCCTGCAACAACAACAACTCTGCTTCCTCGGCAATCCGAAACGCCGGATCAAGACCAATCCGGTAATAGTTTTCACGTAAAATCGATAAACAAAAAGAATGAATGGTCGTAATTTGAGCACGATTCATCATTTGCCGTTGTTTCTTTAAATAAAGATCATCCGGGGACACTTTGATTTTCGCTTCGATGGCTTCGATGACACGCGTCTTCATCTCTTTTGCTGCCGCGTTCGTAAACGTAGCGACCAGAATTCGGTCCGCTGTCAATGGATCCTCCTGATTGATGACACGTTGCGTCAACCGTTCCACTAATACTGCTGTTTTTCCGGAACCGGCGGCGGCGGATACTAAAATATGCCCGCCTCTCGCATCGATTGCCCGTTGCTGTTCATCCGTCCACTGCACACTCATTCCGTCTCCTCCTTCAACCGTTCCAAGACTTCTTTTTCCGACAACGGATTTAATTGCCGGTAGTCGTTTCCGAGAGATTGATCAAACTGGCAGACGGAACGATACTCGCAGAATGTACAAGGCGTCCGCTCCTGGTAATCAAACGGATCAATCGCAATGTCTCCTGCATACATCGATTGACTGCTCGTCTTCAACTCATCCCAGGCATGATCCATTAATGCCGTCAATTCTTCCTCTTTGACGACACCTTTCGTATGTGACTTATGAAGACCGGTTTTGGTGAATGTTACTTTGACGAGCGGCGATTTTTTACGTTCATCGTACGCAATCTGATCCATCGCTCGTAATACTTCATCATTTTCAACGATAACCCCTTGCATTTGGTACGACTCGAGCAATAACCGGTTCCGTTCGATTTCGTCCGCCGACAAATCTCCGCGCATCATCGGATTTTTGACGTGGAAGTACAGCGCCCCGGCCGGTTTAGCCTGCTGATTAAATAAAACTTCCGACTGTTCGACGACCGTTTTTAGATATAGCAGCATTTGAATCGCCAGTCCATAATAGATTTCGGCAAAATCCAGCTCTTTGGCGCTCGATTTATAATCGACGACCCGGACGTATAATTGATCGCCGATCGTCGCCTGATCGACACGGTCAATCCGGCCTGTAAATTCAATTTCGGTGCCGTCCGGTAAGGTAAATCGAAGCGGCGGGAACATGGCGTTCCCAAAACTGATTTCAAACAAATCAGGTTCGAACTCGGAACGTTCCGCCTGTTTAACAAGCATTTTGGCTGTCTGCTCGACGACATCCGTTAATTTTTTCTTGATGTAACCAAAACGGTTCGAACTCATCAAAATCGCATTTTGAATTTCCGGCGTCACTTTCTCGACAGCTTCTTTCGCGAGATTGCTGCACGATTGGTCATCCAGTTCACGCCAACGTTTCCCCGAGGCTTTGATGTTCATCGATAAATCATTGAGGGCTCCGTGGAACAGGTTGCCGATGTCCGGTGCTTCGAATTTATATAATTTCCGTTCTTTTAACCGTAGTCCATACCGGGCAAAATGTTTATAGGAACAGGCATTGTAGGTCTCAAAGCGGGAGACGCTGGCTTTGATCGTGTCACCGTACAGATTGCGTGCCAGATCCTCTGGCAACGGTTCTGCCTGGTTTTGATAAAACAAGGCATTGGAGAACAGGGCCATCCGTTCGCGGCCCCGTCCGTTCTCAAGCAACCGATTATACACATCAAACCAGGACGGTTGAATCGGATAACGACGTTGCAGCCGTCTCAACTCGATTGCCGCTGCCGCTGCCGCCCGTTCCGGACTCGTCACGAACTGAAGCTGATCATCCGGCGCATGATCCCCTGCTTCTGCAAAGTATGTTTTTACCGGACGATCCTGCAGCAGTTGATGTTTGATCTGCTTAACGATTGATGCCGGCTGAAGCGCCTTTCCGTCCTCATCCACAAGTGCATAACTGATATGCAAAGATTCACTTGGTGCCGTCACCCCTTGATAGAGGTAATACAATTCGTCGTCAAATACATCCAACGATGCTTTGCCTACCGGAATACCCTGATCATGCAGAAAGTCATGATCTCCTTCTGACAATAGTTTAGACTGGTCTTCCACAAGTGGAATCAATCCGTCATTGGCACCGAGTAAAAAGACCACTTTGACCTGTTGTAAACGCCCCCGGACGTAATCCGTTGCAATCACTTGATCGAGCGAAGGGGGAACTAGTGAGAAGCGGAGACTTTCAAGCCCGGTCTCGACCATTTGGACAAACAGTTCCGTTGTCAACGTAGCTTCAGGTGCCGCAGCTTCCAGCTGTTCAAAGAGATGCAGTACCGCTTCATACACTTGATCATGTTCACGTGCCTGACTGAGTTCGTTGACTTCAAGCGCTTGTTGCTTCCACACCGTCAACCGGTCGGTCATATGATGTTCTTCCAGGAAACGGTACAAAGCGCGTGTATATTCACTCATGGTCTTAGAGGCCTTGAATCGCTTTTCAAGCGGTTCGATCGCCTCGACCAGAAATTGACGCCATTCGTTCAGCTCGAGTTCCTCTTGTAATTCAGCATCCGTCAAACTGATTTCATCGGCTAAACGGCGCTTCAGTTGCCATGGTTTTTTCCACATCGAACCCTTGATTCCGCGCTCCAGCACAAATGTTTCCAGGCGATCAAGTGCTAACCGCGGATCTTCTGCCGGAAGTGGAATCAGTTCTGTTTTCAGCAGACGAAAAACAGATTCTTCCCGGTAACCCGTCATCACGATTTCGAGGACGGCATGGACTAATTCGACGATCGGGTGATGCACCATCGATTCCCGTTGATCCAAAAAGTACGGAATATCATACAGTTGAAAAGCGCGTTCCAAGTGATCGGCGTATGGCTCCAGGTGACGGACAAGAAAAGCGATATCCTTGAAACGATATCCGTCATGACGCACGAGTTGAATGGCTTTTCTGACGGCGGCTTCCGTCTCGACTTGACGATTGACGGCAGCAGAAACCGTCACTCCCGTCACCTCTTCATCCGTTGGCGGGTAGCCGGGCGACAGAAGTGCTTGTTCGAGCATCCGCAAGCCTGTGCTCTGAAATTTAACGGTCTGTCCATAATAAATGTCTTCATGCGCAATCTGCCGCTCTTTCATCTGTTCAATCAACTGCATGTAACAGCGTTGTGAAACTCCAAACTCAGACTGTTTCGTATAAACGTCTTCGACATCGAGTGTAAAACTCAGGTGCATATCTTTCGTCAATTCCATCAATCGGAGCAAAACTTGCTGTTCCTGTAACGAAAATTCATAAAAACCGTCCACGAATACAGAAACGTCGCTTAAATCAGCTTTTGGTAACAGCTCGATCAAGGTCGTAAAATAATCGTCAGCATGAAGGGCCTTATCTGAGATTCGTTCAGTAAAACGTTCATAAATCAGGGCTAAATCATTTAATTTCGGTGAGCGTTCCGGTGACGCTCCACTGATTTGACGTAGCATATCCGGATTTACTAAAGAACGTTTAAACGAGGCAATCAATTCGTCTAATCCTTTGTAAAAGCCGGGCATATTTTTCGTCCGTTTAAAGATTTTCAACTCTTCTTCCGCCTCTTCAACAACTTGGCGTAATAGTAGTTGTGTCCCCGTTTCATCTAAAAACGGAATCACCTGGTTTCCGTAATCCCGGATCATGTGGAAGGCAAACCGGCGTAAACTCATGACTTCCATCCGGACAAGACCGGACAGCCGGGGATCCGTCGCAATACGCCGTTCCATCTCAAAGGACATCTGATCCGGTACGATGAAATAAATCGATGGACCAAGCGGTTGTTCGGTCAGTTGATCGATGACCCGTTCAATTAATTGTGTTGTCTTACCGGTACCGGCACGACCTAAATGCATGTAATTCATTCTGCCAGATCAGCCTACACCCATGGTTGTAAACTGATCTCCACCTCCTTTAATTAGTATTGAGGCGTTTTATTCTGTTTTTCTCTCCCCATGTCAAATGAGTGTTGAAAGTAGCAGAAAAGACCCCGCGTGCAAGACGTAGCATATGTATGATTATCTCACAAATACGAACAAACGTCCGTTTTAAATTGAGATTACATTTTTTCTTTCTGTGCTCGTGTTATTCAGTTTGAATCATTTGTCAATTGCTTTGTATGGAGTTGCAAAAATCGGGTAAAGATTGAGATAATGGTTGTCTTCATCAGACTGAACAGAAAGAGGGACAGACATGCTTTATGAAGACCTTGGTCAAAAACAAGCAATCGAACAGCTCGTCGCACGCTTTTACGAGCGTGTGTATGCAGATCATCTTCTCCGTCCTTTATTCCCATCCGACCGCCGGCAGGTTGAACAGGCGCAAACCCGGTTTTTAATTCAACTTACAGGTGGTCCGAAACAATATGAATCATATGATGAACGAATGAATCTTGCCATGATTCATCGTCTATTGCCTATCACGGAAGTACATGCCATCCGGTGGATTGAACTGATGACGATGACCATCGAAGAGACCATTTCTGATTCAGAGGCCGCGACGCGTTTAATCGAACGTTTACGAATCGGTGCACTCAATGTTCTCCGGATTTGTGATGCTCATCAGAATCGATAAGGGATTTTTCTTTCTCATCGGTACATTTCAAGGTAAAATAAAAATTGGAGGCGATAACCATGACTGAAGAACAAGATAAAAAGAGTGAATTAGTAAAAAGCGCACTCGAACAGGCTGAAGCAGCCAAAGCGACAGAAGAGCCTGTCGAAGAAGAAAAGTCAGACGAACAAAAACGATTAGAACACATCCGGGCACTCGTGACGCTCGAACGCGGCTCTGATTATTACCGGGTTGTCTTCTACGACGATCATAAACATTTGATTTTCAAAGAACTGGATTATGACCGGGTTGAATTTGTCGGCCGATTCTACAATGACAGTTTTGATCCGACAAACCAAACAGAACTGGAAGAAATCTCTGAGAAGGCGCTTGCGACATCGATTCGCAAACGTTTCTTGTAAGAGCTGTCGTCTTCCTCATATAAAAGCCGTGTCATCCTCATGTATTCATGGGGAGAGCACGGCTTTTGCTGTAGGCAGACAATACGTCGTTTGCTTCAGGTTATAGTTGTTCTTTTGTATTTCGTTTTTTACGGCGCATGACGTAAGCAAGCACTCCGCCGGCAACGGCCAGTCCTGTTGCTGCTAAGACAGGTAAAAGAACTTTTTTCGACGTTAATTTTTGTTTTACTTGTTCCAAGCGGGATTCCGTCACTTCTTTTTGGACAACCGATGCACGACGATTGATTGTCATGTGTTTTGCAGCATCTGTTACGACGATTCGTTTCGTCACCCAGCGTCGATTTCCTGACTCGTCGACGACAAGCTGACGGGCACGTTTAATGCCTTTGATCCGTTTCCCCGGTGTATTTTCCGGTCGGACGATACGTGAACTGATGAAACGACGTCCGCCGTTCACACCAAATCCGGGTTGTAATTTTCGTCGGTTTAACCATTCGTATGATTCATTCATTGTGCAGCGGTCTTTCGACCGCTTCACCTCCCTTTAATTCTCTCTCTCGCACCTTACTGTTTATTCGCTGTGTTACGTAGTGATTCCTGTTAGAATGTTCCACTTATCGCGCTTTATTAAACGTCATCGGCCGTTCTTCCTGAAATCTCCGTTGCATTTCATACGCCAGTTCCAACGTCTTGATCCGTTGTCGTTCGATACTATAGGCCGAGGCATCCGTATCAATCCGTTGTCCTGTTTGAAACTCCACTTGAACAGTATTCCCCTTTTTTTGAACAGTCTTCATCTGTTTAAAATTGATCCAAATACATTCCGCCTTCTCTTTTGCGGTCGTCGGGAAGAAAATCGTTTGCGCTTTCCAATCGATCAAAACCGGTGTCTTTCGATTCGGTCCCAGGATATGTCGAGCCGCTTCGATTCTTCCGCGCATAGATGAACCAAAATATAAACAGGATTCTTCAATCAGCTTAATTGGATGGCCTTCTAACACGACTTCCGACTGTTCTTGAATAAGTAAGGTTTGCGGTTCCCCGTACGGACCATATTTCGGTACGAGAGCCAATGTTTCTTCTGTAATTTTATGTCGCATCCTGATTTCTCCTTTCTTGTATTAGTATCGTTATATCAAATTCCAAATGACTTCGTATGAACGTTCTCATTATTTCCCAAAATAAAAAACGAGATATGACTATCTCGTTTTTTAAGATCTTATTTTTTTCCGGACGATTCTTCCTGAAAATGTCGTGGAAAATTAAATTTCACACAAACTTTATTTTGTTCATTTCCCGCAATGAGATTTTCAATCGTCACTTCTCCTTCATGCCGTTCGACAATCCGTTTGACGATATATAATCCAAGCCCAAACTTACCTTCTTTTCCGCGTGAAAATTGATGGAACAGCGGAGAAGACGCTTCTAACGGCGGACCGTCATTCAAAATTTCAACAGTAGCCGTCTGCCGGGTACCGGAAAGGCGAATTTCAATGGTCGACTCCGCATAACGAATCGCATTATCCAGCACATTTTCCAGAGCCACACGCAATTGTTCCCCTTCCCCTAACACGATGCCCGCTTCGCCAGTGATTTTCCACGTTAAGGCTTTTGTCCCGACAAACCGCTTTTGGAGCAGGTGAACCATCCGGTCCAGATCGACATGATCCCATGTTGAACGATCCAGTTCAAAATAATCCAGTTTCGTTACATACAACAAGGCCGCGACTTTTTTCTCTAAGCGTTCTGCTTCCTCTTCGATGACGGAAACAGAACCTGTCAAATCACCGTCCGGATAAATTCCGTCCGAAATCGACTGGGCGTAACTGCGAATGACCATGATCGGCGTTTTCAAATCATGTGAGATATTTTGAAGCAGGGATTTTTGCGCTTTATCCTGTTTTTCCAAATCCATTCGCATTGCGTCGACTGACCGGGCCAATCGTCCGATTTCATCACCGCGATCAAGAGGAAGAGGCGTATCCCACTTCTGTGCCGCTATCTTGCCGACCGCCCGCTCAATCTCGATTAAAGGATGGGTCAATCGTCTGGCAAGCCAAAAGGCGATGAACAAGGTCAGGATGCTGACGATTGCGACCACCCAACCGATTTTCGAAAATAACTGCGTGATCAGTTCCTGGCGATATGCATCCCAGACGTACGAAACACGGTAATAGGTCTCGCCTTTAATCTCCATCTTTAAGATGCTGTAGTAAACATCCTCTTTATCCAGACGGGTCGTATATTTTTGCATTTCTTTTTCCTGGTCAATCGCATCACGATACATTTGATTGACCAGCTGTTGCGGTGCCCCGCCATAATACAACTTTCCATTTTTCGATAACAATAAGACATTGACAGAGCGTGATTCCTGTTTCCGTCGATCGAATTCAATCGGATTGTCTTGTAACATCTCGATGACAGAGGCATCTTCCGAGAAAAAGACTTCACTGTTTTCTAACGTCGCATAAACTTGCTCATCAATGAAATTACCAATCGATGAGCGCATGACGACTAATATGACAATGGAGAGTGTTGCAATGACGAGCAGGAACATCGCCCAGATTTGAAAACCCAGACTCCGATTTTTCATGCAGCCACCAGACGGTATCCAATCCCGTAAATGGTTTCAAGTTCCAATTTGGAAAGTTTTTTTCGGACCCGTCGGACAAGGTCATCGACGACACGATCCGATCCAAAGTAATCGTCTCCCCAGACGCTCACTAAAATTTGTTCCCGCGACATCGGTGTTCCGATTTGCGTAGCAAACAGAATCAATAAATCATATTCTTTTGAGGTCAAATCAATTTCCTGACCATTTTCTTCGATGATTCGTTTTTCCGGATAAATCGTGTAGTCTCCATACCGGATGAGACCAGTTTTAGGAGTCGCATATGCCCGTGCTAAAATTTTCTTTACACGAATGACGAGTTCACGCGGCAAAAACGGTTTTGCGATGTAATCATCCGATCCCATCTCAAGGCCGATGATTTTATCGATGTCTTCATCCCGGGCTGAGATAAAGATGACCGGTGTGGTCTCGTCGTGGGCTTTAATCCGTTTAATCAATTGAAACCCGTCGAGGTCCGGTAACATGATATCAAGGATCCATAAATCAGGTTTTTCAATGATGGCGGATGCTGCCGCTTCCCCGGACGTAAACGATTTTACTTGCCAGCCCTCCTGTTCCAAATACTTGACCAAGACGCGGTTCAAGTTCACTTCATCGTCAACTAAATAAATCGTATGCATCATCATCACTCCTGCTTAAGTTCTTTTTTTCAGTGTAACAAAGGATTTCCGCAGAATTATGGGAGAATCTAAAATTATACAAAAAAACGCTCTTTTCTAAAGAAAAGAGCGGCGTACGTTAGACTTAATTATTTTACAAGGCGCAACGATGGATATGTCGCACGTTCTACCTGTGTTTTTGTATTTGCTGATACATGACGACGTTCCGTTTTCACGATGTGTGTCAGGAACGTGACACCGCCACCAAGCAAGACGGTCACACCAGTCATTAAAATAATCTCCATTGTTTTCGCCACCCTTTTCTATCGCAATTGATAATCAGTATCATCCTCAAGATGACTATATCATGCTTGATAGAAAATGAGAAGCATTCTCAGAGAATTAATCGGTTAAAAATTTCCGCTGTTCTTCTTCATGACGTTTCCGAATGATTTCCCGCCATTGAAACTCTCCCTGTTCCAATCCGTTTATCAAAATTTCGGCGGTTCCGACATTTGTCGCAAGCGGCAAATCGTAAACATCACACAAACGAATTAACGCCGATACGTCCGGTTCGTGGGGTTGGGCGGTCAGTGGGTCCCGCAAAAAAATGACGATATCAATTTCTCCACGGGCAACCATCGCCCCGATTTCCTGATCGCCGCCGAGCGGTCCCGACTTACAGCGGTGGACCGTCAATGCGGTCGCCTCCATGATCCGTTGCCCTGTCGTACCCGTGGCATATAAGGTATTTTTGGCAAAGTAGGCTTCATATGCCCGTGTAAACATCATCATCTCGTCTTTTTTCTCATCGTGTGCAATTAAGGCAATATTCATTTGCTCTCCCCCTCTTTACCTATATGCACACAAAAAGAACTTCAGAAACCTGAAGTTCTTTTTTCTACAGTAGATTTACGAATTGGTCGGTTGTTTTTTCAAAACTGTCCGTAAAATCTTACCGGTCGTATTTCGCGGCAGTTGATCAATGAATTCAATCCGCGTTGGACATTTATACTTGGCAAGTGAAACGGCACAGAAGTCCATGATTTCCGATTCGGTCAATGGTTCACGAACGACAACAAACGCTTTGACTGCTTCTCCCATTTCTTCGTCCGGTACACCGATGACGGCTGCTTCGACGACTTTCGGATGCTGGTACAATACTTCCTCGACTTCACGCGGATAGACGTTATAACCGCCGACGATGATCATATCTTTTTTCCGGTCGACGATATAGAAGTAACCATCCTCGTCCTGTCTCGCCAAGTCACCGGTATAGAGCCAGCCTTCTTTTAACGTCGCTTGTGTTTCTTCCGGCATTTTGTAATAACCCGTCATGATGTTTGGTCCACGGACAATCAGTTCACCGACTTGTCCGACCGGAACTTCCTGCCCGAGTTCGTCCACAACTTTATTTTCAACATTCACGATCGAAGGGCCGATCGAGCCCGGCTTTTGCACGCCGTCGAGCGGATTAAAACAGGTGACGGGAGAAGCTTCTGACAGACCATATCCTTCAAGGATATGACAGTTAAAGGTTTCGTCAAAGGCTTGCAATAACGGAACCGGCAGACTTGCTCCACCCGATACGAATAAGCGGATGGATTCAAATGCACTCGTATATTCCGGATGCGCCTTAACCGTCTGCAACAGGAAATTATACATGGTCGGTACACCGGCAAAAATCGTCACCTGTTCCTTTTTCGCCAGTTCAAATGTCTCCTGAGGTGAAAAACGTGAAGCGATGATAATGGCTGCGCCGTGTGCAAGCGATGCATTGACGACGACCGTCAGACAAAAAACATGGAACATCGGTAATACAGCGAGTGTCCGATCCTGTTCCGAAACATTTAAGTACTCGCCGATGGAACGGGCATTCGAAGTCAGGTTCCGATGTGATAACATCGCTCCTTTTGGTTTCCCTGTCGTCCCGCTCGTATAAAGAATGACGGCTGTCTCATCCATTTCATACGTTACTTCCTCGGTCGGATGTTCAATCTCCAACCAACGTTCAAGCGTTGTAAATTGAACAGTTCCAAGCTGTTCTTCCGGACCGACTTGACCGTTAAACGGAACGGACACGACGACGGCAAGATGCGGTAAATGAACCAACCGCTCTTTTGCCGCTTCGACAAGCGGCGCAATTCCGAGAATCCCTTTGACATCCCCGTTCATCAGAATATAACCGAGCTCATCCGGTGTATACGTTGGATTGATCGGTATCGCAATCGCCCCCTGCTTCATGACGGCATAATATCCGATTAAAAAAGCCGGACTGTTTCCAAGGATTAGAGCAACGTGATCTCCTTTTCGAATTCCATGTGATTCGAGTGCTCCGGCTGCCCGGTGAAACTTCTCAACAAATTCACGATAACTGACTGCGACATCTTCAAATACGTAGGCGATGCTGTCCGGACGTTGCCGAGCCGTTTCTTCCACCGAATGAATCAATCCCATCATAACTAGCTTCCCCCTTCGAATGAATAACCGTTCATTTTTAGCGTAAAAAAAATCCATACATGACGTGTCCGCCTGTATGGATAGTGTAGCATTTTATGGAAACGTTTTCACGTTCTTTCTTTTTAACCGTTGACGATGACGCCGCCGTTTAGATGCAAGACTTGACCCGTCATATAACTCGAATCGTTACAAGCCAAGAAGACGTAAGCGGAAGCCATTTCTGCCGGTTGTCCGGGACGATCCATCGGCGTGTTTTTACCAAACGTTTTGACCGATTCATCCGGGAACGTATCTGTGATCAATGGTGTCCAGATTGGACCTGGGGCCACTGCATTGACGCGGATCCCCTGTTTCGCCAGGTTCATCGACAGACTGCGTGTGAAGCTGACGATGGCTCCTTTCGTCGACGAATAATCAATTAAGAGGGAGTTTCCTTCATATGCTGTCGAAGACGTCGTATTGATGATAGCTGAGCCGAGCGTCAGGTGAGGCAAGGCTGCCCGTGCTAGACGCATCATTCCGAAAATATTTGTTTTGAATGTTTTTTCCATCGATTCATCTGTGATGTCGAGCAACGAATCTTCCGGTTTTTGCATACTCGCATTGTTGACGACAATATCAAGACGACCAAAACGGTCGATCGTTTTTTTGACGAGTTCTTCACAATAGGCACCGTCTCCGATGTCTCCTTGAGACAGCAACACTTCTCCACCGAGCTCTTCAAGACGGGCTTTTGTTTCCTCCGCGCCTTCCTGATCGCCGTAGAATGCAATGACGATTTTAGCACCTTCCAATGTATAGGCGATTGAGATCGCACGTCCGATTCCTGAATTACCACCCGTTACGATCGCGACTTTTCCTTTTAATTTCCCGGCAGCGCGGTAATCATCCCGTTCATAATACGGCAACGGCTGTTGATCTTCCGTTTTTGGCAGACCTTCCGAAACTTTTTCAAAGTTGATGAAGTCGTTTAATGTACCCTTTAAAAAGTTATCTTTGTTGTAGCCCATGAAAAAAGCTCCCCCTATGCAAGTTGATAGAGAGAGTTTTCCCAAAAAAGCTTATGCTAAAACGTCAAGCACTTCGTCCAGCTCAACAGCTCCGAAATATTTCTTCAATTCGTACTGACTCAGGACTTCACGTAATGAAGAGCGGTCATACCGTTTTCCTTCCAACGCCCGAGCAATTTCCGAAGCATCCTCGACTCCGAAGAAGTCGCCGTAAATTTTCGCTTCTTCGATGATTCCCTTTTTCACATTCAGGCGGAAATCAATCGTTCCGATCGGGAAACGTTTTTTATGAATCACATCAAACTTCGGTGATTTACCGAAATTCCAATCCCAGTTTCCGTACCGTTCAGCGGAAATCGCATGGACTTTTGCCCAGTCTTCATCGGTTAAGACGTACCGCTCCATCTCTTTTCCTTCATAAATCGATTCCAGGAGATGCTCGACGAATTGATCCATCGTCAACGGTTCCGTCAAAAATTCAGAGATATTCGCGACCCGGCTCCGGACCGATTTAATCCCTTTGGAACGCATTTTTTCTTCACTGACGACCAAGGCATTGACGACTTCCTCGATGTTGGAATCAAGCATCAGTGTTCCGTGGCTGAACATCCGGCCTTTAGTCGTAAATTGGGCGTTCCCGCTGATTTTCCGGGTTCCGACATGGATATCATTGCGACCTGACAACTCTGCTTCGACTCCGAGTTTGTGTAAGGCTTGCACAACCGGTTCCGTGAACTTTTTATAGTTGTTAAATGAATCACCGTCATCTTTCGTCAGGAAGCTGAAGTTTAAGTTCCCGTGATCATGATAAACGGCACCGCCACCGGACAAACGACGAACGACATGAATTCCGTTTTCCTCAATGTATTTCAAGTTGACTTCTTCACTCGTGTTTTGATTTTTACCGACGATGATCGATGGACCGTTAATATAAAACAGGAAATAATCTTCTTCGTTGACGTTCAGATTATTTAGGATGAAGTCCTCGACAGCAAGATTGATCCGTGCATCGTGAATATCGGGATGGAAAATGAATTTCATAAGTTTCTTGTACTCCTTTAGCAATCAAATTTAGTTACAGCCGTCGACTCCACACGCGTCACCTTCAGCTACGATTTCCACTTTTTGTTCTTGCTGGATCCGTTCCAGCACTTGACTGAATGCTTCAACAGGTTGTGCGCCTGAAATGGCATACTTCCGGTCAAATACGAAAAATGGCACACCCGTCACACCAAGTTCACGGGCCATTTCTTCTTCTTGACGTACTTCATCGGAAGACTCCTCTGATGCGAGAAAAGCTTCCACAGTTGCAGGATCCAGTCCGACAGCAGTCGCGATTCTTGTCAAAATCGAGTCATCATTTAAGTTCTCACCGTTCATGAAATAGGCTTGGAATAATTCTTCTGATACCTCGTCCATTTTATCATGCTTTTTCGCAAGTTGGGTCAGGCGGTGAGCTTTAAATGTGTTGGCAGGAACAACACGGTCCATCTCATAAAACAGACCATCCGTTTTCGCGGCATCCACGACGCCTTGCGACATTGATCGGGCTTGATCGACGAATGTCCCGTACTTGGATGCCAGGATGTCGTACAATCCCATTGTCGGTGTTTCCGGTGCTGACGGATCGAGTTCAAAACTTTTAAATTCCACCTCGACATTTGTCGCTCCATTCTCCTGAATGGCTTTTTCCAAACGTTTTTTACCGATATAACAAAACGGGCAGGCATAATCTGACCAGACTTCAACTTTCATTTCGTTCCATCTCCTTCATACTAGTTATCATGTACATTTAGCATAATCGTCCGGACAGTTGCTTGCAATGAATCTGATTCCAGACGCCAGCAAAAAGGGGCTGACTCAAAAAAGAAACACTCATTCTTTTACGCCCTTTCCTCAGGCGAGACGCAAGCCAGTATTTCTGCCTCGTTCAGGCAAAAACCCGGGTCTTGTTTGTCTCTGACAGCGCAAAATTGCGCTTTTCCCTGTAGGAGTGGCGTGAAAAGAGTGTTTCTTTTTTAACGCAAAAAGGGTGGCAGATTCCAATTCTGCCACCCTTTTCTTTGTAGAATCTGACTTTTGAGTTAGCCCCTTTTGTCGAACCAAGATTTATTCTGTGACGAGTGCGTGCGCCGCATCTTCGATTTCAATCTCGAGTTCTTTTGCATACTCTGCTGTTTGTGCAGCTGTCCAGTTCAAGTGACGAGCCATCTCTTTGATGACGGCTTCTTTGTGCTGACGTGCCCATGCAATATCAAAGAAGACTGCGCCGGTCCGACGGATGAAGAAGTCGATTGGACGGGCTACCATCTCATGATTGATACCGTAATGGAGTTGTGCGTAAACATCACGCGGTAATTCTGTTTCCGCCGCATCATACTCTGCCGCATATTCCAAAACAACCGGTACGTTTGAACCATAGCGTTTCGCAAGGAACAAGACTTCTTCCGACGTTAATCCGTTTGCCGGTGCTTGTGATTTCAAGAACTTCGCATATCCGGCTGCTCCTCCGACATGACCGCCTGAAATCGGCATGTTTTTTGTTGCACAACGGGCATACGCGACATTTTCTTCTTTTTTGAGAAGTTTTGCGACGAGATCGACGACATGCTCGCCCATTTTACGGTAGCCGGTCAGTTTTCCGCCGGCGATTGTAATTAAACCGGATTCAGACTGCCAAACTTCGTCTTTCCGTGAAATTTCAGATGGATCTTTGCCTTGTTCGTAAATCAACGGACGAACACCGGCCCAGCTCGATTCCACATCTTCTGCTGTCACTTTGACATTAGGGAACATATAATGAATCGCGTCTAAGACATAATTCTGGTCTTCGACTGTAAACTTCGGATGCGATGTATCTTTGTCGAAGAACGTATCCGTTGTTCCGACGTATGCTTTTCCGTCACGCGGAATTGCGAAGATCATCCGACCGTCCGGTGTATCAAAGTAAACAGCTTGTTTTAACGGGAATTTTGACTGATCGATGACGACGTGAACCCCTTTTGTCAAACGCAGTTGTTTTCCGACTTTCGAACCGTCTTTTTCACGCAATTCATCGACCCAAGGACCGGTTGCATTCACGACTTTCTTCGCACGAATTTCATGTACGTCTCCTGTCGCGAGATCCGTCACACGCATTCCGACGACTTTTCCGTTTTCATACAGAATTTCTTCCGCTTTCGTGTAGTTGACGACACGTGCTCCGTGAGCAACCGCTTCTTTCATGACTTCGATCGTTAAACGGGCGTCATCTGTCCGATACTCAACGTAGTAGCCGCCGCCTTTTAGACCGTCTTGTTTCACAAGCGGCTCTTTTGCCAATGTTTCTTTTGCCGACAACATTGAACGCCACTCTGAACGCTTAACGCCTGCCAAGAAATCATAAACACGTAACCCGATTGACGTACTGAACGGTCCGAACGTACCGCCTTTATGCATCGGTAACAACATCCATTCCGGTGTCGTAACGTGTGGTCCGTTTTCATAAACGATGGCCCGTTCTTTCCCGACTTCGGCAACCATTTGGATTTCGAATTGTTTCAAATAACGTAAACCACCATGAACCAATTTCGTTGAACGGCTTGACGTTCCCGCTGCAAAGTCTTGCATCTCAACGAGTCCAATCTTCATGCCACGTGACGCGGCATCAAGTGCGATCCCAGCTCCCGTGATTCCTCCACCTACGACAAGTAGATCAAGTTCTTCACGCGTTAATCGATTGTAGACCTCTGCACGGTTTTTGCTTGAAAATTGTTGGTTTGCCATGAATAGTTCCTCCTGTATGGGTTCGAAAAAAAAGAGACCACAACAAACAGACTGACGGTGTCAACTGTTGCTGTGGTCTCTCCATATTCTCCGACCGGTTTATTAACTTGTACCTAATATAACATATGTCACATCATTTAAACAACATCGCCGCTTGAACAGCTTTTTTCCATCCAGCGTAAAGATCTTCGCTCTCTGCTTCCGCCATATCCATCTCAAAGCGACGATCCATCTTCCAGTGGGCTGAAATCTGTTTTTGATTCTCAAAGAATCCAACAGCTAGTCCTGCAAGATATGCTGCCCCGAGGGCCGTCGTTTCATTAATTTCCGGACGCTCGACCGGTGCCTGGATGATATCACTCTGGAATTGCATGAGGAAATCATTTTTAACGGCACCACCATCGACACGTAAGGCAGACATTTCGATTCCGGAATCCTGTTCCATCGCTGTCAAGACGTCACGCGTCTGATATGCCAGCGATTCAAGTGTCGCCCGGATGAAGTGTTCTTTTTCCGTTCCCCGCGTCAGACCGAAGACTGCACCACGGACATCACTGTCCCAGTACGGTGTCCCGAGACCGACGAAAGCAGGCACGACGTAGACGCCGTCTGAAGATGTCACACGTGTCGCATAAGCTTCTGTTTCCTTCGCATCATTAATGAGACGAAGTCCGTCGCGTAACCATTGAATCGCTGAACCGGCGACAAAAATACTGCCTTCGAGCGCATACTGGACTTTCCCGTCGATGCCCCATGCGATGGTCGTCAGAAGACCGTGTTCCGATGTCACGGCTTTATCACCTGTGTTCAGCAACATGAAACATCCCGTTCCGTATGTGTTTTTCGCCATTCCTTTTTCGAAACAAGCTTGACCGAATAAAGCGGCCTGTTGATCTCCGGCAGCTCCGGCAATCGGAACCGATTCACCGAAGAAGTGATAGCCAGCTGTATGCGCATAAACTTCAGAAGACGGACGGACTTCAGGAAGCATCGCTTTCGGAACATCGAGGAGCTGAAGTAATTCGTCATCCCATTTCAGCTCGTGGATGTTGTACATCAACGTCCGGCTGGCATTGGAATAATCCGTGACATGGGCTTTGCCGCCTGACAACTTCCAAATCAGCCATGTGTCAATTGTTCCGAACAACAGTTCACCACGTTCTGCCCGTTCCCGGGAACCTTCAACGTGATCCAAAATCCATTTGACCTTTGTCCCGGAGAAATAGGCATCAATCAATAAACCTGTTTTTGCCCGGAACAATTCGGCATGACCGGCACTCCGCAACTCGTCACAAATCTCAGCTGTTTGTCTCGATTGCCAGACAACTGCATTATGAATCGGCTTTCCTGTCTCTTTTTCCCAGACGACCGCTGTTTCCCGTTGGTTCGTAATGCCGATTCCAGCGATTTGTGTCGCTTTGACGTTGGCTTCCGTTAAACAGGTTGCAACGACCGAAAGGACACTTCCCCAAATTTCATTGGCATTGTGTTCGACCCAACCTGGTTTTGGAAAGTACTGCGTAAACTCACGTTGTGCGGAATGAACGATTTCTCCGGAACGGTTGAATAAAATCGCCCGTGTACTCGTTGTTCCTTGATCTAATGACAAAATGTAGTTCTCCATCTCTTCCCCATCCTTTGTATCTAGTAAGTTAAGCTTAAGCTGACTTCGACTTCACTGACGTTGATTTATTCGGACGAACACCGAATTTATAGCATAAACCTAATATGACGATTGTCACAAGTCCGACAATCACAAATGCCGGTGTATCTTTCCCGGAGAAGACGGATCGGTAAAACAATCCACCAAGACTTCCGCCAAGAACCGGACCGAGCACCGGAATCCAGGCATAACCCCAGTTGGAAGAACCTTTTCCTGCAATCGGCAGGGTAAAGTGTGCAATCCGCGGACCTAAATCACGTGCCGGGTTCATCGCGTAGCCGGTCGTTCCCCCAAATGACATTCCGAGACCGACAATCAAGACACCGACGACTAATGGATTCAGACCGTCTGAAAACGTATTGGCTCCGATTGATAAAATCCCGATGACAAGTAAAAATGTCGCAATCAATTCACTCATGACATTGGCAAATGTATGGGGAATTGCAGGTGATGTCGCGAAAACACCCAGTTTTGCCGCCGGATCTTTTGTTTCTGCCCAGTGTGGCAGGTAATGAACGAAGACAATACTTGCTCCGGCAATTCCTCCTAATATTTGTGCCACGATGTATCCCGGAACGTCCGCCCAGGCAAATGATCCGTCAAAAGCAAGACCAAGTGTGACAGCCGGATTCAAGTGAGCGCCACTGAATTGACCGACTGCATAGGCAGAGAGCGCTACCGCAAATCCCCAGGCTAACGTAATGACAATCCAGCCGGCATCTTTTGCGTAGGATTTCGTTAATGTAACACCTGCTCCGACACCGTTCCCGAATGCGACGAGAAGCGCTGTCCCTAAAAATTCTGCTAGTACCGGTGACATATGATTTCCCCCTTTGTATGTGAAAAAAGCAACAAAAAAAAGAGATTCCCGCCTCGGCTTTTTGTATGTTCTCAAAAAGCGTGAAAGCGTGAATCTCCTGTTTCTCCGTCACTTCGTATCAACTTGTTTTCACTATAACAATCGATGAAAACGCTGTCAAAAGATTTACGTGATCTTTGTCATAGCGTTTTCATTTGTTTGGTTCAAAGTATTTCCACAACTCTTTATTCGAGGTCGTAATACTAGAGGCTCCCGCTGCAATCGCCTGTTCCACTTCCTCAACAGTATCAATCAATCCACCGGCGAATACGAGTTTGCCGGTTTTCCGTTTCACCTCTTCGATGTATTTCGGCATCAATCCCGGTAATACTTCGATATAATCAGGCTGCGTCCGCTCCATCAGCTGATAACTTTTTTCGAGAGAGCTTGAGTCCAGCAAGAACATCCGTTGCATCGTTTTTACCTTTTTTTGACGGGCTTTTACGATGACACTGGCTTTCGTCGAAATAACACCATAGGGCTTTAATTCCTGGCAGACGTATTCGGTCGCATATTCATCATTTTTTAACCCTTGGACCAAATCCATGTGCAAAAACATTTTTTTGTCATACCGGTGTGCCAATTCATAGACGGCCTTTAAACGCGAAACATGCATCTCAAGCAGTACACCGTATTCATAAGGACTTTTTAACATTTTTTCAAAGTCTTCTAACTTTCTGACAGACGGCAGAATTTTTTGACCAAAGTATGTCATATCGCGTCCCCATTTCTTTGATTTGTCCTTAGTATGTCGTCTCGGCAATGTTTTTCGCAATCCTCTTTTTATGAAAACAAATGAAAAGAACGATTAAATTAGGGTATAGCTTAACGATACTGATTTGAAATGGAGGTGAGAAGCATAGGGAGAAGCTTTTCCCCTGTGCCTCGCATGAGTCAACAAAAAAGAATCATCATTTATTTATTTTCCATCCTCATCAATGCCCTCGGCAACAGCTTCATGGTCACCGCCGCCATCGGGAGTGCCCCTTGGACATCTGCCAGTGAAGCGTTGGCCCGTATTTCGCCGTTGACCGTCGGACTCGCCATCGTCGTCCTGCATGTTTTTGCGCTCGCCAGTGCTCTGCTGCTTGGGAGCCGGTTCAGTTGGTGGACGATCTTACTTAGCTTTTCCCTCGTCGTTCTGTTCGGAACGGCGATTGATTTCTTTTTGTCGATTCACCAGCTCCTTTATACACCAGTCGCCTTGTGGGCGCGTATTTTGTATATGGTTATCGGGATGCCGTTGATTTCGCTTGGACTGGCGCTTTACTTGCAAATCGGCTTTGTTCTGATGCCGCCCGACTATTTGATGAAATCATTGATCAGCCGGTTCAAAAGTACATCCATTGGTGCAACGGTCAGCCTGGCGATTCCTTTTTTTATTGCCAGCATCTTATCGCTTGTCGAACACGAATTGATCGGGATTGGCGTCGGAACGTTTGTCTTCCTCCTCTTAAACGGTCCCCTGATTGAATTTTTCCAAAAAACATTTCCAATCACCCGTCGTGATACTTGACGAAAAGGGGCTGACTCAATAGTCACTCTCTACAAAAATCAAGGTGGCAGAATAATCATCTGCCACCCTGATTTCGTAAAAAAAGAATCACTCGCTTCATGCCACTCCTACAGGAAAAAGCGCATTTTGCGCTGTCAGAGACAAACAAGACCCGTTTCCCCGCCTAAATGAGGCAGGGTAACTGGCTTGTGTCTCGCCTGAGGAAAGGGCGTGAAAGAACGAGTGATTCTTTTTTGAGTCAGCCTCTTTCAGATTTTAATTTAAAGATATGATTTTTTTTGGAAAATCAGGATCGATCCGCCGAATAACACCAAGATGTGTGCAAGAACGAAGAGGACGGAAAACGTCAGCGTCGTTCCCATCGGTTCTGCTGTTCCGTACGTCAACGCACCTTTGAAATACATGGACCAGTCCAAATGCATCAACACAATCCATTTTGCGATTTCCGGTTTAAAGGCAAGTAACACTGTTCCGGCAATCGACGTAAAGAACTGAGCCAGCACGGTAAAACCGATGATCATACCGACAGAGCGGAAGACCAGCGAGAAGAATAACGTCATGAAAATCGTAAAGACCGGGGTGACGAGTGAGAAGACGGTATCGCGCCACTGGATACCATCACCGGCTTCAGAAAATGCAAACGATGCGGCGTACGTAATGATAACGATGAAAATGAATTGACCGAGCATGATTAAAATCGAAAACAACAGTTTGGAGAAATAAATCGTCATCCGCGAATACGGACTCATCAGCAAATGTTTCATCGTATCATAACGGACTTCATTTCCGACGGTCTCTGCCGTGAAAACAATTGTGATGATACCAAGCAGATTGAACAGAATAATCGTCATGAGCATATAGTAGTCACTGCGTGTAAAGTCAGCATCATTCATTTTCGCAACAACGACGACTCCGACGGCGATCAGAACGTATAGCGCCAGGACGATTTTTGATTTTTTCATCGTCCACCATTTCATCCATTCATTTTGTATGAGCGAAAGCATGTGAATCCCCCTCTTTTTTCGTCACTTGCAAGAATTGTTCTTCCAGTGTCATCCGTTTGACAGTCAGTTCGTGTAAATCAGCAATCGGGACGATTAATCGGGCGATGGCTGGTGTCTCGGTTTCAGGTGCTGTGATGACGATTTTATCGTTCAAGCGTTCGGCCGGATAGTTAGCGATCCGTAATGCTTCAATGACATCAAGTATATTAATTTCAGGAACACGAATCATGATTTTTGCTCCGGTTTCATTCCGGACAGACTCGACCGATTTAATGACACCTTGATCGATGATGGCATAGCGGTCACTGATCTGTTCCATTTCCCCTAACATATGACTGGAAATCAGAATCGCAATATTCTGCTCGCGAGCCATCGTCCGAAGATATTCACGCAGTTCCGCAATTCCTGCCGGATCAAGTCCGTTCGTCGGCTCATCTAAAATCAGCACCCGTGGATTATGTAACAAGGCGCGGGCAATTCCGAGACGCTGTTTCATTCCTAGTGAATATTCTCCGACTTTTTTAGACAGTTTTCCTTCAAGTCCAACGAGTTTCGCCAGTGCCTCATAATCGACCTGAGTCAAACCCGGAATCAGATTCTTTGCATGAACCAGATTTTGTTTGCCTGTCATGTATGTGTAGAAAGCCGGATTCTCAACGATTGCTCCGATTTGTGTCAAAGCTTTTGAGCGTTCATGGACGACGTCGAAGCCATTGACGGTGACCGTTCCCTCATCTTGCTCAAGTAATCCCGTTATGATTCGGATGGTCGTCGTCTTCCCGGCCCCGTTTGGTCCAAGAAATCCAAACACTTCTCCCGGCGCCACTTCAAAGCTGACATCCTTTAAAATCTGCTCTTTGCCTAGACGTTTTGATACGTGTTCGATTTTCAGCATCTTTTTTCCTCCTCTTGCTGTTCTTCTTACTTCAGTGTACGCGATATCAATTAAAAAAGTTCCTATCCTTACAATTATGTAATCCGTTTCCAGTTTAAACTTGTATACTAAAAGAGGTGCAGGACTCTAACTGACAGGAGGAAACCCGATGCCATTGCAGTTTGTTCCGGTGACAAAAAAAGATTTTCCGATCATTCAATCGATTTTTGCTGAAAATCCGCATTATGTGCAACTCGAAGACCGAATCTATCCTTTATCGGATGACGAATTAGAAGAAGAATTTTTAAATGCTGATACGATTAGTCTGCTCTGTATTGACGGTGACGATGTGCTTGCCCTCATTGATTATTTACCGGAACATCCAACCGACCACTCCACCTGGATCGGTTTATTCATCATGCCCGAACGACTTCATCGACAGGGTATCGGTTCGATGATCTATCGTATGTTTCACGAACAGTATCTACAGGATTGTCCTGTAATCCGGCTGGCTGTCCTGCCTGAAAATGTATCAGGACGTCGCTATTGGGAACATCTTGATTTCCGCTTCGAACGACAGGGTGTCTCCGACCGCCATCAACCCGTCGAAGTTTTTCTCAAAATAAATTCATCAGATGATCGTATGTTAAAATAATTAGAAGCATTCTACTTATTGCACTAATTGAATTGGAGTTTATTACATGAAGAAATTTTCTATCCGTTTTGATGCCTTACTTGCTTTATTGATTGCCGGTCTTTTTTTCGTCATGACACTTTCTCTGACGTTTTTAATCAGTAATCGTGCAACAGACCGTCTAAAGGATGAGGTAGGAACAACCTTGTCCGCCACAGCTTATCAATTATCCGATAAACTCGATCACTACATGTGGTCCCGTACTGCCGAAGTCAATGTCTTACGGACTTTGCCAACGATTCGGGACGGGAAAAATCCGGCTGAAACACGGAATACGCTGGAGCAGTTGCAACAACAAATCCCTGACTTTTCCTGGATTGGTGTAATGAATCCCGATGGCCAAGTCATTGCTTCAACAGGGAAAATATTAGAGGGCCAATCGATCAAAGCACGTCCCGTCTTTCAGGAAGCTCAAAAAAAGCCATTCATCGGCGATGTACATGACGCTGTTCTACTGGCCAAACTGCTTCCTAACCCGAGCGGCGAACCGTTGCAATTCGTCGACATCAGCACACCGTTGTTCACGAACGGAAAAATGACTGGTGTTCTCGCCACTCACCTCAGCTTTGAGTGGGCCAAGGAAATCGAACAAAGTTTCCAAAGCTCTACGGCGCAGATTAAAGATGTCGAATTCCTCATCGTCAGCAAACAAAACCGGACCGTCCTACTCGGTCCGAAGCAGTGGCGCGGAAAAAATTTGCCGTCTGATTGGCTAGCCGGAAATCAAAAAGGATACCGGATCTCCAACTGGGAAAATGATCAAGAATACTTAATCGGCGTCGCCGAAAGTAAGGGCTACAAAAATTACAACGGACTCGGCTGGACGGTTCTCGTCCGCCAACCGAGCCAAATCGCCTTTTCGGACGCAAGCACTTTGAGAAACTACATCCTGATTGCCGGATTAATTGCTTCTTTGTTGACGGCCATCATCGGTTGGTTCGTAGCCAGACTGTTGACCCGCCCCTTAAAGAAAATCACACTGGCAGCAGAAGCTATGCAACATGATCGGTCCAAGTCGATTCCGGCACATACCGGGATTCGGGAGATCGAAGTCCTTTCCGTCGCCTTGCGTGAACTGACGACAAAATTAACCCATACCGAGCAAGAACGGACAACGTACGAGTCACTCGCCCTTCACGATGCTTTGACCGGTCTGCCGAACCGGAATGGTCTATCAGATTATTTGGATGGGCTGTCGCGTAAAACGCACGACCAGATTTATCTGTATCTTGATTTAGACGGCTTCAAAGCTGTCAATGACCAGTATGGTCATGCCATGGGTGATTTATTGTTAATCGAAGTCGCCGATCGTCTTCAAAAATCCTTACGTTACGAAGGTCTTGTGGCACGGCTCGGTGGCGATGAGTTTTTAATTATCTTGAACGAGCCGATTACGACAGAAGAAATCGACCGATACGGAAGAGACATCATTCATACACTTTCTTATCCTTATCTTTTGAATCAACAAACTATATTGATTGGAGCCAGTATCGGCGTCGCCATCCGTTCGGCGGAAGAATCGATCGAACAGGTGATTCACCGGGCAGATATTGCTTTGTACGATTCAAAACACCAGGGCAAAGGATGCTTGACCTTCCATTACTAAGAGACGTTATTGACAAGATCACCGCTACTCCGTAATGTGAACGCATAGAAGAAGCAATCCCCAACTACTTACAACAAGGAGCTGACAACATGAATCAGTGGACACGCGAAGCACGTTATCGCCCGCTTTCCGATCTTGCACCGGAAGTGTATCAACTCATGAAAGAAGAAGTACGGAACTCACCTTGGCGGTTTTCTTTCCACATCCAACCTCCGACCGGTTTATTGAATGATCCGAACGGATTTGTCTATCACAACGGGACGTACCACCTCTTTTATCAATGGTTCCCGCTCGGACCCGTCCACGGATTGAAGTATTGGTACCATATGACTTCAAAGGATTTAGTGCATTGGTTCGATGAGGGGGCAGCTCTTATTCCAAACGATGATCCTGATTCACATGGTGCTTACTCCGGAAGTGGTTTCGTCAAAAACGATCAGGTTCATGTTATGTATACAGGAAACAAGCGGGACGCCGAATGGAATCGCCATACGAGTCAAATCGTCGGTCACCTTCGTTCGGACGGTCGGATTGAAAAACATCTGCCTCCTGCCATTCCAGAGGTTCCGACCGGTTATACCGAGCATTTCCGAGATCCTAAAGTATTTCAGCATCACGATACATGGTATTGCATCATCGGAGCTCAACGCGATGATTTAAGCGGATGTACGGTCATGTACCAATCGCTGGATGCGGAAAACTGGACATTCATGGGTGAACTCAACACCGGATATGATCAATTCGGTTATATGTGGGAGTGCCCCGATTATTTTGAACTCGACGGAAAAGGATTCTTATTATTCAGTCCGCAAGGGATTTCTCCCGAGAACGACCGATATCAAAACATCTTCCAATCCGGATACTTGATGGGACAGCCGCTCGCCCTGCCGGAACTCACTTTCCAACATGAAGATTTTGTTGAACTGGATTTCGGATTTGATTTTTATGCGCCGCAAACAACACTGGCAGCAGACGGACGCCGGATTCTTGTCGGCTGGATGGGATTACCGGACATCTCGTATCCAAGTGACCGGTTTAACTGGGCACACGGTTTGACATTGCCCCGAGAACTGACACTCGAAAATCAGCAATTGCGCCAAAAACCGGTCCGGGAACTGATATCACTCCGTAAAGAAACGTTGTACGAACAGGAACTGGAATTGGTCGATCAACTCCTGCCTGCACAAGCAGAAATTTTCGAGCTCGAGTTGTCCCAGTTGCAACTTTCTTCTGATCAATTGGAAGTGAAGCTCCGCGTCAGTGACCAGGAACAGACGGTTCTGCGGTACGATCAACAAACGAGACGGTTTACAATGGACCGCGCGTCATCAGGTGCAGAAGTACCGGCACTCGACTACGGAACTACTCGTTCGGTCACGTTGACTGAACCATTGCATACGTTACGTGTGTTCGTCGATCGTTCGTCCGTCGAAGTCTTTCTCAATGACGGAGAAGCCGTGGCTTCCGCCCGGATTTTCCCGAAGACGACGAGCCAAGGCATCGTTCTGACCGGTGACGCGACGGCGCATTTGGCGATTTACAGCCTCTAATTTAGCTCAAGACAGAAAAACACATTCCTCACAGACAATCAACTGAGGAATGTGTTTTTTATTGCGGTGCCGTCTCTTTTTGAAGATCAAAGGCTAATATGTGTTGTTCGCCGATCGGCCCCATGACAGATTGTAAGGTATCCACGTAACCTGTTTTGAAGTACAAGGATTTTGCTGCGATATTCTTTTTATTGACCGCTAACGTAATCGCCGTCACTTCCGGAAAATATTCGTTTACGAAGGCAGGAAGTTGCATCATCGCTTCTTTGGCATATCCTTGCTGTTGGTGTCTGGCATCAATCGAAAAAGCCCGCAACAGGACACTGCGTTCATCCGTCCGGTGGGTTTTCGGAGGATTTAAATGCAGGATGAAAAATCCGACGACTTCCGTTTCTTTTTTAATGACGACCGGAAACTTGTCTGGATTACTTAATGCTTCCGACACGACCTCGGTCGGAAATGTCGTAAATTGGATTTGTTCCTCCGGAAGAATAAACGCATCACATTGTTCATAGTGTTCGTTGGTATACATAAACAGCTTTACTTGAGACATACTTTTTCCGCCTTCCATTAGTCAAGGAGACACAACACTCCCCTTACATCTATTTCCATTTTACATGTTCTAGATGTTTTAGCCAATGCTTCAGGAACGTTCGTGTAAAAGATTTTATCTTTACTTATATTCCACTTCTTGTGTAGACTTAATCAATTGTCCGACTGAAAATGCTAAACTAAGAAAAGAAAATTGAGTTTATAAAGGTAAGAGGTGAATAAACCGATGTCCCCAGACTTTTTCGAGCGGATGGAGATCGAAACCGGAACCAAATTAAATGCGGTCCAGCGCCAAGCGATTGAGCACGATCAAGGTCCGCTCTTATTACTCGCTTCCCCGGGTTCAGGAAAAACGACAACATTAAATTTTAAAATTGCCTATTTGATCCTTGAGAAAAAGGTGAATCCCCGGTCCATCTTGGGATTAACTTTCAGTAAAGCCGCTGCTCATGAGATGGCAGAACGTTTTTATGACTGGTTTCATCATTTAATCGGAACAACGGCTTCTTTCTCGACCATCCACAGTTTTGCTTTCCAAGTCGTCCGTGACTATGCGTCAACACACCGCCTTCAGTATACGATCATCGAAGGCGCCATTGAAAAAACGGCAACACACCGTCCGGAGCAGCCGTTGCATAAACGGATGATTCTTCGCCGGATTTTCCAGGAAATCAACCGGAGTGTCATTACGGAAGATCAGATGGATGAATTGCTGCGTATGATTTCCTTCGTGAAAAACCGCTTACTGGTTACGAAGGACATTGAAACATTAAAGACGACCATTAAACATTTTCCGGAGATTTACTCCGCCTATGAGCAATTTAAGTTGCGGGATCCGCTCCATCCACTGATGGACTTCGATGATATGCTGACATATGCCAATACGATTCTTTCGCAGGATGCGGCACTACTTGCCTCGTATCAACGCCGCTTTGAATATATTTTAACGGACGAAAGTCAGGATACTTCTTTGGTGCAGCATCAACTTGTCGAAAAACTGGCATTGCCTCACAATAACCTTTGTGTCGTCGCCGACGATGATCAAACGCTGTACAGCTGGCGCGGTGCAGATGTATCAAAAATCATCCATTTTAAGGATACGTATCCCGATGCGACTGTATTGTACATGGAACAAAACTATCGTTCCTCTAAAGAGATCGTCGAAACCGCCAATCGGTTCATTCAGCGGAATAAGGTCCGTTACCCGAAGAAGATGTATACAGAAAATCCGTCTTCCCGTGCCATCACCGTTGAAACGTTACCGGCGTACGAAGACCAAACGCGGTATGTCATTCGTCAATTACGCGAGGAAACGAATTTTAAAGAAGTAGCGATTTTATACCGCAACAACTCGTCCTCGATTAATATCATGAATGCCCTTGATCTAGCCGGTATCCCTTTTTATATCAAGGACGTCGATCACAAATTCTTTAGCCATTGGGTTTTAAAGGATGTCTTACATTTTATCGAACTGGCAAACGATCCTTCTGATGTTGAGATTTTAGCGCAAATTCATACGAAATTTGCAGGGTATATCTCAAAAGTTCAATTACAGCGTCTTTATGAACTGCAGAACGGTGAAAACGTCTTTGATCTGCTGCTTCAACATGTCGAGATGAAGTTTTATCAAAAAAAACAGTTGAAAACCATTAAATCTGTCTTCGCTGCCATACAAACCGCCCGTCCGGCTGCCGCTTTGGCAATGATTCGCAATGAACTCGGTTATGAAAAAAATCTTAAAAAAATGAGTGACAGTCTTGGATTCAGCATTGATTTTTTACTTGAAATGCTCAACACGATTGAAAATGTCGCAAGTGATCTTCCGACCTCCCTTGCCTTTAAGGAACGGATTGTTCACCTCGAACAACTCATGCGTCAAGCAAAATCGAACAAACAGCAAAATGCCGTCACGCTGTCTACTTTCCACAGTGCTAAGGGACTCGAGTTCGATCGTGTCTTCATGATTGATCTGATCAACGGTGTTCTTCCGTCGTCTGAAAACATTAAATCGTATAAAGACGGGCAACTCGAAGAAATGGAAGAAGCCGTCCGTCTGTTTTATGTCGGGATGACACGGGCACGTCATGAGCTTCATCTGTTGTCTTACCGCTATAAATCAAAACCGGTCGAAGAATCCTTATTCATCGTAAATATCCGGCAGATTCTCAACCCGGATCAAAAAGCACAAAAAGAAGCCCGCTACGCTTCACGTTTGAATGAAAAACCTGCCGGGCCACTTCTTCAAGTCGAGAAAAATATGCGGATCCGGCATACATCCTTCGGTGAGGGAACGATTGTTCATGTAATGGACGACGTTCTTGAGATTCAATTCGATAAAGGCATCGATAAGCAATTGTCCCTTCAAGTCTGTTCTGAAAATCATCTGCTAACGATTTTATAAAAAAAGGCGCACTTACCATCCGGATCATGTTCCGGAGTAAGTGCGTCTTTTGATTACTCATTTCATTCGTTCATTCTGTTGACGGACCAATGCATCACGGATTTCCGTGAGCAGTTTTTCTTCCGTCGTCGGAGCTGCGACTTCTTCTGTCGTCTCCTCTTTCCGGCGAAAAGCATTGATGCCTTTGACGAATAAAAATAACGCAAACGCAATCAAGATAAACTCGATGCTTGCTTGCAGGAATTGACCGTATAACAAATTAGCATTTCCGACCTCGACCGACAATCCTTTGACATCAATTCCACCAATGATGATACCGATCAATGGCATGAAGATGCTGTCGACCAGCGACTTGATGATACCGCTGAAAGCCGCCCCCAAGATGACCCCTACTGCCAGGTCGATGACATTTCCGCGAAATGCAAACTCTTTAAACGCTTTGAACACTGCCGGTTGCCCCTCTCATTTTACGTCCATGCCCGATCAGCCAACTGACGAATCGCATAGCCAACCCCATTTTCATTATTTGTTTTCGTCACTTGATGGGCAATCGCTTTTGCATCGTCATGACCATTCCCCATCGCAATCGCCATACCGGCCACTTTGAACATCGGAACATCATTCAAGTTGTCCCCGATGACGGCGACTTCTTCGATCGACACTCCAAGGTGCTTTGCCAGTGTTTTGACCGCTGTTCCTTTATCGGCACCAAGTGCCATGACTTCGATATTGTCATGCCCGGATGATGTCACGTATACACCCTCCACTTTTTGTTCGATTTCTTCCCAAATTTTCTTCATCAACTCTTGATCAAATGAGAAAGAAATGAATTTAAAGACTTGTTTGGTCTGGTTGCGGATGAACGAACGGAAACCGTCAATCATTTTGACATCTTCGTTGACATAATACCGGTCATGGAAAAATTCCAGGACATTTTTGGCCCGGTCGCTTTCCTGACTCATTTCTTTCAGCGAATCATAAGCGGCGTCAATCGTCGCTCCTTGCGCTGTGACCAGTCCTTTATCACAAAACATCTCGAAGAAAACTTCATACTGACTGATGATACCGTAAATTTGTTGCGCCTGTTCCGTCGTCAGTGTCGTTGCACTCAGCTCTTCGCCGTCAGCAGTCAACACACGTGCTCCGTTAGAAGCGATGATCGGACACGTAATGCCCGCCTCGTCCGTCAGTTCTTTTGCATTTAAGTAATTTCGTCCTGTCGCAATCGCAAAATCAATGCCTTGTTCTTTTGCAGCTTCAATTGCCGCAATCGTTTCCGGTTCTATTTTCTGTTTGCTGGATAACACCGTACCATCCATGTCTGAGATCAATAATTTGATTGCTTTTGCCAAAACGTTCACTCTCCTTTATCTTTTTCCATTTTACTATACCATTTTCAAGACGATATTCCTGTTCCGACCCTTTTGATGCCGCTCAAAGGATCGGAGACAACAAGCGGGAAATACTTTCTTTAAACTTAACGAACCGGGATCGTTCCGCATATTTTTCAGCGGTCAGTTGCTCACAGACAAGACAATCCGCTTCGAACAAACGGGCTAATTCTTCAGCAACATGCCGGTCGTAGACGATCGAGTTCATCTCAAAATTCAATCGGAAGCTCCGGGCATCGATATTCGTCGTTCCGACGGAGGCGATTTCCCGATCGACGACAATCGTTTTGGCATGAAGAAATCCGGGTTCATACGTATAGATTTTCGCTCCATAATCAATCAGTTCTCCGGCTGCCGCTGTCGTCGCCCAGTAAACAAACGGATGATCCGGTTTGTTCGGAATCATGATCCGGATTTCGACACCTGCCAGTAACGCCATTTTGCAGGCGTCCATATAACTCGTATCCGGAATGAAGTAAGGCGACTGAATATAAATCGATTGTTTGGCGGATGAAATCATTTTAATCAGCAGATTTTTGAGATGTTCCGTTTTTGAATCCGGACCCGACGTCACAATCTGCATCGGCAATTCCTGTTCAATCGAGTGGGCGCCATAATAAAAAGTATTTTTAGGCGTATAGCTGTCGCTGGCCTGGTTCCAATCCAAGATGAATCGGTCCAGTTGATCGTGAACAACCTCTCCTTCCAACCGGAAATGCGTGTCGCGCCAGTAGCCGAATTTTTCGTCGATCCCTAAATACTCCGTTCCGACGTTAAAGCCGCCGATATAACCAATCTTCCCATCGACGATACAGGACTTCCGGTGATTCCGGTTGTTGAGACGGAAATTAATCAGACCGATTGTCGGCGGGAAAAAGGCGTACACTTCTCCGTCATGTTTCATTAATTCCTTAAAGTCGGACCGTTTTAAATCGCGGGATCCGACCGCATCATAGAGCAACCGGACTTTGATTCCCTGTTTCGCTTTGTTCGTCAAAGCGGCAATCAAGGCCTGTCCCAGTGAATCCTTTTGAATGATGTAGTACTGAATGTTAATTTCGTGTTCCGCGTTTAAAATATCGGTCATCATCCGATTGAACTTTTGCTCGCCGTCCGATAAAATCACGACATCATTTTTAAAGCTGAGCAACGCATCATTTGATGTCAAATTCATCCGGATCAATTGATCGTACCGGATAATTGCTGGATGACGCTGTTGTGTCTCATGCTTGTCGAGCTCGGTCAGTTGCAAAGCAACACGGCGTGACTGCTCTTGTTGTTCCGTTTGTTCGACGTGATAAAAATTTGTTTTTTTCAAGAGACGTCCAAAAAATAAATAAATCAGAAACCCGATCAACGGAACAAAATATAAAATCAAGACCCACGCCCACGTTGCGCCGACATCCCGCCGCTCTAAAAAAAATGACAGTGATGACCGCCAATACATTAACGATAATCAAGCCGTAAGCCAATATGACGAGCATCGTACTCAACACGTCAAGCACTGGATCTCCTCCTTTGTTTTACCTGTCACCTTTTCCCACTGCAATGTATAAGGTATTCCTCATTTTCAAAGTAAATAAAACAAAAAAGTGCAGGAAACTCCTAAAAAAGATGGAGTTTCCTGCACTGGATAAGATTTTATGTTTCATTGACGGATTCATCCGCGTGGGATTGTTCCAATTCAATTGATTCAACCATTGTTTTTGCACTGGCTACACAATCCGGCAATCCGACCCCGTCATAGGCAAGACCGGCGAGATAAATGCCCGGATATTGTGCCAATACTTCTTCCCGGACACGCTGAATCCGGTCGGCATGACCGACGGTGTAAGCAGGAAGACCATCCATCAAACGGCTGATGATGACCTGCTTCGGCTCTAACGTCCGACCACAGATCTTTTCCAAGTCCTGCAGCACGGCCTGTTGCAATACCTCATCTGATTCATGAACCAGATGGTCATTACCCGGTCGTCCGACAAATGCCCGAAGGACCGTGTGATCGGGAGCCGAATGATTCCATTTTTGATCAATCGCCGTACAGGCCGTAATCGAGTACGGTGCCCGTCGATTGACGACAAAACCTGTTCCTTCAATTGGCAGCGACTGCTGTTGATCAAAAATCATCGTTACCGTTGCCGTCGAGTGGGTCGTTAACTGCTCAAGTTCCGGTAAATGAGCATCCGGTAACAGTTGAACGACTTGCGGATGCGGAATCGTCAAGAGGACATAATCGGCGTACTCTGGACCGTGGTCCGTTTTCAGCCGGTATCGTCCATCTTCACGTGAGATCGCCAGTAATGGAGTTTCGAGACGAATTTCCGAGCGTTCGAGCACCTCTTCCAACCGTTCAATCAACGATTCGAGTCCTGTTTCAAGCGATAAGAACTGTCCCGTTGCCTTAATTGTTGTCTGGGGAGTTTGCGGCAATTGATCGAGCGGACGCATCAAACGCATTCCTTCAAACAATGAGCCGGCTTTTTGTTCATTTGCGACGAACTGCGGATAGGTCGCAAACGTACTCATCTGATCGATATTGCCGGCATAAATTCCGGACAGCAACGGTTCAATCAGTTTTTCAACTAATGCATCACCGAGCCGCGGACGCAAATATTCCCCGAGCGGAATGTCCTGTTCCGGAATCCTCAGACTGTCAGACGGATGCAACAGCAAGTCTGCGACTTCCTGTTTCTCCTCTTCTGTCAGTAACGTCGTTTGCCGAAACAAGTCAAGATCCGTCGGAATTCCCATGACCGCACCCTTAGGAATCGGATGAAGGCCACCCGTATCCAAAATGAACGCTTGGGATGTATTGTTTCGGACCAGTTTTTCACCAAGTCCGATTGCTTCAATCAAATCCGTCAAAATGTGTTTGCGGGCGACGTAAGAATCCGGTCCACGCTCAATCGTAAAACCGTCTTCCCGGTACGTCGCGACCTTCCCGCCAAGACGTTCTCCGGCTTCAAGCAATGTAATGTTCAAATCGGGAAAGGCACGTTCTGCGTAATAGGCAGCGGCAAGACCAGTAATACCACCGCCGACGATGACGAGACGTTTACTTGACATAACTGCCGACCTGTTTTGAAACAGCCTCAGTGACCGCTTTCATGAAGGCAGGATCTGCGTTCGGCATGATCGGACGTGCGTAATGGATGCCCAGTTCGTCACAGACGACTTTACACTCATAATCATTGTCGAACAGGACTTCCAAGTGATCGGCGACGAATCCGACCGGAACGTAGACGAATGCTTCGTATCCTTCTGCTTCATAGACGTCACGCGTCAAGTCTTGTACATCTGGTCCGAGCCAAGGTTCTGGCGTTTGTCCGGCTGACTGCCAGCCTGTGATCATATGCTTGACACCGGCGCGGGCCGCAATCAAATCTGCTGTCTCTTTTAATTGTTCCGGGTATGGGTCACCGTTCGCAATGATTTTTTCCGGTAAACTGTGGGCTGAGACGACAAGGACTGCTTTATCTTCCGGTACCGGTAACGCATCAAATGTTTTCCGGATTTCCGTGCCCCACCAGTCGATGAAAGCTTCTTCTTTGTACCATGACTCAACAGAAGCTAAATGGATACCGTGTTTGTCTGCTACTTCTTTTGCACGACCGTTGTATGAACGGATGCTGAACGTCGAGTAGTGTGGTGCCAGTACAACCGTGACCGCTTCCGTGATACCGTCTTTCGCCATTTGTTCCACGGCGTCTTCGACGAATGGTTCGATATGCTTCAGACCGAGATACAGTTTGAATTCGATTTCGCCTGCATATTTTTCAGTCAGTTGGCGGTGCAGTTCTTCCGCTTGATCAATCGTGACTTGTGCCAGTGGTGAAACACCACCGATTGCTTCATACCGCTCTGTCAGTTCAGCCAATGCTTCTGGAGACGGTTTCCGCCCACGGCGGATATGTGTGTAATACCGTTCAATGTCTTCCGGTTTGTACGGCGTACCGTACGCCATGACGAGTAATCCTAGTGTTTTCATTTCGCTACCTCCATTTTTTCTTTCGAGTAATCATGGATATATGCAGTGAGACGTTTTAAGACTTCCGGATCCACTTCCGGGAAGATACCGTGCCCTAAGTTAAAGATAAAACCAGGGCGTTTCATGCCCATATCAAGGATTTCTTTTGTTTTGGCTTCAAGAATCTCCCATGGAGCGAGCAGATAAGATGGATCAAGATTTCCCTGCAAGGTTTTTGTCAGTCCGCGTTCACGTGCCGCGTCTACCGACAAACGCCAGTCGAGTCCGACGACATCAAGCGGAAGATCATGCCATTCTTCTGCCAAGTGACTTGCTCCAACACCAAACATGATCATCGGAACGCCTGTTTCTTTTAGTTCCGTGAAAATACGTTCCATCGTCGGTTTGATGTAAAGGACATAATCGTTACGACTCGTTGTACCGACCCACGAATCGAAGATTTGAAACGCCTGGATACCGGCATCAACTTGTGCTTTGATATAATCGATGACCATATCTCCGAGTTTCTCCATTAAAGCATGCCAGACATCAGGGTGACCATACATCAATGCTTTCGTCTTATGATAACCTTTTGACGGTCCGCCTTCGATCATATAGCTTGCTAATGTAAACGGTGCTCCCGAAAAACCGATCAACGGTACTTCAAGACGTTCGCGCAATAATTTAATCGTCTCGAAAATGTAGGGAATATCTTCTTTTTTAAAGGTTTGGAGCGCTTGAACATCATCCATTGTCCGGATTGGATTAGCAATGACAGGACCGATGCCGCTTTTGATTTCGACGTCGACACCCATTGAAGGCAAGGGCGTCATAATATCTTTATAAAGGATTGCTGCGTCGACTCCCAACTGTTTGACCGGCAGTTCTGTCACATAGGCGCACAACTCAGGATCATGTGTAATCTCAAAAAGTGTCCGTGTCTTCTTGATTTCACGATACTCGGCTTGATACCGACCTGCTTGCCGCATATACCAGACCGGTACATGGCTTACTTCTTCGCCACGAATGGCCCGCAAAAATGTATCATTAAAGTTTTTCATCATAACTACCCCTTTTACTCGTTCTAACGCCCCAAAATAACGCACGATAAGTTTGTGAACACAGAAACATTATATCTGAAATTCAGAACGGTGTGCCAATAAATCGTTTACAAAATTACAGTTCTGTTACCCGTTCATCAAATGTTCACCGTTTCTTGTAAAGTCCGAAGGCAGCATTCAACTGTCCACGAATTAAATCCGAACGTTGCTGTTCTGTTACTTTTCGTTCCTTTTCACGGATTTCGTGTGTCCGCCACCCGTCTTCAATCTTTTCTGCGACTTCTACCAGTCGCTCGATATCTGTAAAGGAATACTTTCGGGTTTTTCCGTTCGTCCGCTCCGGAAAAATCAATTTCCGTTCTTCGTAGTAACGAATTTGCCGTTCCGATAAACCGGTCAATTCGCAGACAATCCCAATCGTCATCACCTTCTTCTCCCGGTAGTTCATCTTCGTCACTCCTTTCCTTCAAAATACCATGTCAGATTTTCTGACACAAGACGTTTCTTGGAAAGGATTTCCGTCTAAAGTAAACACATACTTTAAATTGATAAAGGAGGAACGACGATGAAATTAGAAGAAATGTTAGTTTCGGTCGATACGTTTTATGTCTTATTCGCTACTTTATTAGTCTTTACGATGCAGATTGGATTTTTATTACTCGAAACAGGCATGTTACGGGCGAAGAATGCCGGACACGTTGCGGTTAAACAATTAATCAGTTTTTCCGTTGCCGCTCTTGCCTTTTGGGCAATCGGCTTTGGACTGACGTTCGGAGACGGACCCGGTTTGATTGGAACAGAAGGATTTTTCCTTCATGGCGGATTTTCAAGCCTTGACTGGTCAAATGTAACCATCGATGTCAAATTCCTCTTCCAGTTATCCTTTGTCGCAGTATCCCTTGCGATCGCCTGGGGCGGTTTTGCGGAACGGGCAAAATTGTCCGTTTACCTATTGTTCGGAACATTCTTCGTCGCTGTCATCTATCCGATTATCGCCCGTTCCGTTTGGGCAGGCGGTTTCCTCGGTTCCCTCGGGATGCAGGATTTTGCCGGATCGAAAGTCGTCCACTTACAAGGTGGAATCGCTGCTCTCGTCGCTGCTTTAATCTTGAAAAAACGGATTGGAGCAGAAAAAACACCGTTACTTGGTCATAACGTCATCTATTCCGTCGTCGGTGCGTTTATCCTTTGGTTATGTTGGTTTGGATTCAATGCCGGCTCGACGTTAACGATTGCTGACGGATTCTTCAGTTATGTCGCCTTGACGACTTTACTTGCGACCGCTGCCGGTGCGCTTGGTGCACTCGCCATTTCCTTCTGGCACCGTCGGGTCGCAGATATCCCGTCGATCATCAACGGCGTCCTGGCTGCTCTCGTCGCCATCACAGCCGCTTGTGCTTTCGTCGAACCGTGGGGAGCCGTCGTAATCGGTTTCCTGGCCGGAGTCATCACGTACGGAACAAGTATCCTGCTCGCCCGTCGCGTCGATGATCCGTTGTGTGCGTTCTCGGTTCATGGTGTTGCCGGGATTTGGGGCACACTTGCTACCGGATTCTTCGCTTCACCGAGACTCGTTGAAATTACAGGCATCGGACAAGCCGGATTATTTTACGGCGGCGGTTTTACACAACTTGGGGTGCAAGCACTCGGCGTCGTCTTTGCCGTCGTCGTCGTCAGTGTCCTAAGTTATGTCTTCCTCAAGTTACTCGATGTAACAATCGGTCTCCGGATTACACGTGAAGATGAACTCCGTGGACTGGACGTTGCCGAGCATGGACAAGCTTCTTACGACCTCCCTGCACCGGTCAGCAAAGAGTTGCATCCTGCGCATGAAGAAGAATCGACTGAAAAGGTCAACTGAATTTCACCGTCAAACACCCCTTCGCCGTGTGAACTGAACCAAAAAAGTTAGACAATAAATAATTTGTCAGGCGACCTTTAGGACCTGAGTCCGGTATTCCACCGGGCTCAGGTTTTTTAGTCGTCTCTTGATACGACGATGGTTATAGTACTCGATGTAACGCTCGAGCTCACATTTGAAGTGGTCCATATCATCGAACTCCTTGAGATACAGGAGCTCTGACTTGAGCACGGCGAAGAAGCTTTCGATGGCTGCGTTGTCGAGGCAGTTGCCCTTACGGGACATACTTTGCGTGATGCCATGCTCGTGGAGCGTACCAGTGAACGCTTTGTATTGATAATGCCACCCCTGATCGGAATGAAGGATTGGGCGTGCCTCTCCGTCGAGCTTCCCGATTGCCTGATCCAACATGTCGCCAACGAATCGATATGTAGGGCGGTCCGATATGGTATAGGCAATGATCTCACGGTTTCCCAAGTCCATCATCGGCGAGAGATAGAGCTTCTCCCCGAACAGGTGAAATTCAGTGACGTCAGTCACCCATTTCTGGTTCAGACCGGTGGCCTTGAAGTCCCGTTGGAGAAGATTCGGTGCGACCTCTCCGACCCGTCCTTTATAGGAGCGGTATCGCTTCATGCGGACGAGACATTTGAGACCGAGCTCGTTCATGAGACGGCGCACAGTCTTCGGATCGTGCCGGAAGCCCTGGCGTTCGAGAAGTGCGTGGATGCGACGATAGCCACATCGTCCCTCGTGTTCGTGGAACAAGGTATGGATGGCTGCCTTCACCTCCGCATACTTGTCTTCGCCCGTCAGACGGGTCCGCCAATAGTAATAGACGCTCCGCGCCATACCGAGCACGCGGAGGAGTCCCAGAACGGGATAGATTGATCGCAATTCGTCGATTACTTGTGCCTTGATCCGGTTCGTCGCGCATTCTCTTCTTGAACCAAGGCTTTCAATTTTTTTA